>CAMKMX010000001.1 GCA_946414025.1 uncultured Fibrobacter sp.
GCCACCCAATTCGGTGAAACGGCTAGGAAAATATATAGCGATTTGACAGACAGTGCCTGTCAAATTGCCCGAATTCACCCTTTCGCGGTCCCGTTGTTTGATTCCTATGTGGATTGGGAACGCAGTGCGTTCCCGATTGAACTGGTGAAAAAAGAACCGCCCGGAGCGGGAAATAACGCGCGGGCGTTGACTTCCAGCCGGCCTCTTTGTATATTTATCCCTGTATTACGACAATCCCTGCGACAGTCGGCATAGGCCTTGCGGCCCGTACGTGCATCCGCGGTGGGGTTCATCAACCTTCTTGTTGATGTTGTTGGATAGCTGGCAGGAACACGACCTGCTCGAGTGTGTGGCGGAAGCCATGCCAAGTAACGCCGGGGAAGGCCCTCGCCAACAGCAACGCAAGAGCATCCCAAAACATAAACAAACCCAAATTGTGCCTGCAATGCAGACGCAATTCTCGCTTTGAGCAAATGCTCCTCGTTTTAAATCGTCAGCCAGCGGCTGACGAATTGGAAAATGCAGAAATCGCCGCAGCCCGGAGCGGGAAGGAACCGGTCACAAATTGTGACCACATGGAGGCTATATGACTAAAAATAATGAGAACGTCCCTGCAAAAGCGGTGGAATCACTGTTCAATAAGATATCTCCCCTTATTACACAATCCCGAAAAATGGTTGCATCGACCATCAATGCTGCCGAAGTCTGCACCAAATTCAAGATAGGGCAGTATATAGTCGAAGACGAACAGAAAGGCAAGAACCGAGCAGCATATGGAAAACAAGTGCTCATCCACCTGTCAGCCAGACTGATAGAAAAACATGGGGAGGGCTGGTCTGTTGAAACATTGACTCTCTGTAGAAAATTTTTCAATGTGTACTCGAATTTCGTAAACAGTGTTTACGAAATTGAGGGCGAATATAAATTCACCCTTTCGTGGTCCCATTACCTGGTGCTCATGCGTATCAAGAATGCCGACGAACGCCGTCTTTACGAGATAGAGGCCACTTCCGGGAACTGGTCTTTTCGCGAGTTGCAGCGGCAGTATGGTTCAAGCCTGTATGAGCGTCTTGCGCTGAGCCGGGACAAGGAGCAGGTTGCCCGTTTGGCACGGGTTGGCAACGTGGTGGAAAAGCCGGAGGATATCATCAAGAATCCGGTGACGCTGGAATTTGTTGGCTTGAAGCCGGACGCTTCGTATTCGGAATCGAAACTGGAATCTGCTATCATCGGTAAATTGCAAGATTTCCTGCTTGAATTGGGGAAAGGATTCCTGTTCGAAGCGCGTCAGAAGCGTTTCTCCTTTGACGAGGACAACTACTATGTGGACTTGGTCTTGTACAATCGTCTGCTGCAGTGCTATGTGCTCGTTGACTTGAAGGTCGATAAGTTGACGCACCAGGACCTCGGCCAGATGCAGATGTACGTAAACTATTACGACCGCTATGTAAAGCAGGATTTTGAAAAGCCGACTATCGGTATTTTGCTTTGCAAGGAGAAGAAGGATACCCTTGTGAAGCTGACTTTGCCCGAAAATGCGAATATTTACGCCTCCGCCTATGAGCTGTACCTGCCGGACAAGAAACTTTTGCAGGCGAAGGTCAAGGAATGGGTAAATGAATTTGAAAATGCAAGATAAGAGAGATAAGAGTATTGTGAAGATGCGCCCTTCAAGCAACTAATGGAGAAATACGATGAAGAAAAAATCAGAAGAAGAGAACAAGAAAGATAATATTGGATGGAAGGCCTTCATGGAATTGCGCAGGCAGGCATTGCACAATATGCAACAGCTATCCGCCGATGCCGAGAAGGCCGGTTCCGCAGGCATGACGCTTGACGAGATAAACGCTGAGATCGCTGCAACCAGGAGCGGGAAGTAACGCGCGGGTGTTGACTTCCTGCTGGTCTCTTTGTATATTTATCCCTGTATTACGACAATCCCTGCGACAGTCGGCATAGGCCTTGCGGCCCGTACGTGCATCCGCGGTGGGGCTCATCAACCTTCTTGTTGATGTTGTTGGATAAAAGCATTCCAAAACATAAACAAACCCAAATTGCGTCCACAGTGTGTTCGCAATTTAAACCATTTTTAACGCGTTTCAAATTTTCGGTACGTTATTCCCCGACAGCCTTGAAGCTCTTGGGGATATTCAGGCGCCAGGTGCCGAGACTGAAGGATTTTCCGTGGGTCACTTTCTTGATGAAAATTTCAAGAAAGACTTTTCCGTCCCGCTCAAAACGGATGTTCCTGGGCATGGTGCAGCCTTCGAGGGTCCCTTCGTCCAAAAAGACGGTCTTTTCCGGCTTGCCGTCGCGGCCCGTGCGCAAGAGCCACTGGACGCGTCCGTCTTTTTCGCCGTAGCTGAACAGGCGTCCGGTGGATTCCTTCGCACTCACGACGGTCACGCCCGACGAATCCTTTGACCCGGTTTTCTCGAAGCGCTCCGGAAGAAGCTTGCCTTCGAAGAGGGCCGCGACCTGATGGATATGCACCAGCGGGAGCGTGTTGTCGTTCAAGAGGCCCACCATGTAGCCGTTTCCCTTCACGTAGAGCTTTTCTGTAGGAAACACCATCTGCCAGCCGGATTCTGTCCACAGCATAGAGGCGACGCCGATTCCCAAGGGGCCCGTCAGTTCTAGCCTGTATCGTTTTCCCGGTACAGAGAAAAGCACGGCGTCGAACTCCTGGACCTTTCCGTCTTCTTGGGTGATGTTCAGCTGGAATTTCGCCCGCAGGCTGTCGGGACGGGCCTGCTCCTGGGCGCATGCCGAAGAACCTTCGCAGGCGCCTGCGGCGCCACGGCTTCCGGCGCAGCCTGCCAAAAGGAGAGCAGCAAACGCGAAGAAGATGGTGTATGTTCCGAGGCCTTTCATTTTCACAGGTAGATCCTCGCCTCCGCGAGGATGACGTCAGCGGTGGTTCTTCAAAAATTCCTTGGCGGCCTTGTTGTTGGGCCTGAGTTTAAGCACCAGCTTGTAAGACTTGACCGCATCGGCGGTCTTGCCGAGCCCTGCCTGTATGGCGCCCATGTGTTCCCAGTAAACGTAGTCTTCCTTGAAATTTTCGGACTTTATCTGCTGCATCACGGCGTAGGCTTCTTCGAATTTTCCCTTGCGGTAGAGCCCCCAGGCCTTTGAATCCAAGAACGCTTCCGACGGAGCCTTGCCCTTTTCGAGTGCAAGAGCCTTGTCCACCAGCGCAATTCCCTTGTCCACTTCTTCGGGAGAGCGATTCAGGTCGATAAGGGAGTATCCGTAGTAGTTGTACACCTCGGGCCTGTCCAGCTCGCCCCTGTCGGGAGCGGTCAGCAGGTATTCGAACAGCTTGAAGGATTCGTCAAATTCTTCCATGCGTTCCAGATTCATGGCCATGTTGAAACGGATGAGCAGGCTGGTGGAATCTCCCATCAGCATGCTTTCCCAGAACAGGTTCGCCTTGGACCGCGCCTCGTGCGCCTGGAAAAGCTTAAGGGAATCGGCCTTGCCGTCGGATTCGATTTCTTGCGCCTGCGCTACCAGAATTTTGGCGTAGGTATGCTGCAAGTGCCTGTAAGTTTTTTGGGCTTCGTGATTCACCTGGGCAACCGATGCGGAATCGGCGATGCCCGCCATAGGCGTCCAGTTGGTCCAGACTCCAAGCAGGGAGTCCAGCAGATAATAGGCCTGCTGGTACTTGCCCGCATAGCCGTAGGTCATGGCCAAGAAATCCTTGTCGTTACCGTCCAGAATGGAGTCCGCACGCACGGCGTAGGCAACGGCATCGTCCTTCTTTTTTTCGGTGAGGGCGATTCCGGCCAGGGCCCTGCAGGCCTGGGCCGCAAAGGGCTTACTCGTGAGACCCTCCAGGGCCTTGTTGTAATGAACCTTCGCGCTGTCCACCTCGTTCTGGGCGTATTCGTAGTTGGCCAAGAAATAAATCAGCACGGGAGATTCCAGATGGTCGGTGTAGATCTTTTTCCGCAAAAAGGCGAGGGCGTCGGCACGGCTGTCTTTGGCGATTACCAGGAGCACCAGGTTAATCATGTTCTCTTCGTATTCCGACACGGTGCTGAGGGTATCCACGATGGCACGGGCCTCGGCATTGCGTTTTTGGATGATAAGACCCTGCACCTGCTGGAGCAACATTTTCTTGTCGCCGGTAGCCTCGTAGCCCTTGGCAAAAAGTTCCACCACGGCGGAATCCTTGTGCATGTCGATGAGCAGGTTCAGCTGCCGCTGGAAAAGCGAAGAGATGTAGTTCACCTGAGGGAGCAGCAGGTCATAGACCCGCACCAGTTCCTTTTTGTCTTGCACCGCTTCCAGAAACAAGCTGTAATCGTACAGGAGCGTCATGTCCTGGTAGCGCGAAGAATCCAGCGCCAGGTTGAAATACCGACGGGCAGAATCGGCAATTCCCGCTTTTACATACAACTTAGCAAGCAGTTCGAACTGACCGGGGTTCGTCTTGCCTTTCAGTTGGTTGGCGCGTTTAGCTAGCACCAGCGCGGCAGAATCTTCGCCGTGGGCGGCAATCCGTTCGGCCACGGCGAAGGAGAGGTAGCGGCTTTCAGGGTCCGCCTCGAAAGCCCGCTGCCAAAAAATTTCGGCCAGGGCCTTTTCGCCCCGGAGTTCCATTTCCATCGCCCGAATAAACGACTCGTGAGCCACGTCCAGATTCTGGACCGTTGCCGGCTGTTTTGTTTCGGCCTTCTGTGCAACGGCTTTTGCGATGGCGGCAGAATCCGCCGCCGTCAGGGTCGCCTGGCCGCCAGCGTCCTTGCGGGGTGCAGAACTGCACGCCGCCAAGAGCGCCACCAGCGCCAACATCCAGAAAAATGTCAGGCCTCTACGGAACATAGCTAGTCGGCAATCACAAAGTCAATCTTGGTGTCGGGCAACAGGTAGTCGCCCTCCTTGGGAGAGGTTTCTATGACGGTGTTCGGGGCTTCGCCGTTTTCGGCCTTGATGCGCTTCACATTGCCTACCTTGAACCCAAGCTGTTCCACTTTCACGAACACGTCGTCGATGACTTCGCCTGCAAAGGAGGGCAGCAGCACGCGCCCGAGAGTTTCGCCTGCAGAGATGATGACGTTGACGGTATCGCCTACGCGGGCGGTGTCACCGGCCATAGGGTCTGTGCGGATAACCACTCCGCGGGGAATGCTCTTGTGGGCGCCCTTGATAATCTGGCCCTGCACAAGGCCTGCGCGGGTAAGCGTTATGGTGGCCTGCTTCTGGCTCTTTCCGCGAAGGTCCGGAATTTCCACCTGACGAAGTCCGAGGCTTCTCGTAATCTGGACGGTGCGGCCTACCTTGGCCATGCGACCGGCGGCAGGCATCTGCACCAGCGCGCGACCTGCAGGCACCTGGGCGTTGTAGCGGCCCTCTTCCAGCCACTTGGCCTTGAAGCCCACAGCCGAAAGTGCAGCGTCCGCTTCGGCTTCGGTCATGCCTTCCAGATTGGGCACCTCGGCGGTGCTGGTGAACTGTCCGGAGAAAATAGGCAGCGCAATCTTATCTACCACAAGCACGAGAATCACCAGGAGTACCACCCAGAGGAAGAACGCCCTGATGAACGGGGATGTCTTGAACCAATTAAAAAAATTCTTTATCTTACTCATTTCCTTTTTTCACCTTGTCGTCCGGATTCACAATCCGAACTTCAAATTTTCTTTCCTTCGAACTGGCGCTCCCTATCCCCTAGATCCTAGCCTCTGATCCTAGCCCCTTTCCACCTTCCCGGGGTTTTAGGGGTGTCCCCTAGGAGAGGGGGTAGCGGCTGATGCGGCTAGGTGGCGGGTTCTTTTGATTGCCGCTCTAGGCAAGTTGCCCGCCACGACGCAGCAGCGGCGAGGGGGAGGCTTCCCCCCTTATCCCTTGGCGGCTTTTTCCTGTAGCGACTCCTCGTCAAAGATTACGATGTCCTTGCCGGTGATGGCGATGGCGCCGGCTTTCACCAGGATGGAGCTGATGCGGCTCACGGTTTCGCGGGTGGTGCCGGACATGTCCGCCAGCTGCTGCTGGGTGGGGCGGTTGTGGATGACGGTGACCATCTTGCCGTTGTCGGTGTGGATGCGCACGCCGCGTTCTTCCATGAGGTTCAGCAGGGTACCGGCCACGCGGCCGCTGACCGACATGGTGGAGAGGGAGCCGATTTGCTTGTTGGCCTTGCGGAGCCGCTTGCTCATTTCGGAGAGGAGCGACATGGCGAGTTCGGGGTATTGCTTGATGAGCGAGAGGAAGGCGTCGCGGTAGATGATCATCAGCTGGGAGTCGCTGACGGTGCGGACCGAGGCGGAGCGGGGCTCGCCGTCGATGAGGGACATTTCGCCGAAGAAGTCGCCGCGCTCGAGGAAGCTAAGGATGGTTTCGCGGCCGTCCACGCCGGTCATGTACACTTGGACGGAGCCCGAGGCGATGAGGTAGAGTGCCTGGACGGAGTCGTCGCCTTCCAGCACTACGGTTTCGTCGCGGTTGAAGTTCTGCACCTCAACCAGGTCGCCCAGGAGTCTCAGCTGGTCGTCGGACAGTTCCGAGAACAGTTCTACGCCTTTCAGCAGTTCCAATACAGATGCGTCCATGTTTTCCTCTCTTCTTTTGGCCGCGCCGGGGCGGCGGTGGCTTTAGTCCAAATCCACGATGATGCTCTGGTCGCGCTTTGCGCCGATGGAGATCATGCCGATTTTCACGCCCACCAGTTCCGCCATGCGGTTCAGGTACTTGCGGGCATTTTCGGGCAATTCTTCTAGCTTGCGGCACTTGGTGGTGTCGCACTTCCAGCCGGGCATTTCTTCGTAGACCGGCACGCAGCGGCCCACCTTGGAAAGCTGGTTCGGGAAGTTTTCGATTTTTTCGCCGTCACATTCGTAGTGGGTGCAAATCTTGATGGTGTCGAAGGTGTCCAGCACGTCGAGCTTGGTGATGGCGAGATGCGTGAGGCCGTTCACCACGGCAGCCTTGCGGACCACCGGGGCGTCGAACCAACCGCAGCGGCGGTTGCGGCCCGTGGTGGCGCCGTATTCGTTGCCGATCTTGCGGAGGGTGTCGCCGGTTTCGTCCAAGAGTTCTGTCGGGAAGGGGCCGTTACCCACGCGGGTGGTGTAGGCCTTGACCACGCCTACCACCTGGTCGATGGCCGTGGGGCCGATGCCGGCGCCGCAGCTGGCGTAGCCTGCCACCGTGTTGCTGGAGGTCACGAAGGGGTAGGTTCCCTGGTCCACGTCGAGGATGGTGCCCTGGGCTCCTTCGAACACCAGGCGCTTGCCGGCCTTCACGGCGGCATAGAGCATGGCGCTCACATCACGCACGAACGGCTTAATCTTCTGGCCCAGTTCCAGGTAGTCCTTGATGACCTGTTCGGGGTCGATTTCGGGCACGTCGTACATCACCTTGAATTCTTCGTTGTGGACCTTGGCCATGGCTTCGACACGGGGGCGCAGTTCGCGTTCGTCCATCAGGTCGCCCACGCGGACACCGATGCGGTTCACCTTGTCGCTGTAGCAGGGGCCGATGCCGCGGCCCGTGGTGCCGATGGCGGCCTTGCCGGCCTTCTTTTCTTTGGCCTTGTCGAGAGCGGAGTGGTACGGCAGCACCACGTGGGCGTTATCGGCAATGAACAGGCGGCCTTCGGGGTTGATGCCCTTGGTGTGCAGGTCGGCGATTTCGGCCAGGGTCTGCACCGGGTCCAGCACCACGCCGTTGCCGATGACGCAAATCTTGTCGTCGTGCATAATGCCGGAGGGAATCAGGTGGAACACGAACTTCTTGTCGCCCACTTCGACGGTGTGGCCAGCGTTTGCGCCGCCCTGGAAACGCACGATGTAGTCTGCGTCCAGCGTCAGAAAATCAACTACCTTGGCCTTGCCTTCGTCACCCCACTGGGAACCGATTACAACACGATTTGCCATATATCCTTCATTCTGTTGGCGGCCCGGCGGCGCAAATCTCCAAAAGGAGCAGTCCCGCGGGTCGATTGCTTGTTAAACGACGAAATTCAAGCGCAGAGGCCTTCCCTGCGCCCTTTTTCGCCTAAAAGATAAAAAAGTGGGCGGGACGCGGGACCGGAAGGGCTCGGGCGGTGCGACGAAAACGGCTAGAATACGACGGGAAAACCGCCAATTGCCGTAATAGCACCGTTTTGGAGTAAAAAACGCATCTAGGGGCATATAAAAACGGCTGATTGCTGTGGCTTATATGCCCCGTAAAACGTTTTCATCACTGCTCTACGTCAATTTCCGCCTTTTTAGGCAAACTTTTCAGCGGTGGGGCATATAAAAATGAATTTTTGGCGGAATTATATGCCCCTTTCCCGCGATTTGGGCAAAAATGCAGACAACATAACGCAATTTGCAATCGAGAGCTAACGAAAAAGGCATATAAGACAACGCCCAAAGAAGAATTTATATGCCCCGTAACAGATTAATCTTCAAATAGGGGCATATAAGAGTGCACACCCCGTTCAATTTATATGCCCCCACTCACGAAAAAAGCATTTTAGGCCTATAAAAACTCCAAAATTCCACTTCTCGTCATCCTTTTTTGTATATTACCCCAGAAATTGTTTATTTCCAGCTACGACGAGCATACCCCTCGCCGTAGTTTTTCTTTTTTAGGAGGTCTGGCATGCACCGAACGCAGCTTACAGCACAAAAAGCATACGACAGAATTACCGCTGAAGTAGCAAAATACAGAAACACGCTTTCGTCATACCTAGAATCCCTGCAGAAAAAGAACAAGAATCCCGCCGAAGGAAATCTGCGGGTACTAAAACACAAGCTAGGCTACCAATACTACGTCGTTACCGAGAAGGGCGACACGAAGGGCACATACCTCCGGCGAAAGGACCTTCGCAGGGCTAAAGCCCTTGCCCAACGGGACTACAACAACGCGGCGGCGGCCGTCATCGAAAACCAGCTCACGACCATCGACAGCTTTCTCGAAGCATTCCACCCGGAAGCCCTTGACCAAGCCTTCGCCAGCCTGCACCCGGGCCGCCGCGCCCTTGTTGCGCCCGTGCGCGAATCCGACAGCGACTTTGTTGCCGCATGGCAACACACTCCCTACACGGGCAAGCCCTTCGAAATCAACGCCCCTGAATTCTACACGGGCACGGGCGTGCGCGTCCGCTCGAAATCCGAAGTCATCATCGCGGACGCGCTTAGTCGCGCGGGCATTCCTTACCGTTACGAATACCCCACAAGCGTCAAGGGCTGGGGCACCCTCTACCCGGACTTCACCTGCCTTCGCCCCAGCACCCGCGACGAAATCATCTGGGAACATTTCGGCCTTATGGGCGATTCCGACTACGCCGAAAACGCCATCCAGAAAATCGCCCACTACGCCGCCAGCGGTTACACCATCGGCAAGAACTTCGTCGCCACCTTCGAAAGCGGCAACACCCCGCTCTCCCTCAAGCAGGTGGATAGTTACATCAAGTCGCTGCTAACGTAGAGACCCAAACGGCATCCGACCTATCGCCAACATGAAGGCATTGACCTTCGTCAAGCCTGCTATCAAAAAATTTATGGCATGAAATTTGCGCTATCACGTCCAAGGCTTTTTGCGCGACCACATTCGCGGCATTTTACGCCACCAGATTCACGGTATCTTACGCCGCCCCATCCAAGACAATATCACGCCCCGGCAAAAGTCCGCAAGCTAATCGTCGGCGCGTTCTAACCCACGCAGGCTTTCGTCTATAAAGTTAAACGTCTTTGCGTAGGCTTCGTCGCGTACGTCCTTGCGGGAAAGGTACAGGTCGTGCAAGCCACCCGCCACCGTTTCCGTCGTTACCTTCGTCCCGACTTTCGGCGCCCACATCTCTATATGCTCCACATCCAGCACGCCATCGCAATGCATCTGGTCGTCTGACCACTCATCGTCATCTTCGCTACAGTCCCCATGCAACACAAGCACCGGTGAATTTATATGAAATCCCTTGTGCAATTCCAGCTGGGCCCTATATACCCCGCGTATCCACCCCAAGAACTGCTCCGGCCGTTTTTCGCTTTTCCACTCCGTATTGTATTGCCACTCGCCATAACGCTCCCTGTTGATCGCGTAGGCGTAATTCGGATTTCCGCTGGACCCAATTGAAAAGTCGGGCAGGTATATGGCCAGCTCCGAAACGACCGGAATCGCAACATTGCGCACAAGCCAGTTGAAATTGAAATCAAAGAAAGGACTGTTCAAGACAAGAGCCGCAAATTTTTCGGCTGGACGGGACTCCGCATAAAACGACACCAGCAAGCCACCCTGGGAATGCCCTATCAAGACCAGCGGCAGCGAATGCGCATGCCCTGTACGCTCCTTCGTAATCACCCGCGCAAGCTCCACCGCAAAATCCAGCTCCGGAAAAAACTCCCGCATGTTCCGCAGGTCTCCCCGACGGTCCCCAGGCGCAAAGGAGCGCCCGCAATAATGCAAGTCTATCGCGAAAAAGGCGTAGCCCGCCGAATCCGCCTTCTGAGCCATTTCCTTCTGGAAAAAATAATCGTTGTAACCATGCACATACAAGATTATCCCCCGCACGGGCTTGGCACCGACTGCAACCTGCGCGGGCTTGACACCGGCCGCAGCTTGCTCGGGCTTGGCACCGGCACCCTCCTCGACATCAGTCGTCGCGGAGCCACTCCCGACGCCGCCATTTCCCGCGGAATCAGCCTCAACGGAATCACCCGCCACCGAACTCCCGAAAGGAAATTCCACCAGAGTCGAACGGAATTCCTTTCCGCCCACATTTGTGCGCATCCCATACTGACGGAAAGGCGCACCCAACGCCACGTCGTCGATACCACCCGCATAAGCCTGCCACACGTCATGGGCGCTCACCGGAACCTTGACGCCGGAATCAAGTGTGCGCTCCTCTTTCAAAACCCCGTTGGCAAACCCGATGTGGAGCAGAACGGCCACCACAAAAATCAGGCCGAGAGCGACAAGTCTAAATTTTTTCACAAGAACACCCTGCAAGTGCAAAAACACTCCATAAACACTTCATCCATGCCGTAAATGATAGCAAGTTCTTCCCAAAAACTGCACACGATAAAAATATAGCCTACGGATAGAAATCCGCAAATTAATCTATATTCCTTTTATGCCAGCAAAGACTCCCGACCCAAGCGTCATCCAGCCTATCGCCAACGTGGAGGCATTGACCTTCGTCAAGCCCACCGTCAAAAACCCAAACATCATTGTGGGCGATTTCACCTATATTGCCGACAAGGATTTTGAGCGGCACGTCACCCACCATTACGACTTTATCGGAGACAAGCTCATCATCGGCAAGTTCTGCCAGATTGCCGCCGGCGTGGAATTCGTGATGAACGGGGCGAACCACCAGATGAACGCGGCCACCACTTACCCCTTCTACATCTTCGGCACATGGGAGCAAAACGCCCCGGCCCAGAGCGACCTTCCACTCAAGGGCGATACCGTCATCGGAAACGACGTATGGATCGGGCAGAACGCAACGATTCTCCCAGGCGTCCACATCGGCGACGGAGCCATCATCGGGGCAAACTCCGTCGTAGCAAGCGACGTCGCGCCCTATACCATCGTGGCAGGGAACCCCGCCAAACTCATCCGCAAGCGATTCGACGACGAACTCACCGCACTTCTGCTCAAGTTCAAGTGGTGGGACAAGCCCATCGACGAAATCAACAATCTCATCCCCATCCTCACCAGCGGCGACCTCAAAAAAGTGAAAGCCGAGATCAAGGCCCGGCTTGTGTAAAAGGTGATCCCGCAACGAGTGCGGGATGACATTATAGTTTGTTACGGCAGTGGCGCTTTTCAAGCAAGCTTGACGGCCGCGACGCTCTCAGCCCGCGACGCACTCAGCCCGCGACTACGGAACCTCAACAGAATCCAGAATCTTCTGCACCACAGTTTCGGCGGAGACTTCTTCCGCTTCGGCCTCGTAGCTCAGGATAATGCGGTGGCGGAGCACTTCCATGGCGACGGCCTTCACGTCTTCCGGCGTCACGTAGGCGCGGCCCTGAATGAACGCATGAGCCTTCGAAGCCTGGGCAAGACCGATGGATGCACGCGGAGAGGCGCCCACTTCCACAAAGCCCACCAGGTCGCTACGCTTGATGCTGCCCGGATCGCGGGTCGCAAGCACCAGGTTCACGATGTATTCGCGCACGCGTTCGTCCACGTACACCTGCTTCACCAGCTGGCGGGCGGCCAAAATGTCTTCCTTCGTGGCGACGGCCTGCGGCTGACGGAGCCCCGCACCGGCAACGGCGTCCAGAATCTTCATTTCGTCGGCCTTGTTCGGGTAGCTGACCTTCACCTTCAACAGGAAACGGTCCACCTGGGCTTCGGGCAGCGGGTAGGTTCCTTCCTGCTCGATGGGGTTCTGCGTGGCAAGCACCAGGAACGGTTCGTCCAGCTTGAAGGTTTCGTCACCGATAGTGATGTGGCGTTCCTGCATGGCTTCGAGCAAGGCGCTCTGCACCTTCGACGGAGCACGGTTAATTTCATCGGCCAGCACTAGGTTCGTAAACAGCGGGCCTTTGCGCGTTTCAAACTTCGCCTCGCGGGCGTTGTAAATCGTGGTACCCAGCAAGTCAGCCGGCAACAGGTCAGGAGTGAACTGGATACGCTTAAAATCCAGCGACACGGCATCGGCAAAAGCCTTCACCGCAGTCGTCTTGGCAAGGCCCGGCAGGCCTTCCAGCAGCACGTGACCATCGGCCAGAATACCCGTCAGAATGCTTTCCACCAGAGCCTTCTGGCCAATCACCGTCCCTTCCACTTCACGCAGCAAGTTCATGCAAAAAGCACTCTGCTGTCTAACCTTTTCCGAAAGTTCCTGAATATCCATTTAGTTAACCTCTTCTGTTTTCGCGAATTAAGATACAAAATTCCACGAAAAAAGGCAAATGAGGGGCTAGGATCTAGGATTTAGGGGCTAGTGGATAGTACTAGAAGTGCTGCACAAAGGCAAACAAACGTCATTGCGCGGCGATTTCGTAGGTTCTTTTATGCGACAGAGACGAGCGGTGTGTATTAGTCATGAGTTTTGAGTTATGAGTCATGGGTAAAGACGCTAGCAAGACGAGCGATTTATAAAAGGGGGAAGCCTCCCCCTGGTTCGCACTCCGTTGCTCTCCACCCCCACGCCTAAGGGGCTCCGCCCCCTAACACCCCCGAAAGTTATTCTTTATCGCCAAGCGCAATGCTCTTGAGGCAACTGACGAATTTTTCTTCGTCGCCACCTTTTTTGACAGGTGTTCCCTGTGACCCCAGGAAAAATATTTCCTTAGCATCTCTTTCTTGGTCATAGAACGGAATAACATCCACCGTCAAATCCTTACAACTTTCCTCAGTCAACTTTACAGTCTCTTCGGAAAACGAGCAACTCATTTCACCAGAGCTAACACTGACAGCAACTTCGTAATAGACGGAATCGCGCTTCACCTTGGTTACTTTGAAGTCATACGTCTTTCCGCCCAACTCAAACTTCGCACTCGTCTTTGTATTCTCAAGAACATTCACACCGTTTTCTTTTTCATATGCGTCCATACGGGAAGCCTCTTGCGGATTGAACAGGCTAGACAGCACTACAGGAGGAGTGTGGCGGGATTCTTTCAAAAAGTCATACAGCTCAATCATGTAAGAGGAATTCGTATAATCTTCGTTTTTAAAATAAGCCGGTTTGTACACAATATTTTCTTGGAATTCATTCTCGGAAATGGTAAGAACGGCACTGCTATAAGTTTGTCGAAATTTTCGATCCGCTTCATCATGGCAATAAACCACGCCATCATACAAAAAACATTCAATATTGGTCCATTCCCCAAAAATACTCTCGGGAGTGCCGCCAAGATAATAATGCGGATCTTCCCTATTGCCATAGAAAAAGACTACGAGCGTGTCGCCGTGCATTTCATAGTAAGTCGTGTCAGCCACAGTTCCTTGGAACTGGTACTCTTTCCAACCAAAAGAGCCCTTATCCAAAACACAACCTTCCATCGAATAAGGTTCTTCATGATAAATAATCGCCTTATGTTGTTCATCAACGACCACTTGCTTGTGGCTTGCGAGTTCCTCACTCTCAACACTAGAGCCGTTATCTCCAGAACAAGCGACCATCGCCAAAACCATCACCATTCCGGCAAAACCCCAAACACCATATCTCATATTACACCATTCCTTCTTAAAAGCTTGGCTATAATATAACATAATATCCGTAGATTTTTTATCTCATCGTAATGGCTATCGCCCCCGCTGGCGCCAAAAGCGTCGAAAAGGTGGTAAAACACCATCTTTTCACAAAAAAAAGCACAAATTAAGCATAAATTTCACATTAAAAGGTGGTATAATACCACCTTTTAAGCAAATTTTGTTATATTTAGGGTATGAAGCGCCCAAATCTCGAAAATACCCTTGCCGAATGGCGGTCAATGCAGCCCCTTAGCGAGCACGACCAATTTCGCCTGAGCCGTCGTTTTTCGGTGGATTTCAACTACAACAGCAACCATATCGAGGGCAATACGTTAACATACGGACAAACGGAATTGCTGCTCTTTTTTGGCAAGGTGGAAGGTATCGCGAAGGTTAGGGATTGCGAAGAGATGAAGGCCAGCGAAGTTTGTCTTAAAATGACTTCAGAAAAATCGCAGGACACACTCTCACCATTAACCCAAAATTTCATCCGCCAATTGCACAGGACCCTGATTCGAGAAGATTATCAAGTCCATTACACTCTTCCCGACGGGAACCACTCAGCATATACAATTCATGCGGGGCAATACAAAACGCGCCCGAACAGCGTCATTACACGTTATGGGGATATTTTCACCTACGCATCCCCAGAAGAAACTCCTGCCTTAATGGCTGACCTTGTAGATTGGTACAACGAAACGGAATCGTCAAAATCAATGAATCCTGTCGATCTCGCCGCTTTGTTCCATTACTGTTATATCCGCATTCACCCCTTTGAAGATGGAAACGGACGAATTGCCCGATTAATCGTCAACTACATTCTAGCCAGGCACGGCTACCCGATGATGGTGGTCCGTAGCCGCAAGAAAAACGAATACCTTGACGCTCTACACCAATCCGATTTGGAAATCGGCGACGCCCCTTCTGATGGAGCGCAAGCGACTCTTCGACAAATCAGGGCATTCAAGAATTATTTCAAGAAAATTTACGCCGAAGAAATCGCATACAACATAGGCTTTGTTCAGGAGCATTCACCCGATGTTTGGTGGTACGATGGGGAACGGATAACATTCCGCAGCGAGAACTCGACAAGAATTCTCGAAAGCTTATTGGACAACCCATCCATTACATACCGAGAACTGCAACAAAAAATCGGAATCAACATGTCAGCCATTCAAAAACAGTTAAAAAATATGACCGACAAGGGGTATATCCTGCGGTCGGAAAACGAATGGCGAGTGATTATCGTTCCTTCTACGTAGAACAAACACCCCTACTTTTTCTTCTTCACTTTCGCGGCGGGCAGTTCCGGCAACATCGCATCCAGAAGCTTCGCCAAAAATTCGCTGTCTTCAATCTGTTCGTTGGTCACACGGAGCATGGGCTTTGCGCCGTCGTAGGGCAGTTGCTTTTTTGCGCCGGGGAGCATCGCCACGGCCGCCGCCACAGGCTTTACCAGCAGGCGGTCATCGTAAATCCCGCCGAAGATTTTTCCGTCGGCATAGAGGATGTATTCGCCCATCATCTTGCGGGTCGTTACACGCAGCTCACCCTTAAACTGCTGCAAAACGTGGTCACGGAACTTTTCAGAACTCGGCATGGATTCCTCTCCACTTTTTTCACAATATAAAAAAAACAATTTGTATATTCTCCCTACGCTCAACTACGTATTCCTCATCCTCGCCATTGTCGCAGAAGCCGCCGGCACCACGCTCCTCAAGATGTCGGATTTGGGAGCCATCGTGGGGCTCGTCCTGATTATTTCCGGCGTAGCGGTTCTCAACCTGTTTTCGAAGATGGATATCCACTAGGTTCATAGGGCAACTTCATTTTTTTGTTTATCTTTATTAAGACAAACCGAAATGGAGGTTGCTATGACACTCATGATTATCCAGCTTTTAATCGTACTCCTCGCCCTCTACGTGGGTTCCCGTTACGGGAGCCTTGCGCTCGGAGCCATTTCGGGTATCGGCCTCGCCATTCTCGTTCTAGGCTTTGGCCTGCAGCCGGGCAAGCCGCCTACCGACGTTATCTACATCATCATCGCGGCGGTGACCTGCGCAGGCATTCTGCAGGCATCGGGCGGCATGGATTGGCTGATCCAGATTGCGGAGCGCCTGTTGCGCAAGCATCCGAACCACATCACGATTTTGGCTCCACTCTGCACGTTCTTCCTCACGGTTCTCGTGGGCACCGGCCATGTGGTGTACACCCTCATGCCGATTATCTGCGACATCTCGCTTAAGAAGGGAATTCGCCCGGAACGCCCCTGCGGCGTGGCCTCCGTCGCATCGCAGGTCGGTATCACCTGCTCGCCCATTGCAGCAGCCGTCGCCTCGTTCGTGATTATCTCAAACGCAAACGGATTCAACATCAATAATCTGCAGGTCATCGCGATTACGATTCCCGCGTGCCTTTGCGGCCTCATGGCCGCGGCAGCCGTCTCATACAAGCGCGGGCTCGACCTCGATAAGGACCCGGCATTCCAGGCCCGCCTCAAGGACCCGCAGATGAAGGAATACATGTACGGGAATACCGCTTCCGTGCTCGACAAGGAAGTCTCCAAGGAAGCGAAGCGCGCCGTGTTCATTTTCCTCGGTGCTCTCGCCGTCATCGTATTCTTCTCCATTATGCAAATTGCGGGCCACGACATTCGTCCCAAGTTCCCTACAGGTAAAGTAATTGATGGCGTGGCGCAAATGAAGCCGCTCGCCATGAACATCATCATCCAAATTGTGATGATTGCTGCGGCCGCGTTCATGGTTATTTTCTGCAAGGCAGCCCCCAAGAAGGCCGTGGCAGGCGCCGTGTGGCAGAGCGGCATGGTGGCCGTCGTCGCCATTTACGGAATCGCATGGCTTGCCGACACCTACTTCGCGAACTACATGGACGTGATGCAGGGCGGTCTCAAAAACATCGTGCAACATTACCCATGGGCAATTGCGTTTGCGTTCTTCGCGGTGAGTGTGCTCATCAACTCGCAGGGCGCGGTGGTGGTCGCCATGCTCCCGCTCGCCTATAGCCTCGGCATCGAAGGCCCTGTGCTCCTGGGCGTGTTACCGAGCGTGTACGGGTATTTCTTTATCCCGAACTACCCCTCGGACATTGCGACCGTGAACTTCGACCGCTCGGGCACAACCGTCATCGGCAAGTATCTATTGAACCACAGTTTCATGCGCCCAGGCTTGGTGAGCGTCATCGTCTCGACAATCGTGGGCACACTGCTCGTAAAAGTATTCTACTAGGCTTACAGAGCCTTTTTGTAACACGGATTATCTTCATAATCCCATTAGTAAGCTGCACCCATACATTTCATAGCAAGTCCCATGATAATCATCTGGAAAGCTTCGCTATTTTTCACGGAAGCGGCCACAAGGGCCCTGAGGGTATATTCTTTTTCAAGAGTTTTCAAAAAGCACTGCCCCACCGACTTGGGCACGCCATTTTCGTTCAAAAGTTTCAGAAGGTTCTTCTCCACATCGGGAGAATACCCCTCGGGCGTGCACTCGATAATGTAATCTGCGCCCCACACATTGGAAGCTCCAGGAGCTCCCTCTTCCTTGACCATCTTCGCAAAGCGATCGAAATCCCCCACCACACGGTCGTAGGCGCAGCCGCACACGCTGTTGGCCATCTTTTCGCCAAAAACCGCCTTCGCTTCGGGAGCGCACCCCTTGACAAAATCCTTCTTGGGCAAGTCCTTCTTTATGGCACTAAAGAGCAACCTTATGTCGTCATCTGAAATTTCCCCGGAGCCCTCGGCCAAGGCATCGCCCACATCGTCGCTAGCCAAGACGCAACCCGTAGCGGCACTCATCATAAAGGAAATGAATTCCATATCTCCATTCCCTTCCTGCATATCGGCATTGTAAGCCAGATAGACCTTCTCGCTATATTTTCCCTGCAATTGGTCCAGCACGCAAAGGCACTCCTTCTCGTTAGCCTCTCGGGTGCAATCTTTCAAGAATAAGCTCCGGGTGGCCTGGGAATAATCTGTGGCCTGTGCCATAGTGGCAAAGGCGAGAAGCCCAAGAAAGATGTTCCGAAAGTAATGCATAATTATGTTTTCTCGCTAAAGAAGATTTTCTTCCCGATACGTGCGCAAGGCCTCTCTACGACATGGTGCAAAACCACAGCCATCAGGCCGCAAAGCACAACCGAAATCACAATCCTTAGAACGTTATTCTGAATTCCGCCTGCAGAAAAAATCCAATTCTCTATTTGGGTATTGAAGGTCTGCACCAAAAAGAACGCATAAGTCACCGCGCTCATATACCGCAAAACAGCAGAGTCCTGCAACTTCGGAGATTTAAGCCTCGCAAGCGTCAATACCATGCACGCAAAAACAGGAACGGCAACCCAGTCGTAAAGCATGTAGTTTCCCACAGAAAAATGGAAATGCACACCGGCACTCACCAGCCCGACAAGGGCAATCAGCTCTACGAAAAACGCTTTCCAGGTACCCCAGAATTTTGACTGCACGGGCAAGGAACAAAGCAACACGCCTATAAAAAACTCAAGCCCGCGAAAAAACGGATTGGCGTAGATAGACTCCGTAGAAAAGGCATGTACCACCAGCGGCGCCCAGAATAAAGCCAGCATGCAAATTCCGAGCGCCACGTATTTTGCGCGGGCACTCATCTGCTTTACGGCCTCCTGCATCAGCGGGAATGCCAGGTAGGAAAGCAGCAGGCACGAGATAAACCAGGTGCCGTCATTGTGGCTCACTTCGAACAGCGAAGAAAAAACGCTCTGCAGCCCGAGCATTTCCACAGGCAACAACAGCAGATTCTGGACAACACTTTCGCGCCCCAAGAACACCACATACAAAAAGGCCACCACATAGTACAGCGGCAAGATTCCCACAATCCGTTTCAAGTAGAATTTTTTCAGGTTCGCCATCTGAATCAAGGGCTGTTCCCTGTAGGTCAAGAACAGCACATAGCCCGAAAGCATAAAGAAGGCCGACATAAAAATGGCGCCCATGGAAACAAAGCCCGTGAGCACCCCAAAATCACTTCCGTGATGGATATGGCAATGGAAAAGCAATACCATCAGGGCCGCAAGAACCCTAAACAGGTCAAGCCCCGCGGCACGTCGCGATATCTTTTCCTTGTCGATAATCATTGCCAGCTATTTCATCAATTACTCAATCAATGTTTGAATTTGCCCCATCGGCATTAGCAAAAACTTCTACAAGCCGTTTCAATTCTTCTGGCGTGAGGCCCGTAAAATTCGAAATCATTTCCAGTTGTTCCTGTGACAAACCTTCCAAAAGTTGGTCAAAGCCAGAGGTAGGCATCCAGATATTCGACCAGCATGTGTACGTCACTTCTTGCTCCATAATCGTACTGGACAAGGTAGCACCATCCTCGCATTCTTTGGCCAATTCTTCGCCTCCTGGAAGAATGCTCAATTTCGTCTGGAACGACTTGAGTAATTCTCGCTGTTCCGGAGTCAAATTTTTCGGATCCAAATCCTTTATGACATCAGCAACGCTTGCGCTGCTATTCGTCTTGTCGGTACCATCTTTGCTCGTGCTTGAAGCAGGCGTATTTTGGCTGGCGCTGGAATCAGGTAATTCCTGAATTTCTGTATCGCTGGATGTGGAACTGTCGCAGCCAGCCATTACAAGCGCCGCTGCAAATGCGAATACAAGAGCTTTCAGTTTCATACTAAATTACCTCTGTCTTTCAAAACATAACAAAAGAAATGGCGGAACAGCACCGTTCATTCTTCTTCCACGCCCATAAGGCGCATGGCCGCTTTCCAGGTTTCCTTGTTCTCGAAACTGTCCCGCTTGCCGCCGCCGTAGCGGGCGTGGGCGAATTCTTCTACAAGAGTTTCCCAGCCTTCTAACTTGCCTTCTTTTACCAGGTTGTCGAGATTGACCGGGTCGGCGGTCGCCATCCCGAATTTACGGGCCACATACCCCTTGCAGATACTTTCCAGATCCAAGAGCCACTCACGACTGTCGGCGGAATTGACGCGCTGTTTCAAGACCAACATCTGAACGCGCAAGGCCTCGTCGGCCGCATTTCTTGCGGCAACGGCCTCACGTGCAGCGGCGCGACGCTTGACACGCCAGAGTCCGGCCAGCAGAACGCAAAGAGCAACAATCGCACCTACCGCAAACGGCAGCGGATTGAAAGGTTCGTCCACGCGCACATCCACACTTTCACTCCGCAAGTCAAGGGGCTGCCCCACTTGCGTCGGGATTTCGAACTTAAGGGCGGGAATGTGCAGGTTGCCCGTATCCTGCGCCACAATCTTGTACGTAAAGGTGATGGATGCGATTTCCTTGCCGTCTTTCACCGACCGCGCCGACTCCTGAGACACCCCCAGCTGGGTTAAACCCTTCGCGTTGGCAGAACCCGTTGGCACTACCAAAAGGGCGCTCCCCTGCACGCTCCAGGAGACCGTCACCGGAAACTCAAAAGTATCACCTACAGTAATGGCGGGCAGGCCACCTTCGGGCCCCGCCGTTATTGAAATTCCCAGCTGTTCCGGCGTGGGCATTTCCGGCGCAGCGGCAGAATCCAAAACCGCAACGGAACTGTCCGTCACGACGGCATCCACACCGCCAGCGCCCATGTTCAAAGAATCGTTTTCCATACAGAAAGAATATACAAAAAGAAAAAGGCCCGCCCGTTTGGGCGAGCCTCCATGGAGGTAATGAAAACTACTTTATTTATTGCTATTACTTATTAATCGCTGCCAAGAAAGCGTCTTTCTTTTCTTGCAGGAATTCCTTGCTGTTGTACTTGCGGATACGGCGAAGCGCCTGGTCACGCAACTGACGGACACGTTCGTGGGAAATGTTCATGGACTCGCCCACTTCGCGAAGCGTCTGGGGAGCTTCCTGGTTGATACCGAAAATACCGGTAATGACCTTCGCTTCGCGCTCCGGGAGCTGTTCCATCAGGTCGCGGGCGAGGCTTTCTACGCTCTGGATTTCGGAATCGGCCTCAGGGTTGGAGGCTCCGTTGTCGGGGAGCACTTCGGCGTATGTGGCCTTGGAGTCCGCCTTCAGGGGGCTATCGAAAGACACGCCGCGCTGACCGATCTGGATAAGCTCGCGAATTTCTTCGTTGATTTCTTTACCGCGGCTCTGTTCGTGCAAGGCCTTGCGCACACGCAGGTGCTGGTTCGCGGGCAAGCGGATCAGGTTACCCTGCTCGTTGATGGCGCGGGTAATGTAGGCCTTGATCCACCACACACCATAACTGATGAACTTGAGGCCGCGGGTATGTTCAAAGGACTCGATGGCACGCACTAGGCCCATTGCACCCTCGCTCACCAGGTCCGGCAGCGGAATCGGGCAGCCACGGTACTGGATAGCCACTTTCAAAACGAAACGCATATTGGCAGAAATCAGTCTCTTTCTAGCAATCTTGTCGCCTTCCTTCGCCTTCTGGAAAAGAATCTGTTCTTCTTCGCGGGAGAGGGGGGCTGTGCGTCTAATGTCTTCGAGGTATCTTTTTAGGGTTGTATCTGTTGAATCAATATGCATTTCTTTAACCTTGTCTCTCTAAATATCGCTTTTTTTTGAGCAACTTGTATGCCAAAAGAACAAAATTTTACAACTTGGCAAAAAAACGCCCCTTATCGTCCTTAAATCTTGGTCAAAGATACAAATTTTTGTCACAAATTTCAAACATTGTCATCTTTTTATTACAAAATTAAGTAAAAATGACGGAATTCGCCCCAAAGTCTCGTAATTCGTTGATACTCCACAAGATACAATTTCGTATATTTTGCCGGTTATGACAGTAAAAGAACCAGACCAGTCCGTATGGAACCGTTTTTGGAAACAGAAAAACGACATGGACAAGGTGTATCCTTCGTCTCCGTCGGTGCTGAATACCATCAAGAAGAATTTTAAACTCGAAGGACTCAAGGTGCTGGAAGTTGGTGCCGGCACCGGACGTGACAGTGCCGAGCTTGCCCGCCTGGGCGCCGACGTGTACGTGTTGGATTTTGCCGAGAACAGCTTGAAGATTGTGGATGGCCTGCGGGCAAAAGACAACCTATACGACAACTTGAAACTCGTCCGTGGCGACGCCTTCAAGGCGCCTTTCCCCGACAACACCTTCGACCTGGTTTTCCATCAAGGGCTAGCGGAACATTTCAAGGATTCTCTCCCGCTCATCAAGGAAAACTTCCGCATCTTGAAGCACGGCGGCCACTGCCTCTGCGACGTACCGCAAACAGTGCACCCCTACACCATCATCAAGCACATCTTGATTGCCATGGACAAGTGGTTCGCCGGTTGGGAAAAGCAATTCACCATGCCCCAGCTGAAAAAACTCATGACCGACGCAGGTTTTGAATGCGTCTATGAGTACGGCGACTGGATGCGCCCGAACCTCTATTACCGAATCCTCCGGGAAATCGGTTTCAAGGTAGGCGTGGAGCTGCCCAAGTATCCGCTGCAGGGAACAGCATACCAGAAAGCGAAAGATAAAATTCTGGATTCCCTGGAAACAAACCCGATCATGCACTATACCCAGCTGTGCATAGGAGTCCTGGGCAAAAAGCCCTAGTCCATGAATATCCTTGTGGTCAATTACCGCGACCGGCTGCACCCTGCCGCAGGGGGCGCCGAAAAGCACCTGCACCGTATCTTTTCACAACTGGTAGATGCGGGCCACAAGGTCGTACTTTTTACGACGGCATTTGCTGGCTGCAAAAGTCGTGAAACCGTCGATGGAATCGAAGTCGTCCGCAAAGGTGGCGACATGCTGTTCCAGCTTACTGTCGCCATGAACATCCGTAAGCTGGACCGGGAATTCAATTTTGACGTGGTGGTAGAAGACCTGAACAAGCTTCCGCTATATATGCCGTTCTGGATTAAAAAACCGGTGGTGGTGCAGATGCACCATCTGTGGCGCAGCTCTATTTTCCACGAGACGTTTTTCCCGGTAGCAGCCGTGGTATGGGCTTTTGAACGGACCATTCCCTGGTTCTACCGCAAACAGCCGTTTATCGTGGTAAGTCCAAGCACCAGGCACGAGCTTAAGGAAATCGGAATTGACGGCAAGCGCATTTCTGTAATTTACAACGGCTCCGACAGCAAAGGTACTCTCGATCCATCAATAGAAGTGCCGCCACCAGAAGCCGAGGGTCTGCCCTACTTCTTGTGGCTTTCCCGCGTTCATCGCTACAAAGGAATCTGGACGGCGCTGGAGGCCTTTGAAAAATTTGCGTGGAAGCACCCGGACATCAAGCTTTTGGTGGCCGGAGACGGACCGCTCCTGAAAAAGATCCCCGCCTGGCTAAAACAGCGCAATCTTGAAAATCGCGTGGTGCTTCTGGGATATGTCAGTCCTTCCAAGAAACAGCAGCTGCTTCGTCACGCCGTGGCACTGTTGCAGACCAGCTTCAAGGAGGGCTGGGGCCTTACCGTCGTAGAGGCGGCAAAGCTTGGCACTACCACTATTGCAAGCGATGTGCCGGGACTTCGCGACAGCGTCAAGAACGGCGAAACCGGTCTTTTGTTCCCCATGGGAGATGCCCACACCTGCACCATGGAAATGGAGCGGCTCTACGGTGACGACGAGCTGCGCTCCAGGCTTTCGCAAGAAGCCCGTATCTACGCAGACGAATTCCGCTGGGATACTGCTGCCGACCTGACGTTCAACCTGCTGCAAGATACCGTCATCCGTCATCGGGTGGCCGAAGGGGGATCCGATGAATAGCCGTCTGAAGTCTTCCCTGATTTTTTTGCTGAAGTTGGTGGTGACCATCGTCCCTGCATATTTTGTCTGCAGGAACATCGTGATGGACCCGGAGTGGAGCGTAGATGACCTTTACCAGCTTTTCGATGCCAAGAGCCTCTGGCCCTTGCTTGCGGCCATCCTTTGCCTTGCGGCGTCCAACTTTACGGCATGCCTCCAGTGGAAACTCCTGCTAGAAAAGCAGAACGTGAATCTCAGGTACGGCCACTTGCTGAAGCTTTACTACGTAGGCCTCTTCTTCAACAACTTTATGCCCGGAAACGTAGGCGGCGACGCCAAGAAAATTTACGATATCCGTATGCAGGGCGGTCAAGACACCGTAGGTGCCGGCCTCACCGCCACCTTCTTCGACAGGCTTTTCGGTCTTTTCTTCATTACGCTGTTCGCCTTGGCAGTAGGACTTTTGTTCTTTATGCACGACGAGGCCCAGCGGGCATTCATGTGGCCGTCGCTCTGGATCTTTTTGGGATTCTGCGCCCTGTTCGCCTCCCTGTTCAGCCGTAGGCTGGGCAGACTCCTGTGCAAAATCCTGGAAAAGATTTTCCCCGCCAAAATCAATAGCCGACTAATCCACATGTTCGAGCGATTCCAGCAGTTTCGCTCGGCAAAGTTGTGGGCCCGCATCAGCGGACTTTCGGCGGTCACCCAGGCCCTCCGCATTCTGGTACACTTTTTCTGCGGTATTGCCGTCGGCGTGGAACTTTCTATCTCCTGGTATTTCTACTACATCCCGCTGGTAGCTATCGTAAGCGCCCTGCCTATTTCTATCGGCGGGTTCGGCCCTAGGGAACTGCTCGCCCAGTCCCTGTTTGCCCGCGCCGGAGTGCCCGGTCTCGAATCAGTGGTAATCCAGCTGCTGGCCTATTTTGTAAGTTTGTTGTTGAGTCTGTTCGGAGGCTTCGCCTTTTTACTGGGCGGCCATTCGAATGTTTCGGACAAGGAAACCACCTAGTCCCTTTTCCATATCCCGCAGGCGCAAATTTCGGGGCGCCGCATTCCACAACGGTAACCTATGGATGCCGAAAGCATCTTGAAAGGTCTGAACGGCGACCAGCGTATGGCCGTCTTGCACGACCATAAACAAAACGGAGCTCTCCTGATTCTTGCAGGAGCGGGCTCGGGCAAAACTTCTGTACTGACCAAGCGGATCCAGTACCGCAT
Source organism: uncultured Fibrobacter sp. (assembly GCA_946414025.1). GTDB lineage: Bacteria > Fibrobacterota > Fibrobacteria > Fibrobacterales > Fibrobacteraceae > Fibrobacter. The sequence goes on from CAMKMX010000001.1 coordinate 25,053, forward strand.
CATGAGCGGGGTACAGCCCGAAAAGATTCTGGCCCTTACCTTCACCGCCAAGGCCGCAGCCGAAATGCGGGAGCGGGTAGAGGCTCTTTTCCCGAAGGCAGGGGTACGGCTCTGCACCTTCCATTCTCTTGCGCTGTTCATGCTCAAGCAGAAAATCGGAGAGCGCTTTGCCTACGAGATTCTCGGGTTCAACAAGATTCCCACCCCCAAGGAAACGGACCAGCGGGAATTCTTGCGGGAACTGGCAAGGCGGAAGATTCCTGCCGCCAAGTTGAACCGGGAGGAACTTTTTTCAGATGATTTGCCCGGCGCCATCAAGAAAAAAATTTCACCCCTGCAGAAAAACGTTATTTTGTCTGGAAACGTGGTTTTCGAAGACCTGATTTACCTCGCCATCAGGTTGCTTGAAACCTGCGAAAAGGCAAGAGAATACTTTCAGTCCCTGTGGGCCGAAATCCTGGTAGATGAATACCAGGACATCAACCCTTCCCAGTACAGGCTGGTCAAGAACATTCTCGGAAACCGCAAGGACCTGTTCGTGGTAGGCGACGACGACCAGGCCATTTACGGCTTCCGCGGAGCGGACATCGGCAACATCCGGCGTTTCCAGGCGGACTTCAAGGACAGTACCCTCATCCGTCTGGAATGGAACTACCGCTCCGTACCAAATGTGCTGCATTTGGCCAACGACATTTTTGTGAACAAGCCCGTAACGTTACGGAAGGTTCTCCGGGCAGGGAACCCCAAGGGCTCCGGCGGCAGCAGGATTTTCACCGAAAACCGCAAGCCCGAAGTCTGGGTGTCGGACAACCCCATCGAAGAAATCGAAAAGATAAAAACCGCCATTCATTCCCTGCGCGAAAACTACGGACTCCAATGGAAAAACTTCGCCATTCTGGTGCGGTACAACCGGCTTCGGCAATATTTCGAAGAAGCCCTGCGGGAATGCGAGCTGCCCATCGCAGGCGACCCCATGGCAGGCGACGAAGTGCTGGAAGACGGCATCCATATCGAGACGGTGCACGCCTCCAAGGGCCTCCAGTACGCCGTAGTCTTTTACGCGGGACTTGCCGAAGGATTCACGCCGGGCAAGTGCGAAGGCAACCGAAAACAGCGCAAGGCACAGATGGACGAAGAAAGGCGGCTGTATTACGTCGGGGTGACCCGTGCCGAATCTTATCTGGTTTTGCTATATTGCAAGCAGAGGTATTGGAAAGGGAAACTGCTGAAACTGAAACCGTCCAGGTTCCTGCCCCGCTACCCCAAGCAACCCCGATGGACTATGCCTGTTATCTTGTTTAGAATATACGTGGTAATTGTAGTGCTTGGCTATATGCTCGCGCATATTCTCGCGCTGCCCTTTATCTTGGTTGCCTACGGAAAAATTTTCAACACCTGGCTCGAAGGAAAAATCCAGAAGTTCTCCCGATTCTGCATGAACGTGCTGCGGGTTGACCTGGAAATAAAAGACCAGGCGATTCTTTCCAAGGTGGACTGGAGCCGCCCCGTGTTCGTTATGGGGAACCACAATTCCTACGCCGACATTCCCGTGATGTTTCTTTCCATCGAACGCATTGTAGGGTTTATCGCCAAGGCATCGCTTCGGTTCATCCCATTCCTCAATTTCTGGATGCACAAAATCGGCTGCATTTTTATCAACCGTAAAAAGGGTGGTGGCGGAGCGCTGATTCGCGAAGCCATGGCATCTGGTCGAGCACCAAGGCTCTGTCTGTTCCCCGAAGGCACTCGCGGAAAAAGTGAAGCACTCTCGCCCTTTAAGAGCGGCGGTTTCAGGCTTGCGCTAGAGTCACACGCTATAGTGCTCCCTGTGGTTATCCGCGGCACTTCTGCCGTGTGGGAACGCCGCAAGAATACCGGACGTTGCAAGGTGAGCGTACAGATTCTAGAACCCATCGACGCAGGCGAAATCGAAAAACGCCAGGGCGACAACGACCCAAGAAAGGAACTGATGCCCCTGGTCCGTTCCCGCATGGAGGCCGCCCTGTGATAGGCGTCTTCGATTCCGGATTTGGCGGACTCACGATTTTGCAGGACTTGCGCAATGCCCTGCCCGAATACGACTTCTTGTACCTGGGCGACAACGCCCGGGCGCCTTACGGGAGCAGGAGTTTCGAGACCATCTTCCGCTACACCCTCCAGTGCGTGCGGGAGCTTTTCAACAGGGGCTGCCCCCTGGTGATTCTCGCCTGCAATACGGCATCGGCCCGGGCGCTCCGGAGCATCCAACAGCAGGTGTTGCCCGTAGAGTTTCCGGACAAGCGGGTGCTGGGTATCATCAGGCCCACTACCGAAGAAATCGGCAAGTTCAGCCACACAGGCCACATCGGCATCTTCGCTACCGCGGGTACGGTTTCGTCCAACAGCTACCAGATAGAAATCAGCCATTTCTTTCCGGAACTGAAGGTCACCCAGCACGCCTGCCCCATGTGGGTTCCCCTGGTAGAAAACGGCGAGATGGGTACGGAAGGCTCCCGCTTTTTCGTCAAGAAAGAAGTGGACGCCCTGCTGAAAAAAGACCCCGAAATAGACACCGTCCTTTTGGCCTGTACCCATTACCCCATGCTGGAAAAAGAAATCCGGGAGGCACTCCCCGCAGGAGTGCGCCTGGTCATCCAGGGTCAGATCGTGGCGGACAAGACCGTCGACTACCTGAACCGGCACCCCGAGATGGATGCCCGGCTTTCGCGATCCGGCAAGACCCGCTTTTTGACCACGGATACCGCCAATTTCTTCGAAAAAGGGGCTAATCTGTTCGGAATGAAGGATATTTCGGCAGAAGCCCTCACCCTCTAGCACTGATTTTTGTATTTTGGCAACGTAAATGACGAACCTTTTTAGGTCCGCTGGTTTTTTTGTTATGTATCACTTTTTTAGGGGTTGAATAATGCCTAAGACACAAATCAATCTTGAAGGTTGGCAAGACTACCGTGGCAACGCCGCCGGCAGCCTGCTCTATGTGGAGACCAGTCACCAGTCCGAAATGCCCGTCCGTGACCAGCTGAACGAAAACGGCAAGGGCTTCTTTTACGAACCCAACTACGAGACCAGCACCTACGGTCTCATGAGCTGTTGCAACGTGAAAAACATCAACGCCATCGTCCGTGCCAAGAGCCGCTACATTCTGTTCGGCACCCGCTACGAAGGCCTCAGCGATTCCGAAATGCGCAACAAGTACTTGATCATGGGTTATATGCGCATCGACAAGATCAAGGACGTTCGCACCCGCCATATCCAGCGCTACATGGCCAACCCCGACATGCAGGAACCGGAATGCATGCAGATGGAACACAACTGGGCTGTCTATGGCCCCATGCGTTTCGTGTCTATGGACGATTCCTTCGTGGTCACCGACGAAATCCTCAAGGAATGGGGCTACAAGGGTCACGCCAGCCGCCAGCTGAAGGCAGTGTTCAACAAGGAACACCTGGATAAGATTCTTGCCCACCTGGATTCCAAGCCCGACATGATTGACGAATACATCGCCACGGTGGACGAATTCAAGGAAGCCCTGGAAGAAGGGTAATCAAGCTTTTCTTTTGGAAAATCAAGGCCCGCGAAAGCGGGTCTTTTTTGTTCTATCCCCTAACCCCTAGATCCTAGCCCCTATCCCCTAATAGAATACCGCTGGCTGCGGCCGCCCTTCTCGTCGGATTTCAAGATGCCCTTGGCGATGAGTTTCTGGATAGTGCGGAGGGCCGTGTCGTGACTCTGGTCGATAATTGCCGCCAGTTCCTTGGCGGTAAAACTTGCAGGAAGCGTTCCAGCAAACAGGGCGGTAAACAACTTCTGGTCCTTTTCGTCAAAAGCCTCTCCGGCATGGCGATTGTAAAAGGCCGTCTTGCGCTGTTCCTTGAGAATGCGCTCCCGGGTGCTCGCCATGGCCGTCTGCAAAGTTTCGATAAACCAGAGAATCCATTCCGTCAAGTCGCCGTTCCCGCGCTGGGTGGCATTGAGAATCTTGAAATAATCTTCGCGGCGCTCCAGAAAAGCCTGGTTCAGGGAGAACTGGCAACGGGTGGTCTGCTCGCTGCGGGCAAGGGCCACGATGGTGAGGAGCCTTGCCAAGCGGCCGTTGGCATCGGCGAACGGCCTGAGGGTCGCAAACCAGAAATGGGCCACCGCAGCTTTGATGACGCCATCCATGCTGGAACTTTCCATCCACTGGATGTAACGCTCCACCTCTTGCTCCAGACGTTCCGGATTCGGCCCTTCGAAATCCAGCTGAAGCTCACCCTGGCGGTATTGGACCGCACTGGGTGCAGCGCGAAAACTGGCCACCTTGTTCTGCCCCATAGAAGCGTGCCATGCAAACAGGCGTTCCTGGGTCAACGGATTGAACGCCTTGGTGATGGCGGCGAGGTATATGTGTACCGCAGGGTCTGCCGACTGGGCAGAACCTCCCTGCACAAGAGCCACCTGCTGCTCCACAAAAGCCTTGTCCAGATGAATCCCGTCAATGGCAGAATTGGAGCGAATATCCTGAATCAACAGTTCCTGTTCCAAATCCTGGAACCCGCAAGTCTCCATAGCGCCAATAAGCTTGCCCTCTTGCAAGCGGGTTTCGCCAAGAGCGTTCAGGACCTTCCGGGAATCGAACCGAAAGTGCGTCCAATCGGGGTATTGATGGATATAGAGCATACCTATCCGTAATATACTTTATTATTTTAGGTCTAAGGAGTGATTGTGAGAATTTTTTCGACAACAATGCTTATGCTGCTGATGGCGAGCTACTGCTTGGCTGTCCCGGCAGACGAGGGAACATTCCCCCTGAAACAGCCCGACGGCAGCGTGCTGGAAGCCCGCTTTGTTGGCGACGAAAAATTCCATGTGTTGCAGACCGAAGACGGTTACTTTTTGAAAGAAGACCTTCTCGGATATTACACCTACATCAACAACGAAGGCGAACCTTCTGGAATATACGCCCGCAATTCAAATGACCGCAGCGATTCCGATGTGGAATTTCTGACTAGTCTCGACCAATCCCGCATCTACGACCTGCTACTCGAAAAAAATCCCCCTATGGAAACTATGGACTACCGGGTGCCGGATTTTGCCTACCGCGAAGTGATGCGCATGCCCAGCTATAATCCCGAGATAACGCAGGGCGATGTCCGCGGCATAGTAATTCTTGTGGAATTCCAAGATGTCAGGTTCAAGAGTGCCGACCCCAAGTCCCAATTTACGGACTACATGAACAAGGAAGGCTACAACGAATATTACAACCTCGGAAGTATTCGCGATTATTTCGTCAAGAATTCCATGGGCCTTTTCCGCCCCACCTTCGACGTCTATGGGCCCGTGACCATTTCTCGGAACAGAAATGACTACGGAACGACATCCAGCGGTAACGACGGCAGGAACTACGAGGGGGCTCGCTCCGCACTGATGGAGGCCCTAGATTCCTTGAAAAAAAAGGAGAGCATTGACTATTCCAAATACGACAACGATGGCGATGGCGAAATCGATTTTACCTATATGTTCTATGCAGGAGTGGGTGCCAACAACTCCGGCGTAGTGGGCGCTATCTGGCCCCACGCCTGGTACATCGGCAATTCTGTGAACAAACGATCTGGAAAGAATATGGGGAACGACATTTACGCCAACCGCTACGCCTGTTCCAACGAAATTGACGGATACGCCTACAAAAAGGACAATTCCACGGATATTCTGGGCGGGATAGGAACTTTCGCTCACGAGTTCAGCCATGTTCTCGGGTTGCCTGACATGTACGACTTAAAAGGAAACAATCCCCGCAAGACGCCTAAAAAGTGGGACGTGATGGACAACGGCAATTACAACTGCCCTTACAATTCATACGGAACACAAAACTGCGCACCGCCTTTTTATTCTGCCTTCGAGCGGATGTCCCTGGGGTGGATGAACCCTACGGAACTCTATGCCGTAGGCCAAGTAAAGCTTGATAAAATCGACGGTAACAACGCCTATAGCATTACTAACCCGAATAACCCCGATGAAATGTTCCTGCTGGAATACAGGACGCAAAAGGACTGGGATGTAGGGCAACCCAATTCGGGAATGCTGATATGGCATATCGACTATGTGGCTTCTGTATGGAAAGAAAAAACGGTCAATAACGACGGTAACCACATGCACGTAGATATCGAAGAAGCTAGTCCTGAAATCGATAAGTACGCTAGGCCATACGATGTTTTCCCGGGGACAAAGGCCGTGACAAACTTTGAAAAGTTCGTCTTCTGGAATGGCGACTCTATGGAAATCGCCCTTTCCGAAATCACGGAGTCCGAGGACAAGGAATACATTACTTTTATCGTTGACATGTCCGTTTCGTCGTCTGAAACGGTGTCGTCCAGCTCTGCCAAAGAAATTTCGTCTAGTTCAGAGGATGTCATTTCGTCAAGTTCTGAAGATATTCTCTCATCTAGTTCCAAAGGTATTTTGTCATCCAGTTCTATCGAAGATACGTCGTCCAGTTCCATCGAAAATATATCGTCCAGTTCCGACAGGGAATCTTCTTCGTCCTTTGAAATCTCGTCAAGCGAAACCTATTCCAGCTCAAGCGAAGCTTCCACAGCCATCACCTACAACAACGGGCTGCTAGAATTGCCGATACATGGACCAAAGGTTATCCGTATATTCTCGCTCCATGGAAAACTGTTGTACGAAACCATCGTTTACGAGAAAGGATACCAGTTTGTAGTGCCTCGCCCATTTAGGAACTCAAAAACCATCATCACCGTTTCGCAAAACGGGATAATCCTGTTTACACGTGAGTCCACATATAAAAGCGTCACGTTGCCTTAGTGCATCAAAAAAAGTGTATCTTTTAAAAAACACTTTTTTGCAGTAAACAATGAAAAATCCAGTTCTCAAGTTTGCAATTCTCGGTTGTGGGCATATTGCCACCAAGATGGCGGCTGCCGTCAAGACTCTCGAAAAGCGGGGCATGGGCGTAGAATGCTATGCGGTGGCATCGCGCTCACTTGACAAGGCAAAAAAATTTGCCGACGAATATGGTTTCGGGCGTGCCTGCGGCAGTTACGAGGAACTGGCCCGGGACCCTGCGGTAGATTTGATCTATGTGGCCACTCCCCATTCCGAGCATTACAACAACATCTTGCTTTGCTTGGAACACAACAAGAACTTGCTAGTAGAAAAGGCATTTACCGCCAACGCCCTGATGGCATCGGAAGTGGTGGCTCTTGCCGAAGAAAAAGGCGTGTTCCTGTGCGAGGCCATGTGGACAAGGTTCTTGCCCGCCGTGCAGATGGTCAAGGACTGGATTCTGGCCGGGAAAATTGGCAAGGTGGAAAGCGTGGAAGCAGATTTTTCCATGCCCCTTTCGCATATCGAGCGCTTGCAAAAGCCGGAGCTTGCGGGCGGCGCGCTGCTGGACTTGGGCATTTACAGCCTCACGTTCGCGGATATCTTTTTGACTGACCCGGAAATTTGCAAGGAGATCCCCGCCTCCACGGGGATGACATCAGGTGGAGACTGTGCGGAAATGACATCGGGTGGGGAATGCGTCGCAAATCACATCGTACAGACAAAAACCAAGTGCGTCAAGTTCCACACGGGCGTGGATGCGACGGACTGGATTGATTTGGTATATGCGAATGGCCAGGTGGCGCATCTCAAGACCTCCATGGTAGCGCCGCTCAAAAACGAGGGCGTCATCTACGGAACCACAGGCTTTATCCGGGTACAGAACTTGAACGACATGGAAGAAATTCAGTTGTTTGACGTGGCCGGAAATCTGGTAGAGTCCTTGAGGCCGCCCCGCATCGAGAACTGCTACGAATACGAGGTGCTGGGCTGCAAGGCGGCCCTCGAGAAAGGCCTCAAGGAATGCCCCGAAATGCCCCACAGCAAGACCATGCAGATGATGACGCAAATGGACAACCTCCGCGCCGCATGGGGAGTGAGCTACCCCTTCGAACTCAGCCCGGGCGAAGTCTGGGACCGCAGCGGAGACAAGTCCTTCCTGGAAATTTTCGACATCGAGACCGGCGAATCAAAACTCCTCAAGAAATTCGACAAGGTCATCGAAGCGCCCAACTGGAGCGCCGACGGAAAATTCCTCACCTACAACAGCGAAGGCCGCATCTATAAAATTGAAATCGAAAGCGGAGCCATTACCGAAGTTCCGAGCTACTTTGTGGACAACTGCAACAACGACCACGTGCTCTCTCCCGATGGTTTAGGACTTTTCGTGAGCCACCACACCAAAGAAGACGGCCTTTCCCGCATCTACAAGATTTTCTTTGACGGACGCATGCCGGAACTGGTGACGCCCCTTGCTCCCAGCTACCTCCACGGCGTTACCGCCGACGGAAAAATGCTCGCCTACTGCGCCGAACGGGATGGAGAATACGACATTTACACCATTCCCACTGCCGGCGGGAACGAGACGCAGCTCACGACGGCTTTCGGCCTGAATGACGGACCGGAATACGACTGCGACGGAGAATACATCTGGTTCAATTCTGTTCGCAGCGGTCGCATGCAGGCGTGGCGCATGAGGTCCGACGGCTCCGAACAGACGCAGATGACACAGGACGCCCATTGGAACACCTGGTTCCCGCACATTTCGCCCGACCGCACGAAAGTCGTGATGCTGGCCTACCACGAACGGGACGTGCGGCCCGGCGAACACGTGCCCAACAAGAATGTGGAAATTCGCCTGATGACGGGCAGCGATAAGACCGGCTGGAGCGAACCCCGCACGATTCTAAAGCTGTTCGGCGGCCAGGGAACCATCAACGTGAACTCGTGGGCTCCCGATAGCAAAAAATTTGCCTACGTGCGCTACGAAAAGAAATAACAGGGGCCGCAGTCATCCCCAGCGCACCCCTTTGTCATACACGGTGCACCCTTTTGTCATCCCCGCGCAGGCGGGGATCCACTATCATCTTATCAATGCTTTACCTGCCAATAACTACTGGCAGGTAAAGCCCTGCAGTTCGAGGCCCGCGCGCATCTCGCCGTAGGTGGACGTGCGCTTCATGTCCATCGCCTTCATAAAGCGGCAGTTGTTGTCAATATAAATGCGGAACCCGGTCATGGTGGGCTCCACCTCGCCCTTTCCGCTGGCACGCACGTGATCCATCAGTTGCTCGCGCTTGTCGCTCAGTTCCGGCGGCACGAACACGTCCGTCACAATATCCACATTCTCAATTTCGTAGTCACCGAACACGAAGGAGATGGTCACCAGGTTCTTGAGCCCGTTGAACTGTCCCGGAGTCTTGCACACCATATTGTGCTTCGCGTTCTTGACCTTCTTCTGCTTGGCAGCGGGCTTCTTGGAAGGCGTGTACTGCAGGGCAGAAAGCAGTTCCTCTTCCTTCACCGCACCCACTAGCTGGTTTATAATCTTGCCATCGCGCACCATGAAGAACGTCGGGAACGCCCGAATCGGGAGCGTGGCCTTGATCTTGTCGATGCCCGGCTCGTCGATGCCCACCGTCGCAATCTTGATGTCGGGATAGTTCTTCGCGATGCCGATGAGCGTCGGGATCATGATGAGGCACGGCGGGCAACTCGTGGAAGTGATATCCAGGATGACCGGCTTCTTGGAATGCAGAACCTCACTCTCGAAGTTAGCGTCGTTCACCTTGACAATCTTGATGTCCTCGGCCGGAGCCGCCTTTGGGGCTGCGAATGCGTAAGATGCGCCGCCTGCCACGAGGAGCAGGGCGCAAAGCAAAAAAGCGAAATGTCTTTTCATGATGTTACCTTCAACACCGAAAAGATACAACTTTTCGCGACGGGCGGTTGTTATAGGATTTTCCAATAGCCTATTTACTCAGCAACTTGTTGAGTAATTGAAAAATTTTCATTAACCTTTACATTAACCCTATTGTTAACCTTTCGTTAACCTTATTGTTAACCTGCTTCAACTATTTCGCGTAGCCGACGGGGTTGTTCAGCAAGGGTACCTGCGAGTCCGAAAGCTTGAGAAGCTTCTTGATGGCGGGAACATCCATCGTCATGCGCGGGCGGGTCACCAGGCCCATGCCGGAACAGAACAAATTAATATTCTCGCTCACGATTCCCGCGTCGGTTCCCATCGTCACCTTCGCGCGGGCATCGCTGCTGCCGAACTTGGTCTCGTCCGCAACGATGAGGATGCTGACCGGGGCCGCCTTCGCCCAATCCTGACGGTCGGCAACGAGCCCCCTGTGGTCACCCTTCGCCACCTGCTTCAGGGCGTTTTCCTTGTTCAGGTATTCCGAGACGCCCTTGCTCGTGAACACGAACACGCGAATTTCCTGGAAGTTGCGGGCAGTTGGCGACGTGAGCTTGCCATCGGCAGGGCGGTTCACGCCGATAGCCGCAAAAAGCAAATTCGAAAGATCCTGGTCAGAGAGCATCTTGTCGCTGAACTCCGTGCCGGAAGCCCTTTCCCAGAGCGCCTCCATGACAGGCTTGCCGCCGGTCTTTGCCGGAGCGGGGAGTTTTTGGAGCTGCGCCATGGCAAGCGTACTGCAGATGAGCGTTGCCATAAGCGTGAGTGCAAAACGGTTTTTCATGGGGTACTCCTTGAGGAACAGTCGGGTATTAATGTACTTAATATTAGGAAAAATGGAAAAAAAGTAAGGCAAAACAGCGGCAAATTCACTTGGTTTACAAAATTATGAAAATAATATATATTTGTAAACAACGGAGGCGCTATGGCAAATCTTTCCATTTTCTCTGCTAGGCTTAAAAACGCCCGAATCATGAAAGGGCTCTCAATGGACGAACTTTGTACGGCCATGGGAAATGTCGTCTCAAAGATGGCGATTTCAAAGTACGAAAGCGGCCAGCTGGCACCGAACAGCAGAGTCATCATCGCACTATCCAAGGCGCTGGGCCTGCCCATTGACTACTTTTTCAGGCCCTTTACGGTGCAGGTAGATTCCGTGAGGTTCCGCAAGAAAAGCACGCTCCCGCAGAAAAAGGAAAACAGCCTCCGCGAAACCATCGCCGACCTGATGGAACGTTACATCAACATCGAGGAAATCTGCAGCAGCTCTGCCGCGAAACACCTTATCCCTCAAATCAAGGCCAACTCCGCCGAAGAAGTCAAAATGGCCGCAGCGATTGTCCGTAAAGAATGGCGGCTCGGTCTCGCTGGCATCGTGAACGTAATCGACCTGCTCGAAAATCGCGGCATAAAGGTTATTGAGATTGACGCCCCGGAATCCTTCGACGGTATGAGCAGCCTAGTCAACGAAAAATTCCATGTTGTCATTCTGAACAAGGCTTTTTCCGTCGAACGGAAACGCTTTACCGCGCTTCACGAACTCGGACACCTCGTGCTTCGCTTCCCCAAGTCCATCGACAAAAAACAAGAAGAGTCTTTCTGCCACCTGTTCGCAAGTGAAATGCTTGTCCCGGAACCCGAACTCAAACGGATTCTCGGCAAGGCCCGCAGGGACATCTCGTACCAGGAACTGAGAGCCATCCAGCTCGGTTACGGAATCTCTTGCGACGCAATCATGTACAAGGCGAAGGAATGCGGCATTATTTCGGAACAGCGCTACCGAACCTTCTGCATCCAGAAAAACAAGGCGACGAAATTCAAGGCCCTCATCGAAACGTCGCTATACCACGACGAAGAATCCACCAGGTTCGTAAGCCTGGTCTATAAGGCGCTGAGCAAGGAACTCATTACCATATCCAAGGCGGCAAGCCTGCTGCACCAGGACATCGAACAAGTCCGTAGGGATCTCGCACTGGTATGATTGAAGAACGGATTGTCATCAGTGACGCGAACGTCATATTTGACTTACTTTCAGTCCAATTGCTGGAAGTGTTCTTTGCCCTACCCTGCGAAATTTGCACGACTGATTTGGTAATTAGCGAAATTGAGAGACCAGAACAACAACAGATAATTCAGAAGTTTATTAAATTGAAAAAATTGGGTGTCGCGACATTTGATTTTGACGAATTTAGCGAAATTTTGCTTCTGCAATCTAACAGCAAAAACAACACATCTATTGCGGATTGCTCCGTTTGGTATTATGCCAAAAAGGTTGATGGACGGCTTTTGACGGGCGACGGCAAACTTCGTGCTGCTGCAGAAAAAGACAACGTGAAGGTTTCTGGCGTTCTCTACCTGTTTGACAATTTCGTTGAATATGGATTGTTGTCGGCTTCGGAAGCAGCAGAAAATCTTGAAGCCTTGATGAACTTGAATATGCGATTGCCTAAAGCAGAATGCGAAACGCGGATTGCAAAATGGAGAAAAGAACGCTTATGACCCAAAAACTCTGGAACAAATGCAAAAAGTGTGGCTGCGACAAGCCCGAAGACACCGAAAAACTTTGCGAGCAGTGCAAGGCAAAGCGGCGACAATTCTGGAGCGACCTCAAGAAAGTCGGCGGCGTAGCCGCTGGCGCGTTGCTGATGGTCTTCGCCGGCGGGAAGATGAGGAAGAAATAGAGAAAAGTCCAAATTATTCCGTGTTTTCTATACATTTTGTATTGATTTTTTGATAAATTTCACAAATTTACGGCAGTAAACGAATGACGACACCCCTATCTGGAACCCCAATCAGGCTGTCAAAAACTAAAAATATTCTTTAATTTTAATACATTTTGTATAGTTTTTCAATAATTTTTTAATAAAAATCATCTTTTTCTTGTATATTTTGCTATTTTTGTACAGAAAGCAAGGAAGAACGCCATGTCTATCATACAGATACAGTCTATCACACTGAATAACTTCAAAAACGTGGTCCACGGTTCTATCGAGTTCAAGAACCACGTTTTGGGTGTATATGGTCAAAATGGTTCCGGCAAAACGGCAATTATAAACGCTCTTGAATTTTTGCAGTGCCTTGCCAGAGGGGACTCCCTAAATCCGATTGCGGCTCACTATATCTTGCGAGGGCAAAAGTCTTCCGAATGCACTTTTTTGTTCAATGTTTTTGAAAATAATGAAATAGTCAAAACACTGAACTACACCTTTTCCGTAGAATTGAATCAAGAAAGCAGCTTGCAGGTTGTTGCCGAGCAGCTAGTTGAAAAGGTTCCTGAAAAAAAACAAACGACACTTGTCAAGTACGAAAAAAACAATGAGTCGCAGTGGCTAACTCCGGCAGCCGACTGGAAAACGATTATCTCCAATAAAGATTATGCCATCAAGCTCGGCGTTCTTCGTGAAATTGCCGGCAAGGAAAGGCGCTCTTTTATTTTCTCGAATGACTTTTCGAAAATTGTCCGCGAGTCACAGCTTATCGATGTCGAAAGAATCAATACCATTGAGCAACTGAAACATTTTGCTAACGAGAATCTCTTTGTCATTAGGAACAATGGCAACGGTCCATTTAACCTTGATTTTTCGCTCCCATTCAATTTCAAGCACAAGGAAAAAGAAAATCTCTCGTACGGAACAATCCAAATATCGCTAACCAGCCCAATGGTTTATAACAAACCGATATTTGACATCATCAACAATACCTTCACTGAGTTGAATATCGTTCTTCAAGAAATTGTCCCCGGATTGAAGGTTGTTGTGCAAAACGAAGGGCCGCAGCAAACTCCCGACGGAAAAGAAGGCGTCCGTTTCGAACTGCTTTCCCAAAGGGACGACAATCCCGCCATCCCGCTCTTGTTTGAATCCGAGGGCATCAAGAAGATTATCTCCATCCTGAGCCTGCTCATCTCGGTTTATAACAATCCCTCGACATTCCTTGCCGTTGACGAACTGGATGCTGGCGTTTTCGAATTCCTGCTGGGAGAAATTCTCGAGATTATCGAGGAGAAGGCGAATGGCAAGTTGCTGTTCACATCGCACAACCTGCGCCCCCTGGAAATGATCAAGAAGGAATCCCTGATTTTCACGACGACGAACCCCGAGAATCGCTACACGCGGCTTTCCGGATTGCAGACGAACAACAATCCGCGCAGCGTTTACTTGAGAAGCATCAGCCTCGGCGGACAGAAGGACCCCATTTACCAAGAAACCAACCATTTCAAGATTGCCAGAGCATTCAGAAAGGCGGGAAAAATCGTCAATGGGAAAAACTAAGAAAGTCATCTTGTTCATTGTCGAAGGAATTACCGACAAGACCGCCTTGGGCTCCGTCCTTGACGCCATTCTCAGCAATGAAAAGATTCACTTCGCCATCACCGAAGGCGATATCACGACAAAGGACGATGTCAACGCGTCCAATGTGATTCGCCGTATCAACGAAATCGTGAAGTTTACACAAGAAAGGTATCATTTCAAAGCATCCGACTTGTTGGAAATTGTTCACTTGATTGATACCGATGGCGCATTTATTCCCGATACAGCCGTCATCAATAACGCCGAAGCAATGCATATACAATACACATTGCAAAACATACAAACCGACGATATTGAGAAAATTGTAGAACGCAACCAGAAGAAACTCGGGCTTGTAAAACTTCTCAGAAGCAAGACGGAAATCAACAAGAAACCGTACAAGATGTTCTATTTCTCGCGAAACCAAGAACATGTTTTGCATAACGAAGCCAGGGAATTAACCACTAGCGAAAAGAATACGTTGGCCGACCAATTCGATGACCTGTATGGCGATGCACCCGAAGCATTTCTAGAGTTTATTAAATCTAAGGATTTCGCTGTGCCGGGCGATTACGCCGCAACATGGAATTTCATTGAAAGCGGATTACATTCCCTGGAAAGGTGGAGCAATTTCCATTTGTATTTTGGATAATTGCTTAGAACAAGCAGAAAATTAAGAGGAAGAAGAAGGGGTGATTAAAAGATTGTCTAATTCATCCTTAAAAAGCATATTTTTTAGATTTATCACAAAAAATTTTCAAAAAAAACATCACCATGAATAAATCTGAACAAATAAAAAAAGCAATCACAAATTATCTCAATTCTATAAAGGAATTAAAACGATTGGGAATAATTAAAACAAATCCATCTTTAGGCGAGGTAGGCGAATTTCTTTGTCTGCTCGTTTATCCAGGTTTAGAATTAGCAGAATCGCCTACAAATCCATGTTACGATGCATTATTTAATGGGAAAAAAATCCAAATCAAATTTACCGATTCATCTTTAGCAGGCAACTTTAATGTAGGTGACCCCAATAATTATGATGAATTAATCTTTATTACAGGCCCCAACAGTTGCCATCGGAATCCTTCAGAACCTGACGAAAGAAAAAAGCTATATCTTTTTTATAGGTATTCAAGCGCAGAAGTAATAGATAAGTTTAAAAGCGGATCCAATTACTCTATATCCAAAACAAAACATTTCAAACTAGCTGAAAGGGTTTGGGCCTTATAACTCGTAGGGCATTTTAATGTTTTTAATGGATGGCAGATAAAGGCTTTGCTCTTTTGTGTTGAAACTTTCAGTTAATATGTAAAATTTCTTCTCTTTTACTGATTAACGAAAGAACATCATTATAATGCTGTTTGATTTTAGCTTCGGTCCAAGTATACGTATCTTCCGCGTCTTTCGACATATCATACATAACTTGGCGCTTTATTCCCAAATTTCCGCTACCGAATGTCTGCACTTTTTCTTTGACATCTCGGTCACTCAATCTTGAATTAGACCCCTTACTTATTAAACATAAATTGCCAAGACAGTCAATGAAATTTTCCCTATTTTCAACACCATTTCGTTCAGCCCATTCACGGGCCATATGGTGTTCAACGGAGTTCCAATACTTAAAATCGAAATCTTTGATTTTATCATTCCTGTCATTTTTATTTTTACGTTCTAAATTCATCCAATAGAGATAGTCTATAAAATTGAATATAAAATGAGGCGTATTTGTTCCCAAGGAGTATGAATTCTCTCTAGTTATTGAATCCTCGATAGACAATGGGGCATACTCTATTTTTCTTTCTTCATAATACTGAAGTATAAGTTCATTTAATTTGCTTAAATAATCTTTTCCTCCAATATCAACAGAAGGATATTTTTCAACAAACCATTTCAAAACATCTTGCAGCCAATTCTTATATATACGCGTTCTAAAAGTAACCTGGAGCATCGATAGCGCTTTTACAATTCGATTTTGATCAGCATCATCAAATGCATTAACATACTTCCAGTTTCTGCTTTTTTCATATTTTTTTGGTTTCTGAAGAGTCCACTTTATTTCATCCTCAACAGATTTATCGGTAATTGTTTTTACGATATATCTATCAAAAACTAAACGGCAGAAGAATAATGTTTGAATAAAATCTTTTGGTTCAACCACTGATTTTATCTGATTATACACGGATAAAAGATCCTTTTCATTCAGCGGAACATCCTTATCTTTACTATCAGAATCCTTTTTTAATGAATTATAATAATCATTATACTTTATTTTGATAACATGCATTAAAAAGTTTGGAAAATCAATAATTGATTTATATTCGGAAACCTCTTCTTCGTCATCATTTTCATCATCTTTTTTATTTTCGAAAACACAACTATCCACTTTCTCTTGAATTATTTCATCAATGCTACGATATTTTTGATCTGATTCTTTTATCGTTTGATTCTGTGTACCAAAGGGAGGGACAAAGGTATCAAACAAATCTCCAAAGTATTTCTTTCTACCATCAGCATTAAACAGGCGTTGAATAGGAACATTCATTTGCGAGCAGGCATCCCATAGCCGAGAGAATTCTGTTCGTTCTTCCAGATTACCTAATTTAGCAACAAGGAATGATTTTAAAATCTCGTGTTTCTGTAACTGAACGCCTCGGTTATTCATTATTTCAAAATACGACGCAACATCAGTATCTTCTGGTATTTCCACACGAATTAGTATGACATTATTGAAAAAATATTTTCCTAACTCATCTCGAACGCTATTAATGGAAACAGGCGAAAGACTATTAGGGTCTAAATTCGCTTCATTAATATAGTCTATCGCATTTCTTAAATGTATTGTTTGTGGATAATCAATCCTATCTAAATCGCTATTTTTATAAAATTCTTTAAAAAATTCTTCAACTTCTGGGCGTGAATCATAAAACAAGCATGGAGTTTTGTTGATACCCAAAATTTTCGTAATCAAAGATAATGTTGTCAAGCGTTGCTGACCGTCGATTACCTCTAAATCACCATTTTGTCGCTTTAAAACAACAAGACTACCTATGAAATAATTCCCATTTGGATTATTTTTATATGCTTCGTAGACATCTTGCAACAACCTCTCAATTTCATCCTTTCGCCATGCATAATTACGCTGATACAAAGGAACTACATATTTGCTATTGTCAAAAATTTCTCTTAGCTTTTTCTCTAACTTCTCTGTGCCCATTATTTGCCTTCCTTAACGAATTCAATGACGCAATCATGAATGTTTGAGTAATTATCTAATTCCTTTTCTTTCTTAATCTTTTCGAATAATTGGTACAATCGTGATAAATCAGCTAAATCTTTAGCATTGGCGATAATACTGAAATAATCATGGGGCAAATCTGCAACCAACGCATATTTAACTTTTTTATTCGCCAATCTATTCAGATAAACTAATCGATAAAGAATTTTATAATATTTATTCAAACCATTTTCGCCAAATTTGTCAAAGAGAACAAAAACAAGTGATTTGTATAATTCTCTTAAATAGGTGTCACCGTCTCTATTTGGCCGATATCCCTTAGCATGAAATGCATAAGGTTCCAAACGTCCTTCTTCTTTTGCTCCGTAATTCAAACAATACTTGTAAAAAAAACCTTTAAATTCTGCCAATTGAAATGAACCTAAATCAACAAACATCCGCTTGTATATTTCTGCATAAGTTTCAATATATTCAAAAAAAGATTTTCCATTTACAATTTTCTGATTTACGTTTACAAACGGATTTATATTTCCATCATCCCCTGACAAAAACCTCGTCTGTACGGAAACCGTTCCCTCTAAAACATTTTTGTAAAACTTTGCTGTCAAATATTGTAGTAGTTGTGGATTTTGATAGGGAAATTTTGCGAGATGGTTCTTATCAATAGTAAATCCTTTAAATTCACCAATTTCTTTTTTAGAAAAGGCATTAGCAGAACCTTGCCTAGACCACATTCTGCTTCTATATAATTGTTCATCAAACAACTGTTTTAAAAGATCTATATTGCCATTGGCATCGCCAATAATGGTCGGCGTCGCATCATACAAAGTTGCCGCTTCCCATTGTTTATCACACCTGATTTTTTCCTCTTGGCTTTCCAATTCCATAGCCCTGATATGATACGCTTTTAGAAGGTTGTAAGCTTCCAGCTCTTTACCACGACCATTTTGCGAATCAAACATTTGAAACGCTTCGGAAAGATCTGTTACGACAATCTGAACAAAATCACACGATTTAGCAATATACTCCCAAAAATCCTTCTTTGTCGTTCGACAATTTTCGTCTAACCAGGTTTGGAGAAACAAGTAATTTTCTTGAATATGCCTATATGAATCTTCATGATTAAATTTTAATTTGCCTTCACAAGTATATCCACAAGCCTTTTTTAGCAATGATAATGTTGTAAGGCGCTGCTGTCCATCAACAATATTATATGTATCACCATCTTGATGCAAAATAACACTGCCAATTCTATATTTTTGCCTTCCCGATTCCTTGCTATATTGAATGTCCGTTAGCATTTGGCGAACATTCTCCATTTCCCAACAATATGGCCGTTGGTAGTTAGGAATCTGAAGGTTTAAATTCATCACATCTGCGATGGATTTTATTTCTGCGGATACACTGTTGTCCGTATTCATTCTTTCACATCCTTTTAGAAAAGGAACTACTTATAATCCTTGCTCTTATTCTTATCAGCGGCCATTCCCATTTCGCTGAATTCGCCTATCTGTTTCGGCAACTGGTAAATGTTCTTTGTACGGTCTTCTACCTCTACATTTTCGGCATCGTCGAAAGAACAAATTCCAAAGTATTTATCAAAGAAGCCTTTCAGCAGTGCAAAAATTCTATTCTTCAATTCAGTGCGATTTTCACCACCGGATTCTTTCTTTGCGAACAGGCTCTTTTTCGGCATCAGAGCCGGGAGTCCTGTACCAATATCGCTCATGGAACCGTCCCTAAAGGCATCCGCAAGGAATTGGCGAGTTTTCTCGTCATTCAGCTTGTTAGACTTGATAAGTTCATCCAAGTCTGCATCGCGACTTTCGCGGATGAATTCACGCCATTCCTTATCCACATTGCTCTTTGTGTTGATGCGATTCAGGAATGCTTCGATAAGTTCTTTCTTGCTACGCAGTTCAATAGAACTGTTCACCGCCTTTTCAATCTGGCCACGAATTTCCTTATCCTTGCAATGGCTCTTATGATACTTGGCAACAAGTTCAAGAATGTAATCAATGGTAATATCAATCTGCTTGATGAGTTCAATTTCAAACTCAACATCTTCCTTGATACTTTCCTTGCTATTGTCCTTGGGCTTATATTTTTCGTAAAGGTTCAGGTATACACTCTGATAATCCTGCAAGGCCCTGGCACTAAATTCATCGTCCTTGAATTCATCGAAACAGGTCAAGATGTTACGCAGGCGGAGTAACGCTCCATAAAGCTGGATAAATTCTTTTTCTTTCTTTTCTCCAAGAATTTCTCCGCCGGTCATTTCTTCTAGCGGGAATTTACTTTCCAGTTCAGCGACAATTTCAAGATAGCCCTTTACATGCTTGCCCTTTTCGGTATAGCCTTCGTAGTAATCCTTGAATGTCTTGAGTACGACAACTCCACCAGCATCCTTATCGCCAAAGAGAGCAATTGCATCATCCGTTTCTTTTTGCAAAGAACGGAAGCAAATGATGTTACCGAATGTCTTAACAGAATTAAGGATACGATTTGTACGAGAATACGCCTGCAACAGGCCATGTTGCCGCAAATTCTTATCAACCCACAGTGTATTGAGTGTTGTGGCGTCAAAACCAGTAAGGAACATGTTCACAACAATGAGCAAGTCCACTTGGCGGGTTTTCATTTTATCCGACAAATCTTTATAGTAGTTGTCAAACTTGTCACCACCCTTGCGGTCGTCATCTTTTTTCGTGACTACATGGACATTCTTGTTCTTGCCCGAAAAATTCGTCCTGAAAGTCTTATCGTAATCGTAGATTGCAGATTCCAGGAAGTCTCTAGAAGACTGATCCATGCTTGTGGTATCAAACTCTTCTTCAGGTAAAATACCTGCATCTTCTTCATTAGGGGCATAACTGAAAATCGTTGCAATTGTCAATCCTGCGCCTGGTTCACCAGCCTTGCGTTCGGCAATTTGCTTTTTGAACTCATTGTAATAGAGTTTTGCCGCCGGAATAGACGCTGTCGCAAAAATAGAATTGAAACCGTTCTGTCGCTTACCTTCAAGCGCGTAAGTTTCGTTTCGCTTTGTCTTCTGGTCAAAGTGGTCTAGCACATACTTGACAATTTCGCTGATGCGTTTTTCATCAAGCAAAGCCTCTTCTGTTTCAATTGCAGAAACCTGTTTGTCACTGCGACCTTTCTTTGCCTTGATTGTATTGATATAATCTATACGGAACGGCAGCACATTACCATCGTTAATCGCATTCACAATGGTATAATGATGCAGTTTGTCGCCAAACGCCTGCTGCGTCGTTTTCAGGAGCGGATTCTTGCCACTACCCGAATTCTGCGGGAATATTGGCGTTCCCGTAAATCCGAAAATATGGTAGTTCTTGAACGTCTTTGTAATGCGCTGGTGAAGTTCACCAAAGTGACTTCTATGGCATTCGTCAAAAATCAAGACAACATGCTTGTTATAAATCTCATGCGTCTTATTCTGCTTGATAAAACAACCCAATTTCTGAATCGTCGTAACGATAATCTTATATTCTTGAAAACCGCCTTTTTCATTTCGGTTTTCAAGTTGCCGTGTCAAAACCGCTGTTGACTTGTTCCCATTGGCAGCGCCTTTTTGGAACTTATCATACTCGCGCATTGTCTGATAGTCCAAATCTTGCCTATCGACGACGAAAAGCACCTTGTCAATGAACGGCAAGTCTTTCGCGAGCAGAGCAGTCTTGAAACTGGTGAGAGTCTTGCCCGAGCCCGTGGTGTGCCAAATATAGCCGCCCGCATCCACTGACCCCATCTTTTTGTAGGTATTTGCAACCTGCAATCTTTCAAGAATCCGCTCGGCAGCGGTAATCTGGTAAGGGCGCATCACCATGAGCATCCGTTTTTCCGTGAAGATGCAATACTTGGTGAGCACATTGAGAATCGTATGCTTGGCAAAGAAAGTAGCAGTAAAATCTACAAGGTCACGAATATTCTTGTTATTGCCATCGGACCAATAACTGGTAAACTCAAAACTATTACTCGTCTTCGTCTTGTTACGACGCTTGGTGAATTCGGTTAAATGACCTTCACGAGTAGTATTGGAATAGTATTTTGTATCGGTTCCATTACTGATGACAAATATCTGAATAAATTCGAATAGACCTGTTCCAGCCCAGAAGCTATCACGTTGGTAGCGGTTAATCTGGTTAAACGCTTCCTTGACGGAAATCCCACGACGTTTGAGTTCAATATGAACAAGAGGCAAGCCATTGACGAGAATAGTCACATCGTAACGGTTATTGTGTGCAGCCCCCTGCTCCTCGCCAATAACATATTGATTGATGACCTGCAAACTATTGTTATGGACATTCTTCTTGTCAATGAGCGTGATGTTCTTGGAATGTCCGTGGTCTTCCTTGAACGTCTTTACATGATCTTCTTGGATGGTTGCTGTCTTTTCTTCGATGCCCTGATTTGCGTTTGCTAGTTCCTGCTTATAGAACCGTTCCCACTCGTCGTCACTGAACTTGTAGTGGTTCAGTTCTTCGAGCTTTTTGCGAAGATTTGCTATCAAGTCTGCATCGGACTTGATTCTAAGATACTCGTAGCCCTGTGCCTGTAGCTGCTTGATGAACTCACGTTCAAGGTCAGCTTCGCTTTGGTAGGCGCTTGACTTGGAACGAATCGGCCTGTATTCGGCAACGACAGTAGATTCACTTGTTTGGGCAACAGTTTTGTACATGGAAATGTCAGGGTTGTATTCCCGCCATTGAAACAACTGCAATCCCATTTTGATTTTCAACAATCTTTATTGCTGCGGAATTCGCAAAGGTATGCATATAGCAATGGTGTACCGTCAAAAGCAAATCTTGCAGTTTCGAATCTGTTTCTAAATCACAAATTTTCAGCCCACATTTTTTTGCGTCATCTATTGACAAATGCCTAGCATGACTTTTAGTACTTTCGTGTTCGTTCAATTTTTTTATAACATTCTTTGCTTTTTTCTTATTGTTCTTGTCACCAGCAAACATAACACTCTCGAGTTGCTTCAAAACTATTTCGCTAGAGAGGTCAATTGCCTTCTTACACTCACCCAAAAGGGTTGGGTGGTATTTGCTTAGAATGACCTGCCATGCAGGGAGTGACGCAGGATCTTTTTTGATTGCTTTGATAGCATCTTCAAACTCTTTTAAAATCGAATGGCAGGGAATGCCACCAAATTGCGGGTCTATCGGGCCTATACTAGATTGCTTGCCCATATAAATGCATTGGGTCGAACAAGCAATCATGGTTCCCGCCGACATAGCCAGTTGCGGGATAAAGGCCTGAATGTTCCCATTGAACATCCGCTGTAAGTAGTCTATAATAGATTCGGTCGCAGCAATATCACCACCAGGGGTATGCAGAATTAAATCAAGACCACGAGAACGATCCATCTTGTGAATTGTCGCCATCAGTCCATTTTTATCATCGTCATTAATGGCAGTCTTTGCGCTTCCACTTTTCTGCAACCATCCAGAGTAATAGGCGATAGTATTACGTCCACGATATTCCGAAAATTCTTTTAGATGGAGACGACGAACATAATCCAGTGCGTTCGTCCTTCCACAGCCTTGAATTTCATTCAAGACGTCATTCCAGTTCGCCATTTATCCTCCACTAGCGGATAGTTGCGTTTACGGCATAGCCAATATCAAAATCTTCGTATAGCGAAAATTTCTTGAAGGATCCCTGAGAATTCAGGGCGGGTTCTTGCATGATTGGCGTAGGTTCAAAACCTTTTAGAACATCTTGCAAAGCACGATTTAATTCTTCAGCGCTCATTTTAGAAACGTCTTTCATATAAACCTCATATTCTAATATATAAAAAACATTTAGAAAAGCAAACGATTTTTATTGAAAATACGCCCCCAAAGCCATTATCCGGCTTTTTTGAAAGTCAATAATTGGTCGCGATAGTATTCGTATTGCTTTTTACGGGCTTCAATTTCAGCAGGGAGTCCTTGTGTGAGGTCATTTACTAATGAATCAAACTTGTCAAGAATGGCTACAATGCGCTCTTGTTCAGCAAGAGGGGGAATGGGAATTTTAACTTTTGTGAGTGCGTCGGGTGTAACTTCGATGACCTTTGTTCCATGAGCTAGCTTTCGTTTTTGTTCAAGGAACATTGATGTATGGAAGTAATAGGTCAAGAACTTTGCGTTTTGATTATGATGGATTATAGCAGAGTGGCCACTGACCGCAATGGGTTCATTGCCTACCCAGGCAACACACTTACAGACATCTTCCACATTTTCACTTGTCACAGCCATTACGATGTCGTTAGGCTGTGCGAACTTCTGTTTCTGAGCGGCTTCGTTGCTGATACTGGATATGGTCTTGTCGGCATACAGCCCGTAGCGTGTATAAATCTGCCCATAATGGATGCAAGGGACTCCGCTTTCGGCAAAGTCCTTCTTCTGAAAATTTCCGCCACGACTTATAGTTGCCACTTCACCTAACATCACTTCTACATAACCATAAACATACTGATAGAGACTAATTATTGCTTGCTTGCTTGCTTGCTTGCTTGCTTGCTTGCTTGCTTAGCAAGAACCGTGCCAATCGGCTCGAAACTCAACAACAAATCACGGTAGTATTCGTATTGCTTTTTTCGGGCATCAATCTCCGCTGGCAAGCCAATTTGAAGGTCAGAACAAATGGAATCAAAGTTGTCTAGCACCTTGACAATGCGGTTTTGGATTTCAATAGGCGGAACGGGGATTTTCAATTCAGAAATTGCTGGAACACTTGAATGCACAACTTTGCTTTTTACCTTACCTTTGCCCTTCTGTTTGATTGCGTCTGTAGTGGACAAAGCATAGGAAAGGTATTTTGGATTCTGCTTGTGCTTCAGTACAACAATATCGCCACCCGCTAGACATTTCTCGTTCCCGACATAGGCTGTCGATTTTGCAATGTCTTCAATGCTTTCGCCCGTAATGGCAAACAGAATATCCCCATGCTCAAAGTATTTGGGGTTTGCAATATTGGCAAGACTCGTATGGGAGATACATTTATCAAAATGTACTCCATAAGATGTATAGATTTCTCCATACCTCACACAAGGAATACCGCTTGAGGTGACTTGTTCTCTTGTTATTCCTGAGCCACGATATATGTCTGTAGCAATTTCGCCCAAGGTCATCCACCTTACAGATTCGGGGTTTGCAAAAGTTAGCCCCCCCCTAACATTATTGAAGGACAGCAACTGGTCTCGATAATACTCATACTGTTTCTTACGAGCTGTAAGCTCTGCTGTAAGCTCTGCTGTAAGCTCTGCTGTAAGCATCGTGAAACTGTCCAGTACCTGGACTATTTCACGCTGCACCTCCAAAGGAGGTACAGGGATTGGGAATGTTTGAAATTGTTTCATATCTACTGAAGCAAAATTCCCTTGATTTAAGTGATTCAAGCACCATTTATCAAGAACATCGCAATAGTAGAATAAGAATTTTATTTCAAATTTACTCTTCCATTCATCTTTTAACATCAAATAAGTAAATCTTTGATTTGCTAAAGATTCTACTTTTATAAGAGCATGAACTCCAATAGTCGCTGAGGTCGCAACAATAATTGAATCCGCCGGGAACAAACATCCTTTTATTGCAGATTTACTAACATGTTGAATGGAATCTTCAAGAATATTACCGTTTTCACGAATATCTTCCATTCTAAACCAAGGAATCGTGCCATTATTCCAAAATTCCGAATTACTTTTTGATGGAGTATAACCATTTTTTATATTAAAAATTTCACTTATCGTCTTGTACTCCACCCCATTCGGGCACAACTTCTTTATCATTTCGTCAATCTTGCTCATTTTCAGCCTCATTCGCAGATTGTTGTGCCGCTATAAAGTTCGCTTTGATATCGGTTAAAAGAACGCCGTTATAAGTGAAATATGCGGGGCCTTGATATCCCTTCCACCTTTTACCAGTTCGCTCTACCATTAGATTTTCGCTCAACTTGCTAAGAGAAATCTTTTCTCCTTTATATTCAACATTACCATCAGCAAGGGTTTTGACCTGGATTGTATCATCATATTTGAATTTAAGAGAGCTTCCGAGAGGAATGCCGCATTTCTCAAAATCAAATCGCTTACTTGCTTTGGAAACAGTCTTGTCATCGTTAGATGTTGATGAGGCATCCTCTATCATTTCATCAGTAGTCCACTTTTCGTTTTTCCAAAGACGCTTTTCTGTTCCACTAATAGTTGCAATGTCTTCGAGGATAGCCCAGGCCTTTTCAGGCGACATTTCAAAAAACTCTCTTTTGCGTTCGTGCCCTTTTACCACATCGGATACACGCAACTCGTCGTCAAGTCTTTCAATGAGTTTATGCAGTATCTTGTCCGCATTCTCACCCGCAGTCTCATACGTCCCATAAAGGCGGAATGCCTTAGGAGTCCAAGTGGAAGAATTAGCGTCGTTGAGCCTTTTCTGTGGGTCCATCGCGCTCCCAATCTTGACATATTTAGAAAAAGATGGATTTGTAAAAATATAGATGAAGTTTTTTGCCATCTTTACTTCCTCAAGTCTGCGATGATTTTATCTATTGCCTTGCGTAGTTCGTCTTCGCGTTTTACGATTTCAGCAAGTTCCTTGTTAAGTTGATCAATGTCTACCTTTTCTCGGGTATCCTTTTGCTCCACGTATGTAGAAACAGAAAGATTGTAGTCCTGCTCGGCGACATCATCAATAGCCACTAGTTTTGCAATGTGTTTCTTATTCTTGCGATCAGCCCAACATCCTATAATATTTTCAATGTTTTCGTCCGTGAGCTTATTAGAATTTGTTACCTTGACACATTCTTTACTTGCATCCAAGAATAGAATCTTGTTATCGGCCTTATTCTTCTTGAGCACCATGATGCAAGTTGCAATAGTTGTACCGAAGAAAAGGTTGTCGGGTAACTGGATAATACAATCAACAAAGTTGTTATCTACGAGATATTGGCGAATTTTTTGTTCAGCCCCACCGCGATACATAATGCCAGGGAAACACACAACAGCGGCAGTTCCATCAGTAGAAAGCCAATTGAGAATGTGCATCACGAAAGCGAGATCCGCCTTTGATTTAGGAGCCAAAACACCAGCAGGCGCATATCGCGGGTCATTTATCAAAGTTGCATTGCTATCGCCTTCCCATTTAATGGAATACGGAGGATTAGAAACAATCGCTTCAAACGGTTCATCATCCCAATGTTTCGGATCGACAAGCGTATCACCGAGCGCAATGTCAAACTTGTCGTAATCCACATCGTGCAAGAACATATTGATACGGCAAAGATTGTATGTGGTAAGGTTAACTTCTTGTCCGTA
Organism: uncultured Fibrobacter sp.; assembly: GCA_946414025.1. Classification (GTDB taxonomy): domain Bacteria; phylum Fibrobacterota; class Fibrobacteria; order Fibrobacterales; family Fibrobacteraceae; genus Fibrobacter. The sequence goes on from CAMKMX010000001.1 coordinate 51,647, forward strand.
GAACCCCTTGCGCACTCCGTTAGGCCCAAGAATCTTGCGAGCCTTCAGCAACAATGAGCCAGAACCACTAGCAGGGTCATAAATCTTCTTTATGTTCTTCTTGCCATAAACGGCAATCCGCACCAACAATTCCGAAACCTCTTGCGGGGTGAAGAATTCGCCTCCCGACTTGCCGGCATTGCTTGCATACATGGACATCAAGAATTCATACGCATCGCCGAAAGCGTCAATGGTGTTGTCCTGGTAACTGCCCAACTTCATTTCAGCAACACCATTCATCAGCTTAACCAACTTGTCGCACTTTTGCGCAACCGTCTTTCCGAGCTTGTTGCTGTTCACATCGAAGTCATCAAAAAGCCCTGCAAAGTCGTCTTCGGATTCCGTGCCCTTGGCAGATCCCTCAACATACTTGAAAACCTTTTCCAAAGTCATGTTCAGATTTTCGTCATCGGCAGCCTTTTTCAGCACATTGCAGAACAACTGGCTCGGGAGCATAAAGAAGCCTTTCTCCTGGACCATCTCGTCCTTGATGGTCTTTGCTTCTTTGTCCGAAAAAGCAGCGTAGTCAAAATCTTTTTCGCCAGCATCCCACTGGTACTGATTAATGTAGTTCGTCAGGTTCTCGGAAATGTAGCGGTAAAAGAGCATGCCAAGCACATACTGCTTGAAATCCCACCCATCGATAGAACCGCGTAAATCGTTCGCGATGTTCCAAATGGTGCGATGCAACTCCGCGCGTTCCTGCTCTTTCTTGTTGTCAGCCATGTATCACCCTTTTGTGCGTCAACCTCAATACGAGGCTCTTTTTTAGAAAAATATAAACAAAATAGGGTGTCACAAAGCGCCAAAACGCCGAAAAACGCCGCGAAATGTAAAATTTCGTCAAAACAGGCCATTTTTTATTAATTTGTATATATTTTGTGCGTAGTGTTTACGGACGCATGACTAAAGACCCCCCCCCTTTAGGCGTGCGGGTTTGGCTTGGGGTAAGTATAAGGGTTAAATGAAAAAACTTTTTATAATAGGAAATGGTTTCGATTTACATCATGGCATTAAATGTTCTTACGACGATTATAAGACGTACTTAGAGCAACATGATTTAAACTGGATTGTAGAATTCTTTGAACGGTGTTTTTTTGCAATAGACCTTCCCGAAGAATATACAAAGATTCATAAAGGATTGGACGCTTGCGGGCATGACCGTGACAAGTACGCGAGAACCTTAGCAGAGAATTATGCTTTTTTGCCGACTCTAAACACTTGGCGTTTTATTGAGGTTATTCTTGGCTGCATAAATGGAATTCCTGACGACCTTGCTAGTGATTCAGAAAATTTTGCTAATACTATTACTGCCAAAATTTCTGACTGGATGTCAGAAGAATTGGGGAACATTACAACAACCCCAAAAATGATTTTACCTAAAGAAGATTGTACTTACCTAACCTTTAATTATACAGACACCTTGGAAAAGATTTACAATATTCCATCGGATATCGTAAAACATATTCATAACAAAATTGGCGAGAAATTGATTTTCGGTCATGCTAATTATGAGGCTATTCAAGATACAATGCAGTCGATTTCTGTTCCCTATACTGGAGATCCCGCGATTGATAGTGTTTTACAAAATACTGCTACGACTTTTAATACGAATAAATATATGGAAAAGTATTTTAAAGCATGTTTAAAAGACGTAAATCAAATAGCACAGATTAATAAGGCATATTTTCAAGCCTTAGCTGGATTGAAGCAGATTTATGTCCTGGGCCATTCGCTAAGCAGTGTTGATTATGTGTATTTTAATGAAATAGATAAAATTGCACCAAATGCAAAGTGGTTTATCTGCTATTATAATGAAAGCTCAAAAGAAGATATTAAGGAAACCGCAGTGTTTCAACAAATAAAGAATAAAGCCAAATTTATAACTTGGAGGGATGTTGGTTTGATGTTTGGACCTTGGTATAAGCGACTTCCGTATAAAATAATAAAATTATTCAAACGTTAAATCCGTTTTTTCCTGCAATGGGCTGGGCGTTCTCGCGCTTGGCCTTTCATATGCACTCCTTGTTTTATTAGCACTAATATACCGCTTTGGATTTGCAAAAAGGCTTTTTTTCAAAAATTTATTTCTCATCCATTTTTAAGTCAATTAAGTCGTTTTTTTGGCTTTGCCCCGATTCCGGGGTTTTAGGGGCCACGCCCCTAGGAGAAGGGGTAGCGAGCAACGGAGTGCGAGCGAGGGGAAGGCATTCCCCTCTAATTTCCGCCCCGCCAAACCGATTTTCGGTATTTTTTATATCGATTTTGCATTTGGTAGTGACTTTTTTGGCTAATTGCCGCTTTTAGCGAAATTTCGCCATTCACGTATAAAAAATCGTCAAATTCGTGGCAATTTTTTGAAAAATGATTGTCAAATTCGTGGCATTCTTAAAGAAAAGCGCCAGAAGGATTCCTCCTGACGCATTCATTTTAGGAGATCCCCGCCTTCGCGGGGATGACATGTGGCAGGAGCGAGGGGAAGGCATTCCCCTCCCCTACGCAGGTTCGTTTTACCCTAACTGTCCGGGCAGCACGAGTTTTTCCTTCTGCGGAAATTCCTCATCGTACTTCTCGAACGCTTCGGGATTGCGCATGGCGACAAAGTACGGTTCGGGGTCGCGGTAGCTGCCGGTGATTCCGTCGAGGAATCCTTCCTGCAGTTCCTTGCAGAGGAAGTAGGGTGCGTCGCTTTCGGGGTCGTCGGCGTAGCGGATTCCCCTGGTGCTCGCGACCACAAAGCCGCTCTTGCCGTAGAACGCGATGTTCCCGCAAATCAGGAGGCAGCCCGCGCCCATCTCGGCGGCAATGCGCATGGAATGGTCGAGCAATGTTTTCCCGTATCCCTTGCGCTTATAGTCGGGGCGGATGCTGATGGGCCCGAAGGTCATCATGCGGATTTTGCGCCCGTCGTCGGCGTCGATGTGCGACCACGCGTACATCACGTGCCCGATGATTTCGCCGTCCACTTCCAGCACGAGCGAGAGTTCCGGCACAAAGTCGGGCTCGCTCCTGTAGCAGTGCAGCACGTAATGCTCGGTGCATCCGGGATGGTACACATTCCAGAAGGCTTCGCGGGTAAGGTTTTCGACGGTCTTAAAGTCGCGCGGTTGTTCCGTGCGGATGGTGTAATTTTTCATTGAACCAAGATTTGCTAAACAGCATCCAGTCTCCGTAAGTTGGTACTGGAGGGAATATAGATTTTTTTTCGTGTAGTTCGTATTCCGCACATGAGTAGTTGTCAAGGAATACTTGAAACTGCCGGGGCGTTGCGGAAACCCTGTAGCACTCGCCTTCGGGGGTGTTAGGGGGCAGAGCCCACTAGGCGAGGGGGAGACATCCCCCATCAAAATAATTTTCAGAAGAAATCGCGTGGGCCTATTGACAAACTGGATTTTTGGATCTATATTGTAGTGCACAAGTGTGTAGTCTTTGGCGTTTTTTACGCTTGTATGCCAGAGGAGTTGACGATGAAGAAAGATGTTGCGGCCAGTGCGGCTGGGGGCGTTGCGCCGAAAAAGCCCGAATTTTCCCTGATAGACGAGAATCTGCTCAAGTCGCGGATATACACCATCCGCGGGGTAAAGGTCATGCTCGATGCCGATTTGGCGGAGATTTACGGGTATGAAACAAGATTTTTTAACCGTCAGGTAAAAAATAACATTGAACGATTTGCAGAAGACTTCCGATTTCAATTGACTGAAGAAGAAATGCAAATCTTGATGTGCAAAAAATGCACATCAAGTTGGGGTGGAACGAGAAAACTGCCTTATGCCTTTACCGAACAAGGCGTTTATATGCTTATGAGTGTGCTAAAGGGCGATTTGGCAATTCAGCAAAGTATGGCCCTCATTAGGCTTTTTAAAAAGATGAAGGACTATATTGTTGATGAAAATCGTCTCTTGCTCGAATCTGACGGTATTGCACAAGTCGCCGCCCATACGATTCAGAATGCAAAGGAAATTGCCGAAATTCGCCAAGATGTCTCCGTTATGAAAACTGATCTCCAAAAGGTTATGCAAAATTTTACCGATCCGTCAACCTTCAAGCACTTTCTGATTCTAAACGGACAGCGCTTAGAAGCCGATGTCGCCTACACGCAGATTTACAGCATGGCAAAAAAGTCCGTGCTGATTGTGGACGACTACCTGGATGTAAAGACGCTCGATTTGTTGCGATGCGTGGCGAAGGGCGTTTTTTATCAAGATTTTCAGCGAACAGCACGGGCATACCCGCCTGACCGGGAGCATGCTGGCGGACTTCAGGGCAGCACGCCCGGATGTGGAACTTGGCGATGTTCGCGCCACGGGGAACATATTCCACGACAGGTACATCTATCTGGATTTCGGGACAGACACCGAGAAACTTTTCCACTGCGGGGCGTCCTCAAAAGACGCGGGGAACAAGATCACGACCATCATGCAGCTAGAAGATATCGCCGTGTATCGCCCACTATTCGAAAGGCTGCTGGAAGACGAGTCTTGACCCTCTCAAAAAATAAAATTATATTCAATTTAGATTGCCGCAAGGAACTCCGATGCGAAAGAAACCGTCAGAACTGGATTTTGAAGAATACATCCGTCAGGTCGAACCCGCCAAGCGGGAAAAGTCCTACGCGTGGTCTACGGCTATCGGCTTGCAGCAGGTCGATGGCCTGACTCCTTCGGATTATCTGCTCGAAGTCGCCAAGAAAAACATCGAGGGCAAGATTTCCCTGAACAAGGCGCAGGCGCTCATCGATTCCTATTACGAATCGAAGACCGAGCGGACGGATGATCAGGACGAAAAGGAAGAGGCGGACAAGGTCTCCGCCCGCATCGCGCAGATTCTGAGCGAGAAGGCGTTCAGTTTTTCTCCATTTTTCTTCATCTCTATCCACAAGCGTCTTTTTGATCGCGTTTTCAAACATGCCGGAGAAATCCGTAAATACAACATCTCGAAAAAGGAGTGGGTGCTGAACGGGGATTCCGTGATGTACGGAGCTTCGTTCGAGTTACGAATGGCCCTAGATTACGATTTTGAACGCGAACGCGAATTCAATTACAGCAATCTGAGTATGGACGAGATTGTCCGTCATTTGTCGTCTTTTGTATCGCGCCTGTGGCAGATTCACGCCTTTGGCGAGGGCAACACACGCACGACTGCCGTTTTTACCATCAAGTACCTGCGTTCCATGGGATTCAAGGTCGGGAACGACATCTTCGCCAAGAATTCGTGGTATTTCAGGAATGCGCTCGTCCGTGCCAACTACAAGAATGTGAAAAAGGGAATCCAGCAGGAGCCGGAATATCTCGAAAAGTTCTTCCGAAACTTGCTAATGGGCGAACATAATGAACTGAAAAACCGCTATCTGCATGTCGACTACAAGAAGGTCAAGGACAGCAAAAATGTCCCTGTAAATGTCCCTGTAAATGTCCCTCTAAAAGATAGGCAGAAAAAGGTTATTGCTGCACTCTCCAAAGATCCTCATGCATCGGCCCAAAAGCTTGCCGAAAAATTTGGCGTTACGGAAAAAACAATCAAACGTGATTTACAACTGCTAAAACAGCAAAACTTAATTACCCGTGTTGGTGCCGACAAAAACGGCTATTGGAAGGTGAACTAGAGCTGCCGGTGATTCTATTTAAGTTTGGCTAAGGGTTCACCTGCACTTTCCGGATTTCACTGCCGTAGCGCACTATATAGGTGCCGGGAACCTTTATCGTTCTGATATGGCGTCCCTGTAGGTCGAAAACAATCGCGACGCCACGGGTGGCGTGCAGCCCAGGTAAATACCCTTTGCGGGGCATGGCGATGGAGGCGGCGCTTTCCGCGGAACTTGAAGACCCGGCGGAGCTGCTCGGCCCGGCGACTGAACTGCTCGAAAGTCCGTATTCGAAAGCACCCAAGTCAGGCGCATCGCCCACAAACGGGAATCCCAAATCTTCGCCCTTGTCAATGGCTCGGCTTCCTTTCTTGAGTTTCAAGAAGCCCACATCGGGCAAACTTCCGGCGGCGTTACGCGGGCCCAAGATTCCCGCGATGGTCGAAAGATCCTTGCCCGTGACGGTCATGCTCGGGTCGTCAAGACTTTCAAAATCGTCGACCGTCAAGTCGAGATTCAGGTTCCATGTGTTGTTCTCGCCGGCGGGGCATTCCACGTAACGGTCGATGTTCTGGCTCGGTATATACTCCCAGCACTCCCCGACTTGCGAATTCTTGTTCGGGAAGGCAATGTTGTTCTTGAGCACGTGCGCGTTGTCGCCGGTGAGGGGCGCCACCTCGGCAATACGGTTCCCCTGCGAATCAAAGAGCGTCGATGCCATGGCAAATTCGCGGTCCTTGTTCATGTACGACGTGTTGTTGAGCCACTTGCTGCCCACGCCGGTGTAATTCGCGTAAAAGCCCGTCGCCTTGTTTTTCCATGCGGCGCAGAACTTTATGGTATGCCGCCCGCCGCCGAGGGTGCTTTCGCCCATCTTGATGCCGTGCCCGTTGCCGTTCTTCGGGTTGCCAAGTCCGTAATCGCTGTAGCCGTTCCCCATGGCGTAGCAGTTTTCCAGCACAACGGGAAATTCCTGGTTGATGAAGTCGAATCCGTCGTCGCTGTTCCACCAGGCGCGGCACCCGATGAACTTCGTGGTATCGCCCTCGCCGGGTTTCTGGTAATGCGCGCCGAAGCCGTCGGCATTTTCGCCGTCGCCCTGCCAGCCCAAGGGGTCGTAGTTGTCGTGGGCGTCGCAGTTCAAGAAGATGTGCCCGCCGCCATCCGGTGCGCCGTCGTTCGCGAAGAATCCGGGGCCCGCATTGTGGTGGCTGTCCATATTTTCCAAGAAGATGTGCTTGCTCGCGTAAAGGAAAACGCCGGAATTCGAGTTGTGTTTCATGGGCGTGTTCCGCACCTCGAAACCCTTCAGGTGCAAATACTTTGCCGAAATTACGATGGGCGATGTGTACATGGCTCCTTCGGGAGTGCCGTCGCTATGGTCCGTGCCTGCCGCCACGGGGAGGTTCGCGCCGTCAAAAATCGGGCGTTCGCCCGGATAGGCCAGGTAATGGATGCGGTTGTCGTCGCTCTCGCCGCTTGCCGTCAGGATAATTGCCGCAGTCATTTTGTACCGCGCGAAAAAGACGGTATCGCGCAGGTCGTAGATGCCTCCGCGTACCCACACGGTATCGCCCGCATGCACCACGGTATTCGCCTTGTTGAGCGAGGCGAAGGGCTTGTCCTTTGTGCCCGCGCCGGCATCGTTGCCGTCGGTGGCCACGTGGTAAACGGCACCGAACGCCTGCACCGCCGCCATGGCGATTCCCGCCATCAATAAGAATCTTGCTCCCATATACACCTCGAACAGGTATTTTTAATATACACTATTTTCGGAGTATTGGGTACAAATTATTTGAAAATAGCCTCAATATCGGCGCGACTCAGGTAGGTCCGCTCGTTCAGGGCCTGCGCAATCTTGCAGAGCTGCGTCTGGCAGGCCATCAGGATGTTGTAGTCCTGCTCGACCACGTTCGTCTCGGCAAGCTGGAAATAGTAGCACGCCGCCTGGAACTTCTGGTAGTCCGGATCGCTCTTGTAGAGTTCCATGGGCAGTTCCTTCATGACGGTGTCGAGGTCGCACTTGAAATCCTTGCGCATCAGGAATTCCGCGATGTGCCCCGCCATGGCAATATGCGCGTCGCCCTCGAGTTCCGTACCCGCGATGTGCGTGGTGCCCGGTTGCTCCCTGGAATTGTTCATCTTCACGTAATCCAGCGGGCGCTTGAACAAAAACGCGACGAGCGCGTGGCCCGCCTCGTGATTGCACAACTTCCTGAATTCCTCTTCCCCGAAAAACTCTACCAGCGATTCACGCGTCAAGACTTGTTCCGGCATTGTGAAACTCCTTTTTTAGCCGGATAAAATATATGAAAAAACTCCCCTACTCCAGGTACCATACCGTTTCGACAGTATCTCCGTTTTTTTAGCGGGCATCCTTCACAGCAGACTCCAAAATCTGGAGTTTCACGTCGTGCACGTCCTTTTTTGATTATCTTTAATGAAAAAGGAGCCAAGTATGCGCAAAAATCTCGGAATCAAGACCTACCTTTACCCCCAACCCACGCTGGTTATTGCCACCTACAACGAAGACGGCACTCCCAATGCCATGGTGGCGGCCTGGGGTAGCGTAAGCGACACCAATCAGGTGGCAATTTACGTTGCGCACAGCCACAAGACCATGCAGAACATCCTTGAGCGCAAGGCCTTTACGGTGAGCATGGCCAACGAAAAGAATATCAAGGCTATCGATTACCTGGGCGTAACCTCCGGCAACAAGGTCGCAGACAAATTCAAAAAATCAGGACTTACCGCCATCAGGAGCGAAAACGTAGATGCCCCGCTGATTGCGGAACTCCCACTTGCCTTGGAATGCAAGCTCGTGAGTTACGACGAAAAGACGGAATTGCTTCTCGGAGAAATCGTAAACGTGACTGCCGACGATTCAGTGCTCGACGAAAACGGCAAGCTTTCCGTCGAAAAACTCGCCCCTGTTTGCTACGATTCTGCTGGCCACGGCTACTACGTGATGGAACGCCGTGTAGGTAACGCCTTCAGCGACGGCAAAACATTGTAAGAAGAGGGAAAACGCTTAGCTTGGACTGCGAACAAGTCCAAATTATTCCTGTTTAGCCGATTCTTCTGCAGATTCTTCGCCGTGATGCGGCTTGGAGATAAGGCTCATGTAGATGGTGCCGAGAATCGCCGCACTGAAGCTGCCCAGCAAAATACCGAGCTTTGCAGAATCCTGACGGTCGCCCACATCAAAGGCAAGGCCCGCCACAAACAGCGCCATGGTAAAGCCGATACCCGCCAGCATGCCGCCACCCCACAGAATCTTCCAGGAGTAGCTGGGCTTCTTGGAAATGCCAATCTTTACGGAGAGCAGGCTGAACAGGAAAATACCGATGGGCTTGCCAAACACGAGAGCGAGCGCCACCGCACCCATCACGGGGACTTCCACGCCGCCCAGCTTAATTTCTACGCCTGCGTTGCTCAGGGCGAACAGCGGCATGATAAAGAAGTTCACCCAGGGCACCAGGGGCTTGAACAAGCGCTCCTGCATGGAAATGCTCTCGCGGGCACCCTGCTTGAGCATGGTAAATACTTCGTATTGCTCATTACGGTCCTTCGTTTCGCCAGAAAGCTTGCCGCCAATGCTCCCGGCAAACTGGGCCAGCTTACCCTTGGCAAGCACCGCCTTCGCAGGCACAGAAAGGCCCAGCAGCACGCCCGCAATGGTCGGGTGCACGCCGCTCTTGACAAAGAATGCCCAGACCGCAACGCCGATTACGACAAACAGTAGCATATTGCGGACCCCAATGCGGAAGAACACGTTGATTAGGGCCAGCAGGGCAAAGCCCAAGCCCAGAGCCGCAAAGTTGATTCCGTCACCGCTGGGGTAACCGATAGCAATCACAAGGATAGCACCGATATCGTCGGCAATAGCGAGAGTCAAAATCATCACGCGCAAAGCATGGGGCACCTTCTTGCCGAGAATCGCCATACAGCCTACCACGAAGGCGATATCGGTAGCCGTCGGGATTCCCCATCCGTGTCCGGCACCTGCAGGGCAAAGGGCCAGGTAAATCAGCGCGGGGAACAACATACCGCCCGCCGCAGCAATGATGGGCAGGCTCGCCGCCTTGGGGTCGTGCAATTCACCGTAGGCAATCTCCCCCTTCACCTCGAGACCGATGTTGAAGAAGAAGATGGTCATCAGCGCATCGTTGATAAACCAGTGCAAGTCCGCAGCACCCACCCAACTGCCGATGGTCAGGGCAAAAGGCAAGTGCCAAACGTGATGATAACTCTCCGGACTCAGGTTCGCCCACAAAAGTGCCGCAACCGTCATGATGATAAGGACGATACCGCCCGTGGTTTCCACCTTCATCAGGCGTTCCATGGGCGTGATGATTTTCCGGATAGGGGTATCCGGGAACAATTCCTCAATCTTATCGCTGCTTGTTACTTTTGCGGACATAGAACCTACAAGGAAAGTGAAACAGCTTAAATGCTACTTCATAGCGGCGTCGGCAATGCACTTGCCATACGCCTGCTGTTCTTCCTGACAGCCATTCGGGTTTTCTTTCATGCATTCTGCCATAGCATCGCTCAGACTTTCACAATCACTAATGTCGGGCATGGACTTGTTGTCCAAATCGGCGTCTTCATCATCCTCATCATCGTCAAGAAGAGCTTCGCAGTCCTTGTTCTTAGCACTTTCATCGTAGAAGTAAACCGTTCCGGAAATACCATCTTCGGTCGATTGACAGGTCTTCGCGGCACCCGATTCGCATCCACCATCCTTGAAAGTCGCTTCAGTAATAAAGAAACCATCCTTTACGCATGCCGTCTTCACCGAATCAGCCACATCGGACGAGGTTTCAGCGCACATTTTCGAGCCCATGAAAGTCATGGTGCAAGAAATCTTGCTGTCAGAGGAACTCGAGCTGTCGCTACAAGCAACCATAGACAAGGCAAGCAGAGCGGTCAGGGGAAGAAGGATTTTTTTGATAGACATGTGTGTCTCCTTGTTGATTTTTGGGAATTGTCTACTCTTATTTAAATCTAAGTATTTTTTTCCTGTTAGAAAAACTGGGGCGGCCAACGGGGGTTCTTGGAGGACATGTCGATCTTGTAGAAGTCCTTCTCGAAACGTCCGTCGTCCAGACCGTACATCTGCATCACGTGGCGGGCAATCCACTTGCCGAGCTTCATCACGGTGAGCTTCTTGCGGAGGCGGCCCTGGCAGTCGCGGTTCATGATGTCGGGCAGAGTAGACGTGGTAAGGATTTCGTCGATGGCCGGGCTGTTCAGCTTTTCGCGGGCCTCGGGGCTCGTGTGGAAGTGGGTCACGCCGAAGCACACGCGGTTCGGGTTGCCCTTCTTGATGTGTTCGCAGCACTGCACGATCGTCGTACCGGTACGCACCATGTCGTCGAACACGATCACGTCCTTGCCCTCGATTTCTTCGATGCTGATGTCGGAAAGTTCCGGGTTGAAGGTCATGCTGATTTCACGTTCGCCGGTACGGACCTTGTCCATCACCACGCGCTTGCATTCGGGCAGGTCCAGGGCTTCGTAGACGGCGTTCATGAACGGGCGTGCGCCCTTGTCCGGGGAGACGATGACAAGATTATTGCCGTCCTTGCCGGTCTGAACAAAGTTGCTGTTCTTGATGTAGTGGGCGTAGACGTCCGTCGGGATGAGGTTATGGAAATTGTCCTTGCCGAAGATGTCGGCAAAAAGGTTCTGCACCTTCACGCTGTGGTTGTGTACCGTCACCACGGCATCGACGCCGGACTTCTTCAGGAGCTCCGCATAGAGAAGGCTCGTGAAGGCCTGGCCGTCGAACTTCTTCAAGTCGATGTCCGGGCGGTCCTTTTCCAGTTCGCCTACGCGATGGGGGCCGCGGTCCTGGGCGCTGTAGAACAGGTCCGGTTCAACCAAGACAACCTGTTCGGCGCCGTTGTCCTTGGCGGCACGGGCCAGAATGCAGTTGCGCATGGCGTAGTCGTTACGGCTACGTTCATGGTTCGAGACCGAGCAAATCAAGACAATCTTGCCTTCCAGGCGACGGCCGATATGTTCCATATCGTCCACGTCCAAGCCGTAGCGAGGGCAGAATTCGGAGTTTGCAAAGGTCTTCAGGGAGACCACGTCGGAAATATCTTCACGAAGACCGATGTACTGGGCCATGTCGATGGCAAAGGGGTCGTCGGTGAAGTTGCCGGTCACGATAAAACGATCAGACATAATTACGCCTTGATGTTGGAGTTGATGCATTGGGTAGTGGAAATATAAAATTTTTAGAACCTTCTCACTACAAGGATTTCAAAAGCGGACACAAATTTCTCCTCGAGATGCTCGCCAAAGGCAATGAGGGAATACCCGCACTTGAGGACCACGTTCCACGACCATTTTTCGCCGATGTAGCCCAGGGCAGTTTTCATGTCGGCTTCGGGCAACAGCAGGTTCCCGTCGTCGGCGTACTCGCGACCATAGGCCACGCCCACGACGCCCCAGAGATTCCAGAAATACCCGTTGCCGTAGACAAAGGTGTAGGTGTATCCCATGTCTCCCCAAAAGCTGGTAATATCCCGCTTGTTATCTTCGTAGCCCAGTACGCCGTCGTTGTCCTCGGCGTAATTGTGCTGCAGGCGCCCGCCGATAACCATGCTCCCCGCCGAACTTTTCTGGCGACGGTCCAGAAAGTAGGCGCTCCTGGGGGCAAACCTGCCGTCTGCGGTAGCCATCCAGAGCATGGAAAAGTACATGTCGAACACCGTAAGGTCTATAAAACTGTCATCGTCGCTGTCTTCCAGGTTCTGGGAAAAACCGCTGTAATAGCGAACTTTGGCGGTAAGCCACCAGTCCCCCGGAAAAAGGTCCAGGCCGGTCTCGAAGGTCTTGGAGTCGGAATGCCCTTTGTTGGTGGTAAAGGGGAGGCCGTACTTGAAGTCGAAGGAAATATCCCAGGAAGTGCCGAACAGGGTAAACAGGCTGTCGTAGCCAAACCCGATACCTACGTCCACGGGCCGGTTAGACGAAAGGGGTTCGTCACCGTAGGCGCTATTCTTAATCATCATGAAATTGTAGTCGCACAAGAAACGCAACGAAATCCGTTCCCGGAATTTCGAGACGGCCGGCTCATCGGGTTCCTGCGGTTCGGCACTGGCAGGGGCCGAAAAGACGGAACACGCCAAGATCAAGAGCGGCAAAATTCTTGTCAAAAAAAACTTCATCAGAGGCCTACGGGCACAAATATAGAAGTATAAAATCTATCAACAAGGCATCATCGAGTCATTTTTCTTGGTCTTTGCCTGCCTTGTCGTGCGTTTATATATTGTTAATTATGTGTTATTTAATTGTGACGGCGTTTTACAGGTTAATTTCCATTCCAAACAGATTATTCACAAAATCCATATTTGTTTCACGTGAAACATTTGTTTTGGCAGTCAAATTATCCCCATTTGTGGAAAACCTGTGGGATATTATTCATATTCTATCCACAAAAATAAATGTCTAACCAATTGGCTAGACATTATTGTTTATATTTTGTTTAGAAATTTTATCAACATTCCGAGTCATTTTCCGGGCAATTATCCGCAAAAAAATTGGAACGCGGAATCTAGAAAATTCAAAACTTAAAATTTCACGGTGCGGGGTGCCGCCGTGAAACTGTAGAACGTGGCAGTCGCGTCCTTGAAGTAGAGCGTCTCGGTGTTGTCGTCGTCGGGGGAATACATGGACTTGAGTTCCGGATAGTGCTCCAGCATGTCCACCTTCGGTTCACGACGGTCGTCGCGGACCAGGGTACCGGCAACGCGGATCCACTTGGAACCGGTCTTGTCCATGGCACAGATTTCCACCTTGCCGTTTTTCTGGATCTGCTTGGAGCAATCCTTGGACTTGCCCGTCTGGATATAGAGCTTGCCCTCGAAAATGTTGGCGGTGCCAAACGGGCGGACGCGGGGTTGATCATTATCTACCGTCGCCAAAAAGTAGGCGCCGGCATCCTTGAGAAATTTTACGACTTCTTCCATAGTTAGGTTTTAGGTTTTAGGTTGTAGGTTGTAGGGGTTAGGATCTAGTAAAGCGGGGTCCCAAGAAGTGTCATCCTCGCGCAGGCGAGGATCCGCTGGAAGTTCCAGGGGCTAGGATCTAGGATTTAGGGGTTAGGGTGTGTGGGGCGAAAGATTAGTAATGAGTTTTCAGTTATGAGTCGTGAGTTCTTATAGTCGCGCCTCTGGCGCCAAATTATATACTGAAAACTGACTACTGATAACTCACAACTATTTCCCGATGAACTCCTCCTTATATATTCTTTCCATCTCCTCGCTGAAGCAGCAGAAGATGACTTTCTTGACTCTTTGGGCCGGAAAATTCCGGACCGTTTTCACGGCAATCTTGGTGGCCGCCTCCCAGGGGTAATCGTAAACACCGGTGGAAATGGCGGGGAAGGCAACCGTTTCGCAGCCATTTTCTTCGGCCAGGCCGAGGCAGCTTTTGTAGCAGGATTCCAGAAGTTCAGGTTCGCCGTGCAGGCCGTCCCGATAGATAGGCCCCGGAGTATGGATGACGAACTTGGCCGGAAGCTTGAACCCCGGAGTGATTTTCGCCTTGCCCGTTTCGCAACCGTTCAGGGGAATGCAGGCCCGCAAAAGGTCCGGACCCGCCGCCCGGTGGATGGCACCGTCCACGCCTCCGCCACCCAGCAGCGAACAGTTCGCCGCATTCACGATGGCATCGACTTGCAGCTTCGTGATGTCGCCCCGGATAATTTCAATCTCGATCATGTTGGACCTCTGGAGGAAAATATATAAAAGTTTTGAGTGGTGAGTTATGAGTTATGAGTGGTGGGTTGTGAGTTGCGGGTCTTAAATTTTGTCATCCCCGACCTGATCGGGGTCAACTTCTTGCCCCCTCGTGCTATCCCGGCATCCGCCGGGATGACATTCTGCGGACGTTGGCGATTGCACCAGAATGTAGATCCGTAAGGAAGCAATCGCAACTTGCTGCACCTCGGAACTATGTGATCGTGAAACCAACATGTTATACATGTTGGGACTATGGCTACGCCATAGTCCTACACCCTGCGGTTGGCAAATAAAAAAATGAAATCATTTTTTTCCTTTCCAACCTTGTGCGTGTTTCACGTGAAACATTACTCACGGACGGCCAGGGGATACTCCTCGATAGCGGTCTGTTTTTCTCCCAAAGCCTCCCACTCCAGGATGATATTACAGACCGTAGCGTCCCCTTTCTCCAACTTGTAACTGCAAACGTTATCCCCAAGACCATATTCCGTACAGACCAGGGTATCGCCCATAAAACACTCCTGCATGAACCGGACCTTAATGGACTTGATGGTATTGTCAAACCCAAAGGTTTCCGAATGACATGCCACCGCCAAGTTTAAATAAGTCCTATTGTTCACATGACGGTTGAAATCGATGTCGCCCATATTCACCTGATGGGTCAGCGTATGCAGTACATTTCCAGAATCGTTCCATCCGAACTTCTCATGGGGGCCCACAGCCAATTCTTCAATCACATCCATCTTGCCGTCAAGCAGGGCCGTGGAATATGGACGATGACGGTTCTTGTCCATCACCACCCAGCAACTGTTTCCCCTGGCAAAAACCTTTCCGCGATAGCTCATGGTAAAGTCGCAAAAAATCTTGATTCTGGACTTTTCCGAAATCCACAGGTCCACCTGGAAACTTTCGGACCAGAAGGGAAGGTCGCCCTCGAAACGGATATCTATTTCAGAAATAATCCAGTACAAGCCCCTGTCCACGATATCGAAAGCGGCAAGAAACTTGCTCGCCGCATAACGGGCAAAACAATCCTCGAAATAGGCCAAGGCCGACATGGGAACCATCCGGTAGCTCAAATCCATATCGTGGCCAGTCACATAATAACTCTGGGAAAACTTCTGCACCTCAAACCTCCAAAAGTACGACAATCTCAATTTAGAATTATCCCTTCGCACGCTTCTCTTCTTTATTTCTTATAAAAATGTCCGCAAAAAAAAATCGCCACCTATTATAATATAGTGTTGGGCGTTCCCCCTCGAACCACGGACCACCCCGAAGGAGAGGGGTCGGGCCATACTCGCTTCGCTCCCCGAGCCCCAGCAAAAAAAATGTTCAACCACCGGCATGACGTTTGCCGGGTTTCGGCCCTACGGGTCACTGTCCCTAACGCGGAGGTTAGGGGTTAGGATCTAGGGGGTAGGATCTAGAGAAGTGTGGGATGTGAGGTTCGGGGGTGGGTCTTAAATGTTGTCATCCCCGACATGGTCGGGGATCCGCTTGAAGTTTTAGGGGCTAGGATCTAGGATCTAGGATTTAGGGAAATGTGGAATGCGAGGTTCGAGGCGTGGTCATAAACGTTGTCATCCTCGCGTCCTGTGGTGAGCGAAGTCGAACCAAGGCGAGGATCCGCTTGAAGTTTTAGGGGCTATGGTTTAGCAAGATGTCACCCCGGCCCTGTGCCGGGGTCAACTTCTTGACCCTTCGTGCTATCCCGGCATCCGCCGGGATGACATCCGGAAGCTCAGAAATACTTGAACGCGTTGGCGATTGCACCAGAAAGTAGGGCAATAAGGAAACAATCGCAACATCCTGGGGCTCGGAACTATGTGATCGTGAAACCAACATATTATACGCCCTTGTGCGCGTTGGCGATTGCACCAGAAAGCTGAGCAGTAGGGAAGCAATCGCAACATCCTGGGGCTCGGCAATGAAAATGTATAAATGTATTTTCACTGCACTCGCCCTGTGCGTGTTGGCGATTGCACCAGAATGTAGGGCAATAAGGAAGCAATCGCAACTTGCTGCACCTCGGAAATGTCGATAAACAAGTTTATCGCCGTTTCCTCGGTTTGCAAACGTTTCACGTGAAACATGCACTAGCCCCTAGATCCTAAACCCTAGACCCTTACCTCTATCCACAAAAAATTCACATTTATCAAAAATTTATTCACGGATATTTTTAAAAAAAAAGGGTTCAAGGCCCATTTTTCGTTGTGATTGTGATTTAGTAATGCTAAATTGTTGACTAATAGAATGTTTCACGTGGAGCAATAGGATATTCCCTGTCATCCTGGAGGCCAAAGGCCGATAGGACCCGCGGGGATAATGAATCAGGGTCTTTTGAGTTATAGAAGCAACATCGAACAGCAGAATCTCTTGAACCAATTCCTAAGGGAAAATGGTGTTGAATTGCCCGGAGAAACTCTCGGCAAGCTGTACGACTATGCCGACCTGGTGGTAGAAACCAAGCAGTTCGGCAACCTGATTTCGGCGAAGGATTCCGAAAAGTTTTTAAGCAGGCACATTGCAGATTCGCTGGTTCCATACTTAGTAATGAGTCATGAGTTGTCAATTGTGGGTAAAAATGAATATAAAAACCCATTACTCAAAACTCAAAACTCAGAACTCAAATGGGCCGACATGGGAGCCGGCGCAGGCTGTCCGGTTTTCCCGCTAGCCATCGTGATGCCCCAGGTCCAGTTCTATGCCGTAGAACCCCGGAACATGCGTGTGCAGTTCATGCAGATGGCCAAAGAAAAACTGGGTCTCAAGAACCTGACCGTAGTGGGCAAGCGTTTCGAGACTTCTGGCCTTACCGACCTGGATTTTATCAGCTGCCGGGCCCTTTCCACTTTCGAAAACGACTGGGAACGCGCGAGGCCCGCCCTCAAGAAGGGCGGCATGTTCCTCACCCTCAAGAGCTACAACAACGTAGCCCAGCTGGAAAGCGATCCTGCAATTATACTGCACAAATATACACTACCTAACGAAGAACAAGTTTACGCCTTAGTCACTCGAGGTAACGAATGAGTAAAGTGATAGCGATATGCAACCAGAAAGGCGGCGTGGGCAAGACCACTACCGCCGTGAACCTGGCTGCCAGTTTTGCCGCCCTGGAGAAAAAGACTCTCCTTATCGACATGGACCCCCAGGGGAACGCGTCCCAGGGTTTCGGCTACAACGAATCCCAGGAGATGGACATCCACGAAGTGCTGGAGCTGGCCGAAAATCCGGACAATGTCACCTACGAAAACATCAAGCCCGCCATCATGGATACGAGGCTCAACTTCTTGAAGATCATCACTTCGGGGCCGGACCTTGCCGTCATGGAAATCGAGCTGGTGAACGCCATGAGCCGCGAGCACCGTCTGGAGCGGGTCATGAAAGTTCTGGACCAGGCCTTCGAATTCATCATCATCGACGCGCCCCCGAGCCTGAACTTGCTCACCATCAACGTGCTCACCGCCGCAAAGAGCGTGCTGATTCCTATACAGTGCGAATACTACGCCCTCCACGGCGTGACGGAACTGTTCAACACCATTCGCGAAGTCCAGAAAAACCTGAACGGAAACCTGAAAATCGAAGGGGCGCTCCTCACCATGTTCGCCAACAACAACCTCTCGAAGCAGGTGGCCGACGAAGTTCGCGAGAACCTGGCCGACACCGTTTTCCAGACGGTCATCCCGCGTAACGTGCGCCTCAGCGAGGCGCCCTCCCACGGAAAGCCGGTTATCCTGTACGACGTACGGAGCCCCGGTTCCCAGTCCTACATGAAACTCGCCGAGGAAATCCTGAACAAGGGGAAGTAGTTCTGAGTTGTGAGTGATGAGTATTGAGTTATGAGTACGCATTTCACATCCCATACCTCAAAGGGCCGCAGGCCCGACCTCATACCCCAAAGCGAAGCGACCTCAAACCCCTATCCCCTAGATCCTAACCCCTAAACCCCTACAACCTAATACCTAAAATGGGAAAGAAATCTTTTGCACTTGGACGTGGTCTTTCTGACATTCTCAAGGACCATGACGCTAATAAGAATTTTTCTGCCAACGCCCCCCAGGGCGCACCTTCCAATGGCCAGCAGGTCGTAGAAATCCAGCTGGACCTGATCGACCCGAACCCGTTCCAGCCCCGCAAGTTTTTCAGCGACGACGAACTTTCGGAACTGGCCGAAACCATCAAGACCCACGGGCTTCTGACTCCCATCAACGTGCGGAGCGTAAACGGCCGCTACCAGATTATCAGCGGTGAACGCCGTACCCGTGCAAGCCGGCTTGCAGGCCTCAAGACCATCAAGGCCCAGGTGTTCAGCGACATTGGCGACAAGGCCATGGCCGAATGGGCGCTTATCGAAAATATCCAGCGCGTGGACCTGAACCCCATCGAGACGGCGCAGTCCTACCAGCAGCTCATCGACAACCACGGCTACACTCACGAAGACCTGGCAAAGGCGGTAGGCAAGTCCCGCTCCGCCATTACCAACGCGCTTCGTCTGCTTAAGCTACCGGATCAGGTGCAGTACTGGATCCAAGAAGGCAAGCTCTCCTCCGGAGCGGCCCGTGCCCTCTGCAGCGACAAGATTGCCGACGTAGAAGTCCTTGCAAAGAGAATCATCGACGAAGGCCTGAACGTCCGCCAGATCGAGGCAATTTCCAGAGGCGAAGAAATTGACCCGACTAAAGTCGAAAAGCAAGAAAAAGAAAATAATGAAAAGCCTGCAGCAAGTCCTGCGGCTTCTGCAAATCCGCCCAAGCCGAAGCCGGAACTCAGTGCCGACATGAAACAGTTCGAGTCCAAGCTGGAAACCTATTTCGGCACCAAGGTGGCAATCAACCCCAGCGCAGGTTCCGAAGCCAAGGGAACCATCGTAATTAACTATTATTCCATGGACGACCTGAACCGTATCCAGCAACTCATGGAAAACGCCTAGGAAACTTATGAAAGGCAAGTACTACACCATACAGATTATCCCGGAAGATTCCGAGAAGGTGAGAAAGTTCAAGGTTCGCACCTGGTGGTTCGCCTTTATCAAGATTTCCCTGGTCGTGTTCATTCTCGTATTGGGACTATTCATCTACCATCTCGGGAAAATCAACCGCATCGTGGCAAGCTACGAAAAAATGCGGGTGACCAACGCCCAGCTGGTCAAGAAGGACAACAACTACGAAGAGATGTTCTCCCGCCTGGATTCCCTGTGGATTTTGGAGGAACGCATCCAGAACATCTTCGAGACTTTTTTGGAAAACGATTCTGCAAAAATCAACAGCATTATCGACAAGAACAAGTTCGCCCACACGCCTGCCGAAAAAATCCAAGTGGATTACGAAGGTATCCACGGCTGGCAGCCCCTTTCCGAAAAAATCAAGCTGGAACACATCCCCAGTGTTCTGCCCGTGGTTGGAATCGAAAGCAAGAAGTTTTCCGAAGAAGAAAACCATCTCGGCATAGATATTTCGGCGCAGGCCGGAAACCCGGTATTCGCATCGGGAGCTGGCAACGTGGTCTTTGCAGGCCCAAAAGATGAACTGGGAAACACCATTGTCATTGACCACCAGAACGGCTACAGGTCGAGCTATTCTCACCTGAAGACAATCAACGTGAGAAAGGGTTATACCGTAAGCAAGGGCGACATTATCGGCACAGTCGGGAGCACCGGCAATACCAGCGGCGCCCACCTGCACTTTGAAATTACAAAGGACGGAATCAATTTAGATCCGTCAGATTTCATAGACTAAAAATTTTAATTCATTGGAGAAAAAACATGCCAGGAAAAGAACAAGAAATCACCCAAATTAGCAACACCATTACCATCAAGGGCGACATCATCGGCAAGAGCGATGTCCGCGTGGCAGGTGTAGTTAACGGAAGCATCAGCATCGATGGCGAGCTCATTGTCGAAAAAAGCGGCCACATCGAAGGCGAAATCAAGACTAAGTCCGCCGTGATTGCGGGATCCATCAAGGGAAACATCGACTGCTCCGAAAAGATGATTCTTGAAAGCACCTCTCAATTTGTAGGCAACATCAAGACCAAGCAACTCATTATCCAGGAAGGTGCCATGTTCCAGGGCAACTGCCAGATGGGCATTCCTTCCACACCTGCAGCCCAACCTAAGGAGAAGGCATAACTCCACATCTATATCAGTATAATCTATTTATTTATATATAAAGATATTTATACTGATGTTGTGAATTGTGGAAAGAAATGTTGAATGGTAGGTACTATTTTTTAATCCTCAACGAGATACGATATTCACATGGATTATTGAGGATGTTGAAAATCGAAAAATAGTTCACTTTTTTCAATGTTGATTACTGTTGAAAGAAAATTTTCAACTTCTGTTGACAGAAAAATCACGAAGGCGCGTTCAAAACAGGTGCCAAAAATGATTTTAATCACATTTGAAAGTGAATAAATGAAAAGTATATACCATTAACGCGCACTAAAGACTATATTTTTTCCAGAATGGGTTGTAAGTTGTTGAAGATAGGGCAGATATCGGATCTCCACATAGGCGAGGACGAGAACCTCGTGCAGGGGATTGATGTGCGTGCCAATTTTCAGAAGGCTCTCCGCTCCAAGTCCATGGAAGATATCAACCTGCTGGTCTTGTCTGGCGACCTGGCCAACGAAGACGGGGAGCCCGGCGCTTACCGTTTTGTCTTTGAACAGGTGAAAGACCTTAAGGTTCCCGTGCTGGTCATTCCCGGAAACCACGACCGTCTTGACACCATGGCGGAGTTTTTCGACCTGCAGGGCAAGATTCACAACGGAGAATGTTATTTCAAGCATGAAATTGCAGGCCGTACGCTGTTTTTCCTGGACAGTGCCTGCGGAACAGTCTCCAAGGACCAGCTGGACTGGTTAAAAGTAGAAGCCGCCAAGGTTCAGGGCGAAATTTTCCTGTTTATGCACCATCCGCCCTGCTTTTGCGGTCACCGGTTCATGGATTCCAAATATTCTTTAAAGAACAAGGAAGAGGTGCAAGCGGTCTTTGCCGAAATCCAGAATCTGACACATATCTTCTGTGGCCACTACCATTCCCATTTCGAGCTGGACATGGGCCGGCAGAAGGTCCACGTGGCCCCTTCCACCCAGATGCAGATAGATTCCTACGCCCCGAACTTTATCCTCAAGAGCTCCGCTCCCGAGTGGATGGCCATAGAAATTGGCGAAAATTTCGTAGAAACGGCAGTTTATTTGCGTTAATGCCTTGAATTTTTATAATTTCTTTCTAAATTTGGTTCAAAATGGCGGTTTAGCTCAGCGGTAGAGCACTGGAATCATAATCCATTGGTCCGGGGTTCAAATCCCTGAACCGCTATTACAAAAAAAAGAGGCGCGTATGTCGAAAAAAATTCTAGCAATTTTAATTCTGGCTACCGCCTCTTTTTTTGTTGGCTGTAACCAAGAAGAAAAGGTGACTCCCGAAGTCATTCAGGCCAAGGTAGCTGCCGAAAAGTCGGCCCCAATCGTCAAGGTGGATGAATTCCAGTCTCCTAGCAGTCCTGTCATCGATGAAACCAAGGCCAAGCAGTATGTCAAGGCTAGTGCTGCCCTGGTGGAGCTTGGAGTTACCTGGTCCGAAAAGATCGACAAGGCCGAGGATTCCGAAAAAGTCCAGATTTTGAACGCCTACAACGTGGCCCGCGACCAGCTTTGCGCCCGCGTAGGTCTTGCGGGCATTGCCGAATACAACTGGATTACGGCGGTGGCGCTGCCTAACCCGCAGAACGAAGCGGTGTTCGAGTCCGCAGGTCTCCGCAGATAAGTAGTATCGACCGTTTTTGAAAAGTCCGGCAATACCGGGCTTTTTTTTATATTTCATTTTTGAAAAGCAAAGGATTCCCTATGAAAAAATTTTTTGCGGCAATATTTGCGATGGCGGCAATGGCCCTTGCCGAAAACGTCCAGGTTCTAGAACCTGCTGGCGCGGAGTTCTCTACCGACGCCCCGCAGGTGGTTATGTCCATCTTGCGTTCCGCCGTGTCACAGACGGGTAACACTCCGGTGGAATCTTCGGCAGATATCCAGATTCGCACCACCCTCAGCACCATGGGTTCTTCCATCGTTGTCGTTGTTGAACAGATTAAGAACGGTACGGTAGTAGGCTCTGGACGCCAGAAGACGCCCACCGTCGATGACCTGGACGTGGCCATCGACGGTGCCGTAAAGGCGGCTCTTGCAAACCTCGATACCGGAAACGCTCCCGAGTCGGCAGCGTATGCTCCGGAGGCGGGCTACCAGGACGGCCCCGAAGTGGTTTATGTTGTTCCTGTCGAGCGCCGTGGCAGCGAAGATCCCAACGATAACTTTGCACACAAGCGCCCTACCCGCAACTATGTGAGTTATGGCTTGGGTATGGCCATGTGGCACAACTATGATTTTGAGCAGGAAGACTGCGAGCAGTATAGAAACAGCGGTGAATGTCACGAGGGCGAAGATGTGGAAATGTCTTGGGAGCAGGCCTTCGTTTTTCATTATGGTCGTATTTTTGAGGTGGTGCCCCATGCGGCTATTACCATTATCAACAACATGAACATTTCCTTTGGCTCTGAATGGGAATGGCACGAAACCTTCTTGATTGGCGGCCGCTATTTTGTAAGTACAGGGAACATTACGCCCTACATCGGTCTTGGTGCTGGCCTAGGTATCCAGACGGATGGTCACTATAATGACAGCGACGAAGGTTTCGCCATCGGTCTTGCCGCCGGTGCAGAATTGGGCATTATCATGTTCAGGAATTCCGCCACCCAGCTGGAAATCGGTTTTGCCTGGGATGCCCTGTGGGACGGTTTCGAAAGCTTTGACCGCCGCTTTGGTGCAGGTAGTTTCTACATAGCGATTAACTACTAGTTTTATTATAAATCGGGTTTCGAAAAAAAAATCACGGGATAAACCCGTGATGACATGTCGCGGTCAGATTCCGTGATGGAGTTTTGGAAAAAGAAAGTCCCGCAGGTTTAAGCCTGCGGGACTTCTTATCAAGGAGGGGATGAAGACTAGAAGAAGATGAATGCACCGAGGCTTGTCACGATGGCATCTTTTTCAGCAAAGCCGGAGAAGGGATTTGCCAGGAATTGCTTTGTAAAAGCGAGTTCTATAGCGGCAGGACCGTAATCGAAACGGGCACCCAAGTTCACAGTGGTTCCATTGGTAACGGTAGAAACTTCCTTTGTCTTTTCGTCACCAAGTTCGTTGTTGTTGTATTCTGCTGCTGTCCAGGTGTATTTTGCGCCACCGAATGCCATGAAGTACTTGCTGAGTTGGACTTCGCCCAGGATATTGGGTTCGAAGACTATCTGGGCTTCTTGATGCTTGTCGCTGATGCCTTCGATTTCATCGTAGTTGCACATGGGCACGAAGGTATTCAAGCCCAAATACACGTTGGCATTTTCTGAACTGAGGACCGCGGCACCCAGAGTAAACATCGGGACAATTGCGACACTGGCCAAAGTGTCGGACAAGGTAGTCTTGGTGGTGACCAAGTAGTTCTTGCCGTCTTTCACCTGGATTTCAGAGACGCTGGTCTTGTGCTTGTATTCGTTACGAACGCCTTCGACACCCAAGGTCCAGTAATAGACATCTCCGCTGTAGGAAACACCCAGATAGCCTTGTGCGGCCCAGGCGTCATCTTCGATTTCGGAGTCGGTTTGGCTAAGGAAGTGATTTCCGTCAGGAGTTGCATAATGTCCGCTTAACAAGATGTCGAAAGAACCGAGGTTCAAGGAGAAGTTGGCGCCTACGATAGAGCCTGCTGTGGAGGATCTTTCGGTTTCGTCGGTGCCGTCGGCGTGGTCGGTCCAGCGCCAGGCTTTACCCAGGGAATAATCCAGGGATGCGCCGAATTTCTGGAAGGCGATACCTGCAGTCAGGAGGCCCAGATCGGCATCGGTGTTATTATCGAAGGAAAGGAAATAGGTCCAGCTGTCACCAAAGGCAACGACGCCCTGTTGCTCAATGGGGTCGAAGTAGGCCAGCTTAGAGCCGAACATGAAATGGGGAAGGCCCACATTTCCGCCGATGGTGGAAGCCGCCGCCTCGTTCCCGACGGTGTTGTAGGCGTTGCCGTGGAGGATATCGCCCAGCTTGTTCACAGGGGCCTTGGCCACGTTGGAGCTGTCCTTGGCGAGGGAGTCTGTGGCGGCTTTTGCGCTGTCGGCAACGGCCACCTGTTCGGGGGCTGTAGCGGTAGAATCGGCCGTAGCGGCAGGAGCGGGCTCGGCTACAGTGGAGTCA
This sequence comes from uncultured Fibrobacter sp., assembly GCA_946414025.1. GTDB lineage: Bacteria > Fibrobacterota > Fibrobacteria > Fibrobacterales > Fibrobacteraceae > Fibrobacter. The sequence goes on from CAMKMX010000001.1 coordinate 76,271, forward strand.
GCTGCAGGTGCAGGCTCGACCGCAGCGACAGTGGAGTCGGTTGCAGGTGTTGCAGCACTATCGGCAGCGGCCACCTGTTCGGGGGTAGTAGCAGTAGAATCAGCCGTAACGGCAGGAGCGGGCTCGGCTGCAGTGGAATCCGCTGCAGGTGCAGGCTCAACCGCAGCGACAGTGGAATCAGCTGCCGGGGCGGGCTCAGTTGCGGTTGCCGGTGCCGGAGCGGGCTCAGTTGCGGCTACCGGTGCCGGAGCGGCTTGTGGCGCCGTTGCGGCAGTAGCGTTAGCCGGTGCATTTTGAGCCTGGACGCTAGCTGCCAGGCCGAGAGCGATAAGCAAAAGGTGTTTCTTCTTCATAGTACTATAAACATAGATAAAAAGAACGAAAAGCGGTCAGGAGAAATGCATTTTTTTTGTGGACAAGCGTAAACAGAAAAAAGAGGGCCGAAATAACCTCATTTTATAAAAAAAGGTTAATTTTAAGCGTGACAGTATATTGATGGAGTAAAATCATGAAATTTTGCCACTTGTTCGGTGCATTATCCCTCGGTGCATTCCTGCTTTTAGGGTGCGACGGCGAAAACATTACAGAAGTCAGCCAGAAGGAGACTGACCGTTCACTTGCCGAAAGGGTAGGACCGGTAAGCCAGTATGGCGAGCTTTTGGCGGGTCAGGTAAATGGGGTTGGGCGTATCTACGGCTCTTGCCAGGGAATCGCCGCAGGTAAAGAGGTTCAGGTCCGTGGTATGAGCATGTACTGGAGCCTTTTGGGTGCCGCTACAATGTTTTATAGTGATGCGGGCATCAGCTCCATGGTCCGTGACATGAAGGTTGAAATCATACGTCTCGCTATTGGTACTACCGAGAATTGGGGCGGAATTTCTGGATTCATCAATGATCCCGATGCTCAGCGGGATCTGATTAAGCAGTCGGTGGATGCTGCCATCAAAAATGATATCTATGTGATTATCGACTGGCATTCTCATACGGCTACAAACCAGCTAGAAGAGGCGAAGCAATTTTTTGCTGAAATGGCAGAAAATTATGGAGCCTACAATAACGTGATTTTTGAAGTTTTTAATGAACCCGAACATCAATCTTGGAGTGATGTTAAAAGTTATGCTGATGAGGTTGTTGCCGTAATCCGTCAGTATTCTGATAACCTTATTCTGGTTGGAAATCCCAATTGGGACCAAACCCCAAGTGTTGCGATAGGCAAAGAGGTAGAAGATCCTAAAAATAATGTGGCCTATACATTCCATTACTATGCAAATTCTCATGGCAGTTCGCAAATGCGTAATGCGGATAGGGCTATGGCAGCAGGTCTTTCAGTATTCGTGAGCGAATGGGGAACTGGAAATGCCGATGGAAAGGGGACTCCTAACCTTGACAAGAACCAGCAGTGGCAAGATTGGATGAACGAGAATAAGCTGTCCTCTGCCAACTGGTCGGCTTCTAAGATAAACGAAGGTACAGCCGCATTTGCTCAGGATGCTACAGAAGATGCTCTCACATTTACCGAGTCTGGCGCCTTGGTAAAGAGTTATCTAGAAACTAATCCGGACAGCTACACGGCCTGCAAGGCGAAGAAGTAATCAACCGTTACTATCGGCAAGTTTAAAAGCGCTCCTTGGTCGGGGTGCTTTTTTTACGGGCTGTTTTGTGTTTGAATTTTCGAAAGCATGGCCTTGCAGCCTTCGTTTACATCGTCCCAGGTAGCCTGAAAATCTCCGGTGTACCAGGGGTCTGCCACGTCGCGGCTTTTGCCGGTCCAGTCCATTAGAAATGACACCTTGCGGTTTTCGTTAGAGCTGGCCGCGTCGCTTGTTTCGCGGGCGTATGCATCGGCGCTCAGAATCCAGCGCAGGTTACGCAGGTTGTTGCGGTCCATGAGTACGATGTAGTCGTAATATTCGTAGTCACGCATGGTCATTTGTCGTGCCGTTTTCCCGCTGCAGTCGATACCGTGGGAGGCGAGCATGCGCCGTGCCGGTGGGTAAACCGGATTCCCGATTTCTTCGGTGCTGGTGGCGGCACTTGCTATTTCAAAGTCAATTGTGGGTCTCGGTGGAATCGCGCCTTGTTGAGCTTTGGCTTGCAAATCCCGTACCATCTTTTTCATCACGAATTCGGCCATGGGGCTTCGGCAAATGTTCCCGTGACACACGAATAGAATTTTGACTTTCACTGGAATTACCTGCTGTTTTCCCTGGCGTCAGTTCCTTGTTTGATTTTGGACAAATTATCCACTGCCTTTAAAATGGTGTTCGTATAGTACGCGGCAAAGGTGAAAATGGAAAAACGCAGTCTAGACTGCGTTTCTCTAGGTTGCAAGTGTAGGTATTGGGCTAAAGTTGCCTGTTGCTTAACACCAGACGATTAGTCCCGGAACTTCACCTGCTTGGAGCCGGCCACCACTTCGCCGACCTGTACCCACTTTTCGCCCTTGGCTTCCAGGTGGGCAGTAACTTCGGCCTTGTCAGAGGGGTCGATAAAGATGAGCATGCCCATACCCATGTTGAAGGTATTGTACATCTCGTCTTTTTCCACGGAGCCTGCCTGCTGGATGAGCTTGAAGATCATCGGCGGATCCCAAGTGGTGCGGTCGATAATCACGTCCACGTTGTCCGGGAGGATACGGGGAATATTGCCCTGGTAGCCCGAACCGGTAATGTGGGCGAGGCCCTGGATAATCTTCTTGTTGCAAAGATCGATGAGGCTCGGGTAGTAGCTCCTGTGCGGCATGGCGAGAGCTTCGCCGATGGTCTTGTCCATGCCGTCAACGAGAGTGTCCACCTTGTAGCCGGCCACGTCAAACAGCACCTTGCGGGCAAGAGAATAACCGTTGGTGTGCAGGCCCGTAGAAGGCAGGCCAAGGATGATGGTACCCGGCTTGATCTTCTTGCCGTCGATAATGTTTTCACGTTCCACCACGCCCACGATGGTACCGGAGATGTCGTAGTCACCGGGGCCGTAGAAGCCCGGCATTTCGGCAGTTTCGCCACCGATAAGCACCAGGTCGTTTTCGCGGCAGGCCTTGGCCATGCCGGCCACCAGCTTGTCCATCACGCCCGGTTCCAGACGGCCCGTAGCCACATAGTCCAAGAAGAACAGCGGACGCGCGCCCTGCACAAGGATATCGTCGCAGCAGTGGTTCACGATGTCCTGACCCGGCAGTTCGTGAGTGCCCATCTCGATGTCGACCTTGAGCTTGGTGCCCACGCCGTCCACGGAACTCACGAGGACGGGGTCCTTCATGCCCAGGTGGTTCAGCGTAAACAGGCCGCCGAAGTTGCCCACGTCGCCCAAAACGCCTTGGTTGAATGTAGTACGTACGGATTTCTTCACACCGACCATGGCTTCGTCAGCTCTGGCCAGGGAAACTCCTGCGTCTGCGTAATTCATCGTTTTTCCTTTGCCCTAGAGTCGGGCACTGTGTTCGCCCGTTTTACTGGGCGCTTTGTTTTTCATCAATATTTCTGAGAGCATCCAGGATGAGGCTCGTGGTGTCGGACATCTGGTTGATGTTCACGGTGTCCGGCATCAGGTGGGTATCCAGCTTGAACAGCGTGTCGTCACCCCAGGAGAGCAGCTTTTCCAAGGCATCCGGCCCCGCCAGTTTGCCACACTTGGCGCAGCAGATACGGCCGTCCTGGAAGGCGATAAATCCCTTTCCTTCGCCGCTTTCGAAAATAACGGTTCCTGTAATGCGGCTCTTTTCCATGGTCTGAGCAAAATCGATAAAGGGCAGCACCCTTCCCGAAGCCAGCAGGGAAAGCCTTTCAAATTCGTCGATGGCCTTGTTCTTGGCGCGAAGACGCCCGGCAACCACCTTGTACAGGTACACCATGATGCTCGGGTTCTTTTCCAGGAACGCCACGAATTCGTCGCGGGGAATAATCAGCACGGTGCAGCCGTCTTCGGCGGCAATCACCGTATTGCTGGTAGGCTCGTTACAAATGATAGACATTTCGCCGAAGCATCCGCCACTTTCGATATAGGCCAGCACGCTATAGTGGCCGTCGGGCAGAATCTGTCCACAAATCTGGGCGCGGCCGCTCTGCAGCACGCAAAAAGCCATTCCTTCGGAATCGCCGTTGATAATAATCTCGCCGGCATCATATTCGCGAATCTGCGCGTTCAGTAACAAAAAGTCGGCGCAGTCCCTGGGGACCTGCTGCAAGAACGGCGTTCCCGATTCGTAGGACGTCGCAATCCAGTCGCCAATACCCGTATGCTGTTTCATAGTGAGTTAAAGTTAAAAATATTTCTGTACCAGCGGGAGCCCGAAGCCATACTGTCCGCCTTTTCGGAGTCCTTAAAGGCTCCTATCGCCCAGACGAAATCATTCAGCATCTTTTCGGGCTGTGCCACCGCGCTTTCGTAGAAGTCGTTTCCGCCGCCTGGTCCCTTGCGGCCGTCGTTCTGGAATACACGTTTTTCCCTAAAGGCCTTGATGCGGGCGACGCGCGGCTCCGCCCCAAGGATTTCCTCTGCGGTGCTGAACATGCCGGGGTTTATCCAGATGTCGGCGGAATCGGCCAGCGCGATGACCTGCTCCAGCGGAAGCCTGAGTTCTCGTTCCTCGGTGCCTGCCCACAGGTAGCACCCGCCTGCATCTTGGATCAGTTGTGCCGTATAGCTATTGCCACCTGGTGCGTACCACACGCCGCCGTAGCTCATGCCTACAAGTACGCGCGGGCAAGGTAGTTCGGAATTCGGAATTCGGAATTCGGAACTATTGGCGGGGGAAGTCTCCCCCTCGCTCCCACGTTGTTGCTCGCTACCCCCTCTAGCGGGGGACACCCCCGCAACGCCCCCGTTGCTAGACGAGAGACGAGAGGCGAGAGACGAGAGGGTGTCATTGCGAGCCGAAGGCGAAGCAATCTCTAGTCCAGATTTGTTGAAGGAAGCAAGGTAGTCGGCTTTACTTTGTTCGTAAACAGCGTTGGCGAGGGAGTCTACACCGAACAACATTCCGAACAACTTAATCCATTCGGCCTTGGCCAGGGGATGTTCCTCTTGCCACTCCGAAGTCAGCATCAGTGGGAGCCCCAGGGCCTCTATCCGCTGGTAATCGTCGTAGGCTCCGCCGGTAGCGAAGTTCATCACCAGGTCGGGTTTCAGGGCCAGGAGTTTTTCCAGAGAAAGGGTGGGCCCGCTTCCCACTTCGGCCACTTCGCCCTTCTGGACCCGTTCGTACAGCGCGCTGTCGGCGATGTACTTTCCTTCGCCCACGGCGACGATGGCGTTCTCTAGCCCGAGTCGCGCCATGAAGCCCACCTGTGCCGACGACAGCGCCACCGCACGGGCCAGCGGGACCTGCAGGACGGTGGCGCCTTCCAGCCCCTTGGGAAGGGTGCCGCGGTCGCTGCCCTTCGGCCTCAAGACGAACCGCTTTACCAGGGTGTCGCTACCTACGATGGAGCGGATTTCGGCCATCCGTTCCCCGCAGGAATTGCCGATTTTGAGGTTTTTGCTGTATTGTAGAGGCGGGAGCGGGGCGCAGTCCCCTGCCGTTTTTTCGGGGTTCTTCTCTTGGGAGCAGCCCATCAGGAGCATGACGGTGGTCGCCAAAAGGGCCGTCCTCGCCCCCAGGACCGGCCCGAAAAATGTGCGTAAAGTGTTGATTTTTAACATTTTATGAATTTTTATAGACCGCAGGGGCCAAACATAATGTATTTTATATACCTAGAAATTCCTTTTGGGAGTCTTTTATGAAGACAAAAATAACCTCTTTTCTCTGGTCTGCCCTGCTGTGCGCCATGACTTTTGCGACGGGCGCCTTTGCGGATACCGAATCGGGCTTCTATGAGAAGGAACACATTCGTGGATTTATCTCTATCGGCGCCGACTACCGCGGCATGTTCTCGGAGTACCAGAAGTACGTGAACAAGACGGCCTTCTTGAACGGCTACCACAAGGACCCGACGGGCGACAGCACCAAGTATGCCGGCGATCTGAAGTACGAAACCTTCGACGACTACTACTTCGGCATGCACGTGAACATCGGTGCCCAGTACAAGCAGTTCCTCACCTGGTTCGACATCAACTTCATGCCTACCCAGACATCTGAACGCCCCAGTTCTTCTTATACCGCCACCTCCGAAGACGGCTCTACCTCCATGAAGTTCCCGCTGTACGACGTGCGCTGGTTTGCCTACGGTGCAGACTGGATGTTCGGCTGGAAGCTCTTTGGCGAGAATACTTTCATCAACTTGATTCCCTCCGTTGGTTTCGGTTTTAACCTCATCAATTTCCACCTGGCTTCCAACTTCGAAGTCTATGACGTGAACGACAAGTCCTCTGTCTCTATGAGGGACCGTTACTACAGCACCTTTGCCTCTACCTTCAATTCCGAACTGGAACTTCGCCTGGAATTTGGCCCCATCGCTGTGGGTGCCTACGGCGGTTACCGTTGCGTCCGTTACAACGAACTTGAAATCGAAGGCAAGAAGATCGATACCGCCTATGGCGACTACGACACCGACAATATCGGTGACACCTGGTTCCTGGGTGTGCGCCTCACTTGGATTTTCCGCAGCGAGTGGCAGAAGAAACAGGACGACAAGCTTTAATCTTCGCCCCGGCAACCATAACTTCAATATGTCATCCCCGCGCAGGCGGGGATCTTTCTTTTATGACACCTGGTTCATCGATCGCCTGAACAGCTGGTCCAGGGCGTAAATGCGGGTCTCTTTTTTGCTGGGTACATGCGTGTTGATTTTGAATAAACTAATATCCGAATAGAGGGAAGGCGGGTTGTTGTTGGCCACATGCTCCATGGCAATATAGTAGGCCGAATTATCCCGCAAAAGGCTGTCCGTTTTCCAGTGGACCCACCGGTTGCATCTTTCAAAGGCGAAATTCCAGCCCAAGAGCAGCATAGGGATTCCCATTTCGCCGAGCTTGTCGGGCAGGGGCGAATACTGCCCCTGGGTGCTGAGGAGTATCACTGCATCTACGTGCCTGTAGGTGGCAAAGGTCAGGGCGTCTTCTATCAGGGAAAGGTTCGGGGAGTTGTCCTGACCTCGTGTGGCGTAGTGAATCTGGAATCCGGCGTAGCGCAGTTCGCGCTCGAGGTTGAAAATACCGTCATTGGTGGAGCCGTAGCTTTTCGGATCCATGTCGGGGTGGTAGTAGTGGCAGTCCATCAGGGCGTATTTCTTGGGCGGGTCGAAAAGGCGCAGGGCCTGGTCCCTGGCCCAGTTCTTGATTCCCAGAAAATCCAGGGTGGAATGGAAGGGGTGGTACTTTCGGTAAAAGGTGTTGACCTTCTTGAGGGTAAAGCCGTCTACGTAGAAGGCGATATGGAATGGCTGTTTGTGATGCATATTTTCTCCTGGTTTTAAGTCGTACATGTATAAAACGGAGATGCAAAACAAAAAGAGCCTGAAAATTTTCTTTACAGGCTCTTTTTTACATAAGTAGGGGAAAAGTTTACAGAATGACTATAATAGTTTCCTCTTTTTCAGGTCGTCCATGAGGGAACCGGGCATCCACTTTTCCAGAGCCTTGTATTCGGGCGCCTTCAGCTTGTCGCGCCAAGCCTGCGCGGCCTTCTGGTCGCCCTTGTCGTTGTAGATACGTATCAGGTTCAGTGCGGAACACCAGAATCGGATGCTTTTGCCGGTGCGCTTGAGGTAACTTTCGGCACTCTGTTCGTAAATCTTGGCGGCTTCGTCATAGCGCTTGAGGCGGTAGAGCATATCGGCCTTGATCTGGAGCATCACCGGGTGGGCGGGTGCCTTTTTTAGGCCGCGCTCCGAAAGTTTCAGCCCTGTCCTAAAATCTTCCTTGTCGTAGTGCATCCAGATAAGCGGCGCAAGGAACAGGGGCCAGAACCGCTTGGAGACCCTGGAAGCGCTGTCCAGCACCGTGAGGTAGTGACTCCGGTTGTCAGACTTGAAGGGGAGCCAGCTGAAACTTTGATCTACATAGTAGGCGTAGATGGCGTAGAACGCCTGGGGGTCCAGTTCCTTGGAATCTTCGAACATTTTGGCTGCGGAGCGGGTTTTCATGGCGCCCTTGATGGAATGCCCCGTCTCGCTTTGCACAAAGCCCAGTTCGAACATCTGGAGCCCTTGCCATAGGCCTTGGGCCTTGCATTTTTCCAGGCTCTCGCCTGCCTTGAAAAGGGCCGCCGTGTCGCCTAGGTCGTCGTACATGCTTATCCGCACAATGCTTTCGATGACGCAGCCCGCCCCTTCGTCTTTTGCCTTGAGGGCCTGTGCCGTACTGAGGGCCGCCTTGTAGTTCAGGGCCATGGTCTCGCCTGTCGCCTTTTCAACAAGCCGTTCCAGGGAATCGGGCAGGGCGAGGCTCAGGCTTTCGGCAAAGGAAAGGGATGCAAGCAGGAGCGTTATGGTGATGGTGCGCAGGAACATGAAAGCAAATATAGAATTCGGAGTTCGGAGTTCGGAATTCGGAATTAGGGAAGAGATCAATTTTTTTTGCTCCAAATTGGAATAATCAAAAAATGTTATCAAAATCGTTCAAAAGATAAACGAATGCGGTTGCAACTTTTTGACAATCAATGCGTTAAGGCTGGATGGGGTACCGCATTGTGTCGGTCATGCTGCTCCCTTGCGAATTTTACCCAATCCCTATTAAATCCTTACACCGCTTGCTTTGCGGCGTGCAGAGTGGTATATTCTAGGGCAGGGAGAAACCCATTATGGAGGTAACCATTATGAATTTGTTCCATAAGACATCCGCCATAACATTCTCTATCTTGCATCCTGGATTTCAGGTTTTCAAGGACCGTATCCGCGAAGAGTTGAGCGCCACCAGTGGCGTCTACCTGGACGATGTCATGGATGACGATAGTTTGTACAAAATCTACCGCGACGGGGAATCTGCCGAGTTCGTAGTGGCAAGCATCAACGGCCCCATGGTAGATTTTGACGACGACGAAGCCGCCTAGTGCGGTGATGTATATTTGAACGCACCCCTGGCGGGGGCTGTCATGCAGTTTCTCGCCAGGGCGTGCCGTTTGGGCCTGCCTTACTTGGCGGCCTTTTTCTTTTCTTCTTCTTCGGCGGCCTTTTCGGCTTCGAGGCTCGGGATCTTGCAGCCGTCCATGGTCTCGAATTTGCCCTTGCGGACAGTGACAATCTTGGAGTTGGTGTTGACCCCACGGCTAAACGTGATGTCGCCGTAGATTCCCTTGAAGTTTGCGGTCTTGTTGATGGTGCCCGTCAGGTCGTTCGGGTTCTTGCCGAAGGCCGTAAACACGATGTTGGCGGCATCGTAGCTGAGGCCGCTCACCTTGTCTTCGCCAGGCTCTTCGCCCCATTTTTCCTGGAAGCTCTCGGCGAATTTCTTGTAGGATTCCGATTCGGAATTCATGTCCAGGGCAGGTACGCTGAAGAAGGTGCTGTCGGCCAGCTTCTTGGCCTGGATCAGGAACTCGCGGCCATACCAGCCCGATGTTCCGAGCCTGATGCCCGAAATCTTGTTGAAGGCCACCTGGCCTACCATGAGGCCCGCGTCGCCTGGGTTGGTGGCGGGGATGAATATGCCCGGAATATCGAAGGTGGAGTCCTGCATGTAGAACCGGCGTTCCTTGGGGCTGATGGCGTCGAGGTCGGTGGCTCCGCGGGCGATGTTCCGACGGCGGTTCAGCTGCTTGAAGCGCACGTCGCGCAAAAGGTCGAATTCCGTCTTGTAGTCGGGCCTGCCCTCTTCGTAGTTCCGGAAGGCGATGATGGTGCCGCCCCTGCGGTCCACTGCCTGGGTGAAGCTCTGGGACATGGAGGCACCGTAGTCACCCAGTGGCGACAGGATGGCGAATTCCCGAATGTTTAGGCACTTGGTGGCGAAGTCGGCGATGCTCTGGGCAAGGTTGTCCATGGTGATGTTCACCTGGAAGATGTTGGGGCCGAGCTTTGCGATACCGTCGTCGGTGGCGGTGGGGGTCAGCATGGGGATATTCTGGAAATTGCTTCCGAGCCAGGCTGCCACCGTCGCCGCCGGTGCGCTCATGATGGGGCCCACGATGGCAATGATGCTGTCCTGGCTGATGGCCTGCTGGGTCCGCATGAGGGCGGTGGCCGCGTCTGCACGGGTGTCGGCGAAGCGGATGTTCACCTTGTCCTTGAGCTTGGACTGCTCGTGGGCCAAAAACACGCCTTGGACGGCGGCGTTGCCGAATACGGCAAAGTTTCCGGACAATGGGGCGAGCACCAGCAGGGTGGGCTTGCCCGAGCCTGCGTCCTTCATGGAGTCCAGGCCCTTCTGGGCGGTGGAGGTCAGGCTTTCGGCGTTGCCGCCGTTAATGACTTTCTTGTACCAGTAGCGGGCGGCGCGGTAGCGACCGGCGTTCTGGCATTCGCGACCGATCTGGAGCTGCATCCAGCCGATGACTTCCTTGTCGGCGGGGTACTTTTCCAGCAGGTTCTGGAGCTGGTCCGCGTTCAGCAGGTCGGCGGCCAGGGTCTTGATGAGCACCTCTTTGGTATGGGCTCTGGCGGCCGGGTTCTGGGAGTAGGCGAGAATCCGGAGCATGGCCTCGACGCCTTCGTAGACGCCCCCCTGCTCAAGGGTGACGATGGCTTTTGCCAGTTCCATGCGTTCCCGGTATTCCGAGGAAACGTGGTATTCCAGGAACTTGGAGGTAAGTCCCAGGGCTTCGTCGCGCTTGTGTTCGCGCAGGTAGCATTCCGCAAGCATTACGGAGGCCTGGGCTCCGGCGTGTTTCTTGAACTGGGACTTGGAGAGTTTCTGCAACTCGGGCACGGCTTCGGCGCACTTGCCGTCCTTGATGAGGGCCTTGGCCTTGTCGATTTCGCCGTCGGCGAGGGCGGCAGTGGAGAGCAGCAATGAAAAAAGGAGGGGTAGGACTCGGTTCATGATGGGGACAGCCTAGTTTTCGGGGGCGGCCTGGACCACGTCGTGTTCTTTCTTGATCTGTTTCTGGAGGGATTCCGGAAGCTTGACCCAGTCGATGACGTCAACTCCGAAGGGGAGTCCGCTTTCGGCGAAGGCCTTTTCCACGGCGGTCATGGCCTCGAAGGAAAGGGGCTTGTCGGTGATGACTGCCAGTTCCAGTTGGGTGTCGGGGGTCAGGTCCACGCCCGTTACCCGGGCGCCGTATGCCCAGACTTCGAGACCCTCGAAATGAAGACCCACGATGCGCTGGACAGTTTCCAATTGATCGGTTTCTAAGCAAAGTGCCATAGTGCCTCAAAATATAGATAAAGCCCGGAGTCAATGCCCCCGAAGTCGGAGAAACTGGCCCAAAGCGGCAATTTTACTGCACAAATGTATAAAAATTGCCGGGAAAAGTATTTTTTGATTGGCGTAAATCACGGTTCATTTGCGTTATAGAATGGATGAGTGTATATTAGGACTATGAGATATTCCAAAAAGATTTTGATGTTGGCGGCACTCACCGCTTCGGCAATCCTCCTTTTCGGCTGTGGCGGTGGAGGCGGCGGTGGCACTGTAGCTTCGGACGAAAACCTGCGGGAATACCTCGAGTCCGCCGAAATGCGGAGCGACCTGGACAATCTGGCGGAATTCGCCTACCTTGCCGAGTACCTGCAGGTGGCTCCCATTGCCTTTATGTCGAGCGATGAAGGCTTTTTTACCGACAACGTGGACCGGGAAGAAGCCGAAGAGTATGCCGAGGTGATGTCCAAGATGCTCTCCAAGGTCGACCAGTACGAGGCCGCCTGGACGCGTATCGACAGCATGCAGGCCCTGGTCAGCGAGACTCCGTCCCTTCAGAAAAATGGGGTGGGCGTCGCCTACGCCCTCAAGGATTTCTGGTATTCGTTGCGGGGTTGTGGCAAGTCGACCCGCGAAAAGGCCATGGCCGTGGCGGGTTCGTTGAGCAAAAACGACCTGGAAATTCTTTTTAATGGTCTTGATAAAAACCAGAAAAGGGGGGAGACCGATTACCTGACCTGGTGGAAAAATTTCAATAACGGGGATTACGACGACGTCTCGCTCCAGATATACAACCGCATGTATTACAATACGGAATCTTCTTTTGCTGACGAGGCGGAGTTTATCAACAAGACTGTGGCAAAGACCGGGGCGGAAATATCTAAGAAGGCTGCCGAATTTGAAGTGGAACTCTTCAAAATGGCTATGCCCGATGCGGTCACGGACGCCATGGACAATATTGAAAAGGTCGAAAAGACTCTCACCCTCGTCACCAAAGCCAAGGACATGTCCGCCGACGAAATAAAGGACCAGGCCGCAAGCCTTCTTATAGAGGGCTATGACGATGCGAAAAAACTGTCGGAAATGGCCGGAGAAGATGTAGAGATGTTGTCCAATTTGACTAAGAAGATTGTGGACAAGACAAAGGAAGCCTTGAAGGAACCTACTGTAGTCACCTTGACCGATAAGGGAGGCGAAGCTTTGGATGGCGGCGCGATGACCATCGCCATCGGGGAAGCCACCGGCAAGGTGATCATCGCCTTGGGTGCCAACGAAGACGGCGAACATCAGGTGGTGCTTAAAGAAGAAGGTTCCCACCTGGTTTCGTTCATGAATGGCAAGGGGAAAAAGTACACCAAGAAGGTTGAGGCAAAAGCCGGGAAAAATATCAAGTTGGAAGGGGAGATGAACGAGAAGGAAATTCGGGACGACGCTGCCTCCTCCAAGTCCAAATTTGGCAAGAGTTCCTCTAGCGAGGAGCCGGAGGAGGAATCTTCTAGCAGTGTAGAAGAGGAATCCTCCTCTTCTATGGAAATGAGCAAAGACGCCAAGAATATTCTCGGAAGGTGGGTGTTGGTCAAGGATGTGTTTATCCACAAGATTACCGACGCCGAGCAGTGCGCGGTCGTGCAAGAAGCCATGTCACAGCTCGAGGAATTGCAGCTCGGGGAATTTAGTGAATATGGCGGAATGATGTCCGAAAGCTGTGAAGACAGGGAAGAACCTCAGAGTTCCCCTACCGGCCAGAAGATGCTGTTCTATTCCGATGGCTCTCTGGATTGTCTTGATGGCGGTGGCGATCTGCTCGGTTCCTATGACTATAATTTCGACGAGTCTACCGGAACCATCACCTATGTGAGTGGAGGAGAAACACCCGAGGGGCATGTCTCTGCTGACGGCACCACATTGATTTTTGAGACGGTGACCGATGGTGGCTACAAGACCATTACCCACAGGGTCGTTTTCGAAAAGGAATCCGGCGAAATCGAGTAGTTTCACTGAGGATTGGCGCCGGAACATCGGCAGGCTTTACTTCTGTAGCCTTGCCTTGACCAGCTTGTACAGGTCTGCAAAGACCTGGTCGGGACTCCGGTCAGCGTCGATGGCGGAAACGCAGTCCGGGTAGTCGCGGGCCGCGGCAAGGTAGCCCTTGCGCACCCGTTCGAAAAAGTCCGCCTTTTCCTGTTCCAGCCGATCGGGTGCTTCGCCCCGCCTTGCGGTGCGAGCGCGGCCCCGCTCTACGGCAATGTCCAGCACAACGGTCAATTCCGGAAAGCAGCCGTCGCAGGTCAGTTCCGTCAGCCGCTGGACTTGCTCGGCCCCGAGACCCCGGGCGTACCCCTGGTAGGCAAACGTGCTCCAGGCGAAACGGTCGGCGATGACGATTTTTCCTGCGTCGAGGGCTGGCTGGATGATTTCGGCGATGACCTGCGCCCGTGCGGCGTTGTACAGCAAGAGCTCTGTCTTGTCGGCCATGACGCCCTTGAAACTCGGATCCAGCAAAATCTCCCGGATCCGTTCCGAAATCTTTGCGCCGCCGGGTTCCCGCAACTTCGCCACAGAATAGCCCTCTTTTGTGAGGGCGTCGATAAGCATGTCTATCTGGGTGGACTTGCCGGAACCGTCGATGCCTTCCAGGCTAAAAAAGCGCTTTGCCGTTTTCATGGCTGTAAATATGCAAAAAAAAGCGCCCGTTGTGGGCGCCTGGTCCTGACAAGGACCCTTTTCGGAAATGTTATAACACGCGACGCGGGTTGCAGCCCCAGTCGTCATCGCCCCTGTGGTTCCACTGGTTGGCGCCCTGGTCCAGAGCGATGCTCCCGCCGCGGATACTTCCACCACGGAAGTACTTGTCCTGGGAAGAGAAATGATTCCACTGGTTAGCGCCTTGGTCCAATGCAACACTCTTGGAAGCGTCGGCGCCGGTGGTGCTTGCGATGGGGAGTGCGTTTGCGACTCCGCCAAAACCTGCGATGCCAGCGACAAAAAAGAATGTTGCGATTGCGTGTTTCATGATAAACTCCTTTGTGTTTTTAAGTTCTTTGTTTCTTATGTCCATAATATACCTTCCTAAATTCATAAAGTCAAATACATAATTTTCATTGAAATGATAGAATTAAGTTATGAGTTGTGAGTATTCAGTTATGAGTTTTGAGTTATAGCGGAAATAAGAAGTGTTGAAAAATGGAAAAAGCCCCGGCCTAGGCCAGGGCAGTTCGTCGAATTGAAAAAATATCCGCTTAGGCGTTCTTTATGCAGCGCACCGACATGGCATCGGAGCGGTACACGCCTTCGATATCGAAGGTCTTGTTGGTGATGCTCAGGCGGTAGGCGTTGGATTTGCCGTATTCGTCCTTGCACCAGAAACGGGCGCGACGGCTGAAACGGTAGAAGCTGCCGTTGTCAAAACGGTAACCCGCAGGCACGGCAAAGAACCCGAAAGAATCTTCGCCCGGAACACCCCAGAAGCAGGCGCTGCGCAGTTCGTCGCCGGTGGACTTGGGAGGCAGATTGCTCAAAAGTTGTTCCCATTCCTTGAGGCTTGGGATATGCCAGCCTTCAGGTGCAATTCCCTGATAGTTCTCTTCGCGAATCTTATGGCATATTTCCAGGTCCTTGGCAGGATCCTGCTCACCGTATTCCGCAGGGATGCCGAGTGCAGCCGTCCAGGTGTAGAGCCTGCCGTACTGGGCCACGTTGGCCTCTTCGTTGCTCGGAGCGTAGCTGCCTTCGGTCTTGAAACGCAGGTTATCCACCATCCAGACCTGGTCACCGATTTTTACGGTGCGGTAGGTTTCGCCGTCGCGGGCATCCGTGAAAGATCCGTAATTGAACTTCTTGGCGTTGCGGGCCATGCATTCTTCGTAAGAGATGTTGTTCTGCTTTTCGGAGGCTTCTTTTTTCGTGGCCTTGCTCACGGAAGCACCGATACGGAATGCGGCCACGATGACCACGATAAGGGCGATGACGTTAAAAATGACAAAGGATGTTTCCATGGGTTTCCTCTTTGAGAAAGCTAGGGCAAATGTAGTAATTGTTAGGCTTTGAACAACCCCTTATGCTGGGTACATAGGGAATACAATGGGGGTGATGAACAGGTTGGCCGCAAGAATAATAACATTCATAGGCAGGCCGATTTTCGTGAAGTCCGTAAACTTGTAGCCGCCAGCGGCATAGACCAGCATGTGGGTAGGGGATCCGATGGGGGTGGCAAAGCTGCTGTTCACCGAAATCATCAGGCCGATGCAGAAGGTGAGGGGGTTTACGCCCAAGGTCGTGGCCGCGCTGATGGCAATGGGGCAGAACATGGCCGCCGTGGCGCTATTGCTGATAAATTCGGTAATGAAGGTACCGACAAGGCAGATGGCGACAAGGGCTACGTAGGGGTTGCTTCCGCAGATATTCAGAAGGTTGTTTGCAATCAGCTGGGCCACCCCCGTAGATTCCAGGGCCTTGCCCAGGCAGATACTGCCCGAGAATACGATAAGGATGTTCCAGTTGATGGAGTTTGCCGCCTGGGTGCTGGTGCAACAGCGGGTGACGACCATGGCGATGGCGGCAAGCATGCACGACGAAAGCAGGGGCAGCACGTTGAATGCCGATAGCAGGACCATGGCGAGCATGATAAGCGAGGCGAGGATTGTCTTTTTGCCGCAAGTCCTATTGTTTACGGCGTTCTCCAGATAGCCCTTCAGGTGGTCGTTCTTAAGATTCAGGTGCTCGCAAATCCACTGGAGCTGTTCTGCCTTGCCCGAAACAATGATGTTGTCGGAACCCATGATGTAGGTTTCGGGAGTGGCGACCTCCACCTCGTTGTCAAAACGGCGTATGGCCAAGATGGAGTTCTTGTTCTTTTCGAATCCATTGGGGTTCTGTTCGTAAATCTCCTGCAGGGACATGCCGACAAGCCTGTGTCTGGAGGGAACATGGAGTTCCAGGGTCAGGTCTTCGTCGCCACCGTTGCTCAAGGGGGACACTCGAGTGGGGAGCAGTTTTTGCAGGGCGACGATGGAGATAACTCCTACCACAAGGCAGAACAGCCCGACAAGGGTGGGAGTGAAAATTCCCATCTGGGTTCCTGTCCTGTCCGTGTAGAGCCCCGAAATGATAAGGTTCGTGGACGTGCCGAGCAAGGTACAGGCGCCACCCAATCCGGAGGCGTAGCTAAGGGGAATCAAAAGTTTTGACGGCGATATGCCCAGCTTTTTGGACCAGATTTTTATGACGTCGATAAAGAGAGCTACCACAGTGGTGTTGGTGAGGAACGAACTCAAGAGTGCCACGGGGAACATGGTGCGAAGAATAGCGCGGGAAACGGTCTTGGGGGAACCCATCATGTGCTTGACAACCCAGTTCAGCACGCCCGTGTAGTTGAGGCCGGCGATGACGGCGTAAAGCACGGCGATGATAATGACGGAGGCAGAACTGAAACCGCCGAATGCGGTTTTCAGGTCAAGGACGCCACTGAGGTAGAGGGCGCACATTCCCAAAAGAAAGATGACATCTACACGCAGCTTTGAAAAGATCATAGCTGCAAAAAGCAGAAGCACGACGACTATGGTGAACCACGCGTTTCCAGAAAGACCCAACCAATCAAACGCAAGAATTCCCTGTAACATTATTCCCTTCGAAAGTGAAAAATGAACGGGAACAAATATAAAAAAGGGCAGGCAGCTTTGGCTTACCGTTCGATTTTCACCACAACGGTTCCGGCGAGCTTGTCGTGCCAGGATTGTTTCTTGGGGTCGAATGCCACCCACAAGAAGCCGAGTCCAAACGGGATGAACGAAAGGATATAGGCGAAGTAGCGCCCGACGCACTGCTTTGTGGAGGGCTTTCCGCCAGTCTTGGCATCTACGATTTTTGCAGACACGGCCATCTTGCCGGGGGTGGCCTGTTTTTTAGCCCAGAACAAGATGACAAGGACCATGGGCAATAGGTACGAGAAAATGATATCCGCCGGGCCCTGGAAAGTCTCGCCGTTTTCCAGGTAGGCCATGCCGTAAATGGCAAGAAGTGGCGGCAGGGTAATAACCATTATTAAGACGCTGTCAATGAGGGTTGCCACGACCCTTTTCCAAAAACCAACGTATTCAGTCATATCGACCCCCTTTGCCACCATGTGGCGCTTTCATAAAGTAATATACTTTTTGTAGGGGCCCCATGTCAAATATATTGTTTTGATCGGAAAGATAGATTTTGGTTATAGTTTTCAGGCGTGAGTTATGAGTGGTAGGGGTTAGGGATTGGGGGCTAGGATTTAGGGTCTAGTAAGGCGGGTTTCAAGAAGTGTCATCCTCGCTGTCATTCTGGAGTCTGTCATTCTGGAGCGCAGCGATAGAAACTGCGATAGAATCACGAGGATCCGACGGAATCCATACGGTTTTATACAGGCACGACTACGAGAAAAATGGATCACGAGCCCTTCGTGCCCAGGATGACATTACAGTTTACTCCGCGTCTTTGCCGTGGCACTTCTTGTACTTGAGGCCGGAACCGCACCAGCAGGGGTCATTGCGACCCAGCTTGGGGCCTGCCTGTTGGGCGCGCCTTGCGGCGGCGGCAACGGCGGGGTTCGTGTAGGTGCGACGTACCGTAGGCCTTGTGCCCGGCAGTGCCGACTGGGGCATGGGCTGTGCAGCCTCGCTTGCCGCCTGTTGACCTTCGGAAATGGCGTTGGTCTCGGAGCTTGCGGCCTGACCGGCAAGACCTGCGGCCTTGGCGCCTTCGGTGCTCGGCTGTTCGGGAGCCTGCGCGGTCTCGGCGGACTGTGCGGATTCCTGCTGGCCATCGCCCGCATTTTCGGGCTTCGGCTGTTCACGCAACTGCAGCTGGTCCGGCGATACGGTCTGTCCGTTGGGCAGGGTAATCCGGATGTTCAAGATACGGAGCATTGTCAGGGTGGCAATCTTTTCGATGCAGCCCTCGAACATCTTGTA
The DNA here is from genome assembly GCA_946414025.1 of uncultured Fibrobacter sp. Classification (GTDB taxonomy): domain Bacteria; phylum Fibrobacterota; class Fibrobacteria; order Fibrobacterales; family Fibrobacteraceae; genus Fibrobacter. Next base: position 94,380 of record CAMKMX010000001.1, read on the forward strand.
GCCTTCGTTCTTGTAAATCATCAGCGGGTCCTTCTGGGCGTATCCGTGGAAACGGATGGCGTCCTTCAGCTGATCCATGGCGTACAGGTGTTCTTTCCACACCTGGTCGATGGTCATCAGCAAGAACCTGCGTTCGATATTGCGGAAGTCCGCGTCGGGAATAATCTTGGTGAGCTTGTCGTAGCGCGCCTTGCAAAGCTCGATGATTTCGTCCAGCACCTGGTCCGGCGTCTTTTTGGTGGCATCGTCGAAGCTCAGATTGTATTCCATACCGAGGCTGCGCTGCAGGTCGGTGTGAAGCCCTTCCAGGTTCCAGTTTTCTACATAGCTCTTGGGCGGAATGTAGTTGCTGACCTTGATGTCGCAGGCGTCCTCGATGCGGTTCATAATTTCGTCGCGAATGTCCTCGCCGTTCAGAATACGACGGCGGAGTCCGTAAATCACCTTGCGCTGTTCGTTCATCACGTTGTCATAATCCAGCAAGTGCTTACGGATATCGAAGCTCTGGCCTTCCACGCGACGCTGGGCGCTACGGATGGAGCGGCTTACGATGGGGTGGGTAATCACCTCGTCTTCGCCTACGCCAAAGCGGGTCATCAGGTTCTTGACGCTGTCGCCGCCGAAGATGCGCATCAGGTTGTCGTCCAGGGAGAGGAAATACTGGCTGGAGCCCGGGTCGCCCTGACGGCCGGAACGTCCGCGCAGCTGGTTGTCGATACGGCGGGATTCGTGGCGTTCGGTACCCAGCACGTGCAGGCCTCCCACCTCGGTAACTCCGGGACCGAGAGCGATGTCGGTACCACGGCCCGCCATGTTGGTGGCGATGGTCACCTTGCCCTTGTAGCCGGCATACTGGATGATTTCGGCTTCGCGGCTATGGTTCTTGGCGTTCAACACCTCGTGGGGGATTCCTTCCTTTTCCAGGAGGCCGTGGAGGTGTTCGGACTTTTCGATGGAGGCGGTACCCACCAGCAGGGGCTGGCCCTTTTCGTGACGTTCCTTGATTTCTGCCACGATGGCTTTCCACTTGGCGCCTTCGGACTTGTACACCATATCCTGCATGTCCTTGCGGATGCAGGGCTTGTTGGTGGGAATCACCCAGGTGTTCATGTTGTAGATCTTGATGAATTCCGTAGCTTCCGTCTCGGCGGTACCGGTCATGCCGGAGAGCTTCTTGTACATACGGAAGTAGTTCTGGAACGTAATCGTTGCAAGGGTCTGGTTCTCGCGACGGATCTGCACCTTTTCCTTGGCTTCGATGGCCTGGTGCATGCCGTTGCTGTAACGGCGGCCTTCCATGAGGCGGCCCGTGTTTTCGTCCACGATGATGATTTCGCCGTCACGGACGATGTAATCTACGTCGCGTTCGTACAGGTGCCAGGCGCGAAGTGCCTGGTCCAAGAAGTGTACCCAGTCCGCGTGTTCGCCGTACAGGTTGGTAATCTGCATCAGGCTTTCCACGTGGTTCACGCCCTTTTCGGTGAGCTGGATGTTCTTGTCCTTTTCGTCAACGGAAAAGTCCTTGTTCTTGACAAGCTTCTGGGCGATTTCGTTTGCCTTCGCGTACTTGTCGGTAGCGTCTTCGGCAGGGCCGCTGATAATGAGAGGCGTACGGGCCTCGTCAATCAAGATGGAGTCCACTTCGTCAACAATGCAGAAGTTCAGTTCCCGCTGCACCAGCTGGCTGGGTTCTACTGCCATGTTGTCGCGGAGGTAGTCAAAGCCGAATTCGTTGTTGGTGCCGTAGGTCACGTCGCTGTTGTAGCTCTTGCGGCGCTGTTCGGAATTGAGTCCGTTCACGATAAGGCCCACGGTGAGCCCCAGGAACTGGTACACCAGGCCCATCTGCTTGGCGTCACGGCCGGCCAGGTAGTCGTTCACCGTCACTACGTGCACGCCATGTCCAGAAAGACCGTTTAGGTAAACGGGGAGGGCGGCAGCGAGGGTCTTACCTTCACCGGTGGCCATTTCGGCGATGGCGCCTTCGTGTAGCACCAGGCCACCGATCATCTGCACGTCAAAAGGCATCATGCGGAAGGGCTTCACCGACTCGGGGTAGAGCTCGCGGACCTTCGCGTAGAGGGCGGCAGGCAGGTAAACTTCCCATTCGTTCTTGCCAGCGGCAAGTTCTGCCTTGGCCGTTTCCACCGCACCCTGCAGTTCGGGGCCCAGGCGGCTGAAGTCGAATTCGAATTCCGGCTTGAAGATGTTGAAGATACCCAGGCGGCGGTCGCAGGCTTCCTGACACACGGCAAAGGCTTCTACCTTGATGTCTTCCAGGGTGGCTCCGTTTTTCAGCTTTTCCCGGAATTCCGCACTCTTTGCGGCCAGGGCGGCATCGTCCAGGGCTTCCAGGGCCTGCCTCGCTTCGTGAATTTTTGCGATGACGGGCCTAAGCTGCTTCACCTTGCGTTCATGGGGCGTACCAAAGATCTTGTGGAGTACGGTATCGACTACGCTCATTTCATTTCCTTATACTGCCGAGGGCCCTTGCCCACGGCAACTGTTAAAAATTACGGCGAAAAGATAGAAAAAACGGGAAAAGGTGTGGCAAGAGGCATAGAGAATATGCGCGAATTAAGCAAAGTTGAGCATAAACAATGTGTTTTAAAGTGTACAAGTGGAACAAATTAACACAATAAATCTATATTTCGCTCACTATTCCTAGTTGGAGGAACGAAAATGAAATTTTATGCATGCTTATGCTGGAATGCCGCACTTTTTATGGTAGCGGTTTTTTTCTTGTCTGCCTGTGGTAGCAACGGCGGCAGTGTGAACCAAGTTCAAGAGGAACAATCCTCCTCTTCTTCGATTGAAGGGTATGAGACATTTGACGATCTTCCCAGATGCACCTCAAAAAAAGAGGGTAAAGAGGCCTATGTCGAAGAGGACGATGCTGAATACGTTTGTACAGATGGCGATTGGGTTAAGGCAAAGAAGCCCAGTACGGTAGCAGAATATGAGACATTTGACGATCTTCCCGCATGCACCTCGAAAAAAGAAGGCAAGGAGGTTTATGTTGAAGAGGACGATATTGACTACGTTTGTGAAGATGGCGAATGGGTAGAGAATGAGGGTGGCTCAGATGGTAAATCCTCTGCAAGCAAGGACAAAACAAGCAGCAGCTCGGTAAAACCGTCTAGCAGCAATGGCGGAAGTGACGTAAGTGGCGATGTTGCCAAAAAACGTATCGGTCCGGTAAGCCAGTATGGCCAGCTACAGGCCGGTGCACCCTCAGGAACAGGTCGAATCTATGGATCCTGCAAAGGAGTCAAAAGTGGTAACGAGGTCATGGTACAGGGTATGAGCCTTTTCTGGAGCATTGGCGACGAAGGGGCGAAATACTGGACATCCGGAATCGTGAATGGCCTTGTGTCAAAGCAAAATATCCAGTTGATTCGCGGAGCCATGGGAATCGATGAGGATTGGGGGAACGGCAACTATTTCACGGATACAAAGAAATACCAGGACATGATGGACGAGGTGGTTGCTGCGGCCATTGAGAACGACATCTATGTGATTATCGATTATCACAGTCACAAGGCAAACGATAATACCGACAACGCCAAGGCTTTCTTTAAACGCATGGCACAGAAATGGGGAGCCTACGACAATGTCATATTCGAAATATTCAACGAACCTATCAATCAGTCCTGGTCAACTGTCAAGAGTTATGCCAATCAGGTGATACCGGTAATTCGTGAATATTCCGACAACTTGATTGTAGTGGGCACGCCGAGTTATTCTGCCAATCCGGATGCTGCCGTTGGTAGCGCTATATCCGACAACAATGTGGCATATACCTTCCATTTCTATGCGGGTGTAGATGAGTACCAGCATGACATAGATATTCAGGGGGCTAATGCCGAATATGCCATGCGCAATGGCCTGTCCGTCTTTGTGACGGAATGGGGCAATTCTGGACCGACAGGTGCCGGGAGCGTTGTTTCGAGCCGCAGTAGCAGCTGGTACAACTGGATGAAAAGCAACAAGCTTTCGGGAGCGAACTGGTCCGTTTCCGACAAGGCCGAAGCGGCGTCCTATTTTACCACTTCGGGTGCATGGAGCTATTCTACCAGTGGAAACTGGGTAAATTCCAACATTTTTGCCTATTTGCCTACATCTTATACCGAATGCGACGGGTCTTCTTTGCCTAGCAGTTCTGCATCTGTAAAACCGTCTTCGTCCGCATCTTCGTCGGTTGGTGAAGCTGTCGATATTCTGGGCGGCTCTGGGTTATTTAACGAAAACAGGACTACTTCGGGGTGGACTCTGAACGTGACCAATGGAGCCGCCGTTGGCAAGGTTAGAGGAGAGACGGATGATGATTTGAATTATGTCCTGGCTTTCTGGTCAAATGGTCCCCGCGTGACTGTCTATGACTCCTATTATGATGAATACTCCACCTATTATCCCGAAGAATACGATATCCAGGCGAAGCGCAGAGTGGCGCTGAGAAACGGGTATTCCTATACGGTGCGGATGGGTCTTTATGCTTACGATAATGATGGGGTTGCTAGTCGTGATATCCAGGTGTCGATTTTGGATGCGTATTATGATGCCTATGCCGGCTGGACATTTGAATCTCCTGGAGAATACGAAGAGTTTACGGGAACGTATTGTCATGACGATTCGTCGGATAGCGCTGCAGAATTCCACATCGATGGTGGAAACGTCGCAGGCGGCTTTAGCGTGTTGTGGGTCGTCATCGAAGAAAGAGAAGGCTGCGACGGCGTTCTTTAGTTGAACTCCCGTTCCAAAGACTAAAAAAGACCCCGATCGGGGTCTTTTTTTGCAATAGGGTTGGCGTGAATTAGTAATTCTCGGCGTTCACCTCGAAATAGGCCTGGGGGTGTGCGCACACGGGGCAAAGGGCCGGGGCCTTGGTGCCTACCACGATGTGCCCGCAGTTGCGGCATTCCCACACCTTCACTTCGCTCTTGGCGAAAACTTCTTGCATTTCCACGTTCTTCAGCAGGGCACGGTAACGTTCTTCGTGATGCTTTTCGATGGCGGCTACCATGCGGAACTTGGCGGCCAGGGGCTTGAAACCTTCGGCTTCGGCGGTCTTTGCGAACTCCTCATACATGTCGGTCCATTCGTAGTTCTCACCGTCGGCAGCGGCCTTCAGGTTCTGGGCGGTATCGCCGATGCCTTCCAGTTCCTTGAGCCACATCTTGGCGTGTTCTTTTTCGTTGTCGGCGGTCTTCAAGAAGAGCGCTGCGATCTGCTCAAAGCCTTCTTTCTTGGCCTTGGAGGCAAAGTAGGTGTACTTGTTGCGGGCCTGGGATTCGCCTGCGAATGCGGCCTGCAGGTTCTTTTCGGTTTGGGTTCCGGCGTATTTGTTTGCCATAGTTTCCTCGTAATGGGTTGCGGGCTTTTGCCCTTTGTGTCTCAACAGAGAATATACAATAATTTATAGGGGGAAAATATGAATCTATTTATGATTTCCAACTGATTACAGCAGATAATCCATCCGTATATTCCGCATGCTTTCAAATAGGTTCGCCTTGAGGGTGGAATTGCCCTTGGTAAGGCTCTTGATTTCTTCGCGGATAGACTTGCGGTGGCTGGCCTTGGAAAATTCGCAGGTGCAGGTGAACTTGCGGATGTCGGCGTCTTCGGCGTATTCGATAATCTCCGATTCTTCGCAGTAGCAAAGCGGACGGATGACGCTTACCGGGTATTTTTCGTAGGGCACCATGGGCGGCATGCCGCTGAATTCGCCCTTGTAGAGCATGTTCATCAGCAGGGTCTCTACGATGTCGTCCATGTGGTGACCCAGCGCAATCTTGTTGTAGCCGTTTTCGCGGGCGAACTTGATAAGCTCGGTGCGGCGCTGGGTGCTGCACCAGTAGCAGTTCAGCTTGCGGCCTTCCTTGAGCCGGCCTTCTACCGCCACGTCCTTGAAGTAGAAGGGAATCTGCGGATATTGCTGCGCCATACGTTCCAGAAATTCCCGGGGGGCCTTGTCCGCAAAGTCGCTCTGGATGTGGATGGCGCCTATTTCGCAGTCGGGCAAGAACTTTCCCATGCGGGCGGCCAGTTCCATCAGGAGCACGCTGGAATCCTTGCCGCCACTGACGGCAACAAGCACCTTGTCGCCGTCTTCGATCAGTCCGAAATCGTGAAGGGCCTTGGTAATCTTTTTGCTGATACGTTTGCGGATGGCGTTGGACATATATTTCACATTAAAAAAGGGCTCGCTTGTGCGACACCCCTTTTTTAGTTTGTTTGCACCTTGCGGTTAGTCGTCGGTCAGGTGGGTGGGCATCAGCAAGAAGCTGAAGTTCAGGCCTTCGCCAACGGGCTCGATGATGCAGGCGCCAATGGGGTTGTTCATCTTCATCACCGTTTCTTCGGACTTGCACATGCTGAAGATTTCAGAAATGTAGCGTCCGTCAAAGCCGATGCTGAAGGAACCTTCGCCGTTGTGGGTCACGGAGAGGGCTTCGCGGGAATCGCCGCCCACATCCGGGTCGCTTGCGCTGAGTTCCAGGTTGTTGCCTTCGAACTGCAGGCGCACCTTGTGGGTGCGGGCGTTGGCCATAGAAATCACGCTGCGCATCTTGTTCAGGAACTCTACGGTGTTCAGCTGCACGGTGCGTTCAAAGTTCTGGGGAATCACCGCACGGTAGTTGGGATACGGTCCTTCGTAGAGCTTGGAAATCACCTGGATGGATTCGGTGCTGAACAAAATGTGGGTCGAAGACGCACGGGCCTCGATGGTGGCGTCGGCCTTGGCCATGTGCAGAATCTGTTCCAGGGGCTTGCGGGGGACGATGACGCCATTGCTCAGGCTTGCGCCTTCTTGCTCGATGGCGGCACGGCCCAGACGGTGACCGTCGGTTGCAATCATGGAGACCTTGCCGTCGCCCGCTTCTAAGAAGATGCCGTTCAGGCTTAAACGGGTGGAGTCGGTAGAGGTGGCGAACTTGGTCTTTTCGACCAGGAATTCCAGTTCGCTCTTGGCAAAGTTCAGAGTTTCGCCTTCGTTCACTTCGGGGAACGGCGGGAAATCGCTGGCGTCGAAACCGGTGATGCTTGCCTGACCCTTTTCGCTCCAGCGGATCTTGGCGAGGTAGTTTTCCACATCTACGCTTACGGTAGTGATGCTCGGATCTACGAGGCTCTTCACCAGTTCCAGAAGCTTGCGGGCGTTGATGACCACGGAACCGTCGCGTTCACCTTCGACTTCTACCTTGACCCTGATGCCCAGGTCCAGATCCGTCGCGCTCACTTCGAGGACATTGCCTTCGAGCCTGAGGGCGAAGTTGTTGAGAATCTGGATAGTGGACTTGTTCGGCACCGCGTTAACGGCGGCGCTAAGAGCGTCCAGGAATACAGCTTTTTGGATTTGGAATTTCATAGATTAGGCACCCCTTTGAATGATAGTCGTTCCGACGAAAAATACCACAGCGATTACGGCCAGGGCCACAATGACCCACTTGTTCATGGAATTGGACTTTTTAGGCGTGAAATTCTTTGCATTCTGCATAGCACGCCTACGATCTCTCCGGCTCATAAAAAATCTCCATTGTTTTATGGAGTAAAAACTACTATTTTAAAAGTGAAAAAAGGAACGCTTATGGATAAAACTGTGCTAAATAAGCTGAAAAACCATGCTATGGGGTTTGCCTCTGCGACCCTGGTCCGTGTTGAACTGGCAACCGAAGAAAGCCGACTCAAGACCAAGTTCCAGGCCCTGGGGCAAATGCTCTACGGCGCCGTGCAAGACGACCTTCTGAAGGCCATCAAGGACGACCCGTCGGTGGTGGAAATTATCGGCGGCATCGAAGAAAGCCAGAAAAAGATTGCCGAACTGGAAAAGAAGCTTTCCAAGGAATCTGCGGGGAAGAGTGAAAAAGCTTGAGGTTCATGTTTTCCCGAGCAAGACCTCGGCGCCCAAGAACTACAAGATTTCCCTGACCAGGGTGATCGTGATGGTGGTTCTCCTGGCTTGCGCCATTCTCGGGTTCGTGCTGTTTTCGCCCCAGAAGATTGTGGCGAACCTCTCCGACGGTAACGTGCTTTCGGTGTACCGCCAGAACATGGCCATCAAGAAGGAGATTAAGGATATCCGCCAATCGGTGGACGAGTCTATCCTCAAGGCCGAAGAGACCCGGCTCTTGCGGGACAGCACCGTAAGCCTCAGCGGGCTCGGGTTCACCCTGGAAGAATCCGGCCGGGACATGCGCTCGGGAAGCGAGCGCAAGAGCCTTGCCGAAATCGAGAAGACCTTCAGGCGCCTGCTTGCCCGACTGGAGCAGGATTCCGTGACGGCGGCTATGGTGCCTGTGCTGCACCCCTTCAAGAACAGCCATGCCGTCAAGAACCGTTTCGAGATGATTTACGACCACTTTACCGAGCAGGAACTGCCCCATCGGGGCATTGACTACGTGGCTGCCGTGGGCGATACCGTAGTGGCCACTGGTGCGGGCGTCGTCTCCGAAGTCCGCAACCATCGCGGGTTCGGGCTTTCCATGAAGATTGAGCACATGCCAGGCATCAAGACGTTCTATGCCCACCTGGGGCAGGCCCTGGTGCAGCCGGGCATGCGCGTTCGGCGCGGGCAGCCCATCGCCACCATCGGCGAGAGCGGCACGGAGTCCAGCGTGGCGCTCCATTACGAAATCCGCCTGGACGGCACTCCCATAAACCCGGAGGACTACTTCATAACGAAACAGTGATATGAGAGTAATGAGTTATCAGTAGTCAGTTATGAGTTTTTATATCCGCACCTCGCACTTCACATTACACATCTCTCATCTCCCTAAATCCTAGCCCCTAGATCCTAATCCCTATCCCCTATCCCCTAACACCCATGACTCCTTTCGAGCAGAACATCATCGCCCTCGTGTGGGATTGTGACAAGACCCTCATCAGCAGTTACATGCAAGAGCCGCTGTTCCGCCATTACAACGTAGATGGCGGCAAATTCTGGCGGGAGGTGAACGCCCTCCGCGAATACTACGGCCGTAGCGGCGTGCACGTGAATCCGGACACCAGTTATCTGAACCACGTGCTGACCTACGTGAAGCAGGGGTTGTTCAAGGGCCTTTCGAACAAACTATTGCATCAGTTCGGAAGAGAGCTTGTATTCTATCCGGGGCTTCCGGTTTTTTTCGGGAACATCAAGGGGCTTGTGGAATCGGACCCGAAATACAAGGCCTTCGATATCAAGCTGGAGCATTACGTGGTGAGCACGGGTTTTGCGGAAACTATCCGGGGGAGTGCAATAGCCCCCTTCGTGGATGGAATTTTCGGATGTGAATTTATCGAGACGCCGGCTCTCCCTGGTTTTGATACGGATGCGTCGAAGGTATGTGCAGCCCCTGCCGAAGGAGAAATCAGCCAGGTGGCCTGCGCCCTGGACAATACTTCCAAGACCCGCTACCTTTTTGAAATCAACAAGGGGAGCAACAAGTATCCCGACGATATCGACGTGAATTCCACCATCGCTCGGGGCGACCGTCGCGTGCCCTTCGAGAATATGCTCTACATTGCCGATGGGCCTTCGGATGTGCCCGCTTTCAGCATCTTGAATTACAATGGCGGTTCTACCTTTGCGGTTTACCCAAAAGGGGACGTGAAGGCTTTCCGCCAGGTGGAAAAGATGCGCCAGGACAGCCGTGTGCAGATGTTTGGTGAAGCTGACTATACCGAAGGTTCTCAGTCGTGGTTGTGGCTCACCGAAAAGGTCCGTTCCATTGCTGACAAGATTGTGGAGTCCAAGCAGGCGGCCATCAAGAACAGCGTCAGCGCCCCTCCGGGCCATTTGAGCTAGAATCTAGCCCCTAGATCCTAGCCCCTAGCCCCTAACTTCTATTCCTCTCGCACTAGGCGTCCTTTCAGGTCGAAAAATTTCTTGCTCCGTGAATTGATTCTGGAGCGGTTTACGATATTTGACTTTTTCCGGATAGCCTGGGACTCTTCTTGATTGACGACTTCCGATGAACTGGAACTATGTTCTTCGGGGTTTTCTATTTCGGCGTTGTCTTTCGGGGCGGGTTCGTTGTAGAGTGCCAGAATTTCGCTTTCGGAAAGAGCACGGCTGTAGATTCTCAGGTCATCGATGCAGCCCCGGAAATAGCTCCACTTGGAGCGGGTCCCGAGTCTGAGGGGTGCCGTCCCGTTTTGGACCTGCACGCCGTAGGTCTTGTCGTATAAATCGTCCTGGTCTTTCTGGATACCGTTTTTGAACAAAGTAATCTTGTTGGATTCTATGTCGTAGCGGGCCACAAAATGAATCCATTCTTTTTCTTGGATTTCTTCTTGCACATAGCTTCCGGAACCGAGGCCGCCTTCTAGATTGAAGGCGTAGGCAGACATCCTGTTTGGCCTGTTTTCTTGGCCTTGGGCAAGGTCCTTGTTGTACATGCGGAATACCCATTCATGCTGGTGGGGCTCCCCTTTGCCCATCCAGTGCACGTAGCCACCGGCTTCGGCATTCTGGAAGTTCAGCACTTCGGGGCTGACCCACACCGAAACCGTCAGGGCGCCTGCGGTGGAAATGCTGAAGACGTCATTGTCCGGAATTTCCAGGTAGGCTCCGTTGCCGTCAAAGGCGACGCAGGAATTCTCGTTGCCAAAGCGGTCCGTGGAAAATGTGGCTCCGTGGTTTTCGGCGGTGGTGATTTCTGTGCCGGCATTGTTTTCAAAAGTGCCGTTGAATGGGTAATACGCCACAAGCCCTCCGGAAGGGATTGCGGTGGAATCTTCGGCTGCAACCGCGGCGGCAATCATTGCCACCAGATAAAGAACTTTATGGAACACTTCTAAACGACCCATTGTGAATAATGATATAAAATCTAATCCGTTTCGTCAGGTTCATTGGCGAGGTTTGTGAAAAAACTTTTTACTCGTTTCAAAGGCAATTTTTCTTGCAAAAATACGTCTATACACGTAGGGACCATAAGGAGGTTTTAAAAACACCCCTTGACATTATGTCAAATCTGATATATATTTATGAACCAGAACTACAAACCCATTGCATGGCTGCACGAGCAACCTCAAACGCCACCTTTATCGCAAAAAGCAAGGATTGAGACAGGATACTTATTACGGTTATTGTAATCAGGAATGAAATTGTCGTTGCCGCAAAGCCGACCTATGCCTTCTATAGGAGCACATTGTCATGAATTGCGTATCAATGATGAGGATAAGACATGGAGACTTTTTTATCGGATTGATGTGGATGCAATTGTCGTAATTTTATGGACAGAAAAGAAAACGAACAAGACGCCTGATGAAGTTTTGGAACTTTGTCGCAAGCGCTTGAAATCTTATGACTCGAGGGACTAAAAATGGATAAGCAGAAAAAAGAGCGTCTGGAGAAAAAAGGCTGGATAGTTGGTGATGTGGACGATTTTTTGGGATTAAGTCCTGCCGAAATGGCAATTGTTGAAATGAAGGTTGCTTTGGCAAAGGCTCTTGTCAACAAGCGGAAAAATTGCGGAAAAACTCAGGTTTTGGCGGCTGTCCTTGCGAATACAAGCCAGTCTCGATATGCGAAGGTTGAACATGCTGATGCAAGTGTTTCGCTGGAGCTGATGATCAAGATGTTCTTTGCCCTTGGGGCAAACAAGAGAGAATTGTTGAAGGTTCTGTCTGCCGCATGACAAGTTCAGGGCAAAATACCCGTTTTTGCCCTGCAATCCCTAACCCCTAACCCCTAGATCCTAATCTCTTATTATATATTTAAAGTCCCTAGACCTCGTTTTGGCGGGCGGGCGGTACTTTCCGTCAAGAAACCGGCGGGGTTCGGAGGCGTTCCATACTTTTGGAGGGCCTTTTAGGGGTTTGTCTAATCGATTTTGCTTTACTTTTAGGAGTTTTATGGCAAATAAGTGTAAGCGCGGAATCCTGATTAGCAAGACACCTTACGAGAAGCGCATCGCCATCATGGAAGACGGCGAACTTGCGGAATTGGTCGTGGAAAGCGTGTCTTCTACCAGGGTCCTGGGCAATATATATAAGGGTGTCGTTCAGAAGGTGCTTCCCGCCTTGAAGGCCGCGTTTATCGATATCGGTCTCGAGAAGGCAGGGTTCCTGCACCAGGACGACGCCATGGACAGGAACGAGCTGTTGCGCCGGGAATATGGCGACGACGGTGACGAGGAAGGCGCTTCCAAGGAAATCTCCATCGACGAGATTCTCCAGGAAGGCCAGGAAATTATGGTCCAGGTGGTGAAGGAACCTATCAGCACCAAGGGTGCCCGTCTGACGACTCATCTGAGTTTTGCAGGCCGGTTCCTGGTGTGCATGCCGGGGACCAACTTCGTGGGCGTGTCCAAGCGCGAGCGCGACCATGCCAAGCGCCGGGAATTCCAGAAGGTGGTCCGCCGCCTGAAGGCCCGCGACGTGGGCTATATCGTGCGCACCAACGGGCTGAACGAGTCCGAATTCGAAATCCAGAAGCAGATGCGTGAACTGGAGAGCAAGTGGGAACAGACGAAGTACAACTTCGAGACCATGCCCGCCGAGACCTGCATCTACGAGGAGTCGGATTCTATCGAGCAGACGGTCCGCGAATACTTTGGCGAGAACACGGACTACGTGTACATCGACAATCGGGACGAATACTTCGCCCTTCGCGACTACCTGAAGGTGCTGTCTCCGGACAAGCTGGACAAGGTGAAGCTCTGGAGCAGTAACGAGAGCCTGTTCGAGTATTTCAAGATTGAAAACGATTACGCCCGCTCCCTGCAGCGCCAGGTACCGCTCCCCCGCGGAGGAAACCTGGTCATCGAGCAGACCGAGGCCCTGGTGTCCATCGACGTGAACACCGGTCCGAAGGTCCACGGCAAGGACCAGAGCAAGATCATCCTCGAGACCAACATCGACGCCTGCCACGAAATTGCAAAGCAGCTCAGGCTTCGCGACGTGGGCGGTCTTATCATTATCGACTTTATCGATATGGAGACCGACGAGGACCGCGAAAAGGTTTACCAGGAATTCCGCAAGGCGATCCGCCGCGACAAGGCGCCTATCAGCCCCGCTCCCATTAGCCAGTTCGGCCTGATGGAAGTGACCCGCAAGCGCGTGCGCGTGAACCTGATGACCGAGAAGACGGAAATCTGCCCGGTGTGCCATGGCGGTGGCCGCATTGCCACGCTGGAATCTACCTTGGGCATGATCGACCGCTGGATGGCCCGCGCCCACGGCAAGGGTAAACTGAAGGAAGTGACCCTGGTGGTGAGCAGCCCCCTGGTGGACGTGTTCTGCAAGGACATGGCCCGTATGTTCCATTACCTGGAATACAAGCACAGTATGAAAATCGACCTGGTGGAAGACGAACATGCCCATGTGAACCAGTTCTGGATGTACGACAAGGCGGGCGAGGATATTACGGACCTTTACAATTTCGCGTAAGGTCTTTGGCGCCTGCTCGACGATTGCGCAAGTCGCCGCCGGGTGCCGCCTCGAAACTGTGAATATGAGCCTTGCGGCTTTGCCGCAGGGCTTTTTTTATCTTAATTTTTAGGGGTTCAATTTTAAGGGCGCCCGTTGGCGCCGAAAAACGGAGATTGTTATGAATAGAGTAATTCTGGTTGCCGCTGCCGCCGCTGAGATGGCAGCGAAGGTAAAAGAAGTTGTGGACGCCGCCACTGCCGCAGGCGTCAAGACCGCCGTGTACAAGCCCTGCGCAAATGGTGCCGAGGCGGCGGCGGAACTGAAGGAACACCGTTCCGCCGTGCTGATGGAGAAGATTGCCGCCGACTTCTTGCAGAAGGACTTTGCCTCTGTAGATACCGTGGTGGTGGAAGGTGCACAAGGCATGAACGACGTGCTGGCCCACAAGTTCAACGACGACCTCGCTACCGCCCTGGACGCGAAGGTCTATTGCAATGGCGAAGATGCCGACCTGTTCTGCCCAAACCGTATAATGCATTGCCCCAAGTGCCTCGCGAAGGAATTTGCCGCCCCCGCTGCTGAACGCAAGACCAGCCAGGCCATGTTCCGTGCAGGCTTGCTCCTGAAGGCGTCGAAGGCGAAGAAGCGCATTGTGCTGCCCGAAGGTTCCGAGCCCCGCACCGTGCAGGCCGCGAAGCTGGTCATTGACCGCAAGATCGCCGTACCCGTGCTGGTGGGCAAGAAGGACGAAATTTTCAAGGTGGCCAAGGAACAGGGCGTTGAACTGCCCGCCGACATCGAGATTATTGAACCGACGGCTGAACTTGCCGAAAAGTACGTGCCCACTCTGGTGGAACTGCGCAAGTCCAAGGGTATGACCGAAGAACAGGCCCGCGCGGCTCTCGCCGACAACGTGATGCTTGCCACCATGATGCTCAAGATGGGCGAAGTGGATGGTCTCGTTTCTGGCGCTATCCATTCTACCGCAGACACGCTCCGCCCTGCCCTGCAGGTTATCAAGTGTGCTCCCGGCGTCAAGTCCGTAAGCTCCGTGTTCTTTATGTGCATGCCCGGCAAGACCTACATCTACGGGGACTGCGCGATTAATCTGAACCCCACCGCCGAAGAGCTTGCTGGCATTGCCATGCAGTGCGACGACACCGCCAAGGCCTTCGGGCTGCCCAGCCGTGTGGCTATGCTGAGCTACAGCACCATGAACAGCGGAAAGGGTCCGGATGCCGACTTGGTGCGCGAAGCCACCAAGTTGGTCAAGGAAGCTCGCCCCGAGATGCTGGTGGATGGCCCGCTGCAGTATGATGCCGCTACCGTCGAAAGCGTCGGCTCTCTGAAGGCCCCCGGAAGTTCTGTGGCCGGCAAGGCAACCGTGTTCGTGTTCCCGAGCCTTTCTGCCGGTAACATCGGCTACAAGGCCGTGCAGCGTAGCGCCCACGGCACTATCGCCATTGGTCCTATGCTCCAGGGCTTGGCCAAGCCGGTGAACGACCTCTCCCGTGGCGCCCTGGTAGAAGACATCGTTTATACCATTGCGCTGACTGCTGTGCAGGCAAATTAAGACCGTTCGCGCTAGACTTTGGCAATCAAGTACAGGGCTGGCGCTCACTTTCGCCACCGCCCCAGTTTGATAACTGGGGCTTTGTGGCTCACAGAAGACCGTTCGCACTGTTTTATTCTAAACTTGAAAGCACCGTGTTTGCGGTGCTTTTCTCGTTTATTTCTTCCCGACTTTCGCGTTCAGTTTTTTCTGGATTTCTTTCAGGTGCCAGCGACCCCGGCGGTCTTCGAGAAAGTAGTCCGTGCGTACGCCACGGGCAAGCCCATTGTCGATGTATTTTTGGGACTCGTCGTATTTTTTTTCGTCCAGGTAATACTCCGCAAGGAAGAAGTAATTGTATATGTCCCCTGGGTCGTCTTTTAGGGCCATTTTTAGATACTTCTCGGCGAGTTCTTTATCTGGCCACGAGAGGATAATAGGAATGTAAGGCAGCAATTGATGCGCGCGACCGAGAACTTGGTAGTTCTTAGTGGCGGTGGCTACATCGCGAACCTTTGCGGCCACGCCATCTTTTACGGCGGCAAGCGGGTTTTTCTCTGCTCCCCACATAGAAACGGATGCCGCGTAGATATGGGCGATTTCGCGATTTTCCGGATAGCGATTGTAGGCTTTTTCGCTGAGTTCTTTTAGGCTGTCGAGTTTGGCCTTTCGCTTGCTTTTGTCAAAGGGTACAAAGCGGAAGGCAAAATAGACGCTCTTGACCAGGCCTTCGGTTGCTTTTTCGTGAATGGAATTATCGTTCTGTGCGCGTTTGTACGCAGCAATCATTAGGTCTGCGTTTTTTTTGTCCGCTTTGTCTCCATTGGCACGTTCTGCGCGAGCCCCATAGCAGGAATCCGCAAAGGCTAGGTCCTTGTTCGCAAAGCAACAAATGGCCCCAAGCAGGACGACTATAAAGAACCTGGTTGCGGAACACGGCATGCTTTTCCCTCGGGCCTGGATCCTTCACTCCATGCCTCACGGCATTTCATTCAGGATGACGCGACGCGTCACTTTCTTCCCTTGCCTTTTCCGGAGAAGTAGTCCTGCTGACGGGTGGCGCCAAGCACGGCATGCCATAGCGTTCCGTTGGGATTGATTTTCTTGCGTTCGTTGACGGCGTATTCTATAGGCACATGGCTGAACTGTTCGTTCATGCTGCCCACCACCATGTCGGTCTTGCCCGCCATGCCTGCGTGCACGGCGCTTTCGGCCAGCTGGAAACAGAAAATGGCGTCTGTTCCTTTGGCGGGAATGCTGCGGACCATGTAGCTCGGGTCAAAGTACTTGATGTTGACTTCTTTGCCCACTTTATCGAAATGGTTCTTGATTTCTCGGGTCAGGAATTCACCGATGTCGTTTTTCAACACATTGCCGCTGGCGTCCTTGCGTTCCGGCAAGCCCTTGAACAGCTCCTGTCCGGCACCTTCGGCCACGGCGATTACGGCATGGGTCTTGCCGCTGCTGTAGCGGCTTTCGAGAGCCTTGAAAAGTCCGTTCTCTCCCTCCAGCGTGAAGGGTACTTCGGGAATGAGGCAGAAGTTCACCACCGTGGTGGCGAGAGCCGCGTAGGCGGCAATAAATCCGGAGTCGCGACCCATGAGCTTTACCAGGCCAAGTCCGTTGAAAGCTCCGTTGGCCTCGTTGTGGGCGCTGGTAATGACGTCTGTGGCGCTGAGCACCGCCGTCTCGAAACCGAAGGTGCGGTCGATCAGATTCAGGTCGTTGTCGATGGTTTTCGGGATGCCGATAACAGAAATGGGCTGGCGACGCTTCTTGACTTCTTCGGCAATGGCGTGTGCCCCCCGGAGGGTTCCGTCACCGCCGATACAGAACAGCACGTTGATGTTCAGTCGCATGAGGGTATCCACCATCACGGAGGGTTCCTGCATGCCGCGGGAACTCCCCAGGATAGTGCCGCCGTCGTCCTGGATGGCATCTACCACGTCGGGGTTCAGCACGATAGGCGGGTAGCCGTAGGCCGGGTTCAGCCCGCGGTAACCGTAGGGGATGCCGAAGATGTTGCGCACGCCGTAGTCAAACCACAGCACCTGTACAAGACCTTTGATGACGTTGTTCAGACCGGGGCAGAGACCGCCGCAGGTCACGATGCCTGCGCGTGTCCAGGCGGGGTCGTGGAAAATCGTTTCCCTAGGCCCTGCCGCCTCGAGGGAGGGAATCGCCTTCCCGTTATCGATAAACTTTTTGATACGGTTCACGTCGGTGGTGAGGCTGATACGGTCGCCGTCAGAGACGAACTGCACGCCTTTCATGGGGGATTTCAGGGTTCCCGTTCCCACTGTTTCGATGGAGAGGTCGTATTCTTCGGGGTGTTGTAAAATGTCTTCTTGCGTCATGCCTTAAAAATACAAAAAAGATCCCCGACCAGATTGGATATGACATTTTTAGGCCGTCAAGCACCGACACCTTAATCGGATCCTCGCCTTCGCGAGGATGACAATCCTAGCCCCTAAATCCTAGCCCCTAGATCCTAGATCCTAATCCCTATATTTCCAGCGGCGGGAAATGTATCTTGGTGCGAAGTCCCGGGTTCGCGTTTTCCATCTCGATTTTCATGTTGGTGAGGGTGCAGAGTTTTTTCACCATAGAAAGACCGATACCTGTTCCGCTTGTGCGGCGGGTCATTTCGTTTTCGACGCGGTAGAATTCCTGGAACACTTTTTTCATTTCGGCAGGGGGAATGCCCGGACCGTAGTCGCGCACCGCCAGATAGACATCGGTATCTTTGATACGGAGCTCGATGACAATCATCTTGTAGTCCGCATCCTTGGAGAACTTCAGGGAGTTGTCCACCAGGTTCATCAGAATCTGCATAATGGCGTCCCGGTCCATCATCAGGGTGATGTCCCGGACATCGGTGTCCGAAGAGACGGTGAGCTCGAAGCCGTGCTTTTCCACGTTCTTGCTGTAGGTGGCCACAAAGTCGTCCAGTACCGCCTTGGGTCGGTCCTTGCTAAGCTGCACGTTCCAACGGTCGCCATCCAGTTTAGACAAGTTAAGAACGTTCTGGATTAGGCGAGTAAGTCTGTCTGCCTCGCTAGCAATCTGGTTGTAGTACTTCTGCTTTTTCTCTTCGTTTGCCACCCAGGAGTTCTGTAACAGCTCGGCGTACATGCGGATAGAAGTCAGGGGCGTTTTCAGTTCGTGACTCACCGCAGAAATAAAGTCCTGCCGTTTTTTGGCCAGGTTCAGTTCGCTTCGGGTCAGGCGGTATATAGCCACGAGACCGCCACCCAAGATGATAAGCACCACGGCTCCAAGGAAAATCAAGAAAGAGCTTCCCCTGGAATCGTCCCTGTTTTTCATGTGCATTACCAGGGAAATCTTGTTTAGGGGAGGAATCAGCTTGGTGGAGAAAATTTCTTGGGATTCGTCATGTGAGCCAAAAGAAAGCAGGACCCTCGGGCCGTCCTTGAATTCCAACACCAAATCCTTTTCAAGAGGGTAGAACTGCGTTTCGTTTTTGACCAGGCTATTCAGGTAAACTTTGGTATCGACGATGTAGCCCTGGATATAGAGTTCGCTCCCTCTGGTCACGTTGCGGTAGAATACGATGTAGTCGCTGTTGACTTTCGCCATGAAGGGCTCGATTTCCACTTCGAAATTGTAGGTCACCGGTGTAGAGGTCAAGCTGTCTATGTTCTGGGATTCGGCGTTGAAGGCCAGGTTTTCTTTTTCAGATGCCGTTTCAATTCGGTGGGGTCTGGCAGTTTCCTCTTTTTCGCCGCGGTCCAGTTTCGGGTCTTGCTTATAGATATGGTCAATGACCTTTTCTACGGAATCTCTGGGCTGGGCCTTAGCCTCGATACCGCGGTTTTCGATATCCAGCTCGTCTAGGATGTCTTTGATTTTATTGCGGACTTCTTCGCGGCGCAGCCTTTCTTTTTGCGGAATCTGCTCCAAAAGGATTTCCCCGAAACGGCCTTCGGGCAAGAACGGCGTGCGGAGCGTGTTGCCTGGCGTGAGCTGGAAATGCCCCACAAGACCTGCGTATTGGCTGGTGATGGGGTAGTCCACCAGTTCGGAGAGGGTGTTTTCTTCGCCACCGATGACCTGCACCGTTCGGATGAACCCGTATTCGGAATAGGAACGTTTTTCTTCGACGGCCAGGTCGCGGGCAAGCCTCTGGTTCAGGGTGTTGGCCACGAACATGGCGTGCCCTGTATAGAGGGAGTTTGTACCCAGCTGCAACTGAGAATACGCCTGGTAAAGAAGAATTACCAGGGGTATCGTGATGACAACAAAGATGGAGGCAAAGATTACGTGGACTTTGTGCATTCAGGCGTAGAACACATCTGGTAGCCTTCCCCGCGGAACGTTACCAGGAACTTCGGGTGGGAAGGATCGTCTTCGATTTTCTTGCGAAGCTTGGTGATGTGGATATCTACGGTACGGGTATCTACGGAGTCGGCGTTTTCGTAGCCCCAGACCTTGCGCAGCAGTTCGGAGCGGGGAACGGCGTGATCGCGGTTGGTCCACAGGTATTCCAGAATTTCCACTTCCTTGCGGGTAAACGCAATCTCTTCGGTGCCGCGGGTACCGCGGTATTCGCGGAAATCAATCTTCAGGTTGCCGGCGATGAGCTTGCCCTCGTTTTCGGCGCTCTGGCGGCTGCGGCGCAGCACTGCCTCGATGCGGGCGAGCAGCATGGGCACGGAGAACGGCTTGGGGATGTAGTCGTCGGCACCGTACTTGAGGCCGTTGATGATGTCTTCGTCGGAATTCTTTGCCGAGAGGATAATGATAGGAATGCTGCGGTCCTTTTCGCGGATTCTGTCACAGACGGTAAATCCGTCAATGCCCGGAAGCATCAGGTCCAAAAGGATTAGCCCGTACTGGCCGCTGAGGGCCTCGGCAAGGCCGGTCTCGCCGTCGGCACAGTGCTTCACGTTGTAGCCGTTCAGTTCGCAAAGGTCCACAAGGCCTTCGGCAATGGCAATTTCGTCTTCAATAATGAGAATGCTTGTGTTGCTAGAGTTCTGGCTCATCTTTAATCCTTTCAGTTCAAATTTTACAGCGCGAATCCGCCACCCACTTCAAGAGTCATGTTGCCGGCATCGATTTCTTTCGGGTAGTCGCCGCCGAAGTAGTACTTGAAGTTGGTGTAAATGGCAATGGGGATAATGGGGAGCTTCCCGCGCATGCCCACCAGCACGTGACCGCCCACGCTGGTGTTCAGGCCTTCGTCTGCGGCCTTGTCCTGCACGCGCTGCTTGAGGGTCTCTCCGAGGGTCTCAAGCTCCTTGGCCTTCTGCTGGAGGGCCTCGGGGTCAAGACCTTCCTTGTTGGCAACGCTCCTGACCATATCGGCAATGGCGGGTTCGTCAATGATGCCCTGCACAAAGCTCTGGTTCAAGACGAAGGTGTTCAGGTAGTAGGTGAAGCCGCCGCCAATGTAGGGCCGGATTATGGGAATAAAGGTGATGGGATATGTTACGGAAATATCCAGGTTGCTGGCCACGAACTTGGGGTTCGCCTTGCCGAAGGGGGTACCGGCCAGCTCGATTTCTATGGGAATGGGGTCGGCGACGCCATCGACATAGAGGGCGGCGTCGTAGGAGCCGAACTGGATGTTGTAGGTGGCCTCGATATCGATGATGGGGAGCAGATCAATCCACAGCTTGAAACCGAAACCCTGCATGCCGCCGCTGAAACCGCCATGACCGAACTGGATGCCTTCGGTTACGGGAGCGAACTCGCCGGCTTTCATCTTGGTGCCGAAACCGGGGGCGTAGTGACCGCCGATGCCGATAATGGCGAAGGACTGTGTGGCGAGCAGAGCCGCCGCTGCAAGAACGACCTTGAAATTCATAATGAACCCTCGTTGAAACTTTACTACGAAACAATACAAATTTTTATCGGGCGTGCAGGTTGCAACAAACGAAAAAGCCCGCGTTTTGCGGACTTTTCATCGGTGGTTTATGCTTGTGCAGCCCCACTACTTGATGGCCGGAACAATCAGCAGCACTTTCTGGCCCTTGCGCACCGCAATCTTGTCGAACTTGTACACGCCTACGGTCTCTCCGTGGGGGCCTATGGCCGCCACGTTCACGTCGTGGCTACCCGGCTCTACCGGTATGCGGGTCATGTGAAAAGAATTAGGCAGGAACAGTCCTATGCGCAGGTCGGCCTGTTCCAGCTGGGTCTGGCCTACATCTACGGCGATGTTTTTCAGCAGGTCAAAGATGCCGTTGCCGGTATTGGTGGCCTGCTTTGCCTTCTGGGCGGCAATAGTCCGCAGAATCACGCGGACCGCCGTGCGGGTAATGACGGTGTTCCGCTCGTCGTCCATGTTCTGCCGGAGTTCCTGGTCCACGTCCATGACTTTCTCTGGCTTGATGCGGGTCTTGCCGTCCAGGGAGACTTCGAACTGGTTTACGCGGCTCTTGTACTTGCGGACTTCGGGCAGGGCAAACCCGATGTGGAAGGTTTCGCTTCCGGCGCCGGGCACAGGAGGCGCCACCAGCGTAAAGGAAACTCGGTTTCCGGTCTCGCCGTCCTTGTAGTACAGGTTCATAGCGCCTGCGCTCACGAAAGTTCCCGACAGGTACATCTCGCCGAGGATGGGGCTGTGTCCTGCATAGCCCAGCACGATGATTTCTTGCCCCTGCTCGTGTACGGCGGTGGCCTTGGGAGTGGCTGCAAGCTCCGGCTTTTTCAGGGCGCGGATTTCGTCTTCCCTTTCGGCACGGCGCAGGCTCTCGGTAGCGAACTCGAAGAACTCCTTCGGGAGCCCCATCTTGCCTTCGTCGTAGGCCTTGATGGCCTTCACATAGGCGATGGCCGCCTCGTCGTTGTCGCCGTCCAGCTCATAGACCAGGGCCTGCAAATAACGCAGGTAGCCGTTGTCATTTACTTTGTCCTTATCTTTCTGGTACAAGGCGTTCATGGCAATCTGGGAACGCTTGACTTCTACCAAAGCGCCGTCGATATCCATCTTGGCCAGGTAGTTCAGAATCTGGTACTGGTAAAGGGTCAGCAGTTCGAAGGGCCTTGCACGGTAGGGGCGGGTGTTGTCGTTGGTGACAATAGCCGCCGCCTCGTTGGTCACGGACTTGGTGTAAAGATCCTCGTAAATCTTTTCGGCCTGAGAGAGGTTCTTGATACTCTCGTCGAAGTTCCTGTTGTAGTGATGCAGAATTCCCAGGTCGTAGTAGTACAGGAACTCGCTATTGCTTCCGTAAAGGTCGTCCTTCTCTTTTTTCACCTCGGCGATGGTGGCCTCGAAGCCTTTCTTTTCCAGCGTCGGGGCAAGAGTCTCGTAACGGGTCATGGACTTGTTGGCACATGACGCTAAGAGGAATGGGATTAGCAGAAGGAGGAGACGTTTCATAGGTATGAGGTAGTCGGATAAAAGGGGTTAGGATCTAGGATTTAGGGGCTAGTCTCTAGCCCCTAGCCACTAGTCTCTCAACTACATCTTCACGCTGTCTTTGGACACGTACTTCTTGATTTTCTTGTCGCCCACCCAGACCTTGCGGTGGCTCTGGATGTCGGTGAGTTCCAGGTCCACCTGGTAGTAGATGACCTGCTCGCCGCCTTCCTGGTCCACGATGGAATTGAGGGTTCCGGTGAGCATCAGGTCGGCGCCGATTTCCTGGCCCGCGTCCTTGCGGGTCTCTTCGGTGGCGTTGCCGGCCTGGCTCGCCAGTTCGTTACGCAGTTCGGCGCGTTCTTCGGCGTTGGCCACGAAGTCGGCCTTGCCCGAATTGATGAGGGCGCGTTCCATGTCCTTCACGAAGGTTTCCACGTTGATGTGTTCGTGACTCTTGTTGCGGATCTTGCCGATGACCACCGTCGGAACGATTCCGTTCTTCTGCTGGATCATGGTCTGGTACCAGGGGCGGTTCAGGCAGTCGGTAATCATCTCGTCGGCCACCAGGCGGGAATCAGTGTCGTTCCAGGCGCCGGAAAGGTCGGTGACGGAGTTTTCGTCGATACGGGTGACCTTCTTGCCACCGGAGCAGCCCATGAGGGCGGCGAGACTTGCGCAAAGGCAGAGTGTCAAAATCTTGGACATGGTTTTCTCCTGTTTTCAGGTTTAAAGTTTACAAAGGTTAATATAGTTAAAATGGGGCTGTGGTATCGAGAAAGGACTGCTTTTTCCTCTGGACTAGCCACCAAGACGGTCAAACTACACTTCCCCATCTTGGAAGAGACCTTACTGGGATTCTTTCTGCCCGTCAACCTTTCGTGTCGTAGGGGGGCTCAGCTACTAGCATTAGTTGGACAACCGCTACGAAGTGGACGTTGTCATTGGCGATGCAACAATGGCAATTGAGATAAAGTCATCGAAAAATGTTGAATCACATGACACGAAAGGGTTGAAAGCCTTCGGCGGAGAATACCCCGAAGCAAAGCTTGTCCTTATCTCGATGGAAGACACACCGCAGAAATTGAACGGAATCGAAGTGTGGCCCGCAACCCAGTTCTTGAACAGACTCTGGGCAGGGAAAATTTTAGGATAATTGATACGGGGCAGAGTTTAGGTGGTGGGGAAAACATCTTTGATACATGGTTTATTTTAGCTTGATAGTACATCAACCTAAAATGTCGCAAGGATCCTCGTCTATTTAATTGTGTTCGTACCTTTGAGCCCGAATTCTGAAGGCTTCTATTCCCCCTTCCATTATTTCACAAATTTCTTTTTTCACATTAGATCTGTCAATTGTGCCATGAATTTCTGATTTTAAATTTGTTGACGATTGCATAGAAATTATATATTCTGCATCCCCATTAACAGGTATATTAGGATTGTGAGTTACAACAATCACTTGTCTTTTTTTCTTTATCTCTCTCAATTTTTCTACAATTAAATCATATACCAATCTATTATCCAAATCATCTTCTGGTTGATCCAGAATTAAAGGTTTTGTTCCAAATGATAAAATAAATGATAAAATTGCAGTTGTTTTTTGACCCGCAGACGCCGTTGATATTGGTTGGGGAGAAGCGTCCTGTCGCTTTATTTTTAAGATAACATCATCCTCTGGATACAGTAAATCTATGTTATCAATTTGATCTGGCGTTAATTCGCGTATCATGTTTTTGAAGGTGCCATCCAATTGAGCGGCTAATGCATTCTCCTTTTCATCTATGATTGCATGAATCGCGTTTTTCACTTCAGCTAGTTTTTCTAATGGATTTCCTGTTAAAATATGATCTCTTAACTTATCAATCGATTTATCATATTTTGTTGGTTTTTGTACAATTGATCTAAACTGCGATTCAAAATCTTTTTTATTTTTGTAATTGGAAAGAGTGATTATTGTTTTATCAGTATTTAATCTTTGAATAAATGCTTTCCTTTCTTTACTTATACTTTCTCGAATCTGTTTTATTTCCTTCATTACGGCATCTTTTTCTAATTTGAGATTTGCACATTCCTTCTCCTTAGCTTTAATCCTATCTAGCTCATCCTTGTTCACTTTTAAGTTTTGAGAATATAATTCAAAATTTGAGAAATCTGCGATTCCCTTTTCTTCCAATTCAATTTTCTTTTTATTAAATTCATCATTAAATGCTTTTGCATTCTGAAATAAAGATGTTGAATCCAACGATGTTCTTGCAGACTCTATCATCGAAAATAATTCTGACGATTTATCAGCCATAAATGTTTTTATTTCTACCATCTTTTCATGAAGGGGCCTGCAAATATCGGCAAGTTCACTTCTGAATGTTTCGCTTATTTTTGATTCATCAAAATCATTTAATACACCTAATTGGGATAAAGTTGATTGAATGAAATCTACATTCCTTTTTGTAGAATCAATAAAATCAGATATATATTGTTTTTGCAATGTGTAAGTTTCTTGTGTTTTTATATCATTTGCAACACCACTTTTTCTTAACAACTCTATTTGACCATTTAACTCTTCTATTTTAGTTTCTATTTTTCCTTTTTGCGATACAAATTGCTCTGCATCTCTTATGGACGCCATCTTAGCAGAGTAGCTAGCTCTTTTTTGCCTAAGTTCATTAGATAATTGTATTAATATCTCCGAAGCAGAGTCAATTCGTCTTAATAAAGCGTTTGGTTCTTGAGCTATGCTATAAATCTGTTTTTGAGAGTACTGTTCAAAATCTAATAATTCTAGAAAGCCCTCCTTGTTATAATCTTCATATTCGCTCGTTTCTGAATTATATTTTTGAATGTTAATTTTAGGGTCTTTGCTTTGCTGATACAAGACCTTATATTCAATACCATTTCTGACGAATTCCACCTCTATAACAGAATCGTCTTTTAAAACTCCTTTATTTTCGCTATCAACCTTTTTAAAGAAATCACTTTGATCCTTCTTTATGTCGTTTAAATCATCAAGTTCACTATTTTTGCCAAATGAGCCGCGTAAAAATCTTAATATACTTGATTTTCCACTTCCTCGGCCACCAATAATTGTTGTAAGCTGAGGACTAAATTCCGCCTTAAACGGAACGCCTTCTGTTAAACAGGTGTTATCTATTTTTATGCTTTTTATCCATAACGATGGTTCTTGATACGGGCAATTTACATCTTCGAAACAATTCCTTGTCCTATCAGAGATTATAAATGCCTGCCTAAGACTTTCCAAAGATGGATTTTCATCCATCTTTATCCAACTATAATTTTTCCCAATACCAGAAATGCCATGCTTTGATGGCTGGGTGGAATCAGGGTTGTCCGAAAATGTTAGTAGTTTTACTTTATTATTTTTTGCATTTCTTATACCATTATATGCATTTTTCAAATCATCAATACCTAGTTGGTGTTCATCAATGTTGTATTCTTGTGCAATTTCTCTTACTAGTTCTTCATTGATGATACAATCATCTCTTAAAAATTGCTTATGAACAATTTGTACCGCATTTATGTTTGTCCTTTTTTGATCGAAAAAGCCTTTTACTGTATCATTACTACAACAATACCCAACACCATTATATTCATCAATATGGGCAGGAATGACAATGCCATGTTTCTTATTTGCTAGTTCCGTTATTTCAGAAATATTTTTTCCTGAATGCGCACCTGCATCAGCAAATTTATCCCTGGCTATTCCGCATTCTATTAAAAAATCATTTATGTATTGGGTATTTTTATCTCTATCAAAAAGAACTAGAAGATGTACTTTTGACGTGTCACAAGTTATTTCTACACCAGGAAATAATACAATTCCTTCATTTTCACATTCAACTTTTATCCGGTCAATCCATTCTCCGGTATTATGATCCGTTATCGCCACACAATCCAATTTAGATTCTTTTGCAGCCTGAACCCATTGAGCAGGAGTTACACTCTTATCAAGAAAACACTTGCTAGCGGGAGTATGTAAATGTAAATCGCACTTAAACCAGCGTAAACCTTTATATTGCATTTCTTTCCTTTGAGTTGTTTTATAGCTATCATATTTTCTTCATTCTGAGAATAGAGAGTGCCCCCCCCCCCCTCTCTGAAGATAAATTCTTTTACGGGAAATGAGGCAGAAAAGCCAAGAAAAAAATCAAATCAGTACAATTAATGGTTACATATTCCATATTATATAATACACATTGTATTATATAATGCAAATTAAACATTTAATGCGAAATTTTTTCCTTGCATAATCCCCCTTTCCCTCAATAAAGGATATATTTTTACGGATGATGACATCCATAATTCAATACAAAGATTACCGCAAGTACATCAAGGACTACTATACTTGGCAGAAAAAGCATTCTCTTTTTTCGTGGAGAGCGTTTTCTAAGCTTGCTAATTTTTCATCTCCCAATTTTTTGAAACAGGTTTGTGATGGAAAGTCTAACTTGAGTAAATCCTCCGCCGAGCGGGTTGCGGACGCTATGTCATTGCAAGGTTTTGAAAAGAAATTTTTTCTCAATCTTGTTGTATTCAACCAATCTCATAGTAAAGAAAAGCGAGATAAGGCGTCTCAAGAGATGGACGTCATTATCAAGGATAACAAGATTCGCAAAATAGGGAATGATACTCTTGCGTATTATGATACATGGATCCATTCGGTCGTTCGAGAACTTGCCCCAATCTTAAGCAACGTTAATGCAGCCAACATTGCGAAAAAGTGCAGATTTCGTGTATCAATACAGGATGTAGAACAATCCCTCGCCTTTTTACTCCGTGTGGGTCTTTTGAGAAAAACGATCAAGGGAAAGTTTGTGCAGACCGAAAAAATCGTGGAAGGCGACACAGAGAGGATCCCCATAGCTATCCGTTCTATGAATCGTCAGATGGCACAACTGGCAGAACATGCACTTGATGAGGTTCCAGCTGAACAAAGGGATTTTGCAGGAATCACCATGGGACTATCGAAGAAATCTTATAAGGAAATTCTCAGAGAGTTGGGGAAATGCCGAAAAAAGATATTAGACATAGTATCCAAGGAGGAACAGGTCGATCGTGTTTATCGGCTGAACCTGCAGTTGTTCCCCATGACGATTATTGAAGAGGAGTGTGAAGATGAAGATTTTTAGTTTAGTTGCCATAATGGTAATCGCTATCTCGTGGTGTGCCTGTTCAGACAACAGGGAAAATGTTAGTGGCGGTTCAGTAGAAGGCAACACTGTCGTAGCTGAAGTGGAAATCGATTCGGTAAAAGTAATGATTGGAGAAAGTTCTGCAGGCGAGACTGATGCGTCAAAAAAGGATTATTGGTACGAGGTGCAATTCAATTCAACAAAAGAGGAGTATTATTTGAATACAAACGAAGAATGGACATCCTTATGTCAGATTAATCTTTACCCCGAACAGAATGGTGTGGAATACCAAGAAATAAGAGAGACCTACGACGGCGGGTCAGGAACGACATTCATTACATCAACAAAAAATGGCATTGTTATCAATGAAAAATGGAATATGACCTATAATGATAATCCACAACAAAAAGACAAAGATTATAAAAAAATCAAAGAGCAATGCGAGTCAAATGGTGGAAAGTTTTTTGCGTATGCCCATGATATTGCTAATGAGCTTCATGTGTCTTGTACTACTACTGTTTCGTCTTTGCCTTGGAAGTTAGAAGATGTTCTCAAACGGTATGCGGATCAATATAAGGAATTCTGTAAGGAGGATGGACTATGAATAAGATTTTCATCAGATTGTTTTTTGTATTAACCTTTGCTGGAGCAATATCGGTGGCAGAAGAGGATAAAACTGCCTATCTGCCGGCCTATATACCGCAAAATATCTTATCGCCAGCTGTCGAGGCATTTATAAATGGTTCTGCTAGAATTCAAGCCCCAATAGTAAAAAAAGCATACAATTACGATGCCCTTGGTCGTGTAAAAAACGCAAATAGTACGGATCAAGAAAGAATTGCAATCCCGATCAGGGAAAAGATGAGAGTAGTCGTTGCATACTTAGATGTCCCTGACTATGATGAGCCGGAAGTGAGCGCAGAGTATATCAGCGAGCAAGGAAAAAAAATTTATAAATTAAATGGTAAAAATATTTCGGAGGATGATTACTTTAAATCCGTTGCTAGAAAAAAAAAACGAATATTCCTCTTGGGTTTGTTGCAGAGGTAACTGCAGAAGAACTTCGTAACCTAATAAATAACTCCACACATAGCCTGTATGTGGATGAATACGAGCCGTCAAAAGAGGCTGCTGCATATACTGCAATATTGGATACAAGTCTTGTCACTTTATGGGCACACTCTAATGGATATAAGGGCGATGGTATAGGGGTGATGTTTGTGGATCTTGGCTGCCCTAAAACAAGTATTATTACTACAAACTATTTTGTACAAAATGGAAGCTGTAGTGGCGGGATCACCAAACATGCAACATCGATGGTTCGGGTTTTTCAAACAACAGCGCCTAAGTCAAAACTATTTGAGTATAACGAGGGAACCTATCCAGCCCCATCCTCAACGACACCGCCGTTAGAGATAGCCTTTTTCCCCATCTACAAATATAACGACTCCCTGTATAGGGCGATTGATGCATCTATCGACAACTACATATATAATCAGGGCCTAATTTTATTTACCGCTGCAGGAAACCAAAATTCTTCAACCGGAACATTTCATGTTTCATCTCCAGGCAAAGCCGTTAATTCGATAACTGTTGGTGGCATTTATCCTTTTACAAATCAATATGAGAGTTTTTCGCGATGGAAAAATTCCGAGATAAAAAATCAAAAGCCCGAAGTGGCTAACTACGACTATTTCTATTTCCCTGGAGACCCAACATTCATAGATGATAATGGGGATACATATAATGGGTATGTAAGGGGAACTAGCACCGCAACCGCCTACACTGCGGGAATTATGGCTGATATTTTGCAACAGCATCCCTTTTTTAAGGGCCACCCCGAAATGGCAAAAGCGTTACTAATAACAGGCAGTACGAAAAGTATTCCCAATGCGTCTTCTTTCGATCAGGACAATAATTCTAAAGCGGCCAAGTGGATTCCGCTTTACAGAGATATGGGCTGGAATACCCGCTCTCGTTATTGGAATGGACCTAATTCCGGTTCTTTTGTCAATGACAGTATCACTTTTACAGAATCGAATATTGTTTCGGGGAAAAGATACAGAATTGCAATATCGTGGCTGACACCCGGTGCATATATATCGACCAATAAAAAAATTTCACAAGACATTGATTTATACATAAAACAGAATGGTAACATTATTGCTCACTCAGCGAGTGCTCGAAATCCATTTGAAGTTGTTGATTTTGTTGCGACATCCTCAAGTGACTTGACAATCATTATTGAACGATATGCAAATTCAGGAACGGGAAAGGTTGCGCTCGGATACAATATGTGGAGCATGTAAATAGAATACAAATCGAATTGTATAATTCAGTCTGTATTATGTTGTACAAAATATAGTTCAATTTCTCCATACTTTCCTAAAAAAATGAATATATATTGGAAGAGATTCATTTTAAGGAGATTATATGGCTGAACAACGCGTCTGGCATATTTACGGAACATTGCATAATGCCGATGGGACGGTCTTTAATCGCGGTCGTATCTTGGCCTATCATCTTTTTCCTCAGGCCGGATGGAACTATATTGCGGAATCAAATATTGACCAAGGAACGGGGGCGTTTGAACTTATCTTCACGACAAGTAATTTCTAGACGCAGGTGGAATCGTGAATGCCTTTGGTGGTGTTGATTTCCACATGGCAGCATACGGAGGACGTAAACTGGGTGAGGCAGCCATAACCATGGCCGAAAGTTACCTTTCCAAGGCCCTTGAGAAAGAGGCCTCGGCCCAACAGCAAAAGGCTCAAGGCGAAGGGAAAAAAGAGGCTGCAGAACAGGTTTTCGAGGAATCTGTAGCTACGACTGAAATAGACCAGGTCGAAAAACAGATTCTAATCAATACCATTCGCAAGGAGCATAATGAAAAACAGCAGGAACTCCTTGAGAAGGAACTGGAACGTATAGAAGAGGAATACGACTTCCTTTGTGATAAATATACTAGCAAAGATTTGTACGAGTGGATGGTGAAGCAGTTGACCAAGCTTTCCAAGACTATGTGCAAGTTGGTTACCAAGGTGGCAAAGATGGCCGAAAAGTGCTACCACTTTGAAATCGGAGACACGGATATGGGTAAGGGAAAGACCTTCATAGGAAACAATTATTGGGATGGAGTTTATAGTGGCCTGCTATCTGCTGATAGACTCATTGCCGATTTGCATGCCTTGGAAGTTGCCTACCTAGAAAATGACACGAATGAACTAGAAATAACAAAAGATGTGCATTTAGATGAACTTACAAACGAAAATGGGGAAAATTTTTTAGAATTATTAAATTCATATAATACTGAAGTAACGGATTTCTCAATAACGATTTCTAAATCAGCATTTGATTTTACACATTATTTTGGAAGAATTAGAAATGTGCAAATTCGAGTAATTTTGAAAAATCCTTTAATCAAACGGCATATAAGTGCAGAATTGTCTTTAGTTAGCAATGTATTGTGGCTAAATGATGGTGACTCCATTCAAAACCGTATTGGCGTTCATACAATTGCATCTAGTAAAGCTCATTTGGATGTGGATCATTTTGAGTTTGATTTTTCAAAAGATAGGTATTGTCCTTTTGAGGGGGCTGGCATAGATTCAATATGGTCATTAACAATACCAGGAATAAAAGGAAATGAAATAGATAATGTCATAATATCAATTAGTTACACTGCAAGAAAAGGGGCGGTCAAATGAAATTTTTTGCTTTTTTTATAGCTATTTTTTTTTAGTGGCCTGTAGTGAAAATGGGCCTTCGAAAAATAATCCCCTGTCCCCATCTCCAATGGAACAAATTGCTATTGGAAGTTCAGCCAATGGTGTTATATCCTCAAGTTCGTCGGAGCAGGGTGAAAATCCCAGTTCGGAGGATTCCTCAAGTTCGTCGGAGCAGGGTGAAAATCCCAGTTCGGAGGATTCCTCAAGTTCGTCAGAACAGGGTGAAGATCCCAGTTCAGAAGATTCCTCAAGTTCGTCGGAGCAGGGTGAAGATCCCTGTTCGGAGGATTCTTCAAGTTCGTCAGAGCTTGGCAATTTGTCCAATTCCAGCAGTTCCTTAGGAATACCATCAATTAGTTATGACTGTGGTGTGTATGACTGCATTACAACAGTATATTTGAATCCAAATATTGACTATGGTGAGTATTTGGACGAGCGAGATAATCAGGTTTACAGGACCGTGCAAATTGGAGAACAAATCTGGATGGCACAGAATCTAAATTACGCAGCAGATGGAAGCTTTTGCTTTCGGGACTCTATTGGAAGATGCCAAATTGGAGGACGATTGTACACTTGGGATTTGGCAAAAAAGGTTTGCCCTAATGGCTGGCACCTTCCTGATTCAGTTGAATATAACGAATTGTCATCGTATGTTACAGATCATAAGTCTGTCGAGAATTCAATAAAAGCAAGTCTAGTTTCTGTTAGGCATTCTGGTAAGGACAACTTTGGGTTTAGTGCTACACTTGGATCTGGATATAGAAATACATTTTGGAAACAATATGATGAGGGGGCATGGAGTAGAGGTAACACATATATCTGGACAGCTTCGGAATCAACAAGCGAGAAAGAGCCTGCAGACACATATGCGAAAATTCGATATTTTTCTATGACGTTCCCGGATGCCTTTGCTAAAAGAACTTGGAAAAAAGAAGATGCCCTTTCCGTTCGCTGCATAAAGGATTAAAAGGAGTTTAAATCATGCCTAAATCCATCCTCTTTTGGCCCGATGTGTACAGGGAGCAGGGACATTGGTTGCCTACGTTAAAGTGGGCGCAAGACCTGCATGACAATGTAATCAATAATGAGCACATCTATTCTGTGCAGTATATGGGTATTAGCGATTGTGAACCTATTATCTCCCAATATGATGTTGGTGGCGGGGTGCGCTTTGGCTGGAATACGATTCTTCAAAACATGTACCCGCTAGGCTATACAACGGCAAGCCACGGCACTCCAAATGAGCGTTGGAAACCATGGCATATATGGGCCATACTTTATAGCCAGTTTTCTGACAAATCTGCCGTAGTATCTGCCGGCGGGACTGTTCCTAACGAAAAACTTTGGGATGACGCTCAATCTATTCGAGCTGCGTGGAATGCGGCATTGCCCAATTTGCTCGTATCGGGATTTTTCACCTCGCTAGAGACATTGCTTTTTTACTGGATTTACAAGAATCGGGCTGGGCGGTCGGATCTGGATTTTGTCATCACGACTACATACTTGCGTCATCCTCAAGATGACCCTGCTGTGCGTGCAATGCAAAATCTTCAGGCGTTTTCTAAGCCCGAGCTGTTCAAGATAATCAATATGGCCACAAAAGGGGAAATATCTACAGAAGAACCGGAATTGACGGTAGAGGAATTTGTTCAGCCCCTGGAAACTTTCAACGAGTTGATCCCCTGCCCTAGGGAGTTTGATTACGACCACTATAAGCATGGGGAACTAGTTCACTATGTAGAACCCTGCATTACCAAAGAGCTTATACATACGACCACATCACGAGATTCCGAGGGGAAAGAAATTCCGTGGCATGATATCAAGGATGCGCAAGGCCAGGTGGTGACGCCGGGTATTATTGATAGTAAGAGCAATATCATTTTTGTAACGGCTGGTTCACAGGTTCTAGATTATGAGGACAAAGCCAAGAACTTGTTCCATTCTATGTGCAAAGCCATGCAGTCGCCACAAATGAAGGATTGTTTTTTGGTTGTGGCGGCAGGCTCTTCACTAGTGAACAGCGATGAGTGGAAAGATTATGACAAATCTAGGGTTCTAATCGCTAATTGGGTGCCACAACGCGAACTTTTGGCTAGTGGAAAGGTCAAATGTGCCTTGATTCATGGCGGTCTTGCTACCATCAAGGAGTGTGTCTATTACAACTGTAATTTTGTGATTCACCCCATGGGCAAGGATCAGGTGGACAACGCCCTGCGCCTTAAACATTGCGGAATCAACAATATGTTGCCCATGTCCAACGTTTGTGCAGAAACCTTGCTAAACGCAATAAATAGGGTCACTTCCGATTACCTTATGAAGGCAAAACTCAAAAAATTGAGCGACCTTTTTCAGGAAATCGAGCGGAACGAACCACCCGAGGTAACGCCTCCAGGGACAGCTCTGCTTCTCGAGATCCTTGAAAATCAGGGAACAGGTGGGGTGTAGGTTGAAAACGTTCCTTATTAAACTTGTTTCAAAGATGATTTAGTAAAATGTCAGATTCAAACGCTCATATAAAAGCTTTCTTAAACGACTACTTAAATGGAGCTTCAGTTCCCGATTATGCTGTTTTAATAACAGGTGATTGGGGGTCTGGGAAAACTACATTTGTTCGAAATTATTTTGGTGGAGGGAATGTTTTTGAAATAAAAAACTCGTTTACTGATGATGTTGAATATTGGGTGGTATATGCGAGTTTATTTGGTGCTAAATCGCGTGAGGATATGGATCAACGTGTTCTACAAAATTTACACCCATTTTTACAATCGAAAAAAGTAGACTTTACTACTAAGGCTATTCCTTTAATTGGATCATTAATGTCTATTGTAGCCTTGTGTAATGGTGTTCCATCAGATGTTTCTTCAATGAGTCCTTTTTTAATAGCGAAAATACAAGAATATATAAAATTCGGAAAAACAACGGGAACTAAGGAAATTGAAGAAGTAGGTTTGGATTTTTCATCAACAGTAATCGATTATTTAAAGAGAAAAACAAAAAAATTAAAGAAGGTTGTGGTAGTTTTTGATGATGTTGAACGAGCAGATTTATCCATCCCTGAACTTCTAGGTTATTTGAATGAATATGTTGAACATCTTCATGTTCCTTGCATATTACTTGCGGATAGAAAACAATGGGAAATAGCTCGTAAATGCCAAATGAGTGATTCTACCCTACACAAATTATCAAGCACACAAGAAAAAGTTATTGGGAAAATTTTCCAACTGCAAACATCCCTTGATGATGTATGGACTAGCTGGGAATGTGATAAACCTGTAGGAG
Source organism: uncultured Fibrobacter sp. (assembly GCA_946414025.1). Lineage (GTDB taxonomy): Bacteria > Fibrobacterota > Fibrobacteria > Fibrobacterales > Fibrobacteraceae > Fibrobacter. The sequence goes on from CAMKMX010000001.1 coordinate 128,778, forward strand.
ATCGTGCTTGGAAAATTATAAAAAAGCATAAGGATGTCATCTCAAGAATTTTTCAATCATCCAAGGTAAAGAATTATAGATCCTTAAAACTTTCATTTTTAGATTTTCAACGTTTTATTGGTGGAATAAAAGATGATGAAGGGAAAATGTTTATAAAGGATGACTATTTAAACAAGCTTGGATTCTCCGAATTATTGATTGCAGATTTCTTTTGTTTTCAATATTCTTATCATATTGGAACTATTAGCCCAAATGATTTTTCCGAAGAAAATATTCCTAATAGAAGGAGTGATGCATATGAAAAATTTGTCGAAACATTTAAATTGATAGATCGTCTAAGTGCTCTTCCCGATGTTAAAACAGTATCTTTTGAGGAAACATATTCATATGATTGGCTGAAAATTTGGAATGATTGGCTTTTAAATAATTATGTTGAGTCAAAAAAGATTGAAAAATTGATTTGCAATTCAATATGGTTTAATCAAAAACGATCCTTCAATTTATTGCAATTAAGAAATTACGAAAACCTAAATGATGCTGAAGCCGACAAGTGTATCAAAGAATTCGATAAAATCCTTTATAAAGAAAAAGAAATTCTGCCGTCAGAATTATATACAATATACTACTACATAACCACCTATGCTGATAAAGGGTATTGGAATGAAAATGTAAGTACAGTTGATGGGAAAATGAGACAATGGCTAAGTGCAATAAATTTTAAATCAACAGAACTTCTTCCTTTAAGGCAATTTCAAACAGAAAAAAAGGAATTGTTTTACATACAAAAAAATTTTTATGCCGAATTAGCAAGGAAAATTGGGTTTAAGCCTGAATCAAAAGAAGAAAAAAATATTAAAAGATTCTTCAATTCTTTTGACAATGAAAAGGATTTTGAACAATCGTGCTTGCATTTTATTTCTGCTGTTTCGTGTCCGTTATGGAAGATTGATATTGAGGAGTTGTTAAATCACTATCAGAAAGCGTCAAATGATAAAAGAACTCTTTTGCAAGATTCAATTAAATCTCATTTTGGCGCACTTTTGAAGGATCAAAATCGTCAATCTAATTTAAAAAATGGAATAGAATACATAGAAAAAGTGAAGAAAAAAATAGATGTGCTGATTGAAAAGTCTGAACGTCCTTATAAACCAAGTGTAATTTCATTAATTAGATTTAGGGATTTTTTAGATTTAATAAAAACGGATTCGAACAGAAAAAAAAGTCGTGTAAAACATCCAACAAAGACTTTTCGTAACAAGGTTAAATTTGTTAAAAAGACAAAATAACGTATGATACTTTGCTTCTGTTTCGTCCCGAAAAATCTTTTTTTAACAAATTGTGAGATTCAAAATGATAAGTGATTCTTTAGAAACTATAGAATACGTTTTATTCATTCCCTTACTTTTGTTGTTATTTATACTTGTTACTTACGCCATTTATCCAACATTTGTTAAAAAGAAACCTGAAATAAACATTATATTGTTTGGTGGAATAGGGGTGTGCCTTCTTGTTGTATTCTTCGTTTCGTTTGTTTTGCCAGAAATATTGATTAAAGAATTTGGATTCAATTTTGAAAAATATGGCGTATATGGTGACTTGTTCGGGTGTTTTAATTCTTTAATGTCTGCTTTGGCTTTCGGTGGATTAATTTATACAATAATACTTCAGCGAAAAGATCTTGAAATACAGCGTGATGAACTAAAATTAACACGCAAAGAGTTGGAACGACAAGCGAGAGCTCAAGAGAAAGCTGCTCTAGAACAGGCAGCTCAAGCTAAATTAATAGAGGATCAAATAAATAAAGATATAAGACCATATATAAACGCATATTGGGAATGGAGAAATAGGCACATTTATTTCGTAATAAAAAATGTGGGAAGGTGTGCTGCAAGTGATTTCAAAATGCAGGTTTCTTCGAATAATAATCAAAAAATCTTAGACCACTTTTTATCAAATGCCGATGGCTATCGTTTAAATGTTGTTCCTTCGCAATTGGAGTACGTAATCCCATTGTCAAATCCGTACGTACACGCTGGTTTACTAGATGAAAAAAAATGGGAAAAAATGATGCAGGATTCAACTGTTATTAGTATGAAAATTGATTTTAAGTTTAGGGGACAGTTGGAGTCATTTTCTATTGATTACCATATAAAATACCATCACCTTTCAGAGAATAAGGATGATGCGTTCAAAGTGAAGATTTTAAGCGTGTTGGATAAAATCAGTCGACCAAATATTCTTTGATGCTAGAAGAAGAAATTTAGAGTGTTATCCTAGCATCTCTTTTGTCCAATACATTCCTAGCTTATCACGAATCAAATTCATTACATCTTCAAAATTCAATGGATTTGTGTATTTGATTTTGTGTAAAAAGTTATTCCAGAGTGCAAGTCTTGATTCGTCACGGGCGAATTTGGCGGAAAAAAGGTTTGCATTGGAAGAATATTCCGTTTTCCTTGCACGGAATGTCGCCTTGATGGCAGATTCAAGAACTTGATTGTCTATCTTGTGATTTGTCAAAATCTGATAGACATCAAAGAAATCCTTCATCCGGCTATTGCTTTCGTCGCGGGCAATCATGGCATGAAATTTTTCCGCAACAATTGATTCAATTGAATAGACGAAAATATTCGCTTTAGGCAAATTGTCGAGAAGTGTGGGGAATGCCATTTCTTTTACGCCAACAACCGAATCTCCGAAACCAACGTCGATGGCAACCCACTGGCGAATTGAATCCAGATTTGCTTGTATTTTCACATGAAGTCCGAGATATTCCTTGTCGTTCATGATGTCTTCAACTTGAATGGAATCGATGTCAAAAGTAATGCCATCTTCAGGACACGTTTGCGAACATATATCTGCAAACATGGAGCGGAGCAGTTCTGGCTTTGAAGGGAAATTTATGCCAAGCAAGTCCACATCCAAAGTCGGGCGTGCAATTATAGGATTCAAAGCGAACAGTAATGAACCGCCTTTCAAATAGAACGAAGACCTGTGCTTGCTTTTAGCAAGCCGATACATCAAGCGTTCATGAAAGAAGCGTATGAGAACCTGCTGGTAGTTCCCATGCGTTTTTCTTGTTTGCTCTAACAGGCGATTCCGCACTGATTTTGCAATATCCTGAACCATCTTAAAACCCAATTTCCAAATATGTTTTCAGGGTTGCCGCGACACGGAGCCTTTTTGCATATTCTATGAGTTTCGCGATGTTCCTGTCGGTGCGATGCAGATATGTCTTGAGAATTTCGGCGCATACATCCAGGCCGATTTTGTTGCGGTATTTGATGGCGTCGCAGACGGAGCGTTCCAGGTCGGTAACGCGTACCTTGTGACCATGAACCTCCGCTGTCGTGGTTCCAAACTCCAGCAGATGATCTGACCAGTAATAAAGCGTTACTGGAGGGAATTCGGGCAATACGAGTTTGCGTTTGCGCGGGATGGCGATGCAAAATGCGGAGGGAATTTGCGTTGTCAGCTCGTAATGCTCCCATGCGGAATACATGCACAGCACGCCACCGGGCACAAGAACGTCAATGTCGAGCATGGTATCTGCCAGAGTGGCGGGCTTTGCAAACACTCCGGGACGCAGGCGGAGCAGCTCGCCAGACTGGACTTTTTGCAGGGCCTGGTGATACTGGTAAGCACTCATGTTTTCGCGGACCATGAAGTCTTCGGTGTAACCAATTTCTTTTCCGTTATATTTGGTCATATCCTTAATATAATATAATTACGGCAATTTTGCAAATATGCCGTAGAAAATTTAATATTCTTGGGGAAACGAAAAATCCCCGGCTTTATGCCGGGGAATTGAAATATCGCGGCGTTTGCGTTGCGAGAATTACCTCTTGTACTTCTTGCCCTTGGAAGCGTCCAGGGTGACTTCGGCGGTTTCTTCGCCACGGACGGTCACCAGTTCTTCGGCAGAGCGGCCGTTGCTGCATTCGGCACGGACAACATGGTCGCCGGCGTCAAGGCTCGTGATGGTGAGGGCGGCGCCGTCGGTCTTGTCGGCGTTGTCGCCGTCAACGTAGATGAGGCACTTGCCGGGGATGGTGGTCACCTTGATGTTGCCCTTGGGAATCTTGGTGCCGAAGTCGAACTTGTTGCGCTTGTCGTTGCCGGGCCACACGTTCACGCGCTGGTTCACCAGTTCGAAGCCCTGGTCAATCACCACCAGGGTCTGGCGGCCGGACTGGACGGACTGGTTTTCAATGGGGCTCTTGCCCAGAAGTTCGCCGCCCAGGTAAACGTCGCTGTTAGGCGGGTTGGTAATGATGGTCACGGTGGCAGCCTTGCCACGAGGAGGTGGATCGTCGTCGGCGACGGCGGAGGTGAAAAGGAATGCGACCATCAAGGCCAGAATGTACAGTTTCTTCATGGATTACTCCTGTTTGTTTATATAAAACTCAGTTTTCTTGATGAATATAAATTTTTTTCTGCCAGAAAAACGGAAAAATGCCAAAAAAGCCCGAAAAGGCATAGCAAACAGCCCCAAAAGTCATTGAGAATTACAATCAAGCGGCAATTGTCGCGGCTTTCGGTTTACGCTTTTTTCTGAACTCCGAATTCCGAACTCCGAATTCTGAATTTTTTCTACATTCTCACCCATGAAAGCCCTCTACCAGAAAATCCGCGTCTTTGACGGGAAAAGTTACGGCCTGTACCGCTCCCTCGCCGACAAGGCCTGGGATTTCGGCGACTTTACGCTGGAGTTTCTGCACGTGCAGGGCGACCCCTTTGCGCCGGCATCGCGGATTCTGGTGACCGCCCCCCTGCAGACCCTCGGTTACGGCGGGGAGTGGAGCGGCTCCTTCGAGCGCCGCCTGGCCATTTCGGACTATTTGCTCCGCAGGCTCAGCAAGAACGTGGCGGAGCGGTTCCCCGAAAAGAACGCCGCCATCGAGATGGAAGTTCCCGGGCCGGAAATGCTGGTGCGGAACGCCCTCTGGGTGGATAACGGCATGCTCCGGGCAAGCCTTGCGGTGCGGCTTCCCGGCGAGGGCCGCAAGATCCAGGCGGAACTGGCGGCTGAAATTTTGACCATGACGCTCCCTGACCTGCTTTCGGCAAGCCTTTACTGCACTCCCGAAATTCTTGCGGGGGTGGAGGAAAGTTTCCAGGTGCTGGATGCCCGTCGCGCCATCCTGGAGGAACTTCCCGGGCGGGGCCTTGTGGCCTTCGTGCCCGACGGGGCGGTGCTTCCCAGGGAGTCGGGACTATCGGAGCGGCCGCTCTCGGGAGCGGTTCCTTTCAAGTCGCCCGAAGAACTGGCGGTGACTTTCGACATCGGCGGCAGGAGCATTCGCGGTATGGGAATCCCGAAGGGCGTGACGGTCATAACCGGCGGCGCCTACCACGGAAAGTCCACCCTGCTCGACGCCCTGGTCCGTTCCGTCTATCCCCACGTTCCAGGCGACGGCCGCGAGGGAATCGCTGTGGAAGAATCCGCGTTCCGTGTGGGCGTCGAAGACGGACGCTACGTGCGGGAGACGGACATTTCCGCCATGGTGCGGGACCTGCCCGGCGGTGTGTCCACCAAGAATTTTTCTACCGAAAAGGCGTCGGGCTCTACCAGCGAGGCGGCGAACCTGCTGGAGGCCATGGAGATGGGCTCTAAGACCTTCCTCATCGACGAGGACTCTTCGGCGGTGAACTTCCTTATCCGCGATCGGCGCGTGCGGGCCCTGCTGGGCGACGACCGGGAGCCCCTGATTCCCCTTACCGACCGCATCCGCACCTTTGTGGATATGGGATTCAGCTTCATTCTGGTGGCGGGTGCCTGCGGAGACTTTTTGAGCCTTGCAGACAACATCGTGGTGATGGCGGAATACAAGGCCGAATGCGGGAATTCGAAGGCGCGTGAGCTTTTCGGCGCCTGCGATATGGGTACGCAGGTCGAGCCTTCTGGAGGTGGTGCGACAGGCGCCGTTACGCTCCCTGTTCCTCGGTCCTTCGCCGAATTCGTGAAGCCCCTCTTGCCGAAGGTGCGGCCCGCTTCTGCCGTGGAGCGCCAGGTAAAGGTCAAGCTGAACGGCGACAGCCTGCTTCAGGTGGGCCTGCTTACGGCCGACGTTTCCAAGTGCGGCCTTCTGGTGGACAAGTCCCAAAGGCTTGGCGCCGGATACCTGGCGCTGAACCTGTGCCAGAATCCAGAAGATTCCGGCCTGCGGGAAATTGCAGACAAGCTATGCGAAAAGGTCCGCAACGTAGGGTTCCGCAATCTGCCTCAGGGCATGAGCCGCCCCATGAGCCTGCCCCGCGCCGTGGACGTGGTGGCGGTGCTGCTCAGGATGTGGTGATTGTAATCTGCCTAATTATGTGTATCCGTTGTTGAAAAAGGCAACGGTTGTTTGCAAAATGAGAGGCACTTGGCTCACCCCCTTGTTTTTTGCATTCGAGTTTGATATATTGTAAGCAGGACCCACTTGGGGGTGCCGCCCCGGCCTGGCCGGATTACCATATGGAAAAAAGCAAAAGAGGAACTATGGCTCGCGAAATTCGAGAGACCCCTATTTTGTTCGGTGAGGATGCTCGCCGATTTTTAGCCCGTATGGAAGAGCGGCGCACCGAATCTCCGGAAGCTCGTGCCCGTCGTCTGCGGGATTACGAGTTTATGAAAAAGGCTTACGAACTTGGTATGCAAGAGAAGCGTGCCCGGGAAGCAGCCAATGGAGGTGTGGATCCATGGTTCAAGAAAGCATAGAAAAATACAGGTTTATACGTTTAAATGAGAACAACGTGGTTGAAAGCTTTGACTGCGGAGACCAGGACTTAAACGATTTCCAGTTCATGAATGCCGAAGACACGGACCCTCACACCCGCATGATGTATTTTGACCTGAAAGATATCGTGGACTAGGTTCTGCGATTTTTCTCTATTACGCCAGTTCCTTCGCCAGCTGTTTCAAGGCGGCCAGGGATTCGGCAGAAAGGGAACTCTTTACCGTCACCGTGGTTTCGCACAAGGTAACATTCTTGAGGGTGGACAGGATTTCGGTCATCTTTTTTGCGGCCATGGGGGCCCAGGTGCCGTTCTCCACGATTCCCACCTTGCGGTTGCTGTAGTTCTTTGCCTTCAGGTGGTTCAAGAAATTTTCCGTCACGGGGAAAAGTCCTGCGTCGTAGGTGGGAGCCATCACTACCATGCGGTCGTAGCGGAAGGCGTCTTCGATGACTTCGGCCATGTCGCTCCGGGCAAGGTCGGAGACTACGACCTTTGGCACTCCGGCACCTTCAAGCTCTTTCGCGAGAACCTGTGCCGCCTTGGCGGTGTGTCCGTAGATGGAGGCGTAGGCGACAAGCACGCCGGTGTCTTCGGGAGCGTAGCTGCTCCAGGTGTTGTACTTGCCGATGTAGTATTCCAGGTTTTCTGCAAGCACGGGACCATGCAGCGGGCAGATGGTCTTGACGCCCAGGGGCGCCACCTTCTTGAGCACCGCCTGCACCTGGTTTCCGTACTTGCCCACGATGTTAAAATAGTAACGCCTGGCTTCGCAGGCCCAGTCGTCGGGATCGGCGTCGTAGATGCCGAACTTGCCGAAGGCGTCGGCAGAGAACAGCACCTTTTCGGTCTGCTCAAAGCTGAACAGCACCTCGGGCCAGTGAACCATGGGAGCGCCGATGAACTGCAAGGTATGCTTGCCCAGGGCAAGAGTGTCGCCTTCCTTGACAGTAAGTTTTTTCACGTCGGCAGGGAGTTCCATGAACTGCGGGAGCAGCGCAAACGCCTTGGCGCTTGCTACAAGAGTGGCATCGGGGTATAGCGCCACGAACTGGGCGATTCCGCCGGCGTGGTCCGGTTCCAGGTGGTGGATAATCAGGTAGTCGGGTTTGCGCCCTGCAAGGGCCGCCTGCAGGCCCGCCATCCATTCCGTAACCTTGCGGCTATCTACCGTGTCAGTCACGGCAATCTTTTCGTCGTCAATTACAAAGGAGTTGTAGGCCATGCCCGCAGGCACCACGTACTGTCCTTCGAAAAGGTCGATGTCCGTGTCGTCTACGCCAATGTACTTGATGGAATTGCTAAAGTTTTTCATGTAAGCCTCGTGAACTAGTAGTAAAAATTCATGTTGAACCAGCCTGTCTTTCCGTCAGCGGAAATGGCAATGCCACAGGCTACTTTGGAGTAGCTGTTTTTCATGTTCAGATAATGACCTATCTGCTTATATTCCGTGATCCCTTGTTCTACCTTGGCCTTCTCGTTTTCCCACATGGCCATCTCATAATACTGGACAGCTCCCGTAGCGTTCGATCTCCAGGATGTGGAGAAGTTCGGGCCTGAATTTTGTGCGCTTTCTCCGCAGTCGCCAAAGTGTCCGTGGGCTGCATTGTCTGCCATATCCGCTGCGGCCTGGTCAATGGCGCACTGCTGCTTTTCGGCATCGGCAAGGGTCATGGGCTCCAGGTCTTCTGTAGCGCGGTATTCGTTCAGCAACTTCAGGCATTCATCTCTCCAGCCTTCATCGATGAAGGGCTGTGTCAATTCGTAATCCAGAAGCGGTGTCAAGGTGGATGCTGTAGAAGACGGAGTTGTCGTTCCGGCTGATTCGGGTGTTGTCCCGGAAGATTCAGATGTCGGTGTATCAGAAGATTCCGTAGAAGTCGGTTCCGTCGATTCAGCGGACTCAGGTACAGTCGTTTCCGAAGATTCCGGCAAGGCGAAGGACGAAGACGAATAGTCTTCGTTGTCGTCATTTCCTGGATCTGACTGATTCTCTCCGGTTTCAGTCTGGACCTGCGCCTGTCCTGCATCTGCAGGGTTGCTGGTAGAACTGTCGCAAGCAGCCAAGGCAAACGCAGCAAAGGCGATTGCAAAATAACCCAATCCCTTTTTCATCTTTTCCTCTGTATGTTGAGAAATACCTAGTGAGAATTAGTAGAAGTTGACATTAAACCAACCGGTAGTTCCGTCTTCGGATACTGCGATACCGCAGGCGACCTTGGTGTAGTCACCCCGCATATTCTTGTAGTGCCCGATGTAGGGGTAGTCTTCGTCCTTGTCCAGGTCTCGCTCCCCGCGTTCTACCAGTTCCTTTTCGCTCCACATCATGTCCAGATAGTACTTGGCCACGTCGGCAGCCTTGCGACCGTTGGCCATGGAGGCGTTGGGACCGGAATTCTGCGCCCATTCACCACATTCCTTGAAATGCCCGTGGGCCTTGTTAGACTTGAGGTCCGCGGCGGACTGCTCGTCGGCGCATTTCTGCTTTTCTTCGTCGGCAAGGGCGACGGGTTTAAGGTTTTCGGTGGCGCGGTACTCGTTGATAATCTCCAGGCACTGTTCGCGCCAGCCTGCTTCGTCCATGCCGGCGGTGACAGGCGTGCCGGAGCTGGAATCATCGGAACAGCCCGTGAATAGGGCAGCGGCACAGATGGCAGAGGTGATACTGATTTTGCAGAACATGTTTATAAACACTCCCTTGAAATATTTAACATCAATGTAAATAAAAAAATGGTTCATGTGTGATTCTAGAAAAAATCGGACTTGACACCTAAGTCCTAATGAGTATATTTTGCCATAATCATGGCCGCAAAAGAAATAACAGTCGATGCCGCTCTCGAAAAAGGTGAAGAACTGACCGCCTTCGTGGAGTCCATGCTGGAGCCATACGACCCCTCGCCCAAGGCGACTGTCCAGGTGGACGTGGCCATCGACGAGGTGTTCAGCAACATCGTCATGTATTCCGGAGCCAAGACCGTAACGGTGGTCGCCAACCTGGATGAGCCTACGTCCGTGTTCTCGCTTACCTTTATAGACAAAGGAAATCCCTACAATCCCCTGGAAAAAGAGGATCCGGACGTTTCCCTGCCTGTGGAGGAGCGGGAAATTGGGGGTCTGGGCATCTTTTTGGTGAAGAAAACCATGGATGACGTGCACTACGAACGCAAGGCCGACCAAAATTATTTTACTATTTACAAGAAAATTAAGTAGAGGTACAAGATGAAAATCGAACAGACTCGTGACAATTCCACATTGACCCTGGCTTTAGAAGGTCGTCTGGATACCATTACCGCTCCCGAGCTGGAGCAGGTCGTCAATGCGAACCTGGAAGGGCTCACTGCCTTGATTTTTGACTTTGCCAAGCTGGAATACGTGTCCTCTGCCGGACTCCGCGTGCTGCTCAGCGCCCAGAAGAAGATGAACAAGCAGGGCAAGATGGAAGTCAAGAATGTTTGCGCCGAAATCATGGAAGTCCTGGACATCACAGGTTTCAGCGATATCTTGACGATTGTCTAGAAAATCTTTGCCGCCAGTTCAGGTGCGAACTTGGACAGGTAACCCTGGGCGAGCAGGATCGTTATCAGGGCGGGCAATATCCACTTGAAATAAATCTTGATGAGTGTGTGGCGAGGGAGTTTCAATCCCTCGCCTGCGTTCATTTCGTCAAAGAACTTTTCTTGTCCCCAGCCGTAACGGCTGCTGCAGAACACCACCATGAATATGGCGCCTGCGGGTAGCATGGTGTTGCTCACGATAAAGTCTTCCAGGTCCAGCACGCAGCTGCCGGGGCCAAAGGGCTCGAACCCCGAAAGCACGTTGAACCCGAGGGCGCAGGGGAGCGACATCAGGAACACCGCGACCATATTCCAGTAGGCCACCTTCCGGCGCTTGAAGCCCTTCAGGTCCATCCAGAAGGCCACGATGTTTTCAAACACGGCAATAAGTGTGGAGAGTGCCGCGAAGGACATGAACAGGAAGAACGCCGCCCCGCAGAACCGGCCCGCGGGCATCAGAGCGAACACGTTGGACAAAGTAACGAAGATGAGTCCGGGCCCTTGCGCCGGAGACTGCCCGAAGGCAAAGCAGGAGGGGATAATGATAAGGCCCGCCACTAGGGCCACGACTGTATCCAGCGCGCAGATGCTGGCGGCCTCCTTGGTCAGGGAATGCTGCCGCTTGATATAACTGCCAAAAATCATCATGCTGCCGATACCGATACTCAGGGTAAAGAAGGCATGGGCAAATGCGGCGAAGATGGCATCTCCCACGCCCTTGCCGGACTGGGTCAGTCGTTCCAGGGAAGGCAGCAGGTAGAATTCTAGGCCTTTGCCGGCCCCGGGAAGCGTCACCGCACGAATGGCAAGCAGAATCATGATGACAAACAGCGCAATCATCATCTTCTTGGTAATGCGCTCCACTCCCTTTTGGAGCCCGAGGGACACGATGCCGAGACCCATGACGATGGCGACGGTCATCCAGAAAATCAGGAGGGGCGGGTTCGAAAGCATCTCGCCGAAACCGCTTGCAATCTGGTCTGGCGTGCCCTTCAAGAATTCGCCGTCGGTGAGCATCTTGTAGAAATAGAAGAACATCCAGCCCGTGACTACGGAGTAGAACGCCATCAAGATGTAGTTGGAGGCGATCAGCGGGAACTTTGCCCAGTGCCACTTGGTGCCCTGCTTTTCGAGACGGTCAAAGGCCATGCCGACACCGCTTTTTCCGCCACGGCCGATGGCCAGTTCCGCCATGAGCACCGGGAGCCCGAGAAACAGCAGGAACCCGAGATAGGGAAGCACAAAGGCCGCACCACCGTATTGCCCTGCGATGTAGGGGAAACGCCACACGTTGCCAAGGCCAATGGCACAGCCTGCGGCAATCAGCAAAAATCCAAGTCTTGTCTTAAAAGTCTCGCGTTCTCTTTTGTGTTCCATAAATCTAATGATAATAAAAAACGCGCGCGAATTATATATTTACACCTATGCCCCACTTCGTTTACATGCTCCGCTGCGCCGGGAACCGAATTTATACGGGTTACGCCGTGGATGTGGCGGCCCGTTTCGAGGAGCACCGCACAGGGCGTGGGGCCAAGTTCACCAAGGCTTTTCCGCCAGAGAAAATTCTCCGCCAGTTCGAGCTCCCGAACAAGGAATATGCCCTGCGCATGGAAGCCCGCATCAAGAAACTTACGGCGACCCAAAAAGAACGGCTGGCAAGTGGCGACGAAGTGCTGACGCAATCCCTGTTAGATAGCCTCGCCGAGACGCTTCCGCCCAAAAAGCGGAAACGGCGCCGTTGCACGGCCGCACAAAAAAGACGGTGAAATAATCTAGGGGCTACACCTCTATGGACATGCCGGTGAACATCTGGCAGGCCCGTTCGCCAAGAATCTCGTGCAATATTTCAAAGGCACGGTTGCCGGTGCAGTGACCCGTGTAGATTTTTTGCACGTCCAGTTCCAGCAGGCGCTTTGCAAAGGCATAGACGGCCTCGTCCTTGTAGCGGTAAAGGTGGAATCCACCGAGAATCCCGTAAATCTTTTTGCCCGGGAAGGTCGCTTCCACTTCTTTCACGATGTTGTCTGCGCCGGCGTGGCTGCAGCTGTTCATCACGAACAGTCCCTCGGGAGTGTCAAAAACTAGACTCTGCTCATGGTCAAAACTGTCATAGCGGTAACGGCCGTTTTCCTTGACAGAAAGACCTGCTGCCTGGGCGATACCGGCACGGGCCTCCGGACTCATGACGCTATCTTTGTGGGGGAGCAGGTAAACATTGGGGGCAATCTGGGCATCGCCTTCGACAAAGCGGATACGGTCGGCAAAACGTTTCAGGTAGCCCCTGCGGATGCCGATGTATTCGTGGTAGGCAAAAGGCCCGAAAAGTTTGTGGGTATGGTAGCAGTTTTCGGCGGCGCCTTGCCTCAAAAAGCAGGAGGCCTTTTCGTTTAGGCGGAAAAATTCCGCAAGGCCGTTGGCGTGGTCGTAGTGGGCGTGGCTAAGGATTGCGGTATCCACCTTCGAAAGATCTATGCCCATGGCGGCGGCGTTGTTAGCGAACCGGCGCGAAGCACCGGTGTCCAACAAGTAGCGGTTGCCCTCGAACTCGATATAGACGGAAAGGCCCCACTCTCCGCAGAGGGGCGTGCAATTGTTGCCGGGAGCGCAGCCGTTGGTCGCGCTGCTGTTGGTCGCGCTGTTGTTGGGCGCAAAATCCGTGCCACCGGCAATGTTGTCTATCAGAACTTTGACAAGCATCTTGCGCCCTACCGGTTCCAGCCGGAATGCCCTTCGCCGTAATACAGCGCGGCATCTTCGGGACCAAAGTCATCGGCTACGGTATCACGTGGCGAAAGCCAGCCGCGCATCTTCTTGATGCGGGCGCGACGCTCCTCTGCAGCGCGGTTTGCTGTGCTACGTGCTTCGGCGGATTTTTGCTCGTTGACAGCGGAATTGGCGGTATTTTGCCGAGGTTCCGCGACATTTTCATCGTTTTTTTCGTCAAGTGAGTTGACCATATAGTAAAAAAATAGATTATTTTAAAAGCATGAGCGCAAAAATTCAGTACATCATGGTTGCGACGGCATTCGTTGCCACCCTCAGCAATTCCGCATTTGCACAAACGGCCGACACCGTCTCGTTCGTGAACTTCGAGAACCGTGAGGTCGGTGTGTACGGCAATACAGAAGCCAAAGAAGACTTTAAGCGCAACAGTACCGATGGCAGCTGGTGGTACGCCATGGACAAGAACAACGGCGAAAACTCCAAGATCGTTTACGACGGCGAGGAACACGGCAACGTACTGCAGCTCAAGTACCCCAAGGGCTGCGTGGGCCCGAACGACAACGACACGCCCGCCTGCGCCGCGCAAATTATCCAGCCACTCGTGAAAACCGCCGACACCATGTGGAGCGCCTACGACATATTCTTCGAAGACGGGTTCGAGTTCCAGCTCGGCGGTAAGCTCCCCGGCCTATGCGGCGGCAAGTGCTACACCGGCAACGCCATGCCCGAAACCGGCGACGGCTGGAGCGCGCGCATCATGTGGCGCAAAGACGGCAACGCCGTGCAGCTCATCTACTTCATGGGGCAAGAGTCCGTATACGGCGATGACTTCAAGTGGGACTTGAATGGTACCATCCCGCAAAAACAGTTTACCACCGGCACCTGGCACCGCATTGTGAACAAGGTAAGTATGAACACCATTGCCTCTCCCGGCAACGGCGACAAGAACGGCCGCGTGCAGACATGGTTTGACGGCGAACTCGTGCTGGACGTAGATACGCTCAGGCTCCGCGATTACGACACCGTGAAAGTCGACAAGTTCTACCTCTCCACATTCCACGGCGGAAGCAGCGCCGAATGGGCCCCCACCCACGATTGCTTTATCCGTTACGATAACTTCACCATATCTACTGACTCCATCGCAATTTCGGAAAATGCCGCCGTCCCAGACACGGCCACAACTGCCCGTGACTCCAGCGGCACCTGCGAAGGCGCAAACTGCGGAAGCAACACCCCGGGCACCGACCGGATTACGCCGCGGGCACAGAACCGCGCCACAGTCGCTCCTGTTGAAACCTACCGCATCGACGGCACCTTTGTCGGCCGCAAGAACGCCCTCCCCGACGCCGCCACGCACCAGCTTAAGAACGGCAAGCGGGTGAAGGTAGTGAGGTAGGGGTGAGCTACCGAGATTTCCTCGGTAACTTATTCTTTTTCCCATGTTGCAGATAGTAGAAGTTTTTCTGGGTCTCAATTTCGGCACGGAGTTCCTCATCTGTTGGCATATACGTTTTGTATTTGGCGGCAAACAGCCGGTTATTCTTATGGAGTACCGAATAACGAGCAATGCTATCATCCGTATCGGCACATATCAAAATGCCAATAGTCGGATTGTCGCCTTTCCCGCGTTTTAATTCATCGTACATGCGAACATACATATCCATTTGGCCGACATCCTGATGCGTGACCTTTGTTGTTTTCAAGTCAACAAGCACGAAAGATTTCAAAAGATAATTGTAGAACACCAGGTCGATATAGTAATCCTCTTTTTCTGTGTGGATATGTTGCTGTCGAGCAATAAAAGCGTACCCTTTTCCTAGCTCCATGATGAATCGCTGCAAATTGTTGATAATGCTCGTTTCTAATTCAGATTCAGAGAATGTCGTGTTTTGCGGAAAACCAAGGAATTCAGCTATAACTGGATTCTTGATAAATTCTAGCCTGTCTTGCAAATGAGTTGTCTTTTCAATCATTTCGTTATGGACAAGTTCCTTATGTTGAGATTTTAACATCCGGTGATAATACTGACTGCTGATATTGCGCTGCAAAGTCCGAGTGCTCCACACCTCGCGTGCAGCCTCTTGTTCGTACCACGAACGGGCATTGACATTACTTTCTTGCAAAAGAATGCGATAATGCGTCCATGAAAGAGTAATCGGCGATTTTCTACTCTCTGCGTTGAAAATCTGCAATGCGGAACTGTTCTCCAATTTTCCACTCACTGCGTAGAAAATTGGAGGAAAGCAATTGAAAAAATCTACAAAGTGGTATAAATTCGCTTGATTAAAGCCGCTTCCATATCTTTTGACGAGCTCGCAAGATAATTTTTTTACCACTTGCTTGCCGTATCCGGCGCGTTTGTCCTTGAGCACCTCTTTTTGAATTCGCATCCCTAAAAGCCAGTTGCGCTTGACAAGCGTTTCGTTGACAGCATGGCGGGCAAACTTTTGCGCCTGCTCAATAATCGCGCAAGCGTCATTGATGAGTTGGGTGTTTGCGATGGGCTTTGCGGTTTTCTCTTTAGACATAGCAGCTCCTTTGAAAAAAAAGAAAAACATTTGATAATCATCAAATGCCTTTCGGAGCCTGCACTATTAGGAACCGCAGCTGAAATGTAGATAATATTGGGATTCTGGCAAGAGGGGCAAGAAAAATTTACACTAGGCTCAGCCGCAGTTGTTCGGAATTTCCGAACAGCTGACGAGACTAAATTTTTTCCAGTTCGTCTCTCATGGCGGGGCGATTCTTGAACCGCGACAGCCAAGATATTTTCAGCCGGTTGACTTCCGGGAGGCCGCCTTCGTACTTGAGCAGTTCGCGCGCATCGCGGTAAGCGATAAGCCCACCGCCGCGATACCTGCGGACGATGCTGTCGAACTGGGCGTTGAGATCTTCAAGTTTTAGTGGTTGCATAGTTCGGGTTTCCATGGCTCTTTAGACAATTCTTCCGCAACTTGTGGAAAATTTTTGCGGTTACAATTACGCTTCCGATTCACCGATTAGAAAATCTCCCTTGCTTAATACGAGAAGTTCGCGTGGATTCATGATTGCACAATCTACTTAGCACGGCGCAATACGTATTTTCCCTTGCCTGCGCCCACAACAGGTTCCACTATATTTAGCGTTTTCATCCGCTTTATAAGATTGGTCACAGTAGCCGGAGCACACCCTAAGTTTTTCGACCCAAATCCCGAATTTTTAACGGTCAAGCAAAACGCGGGATTAAACCCGTTTTTTCACTAATTGTATGTAAAATCTTGATTTTTACCTATATAACCATTTTGCCGACGTCGGCAAAATGGGAGCCGTAGTTTGTCATTTCTTCGCAATGGCTTTTTTGCGTTCCTGCTTCAACTTTTTGGCACTGATTTTGGGCGTGGGGAGATTTTCGGGCATTGTTCCGCCAAGTTC
>CAMKMX010000002.1 GCA_946414025.1 uncultured Fibrobacter sp.
TCATCGACCAGGGTTCTTCGCAGATCAACATCATCACCGGTGTTGACGAAGCCGACACCGAGAAGGCCATCAAGGCCATCTACGGCGCATTCGTGAAGTAACCCGCAATTGTCATCCTCGCGTAGGATTCAATAAAAAAAGACTCGGTATAAACCGAGTCTTTTTAGTAGCGGGGGCAGGACTTGAACGCTGCGACCTTTGGGTTATGAGCCCAACGAGCTACCAACTGCTCCACCCCGCGTCGAGGTATGCCCATATTTAGTAAATTTCGCCGTTTTTGTCAAGTTTTGTGGGTGAATCCTCTGAGAAAATGGCTTTTTTACGCGAAAAAAAGAGGTTTCGCTGGCGTCACCAGATGGGAATGATTATTTTTGGGATAGATGGAAAGGACGATTCAACAGTCGCGCATTCTCTTTCTTGATACCGGCCCGCTGGTTCGGCTTTTGCAGATGCATCCGGATTTTTACCCGACGGTGTCTGACATTTTAGACATGGTGTACGAAAAGAACATTCAGGTTCTCGTTTCGCCTGTAACCTTATTTGAGTTAAGCTGTAAAGCGTTTGCCAGTGGGGAAGGTGTACTTGCCCGCCAGTATCGCGAATTCTTTGAAAATTCAGCGAATGTGAAGGTCTGCCCGGTCAATGCGGAAATTTCTGTAAAGGCCGCGGAGCTCTATGCCGCCTCGCAAAAGACGAACCACAAGATTTCCGAAGTGGAGTCCCTGCGCCTTGCGACCGCCTTCGTGAACGGCGCCGACTGCATCCTCACCGAATGCGCGAACTTCCGACCCCTTACTGACGCTCTCGTCGTGACTTTGGACGAACTCTAGCATTTTCCTAATCACCAACCACTAACCACTAACCACTATTTTTCTATCTTTTCCCCGTAAAAAATCGGAGAAATCATGTCCAATTATTGTCCTGTTATCGGTCTTGAAATCCATTGCCAGCTCGCGACTAAAACCAAGATGTTCTGCGGCTGCGAAATCGAAGTGAATACGACCCCGAACAAGCACGTTTGCCCTGTTTGCCTCGGTATGCCGGGTGCCATGCCCGTGCCGAACAAGAAGGCGGTGGAATACGCCATTCGCTTGGGCCTCGCCCTGAACTGCGAAATCGACCTGAACGCGATGTGGACCCGCAAGAACTACTTCTACCCGGACCTGCCGAAGGGCTACCAGATTACCCAGACGGGCGGACTTCCGGTGTACGACCACCCGATTTGCAAGAACGGCTGGCTCGAAATCGTCAAGGAAGACGGCACCAAGAAGCGCGTGGGCATTACCCGTATCCACATGGAAGAAGACGCCGGCAAGCTCATCCACGACATGAGCCCCACCGATTCCCACTTCGACGCGAACCGCTGCGGCACGCCGCTTTGCGAAATCGTGACCGAACCGGATATCCGTAGCCCCGAAGAAGCGGTGCTTGTGCTGAAGAAGATCAAGCAGACGCTGGAATACACCCGCGTGTCCAACGCCAACATGGAAAACGGCAACATGCGCTGCGACGGCAACATCTCTCTGCGTGCAAGCGAAGACGCCCCGTTCGGTATCCGCGCCGAAATCAAGAACCTGAACAGCTTTACGAACCTCGAAAAGGCTCTGTACTGCGAAATGAACCTGCAGGCCTCGACGCTCGACGCCGGCAAGGAAGTGGAACAGTGCACCAAACGTTACGACCCCAACGCGGACAAGACCATCGTCATCCGCAGCAAGGAAGACGCCCACGATTACAAGTACTTCCCGGAACCGGACATGGTCCGCCTCGTGACCGACCCGGCCTTCGTGGAAGAAATCCGCCGCACGCTTCCGGAACTGCCGGATGCCCGTCGCAAGCGCTTCATGGACAACTTCGGTGTTTCCGAATACGACGCCATGGTGCTCACCGAAGACCGCGACGTGAGCGAATGGTACGATACCGCCGCGAAGAACTGCAAGAACGGCAAGATGCTCGCCAACTGGGTGATTACCGAACTCCTCGCTAAGGTGAAGGAACTGGAAGGCGGCCTCAGCGCCCTCAAAATCAAGCCCGAAGACCTCTGCAAGCTCGTGAACCTGATTGCCGACAACACCATCAACGGTAAGATTGCTAAGACGGTCTTCGCCGAGATGTTCGAGACCGGCAAGGACCCTGAAGCCATCGTGAAGGAAAAGGGCCTCGTGCAGGTGACCGACACCGGTGCCATCGAAGAAGTGGTCCGCGCCGTCTGTGCCGAAAATGCAGCCCAGTTCGCTGAATTCAAGGCTGGCAAGGTTGCTTTGAAGGGCTTCTTGGTCGGTATGACCATGCGCAAGTCCGGCGGCAAGGCTAACCCGGGCCTCGTGAACCAGATCCTCGACAAGCTCGCGAAGGAATAGCTTTAGAGATTAGGATCTAGGGGCTAGAGGCTAGTGTGAATAACGACGTTAAAAAGGAACGTCATTGCGAGCCCCGTAGGGGCGCGGCAATCCAGGGCAGTTTGTTGCTCGCGGTGTTGCTTGCCCTATTCCTTGCACTCCCGGCCGCTGCAGCCGATATGCCCAACAAGTGCGATAGCCTGCGGGTGAACACCCTGAACATGACCCAGGAAGAAATCGAGCAGATTTGCGGCATCGATTCCACAAAACTGGCCGAAGGCCCGACTCTCCAGGAGCTCAACGAAGAGAATCCGACTTACGTCAAGCGCGACTACAACCATAGGCAACAGGTCATTGTCGGGAGCGTCATTATGCTTTGTGTCGCCGTCGCCATGGTGCTCATGAACAATTACAATCCGAAACGATAAAATTTCCCAACCACTAACCACTATTTACTAATCACTATGTCCTACACAGACGAAGCAAAACAAAATTTCAAGGCCCTCTCCAATAACCCTTACCCTGGCCGTGGCATTGTCCTCGGCGAAAGCGCCGACGGCAAGTCCTACGTGCAGGTGTACTGGATTATGGGCCGCAGCGTCAATAGCCGTAACCGCGTGTTCGAAATCGAACCTAAGACCGGCTTCATGAAGACCAAGGCCTTCGACGAATCGAAACTCACTGACCCGCACCTGATTATCTACTATCCGGCACGCCACACTGCCGACGTCCAGATTATCACCAACGGCGACCAGACGGACACGATTTACGACGCCATCAAGCTCGGCGGCACCTTCGAAAGCGCCCTCCGCACGCGCCAGTACGAAGACGATGCCCCGAACTTCACACCGCGTATTTCCGGCATTCACTACAAGAACGCAAGCCCCGCCGTTTACAAGCTCTCCATCCTCAAGAGCCGTAACAACAGTGAAGAAGCCGGCTGCGAACGCATGACGTTTGAATACGAGAAGGCCCTGCCGGGTCTCGGCCATTTCATCAGCACCTACGAAACCGACGGTAGCCCGATCCCGAGCTTCAACGGCTTCCCGAAACTGATGCCGATTTTCGACAACGCCGAAGACACCCTCAAAAAATACTGGGCAGCCCTGAACAAGGACAACAAGGTTTCCCTGATGGTCAAGTGGATTGACAAGAAGACCTTCAAGGCCAAGACCTTGATCGTGAATAAGAACAAGTAGCAAGTCGGGAATGTACTATTCCTGCGTCATCGGCAATGGCATTGCCGAAATAGCCGAAAGAATGAAAAACGACTCGGATTCATCCGGGTCGTTTGCTTTTAGAGAGGAACTTTTTGAAGCGACGGTTCTATCGCGGAACCTAGTGCGTCACGACAATCCGTCGAGTGGCATCGCCCTGGACCTTCAGGAAGTAGCTTCCGCCGGCAACTGCTTCCAGGGATACCGTCTCGCCCCTGGAGGCGCGTCCCGCCATCACCTTCTTGCCATTCAGGTCAAAGACTCCGTAGGCCACGTTGTCGCCTTCCACAACCGTGAAGCTCAGGTTCTTGTCACCCATAGTGATCTTCGAGACCTTCGCGAATGCAGGTGCCTGCTTCCCTGCGGCTTCGAAGCTAGCCGGAGCGGCAGATTTCTGGAGGGCCACCACCGGTTCCGTTTTCCCGTAGGTTCCGGTCGCCAGCTTGTACAAGAAGTCGAAAGCCTTGTCCTGCACGCTGTCGGCAAACACGATCTCGCTGCCGTCTTCTGCGGTACGGGTGCTGTTGTAGAACTCGTGCTTGAGACCGTAGCCCACCGGGTTGTAGAATTCGTGGGCCACGCCCCTTGCCGTCAGGGCAGAATCAATGGCGTAGCTTCCATAAATGGTGGGGGTCTCGATTTGGAACTTGAAGGCCTTTGCAAAGGCGCTGTACTTTTCGGGCACCGCTTCGGCAACCATCTTGTCCGGCTTGGATATGGCGTGTCCCACGTTGTAGGGCATCACGTAGTCGGAATCCCCGTGGGCGAGGAACACCGGGACGTCGCTGTTCTTCACGAGATTGATATCGTGGATACCTCCCCAGAGGGCCACCACGCCGTCGGCAGTGCCCCTATAGTCCCTTGCACCATACTGATTCAGTTTGCCCCAGGGGACATTTTCCTTCTTGTTGTCTTTCACAACAAACTGCGACGTGGAATCGATGTAAGAGGGGAAATCCCTTTTGCTCAGGGCATAGATGTTTTCAAGAGCCATCATGGCGCCTGCGCTGTTGCCCAGCACGTAAATCTTGCTGGGGTTGATTCTCAGTGCCTTTGCGTTCAGTCTCAGGTAACGGATGGCCGCATGCAGGTCCTGCACGCTCCTATAGACCGTGCGGGCGAAACTTGCGCTGTCGATGCGGAAGGGATTGCCGCTGCCCGTCATGACCACGCCCTTGCGGTATTCCAGGGACGCCGTCACAAAACCGCGGGCGGCGAGGGAATCCGCGTAGGCGACAGATTTCTGGTCAAAGTCGTTCTTGGCCGAGGCCACGAAAGCCCCGCCGTGGCAAATCACCACCGCCGCCCTGTCTGTACCATTGTCGTTCACAGGTTCGTAGATATCCATCACGACGGGCTCCATCACCACCTGTTCCGACTCGTAGAGGTGCAGCATGTTCTTTTCCATCTTGAAACTCACCATCAATTCGGAGAGGATATTGTAGTTGCTCTTGTCCATGGTCGGAACGTCGTAGGCGACGGTCACGGTCCTTGCGTCGCTGACATCGAAGATGCGGTCTTTATAACGCACGCCGTCGGCGGCAAAGACGCTGGTCATTCCCATGATCGCTGCTATCATAATCTGTGTTTTCATGATGTTATCCTCTCTTTTTAATTCTTTGATACCCCTAATATATTTTCAAAAATCCATATTGTCCAATATATTATTTCTTGGTTTTTTATCAATAAATTTGATTAAACGGTCAAAAAACAAGAAATAGGGAAAATTATATCAATAGACCTGCCTGATTTTTATTTAAAAGGGGGGAAGCTTCCCCCTGATTGCAGCCTTGCCCTAGCGTCATTCTGGGCCATGAGCGTGTCATCCTGAGCGAAGAGCCGCAGGCTCGTAGTCGAAGGATCTAGGGCAAGTCTTCCATTACCCCCTCTGCGGGCCCTCAGTCGCCGGCCCGTAACGCCCCGGCTGTTTTTAGATCGTATTTTTTACAACAAAATCGACAAATGTCATCTTTTCCCATTCAAAAATTTTTTTGGAAGAAAAAAGGTATTTTTACCCATGTCGTCCATTCTGGCGACTGAGGTGTTTGATGATGAAAAAAAGAATGATTGTTTCGGTAATTGCCCTTACCGCATTTCTATGCGGGTGTTCCAATAGCGATAGCGCAAACGGATCAGTAGAAACAATCAATACGGCAGAAGCAAGCGAACCCAACCTTTCTGCAGGCAAGAGCGTATCGATTTTCGTAGCAAGCGACCGTCACGACAATGGTGAAGGCAACAACCTAACTGCATCACTCCAGATGGCGACTAGCCGCATGGACGCTGTTATGCCGCAGACAGTCTTACTCGGCGGTGATTATGTAGGCGACATGAAGAACATGCATCCCGAATTTACCATAAAGGACATCGAAAAAGAAATTTATCGTGTACTTGACCCGAGCAAAACAGAAGTGCTGTTGACTTATGGTTCCCACGACCGCAATTGCATCGAGGGCTACGCCCCCTTCTTTAGCGGCCCAAAACGGGAGCAGGGCTTTTACATCTACGGCATCAGCTTTATGCAGATGAGCTACAGTAACGATTCTGTTGCAAGGGCCGATGTGAATCGCTACAAGGTCTATTCCGATAGCATCGCAAACTTGCCCGACTCCTTAAAGAACGATTCAAACGAAATGCCGCCGCCCCCACCGGACTCAACCGAAGGCAAATCGGACAGTAAACACAAAAGGCCCAAGATGCCGAACAAAGGCTACGGAGACATCGATGCGGAGGACTCCTTCGGAATTTCAGCAGAATCTGCAACAAGGCGCTTCACCGCATGGGTCAACTCGCTCCCGGACAAAGCCCCCATTATTATGATGAGCCACAAACCGCTCCACTACAACCGCGAAGACAATTCCGGAGCGGAAACCTGGTTCAAGGCGATTGAAGACGCAGCGAAAAAGCACGACATTATCTTCTTCTACGCCCATAACCACACGCTCGAAGAGATGGACGATTCTGCCAAGGTAAGCATAGAGACAAATAGTCACATGATGCTCCCCGGCGACAGCATCACCGTGCAGGGCGACGGACTCGAAGGAACCCCACGCCATAAGCTGAACTTTATCTACGCCAACGCAGGATACCTGGAACTTGGCTGGTCTTCGCTCGTCACATTTACCGATACCGACATTGACGGGAATCTTGATTACGTCAGCATCCAACGTTTCAACATTTTAGGTGAAGATGATTCTTTCTTCGGTACTACCGATAAGAAGAATCCTCTTGTCATGAAACTGCGGAAATAGCAATACGCATCAGCCCACTTTTGGTAAAGATTTGACTGTTTAATGTATAATTTACAGAAGAGATCCTGGCATTTATGACACGTTTTTTTCTTGTTTTTCCCATTTTGATGCTGACGGCCTGCAGTCAGTCCTTTACCGACCCCCGGGACGGCAAGTCCTACGGCGTTGTGCAAATCGGTTCGCAGACCTGGATGGCCGAAAATCTGGACTACGAAACCGACGGCAGCACCTGCCCCGAGGGTGACAGCCGCAACTGCGAAAAATACGGGCGGCTCTACACTTGGGAAGCTGCGCAAAACATTTGCCCCGAGGGTTGGCTGCTTCCCGACAGCTTGGACTTTGCAAAGCTTATGGAGCAGGTGGGAGGTCCGTCTCAAACGGGCGATGCTCTCAAAGCCTCCGACGGTTGGTTCAAGAAGGGGAACGGCTCCGACGCGTTCGGCTTCAAGGCCCTCCCTGCCGGCTATCGCGGCGCCGTTTATGAAGGCGAGGGCGGCGCTTATGACGGTATTGGCGGCTACGCCTATTTCTGGAGCGCCTCAGAGACCTTGGACGGACTTGCCTACTACTTGTTCCTGGATTTTTCCAGCAAGGCCGCAGGCCTGAACGCTTTTGGCAAGGGTGATTTCCGCTCTGTTCGGTGCATCAAAAAACCGTAAAGGGCTATATTTACCGTACCATGATTTACACCTTTCTCGCGCGGCTTTTTTCTTACGTTCTTTTCGGGGCTCTGCTCCTGTTGAACTGGAAACGCTCCACGGTCTGCGCGAACTACAAGGTGGCTTGTTCGTGGAATCCTGCAATGGCTCGGACTAAGTTCGCGCTCTTTTACGAACGGCTGTTGTGCAATCTGGCCAGGCACGCGGGGGAGTTGCTTTTCTGTTTTCCCCTATTCAAGAGGCTTCCTTGTGAGTTGCTCGCTTACCCGTACAGCCTTGGCGGTATCCGTTTCGAAATTGCTCCCGATTCCGAAACCATACTTCAAGAAATGCGCAAGGGAGGCATTTTCTTGACGGCCCATTACGGGAACTACGAAGCCATGGGGCCTTGGCTTTGCTGTCTCGGTATTCCTCTTGCGGCAAGCTATATTCCCGTGAAACCCGGCTGGCTTAACAAGATTTTAGAAAACCGTATTCGTGCCGTAGGCGGCAAGACCTATTCCGTGAATGCCAAGTCCCCGAGGGAATTCCTGCGTCTGCTGCAAGACGGGCGGCTTTTTTGCCTGCTGGCCGACCAGGACAGCCGCATTCCCAGCGCCCAGTCCGGCACATTTTTAGGAGCTCCGGCCCACATGAATCCCCTGCCGGATTTTCTGCTGAGACATCGTCCCGAAACTCCGCTTTATATCTGCTGGATCGAAGAACCTGACCTAAGGACAAAACGCTTTCATGCCGAAAAGCTGCGGGTAGGGGAGGGGGAGACCGTCATCGGGGCTTTCAACCGCTGGCTGGAATCCCGCATTGCAAAAGAACCCGCCCTGTGGTACAGCTTTACCCACCGCCGATTCTACAGCACAACGCCAGAAATTTACAGTTGCGCAGCCTCGACGCCTTCCCATCTTTCTAATTTATGAGAAAACAAACACTTCACGCCCCACATTTCACACTTCACATCTCCCAAGATCCCAACCCCTAGCCCCTAGATCCTAGCCCCTAACCAATGAACAAAGCCGCCATCATCGTTGCCGTATCCATGCTCCTGAGCCGCGTCCTCGGGATTTTCCGTGAGATGCTCCTGGCCCATGCGGCGGGTGTGTCCCTAGAGAAGAACGCTCTGGACCTGGCTTTCATGGTTCCGGACATCTTGAACCATGTGGTAAGTACGGGATTCCTGTCCATTATCTTTATCCCGATTTTTACGGGCTACAAGGTGGCCGGCGACGAGAGGGGAGGCTGGAAATTCTTCAGCAACGTGCTGAACACCTTCGGCATTGCCCTCTTGATTCTCGTGGTTCCCGCCTTCATTTGGATGAAGGAGCTTTTGCAGTTGTTGACCGTGGATGGCGCTACGCCGGAACTTATCGAGCGCGCCACCTACTACGGCCGTATCATCTTGCCTGGCCAGATTTTCATTTTTGTGGGGAGTATCCTGGTGGCGGTGCAGCATACCCGCAAGCAGTTCCTGGTGCCCTCCCTCACGGGATTAATTTATAACGTGGCCATCGTAGGTGGAGGTGCTGTAGGAATTGCGCTTAGTAAGTACACCGGCACGGATTTCGGCCTAGAGGGGTTCGCCTGGGGTGTGCCGGTGGGCGCCTTTATCGGCTTCTTTGCACTGCAAATATTCGGCGCCCGGATTGGCGGTGTGCGTTACGAATTTATCGTCCAGCCGACTCACCCGGATATCGTGCGCTATTTCAAGATGATGCTCCCCATGTCCCTTGGCGTAGGTTCCATGTTCGGCCTGGAATTTATCATCCGTAGCTTCGGTGCGAATTTCGGCCCCGAGGGTATTTCCAGCCTGAACTACGCCTACCGTGTCATGTACACGCTGGTGGCGGTGTTCGGCTTCTCTGTTTCCGTCACTAGTTATCCCGACATGGCCCGCCTTGTAAAGGAGGGCGACATCGCGAGCCTGAACCGGAAAATCTGGAAAAGCCTTTCCCGCATGTTTTGCATCTTGATCCCGGCGGTGGTCGCCGTGTGGGCCCTCAGTTTCCCTGCGGTGCGTATCCTCTTTGAACGTGGCGCCTTCCATCGCGAAACTACCGAAGCCATTGCCGAAATCCTCCGCTGGTATTTGCCCGTGAGTCTCGGGCTTTGCCTCCAGGCGGTACTGGTCCGCAGTTTCTATGCCTGCGAACGCATGTGGGTGCCCACGCTTCTCAACACGGGCATCTTTGCCGCTACTATTCCGGCCTACATCGTGCTGGGCGCTCCCGAGCTAGGGCTTGGCATCAGGAGCGTTCCCATTATCGGCGCGACAGGCGCTATACTCCAGGTGCTCGCCATGATCTTGATGTGGGCGAAAAAGAACGGCACCGACGGCATGGGGGCTGCCCTCATGAATATGCTTCGGGCGTTGTTTACCTTCGCTATCATGATTGGAGTTGCGGTTGGTTTGGACCATGTTTCCGGCAGTTTTGTCCGCAGCGCAAACCTTGTGGTTCTCGTGGCCTACAGCTGTGCTGCAGGAATCTTGCTGTTCGTGCTCACGCTCATTATCCAGCGGTATCTCGGCAGCAAGGACGCCAAGGATATTCTGAATGAACTCCTTGGCAAGGTACTCCGCAAGCTACATCTGGCGTAAGTCTGGCTGACCAAAATTTTTTCACCGCATAAAAAAAGCCCGAAACAATGTCTCGGGCTTTCTGCTTTAAATCCGTGATATTAGTAGTTCTGGTAGCTGGGCGCGCTCGAAAGATTCGGGCTGGTATTGATGGTAGACGTGTACTTGTCCACCAGGTATTGCGGGCATTCCACTTCCTTGAACAGGGTAACAGGATTGTTCGCGGCTTCGAACCAATTCACGAACCACATGCACCCGTCGTATAATGTCTCGTTCGTCTCTTTAAAAACGCTCTTGCACTGTTGTGCAACGCAATCCTTGAACTGAGCAACGCTTGCGTCTGCGCCAAGCCTGTTTTCGCATGTCGTATAGAAGCCGCCATAGTCTTGGCCCAGTTCAGATTTGGAAACTCCAATCTGCTTGCTCAAGGCATCAAACAGTCCCACGCCGCCGCCGGGAATCATGATATCGAACTGGCCGCCACTAACGTCGTAACCCACATTGGACGCCATAATGATAAGTGTCTTGTTCATCAGTAGCTTGTGGGCGGGCTTGTCCCCGTATTTTCCTTCGCCGGTGAACTGGATCTGATAGCACTTGCCGCAGGTCCCTTGTTCATTAGCGCCTGGAGCCGCACCGAAGGCGTATGCCAAGGTGTCGTTAACAGCAACAGGAATCATGTCAATGCAGGTGTAAGCACCCCCTCCGTCGCAGGAACTGACCGTCCCCTTGAGCCATGTGCCGTCTTCGCTCTTGGTAAATGCGGGGATTTCTTCGCCCTTGATGCTGCAGCTGCGGGCAATGCGATAGGGGTTTGCGTTCTGGTTTACTTTTTCGGGCCAAGAGCAGTGGGGCTTACAGGCGTCCCAATAACGCGTGGCAAATCCCCGAGTGACTCCGGCTCCGCCGTTGGACAATTTTTCGTAGTTTGCTATCGGGTAGCCGCTGGCATCCACCTTTTCGGTCTGCTGAGGGTTGCTGCTGTCAGAGGTTGTGGTTTTGGTAGAATCGCCAGAAGGTGTTGTTTGATCGCTTGTTTTGGTTTCTTCACAAGTGTCGCCGCAGGTCGTGACGGGTGTGGGGGAGTCGCTACTGCATCCTCCCAAGAGTGCAAGACCAGAAATTAAAATGAGTCCGCTCAAAAAAGCAGTACGCATAAAACACTTCCTTTAGGTTTCCCCATCCCTGGCAACAAGATAGTTATGTAGGTGATTGTTTTGAATACCAGGGAATGAAAAAAGTTTTTTATGCAAGTTCAAATGTAAACTTTGTAAAATTTTCACTTTGTAAAAATCTTTTTACAAATTTTTCGTATTCAATTCACATTTGCTGCCTTTTTTACAACCATCAGTTTAATATATGTTGATAAGTTGTTGGATTCGGGCAGGGACAATGCAAAATGTGCCTTTTTCTTATTAAATTCGCCATTTTTTGCTTACTACCCCTTTGTGAATAATATTGACGCCCATTACAGTAAGGACCGTGGGTCTCGAACCCCAAAATTCCCCGTTTTTGCAAAAAATCAAAGAAAAATGCTTGCAATTATTTCTTGATTTACTAAATTTGTGGCTCAATTTCGGCGAGTACCGCTTCCTATGCTCTCCGAAGTAACGGAAGTCCTTGAGGCTTCTTGACTTGAAGCGATAAACCTTCTGCTGAAGAAGAGGAATAAAATGGCAAAAGAACATTTTGATAGAAGCAAGCCGCACTGCAACATCGGCACCATCGGCCACGTTGACCACGGCAAGACCACTCTGACCGCCGCAATCTGCACGACCCTCGCTGCACGCGGCCTCGCCGCCGCCAAGCGTTTCGACGAAATCGACAACGCTCCCGAAGAAAAGGCCCGCGGTATCACGATCAACACCTCCCACGTGGAATACACCACTGCAAACCGTCACTACGCTCACGTCGACTGCCCGGGGCACGCCGACTACGTCAAGAACATGGTGACCGGTGCTGCCCAGATGGACGGTGCCATCCTCGTGGTCGCTTCTACCGACGGCCCCATGCCGCAGACCCGTGAACACATCCTGCTCGCCCACCAGGTTGGCGTGCCGAAGATCGTTGTGTTCATGAACAAGGTCGACATGGTCGACGACCCCGAACTCCTGGACCTCGTGGAAATGGAAGTCCGCGACCTCCTCTCCAAGTACGAATTTGACGGCGACAACACCCCGATCATCCGCGGTTCCGCCCTCAAGGCCCTGGAAGGCGACGCCGCCTACCAGGACAAGATCATGGAACTCATGGACGCCTGCGACAGCTACATCCCGCTCCCGCAGCGCGAGACCGACAAGCCGTTCCTGATGCCCATCGAAGACGTGTTCACCATCACCGGCCGCGGCACCGTGGCTACCGGCCGTATCGAACGCGGCGTCGTTCACCTGAACGACAAGGTTGAACGCGTGGGCCTCGGCGAGACCACCGAATACGTGGTGACCGGCGTGGAAATGTTCCGCAAGCTTTTGGACGACGCCCAGGCGGGCGACAACGTTGGCCTGCTCCTCCGCGGCGCCGAAAAGAAGGACATCAGCCGCGGCCAGGTTCTCGCCGCTCCGAAGTCCGTGACTCCGCACACCGAATTCAAGGCCGAGATCTACGTCCTGACGAAGGACGAAGGCGGCCGCCACACGCCGTTCATGAACGGCTACCGTCCTCAGTTCTACTTCCGCACCACCGACGTGACCGGCACCATCCAGCTCCCTGAAGGTGTCGAGATGGTTACCCCGGGTGACACCGTTACCATCCACGTGAACCTGATCGCCCCCATCGCCATGGAAAAGCAGCTCCGCTTCGCTATCCGTGAAGGTGGCCGTACCGTTGGTGCTGGCTCCGTAACCGAAATCATCAAGTAAGGAAATATCATGGCTGGTGAACGCATTCGTATTCGCTTGAAGAGCTTTGATCATCGTATGATCGACCGCTCTGCTCAAGACATTGTGAATACAGCTAAGCAGACGGGCGCCCGTATCGCGGGCCCCATTCCCCTCCCGACGAAAGTCCAGAAATATACGGTGCTCCGCTCTCCGCATATTGACAAGACTTCTCGTGAACAGTTTGAATCCAGGACTCACAAGCGTCTCATCGACATCATCGATGCTACTCCTCAAACTGTAGATTCCCTCATGAAACTTGACTTGCCGGCTGGTGTCGAGGTCGATATTAAGGTCTAATAACAATGAATGGTATTCTCGCAAAGAAGTTGGGAATGACCCAAGTGTTCACGGAACAGGGCGAATGCGTTCCTGTAACGGTTCTCGAAGCCGGTCCGTGTGTGGTCGTTTGCCACAAGACAGAAGAAAAGGATGGTTACACTGCCGTCCAGATCGGTTTTGGTCTCAAGAAAGAACATCGCGCCAACAAGGCTGAAATCGGCCACTTCAAGAAGGCCGATGTCGCTGTTCGCGAGCACCTCGCCGAATTTGATGTTGCCGATCTCGAAGCCTGGCCGGTAGGCAAGGAATTCGGGGCTGCAGACTTCGCCGATGCAAAGATGGTGAACGTCTCCGGCATTTCCAAGGGTCACGGTTTCTCTGGTGCCATCAAGCGCCACGGATTCCACAGCGGTCCCCGTTCTCACGGTACGCACAATATGCGCGAACCGGGCGGCACCTCCGCTCACTCCTATCCGGGTCGCGTGTTCCCGGGCAAGCGCATGCCTGGTCAATACGGTAACAAGAAAGTGACCGTCAAGCACCTCCAGGTCGTCAAAGTCGACGGCGACCGCAACCTGATCTTTGTCCGTGGCGCTGTCCCCGGTGCAAAGAACAGCATCATCGTGGTGAGGAAAGACTAATGGCAACTGCAAAGCTCTTCGCCGCAACTGGCGATTTCAAAAACGATATTCAGCTCCCGGCTTTGTTCGATGAAGAAGTCAACAAGGTCTGCATGTATCTGCACATCAAGGCTATTCTGAACAACGCCCGTCAGGGTACCGCCCAGACCAAGAACAAGTCCTCGGTCAGCGGTGGTGGCCAGAAGCCCTGGAAGCAGAAGGGCACGGGTCGCGCCCGCTCCGGTCAAAACACCTCCGCTGTGTGGGTTCGCGGTGCCAAGGCTCACGGTCCCAAGTCCCACGACTACTTTGAAAAGGTGAACAAGAAGGTCAAGAAGATCGCTTTCCACTCCGCCCTGGCTACCAAGGCTCAAGAAGGCAAGTTCTTCGTGTTCGAAGCTCTCAGCTTCAATGCCCCGAAGACCAAGGACCTCCTCTCTGTTCTCGCCAAGTCCGGTATCGAACAGCGTAACGTGCTCTTCATCACGAGCGGCGCTGACACGAACCTGTACCTTTCTTCCAACAACATCCCTTGGTGCCGTTGCGCTCGCGTCGAAGACGTGAACACCTACGACATCATCCGCGCAAACAATGTTGTTGTTTCTCAAGCCGCTTTGAACGAACTTGAAGGAGGCCGCTAATGAAAGAACTTCACGAAATTCTCGTAGCACCTCACATTACCGAAGAATCTACCAAGAACATGGTGGACGCTCGCAAGGATGTGCACAAGTACGTTTTCAAAGTCGCCATGAAGGCCACCAAGGACGAAATCAAGGCCGCTATCGAAAAGCGTTTCGATGTGAAGGTTGACTCTGTCAACACCCTCATCAACCGCGGCAAGATCAAGCGCGTCCGCATGGTCGCTGGCAAGAAACCCAACTGGAAGAAGGCCTACATCACACTTAAGGCCGGGCAAAAGATTGCCGAGTTCGAAGGAGTATAATCATGGGTCTGAAATCTTATCGCCCGCTTACCCCGACTCTGCGTTACAAGCAGATTGGTGACCGCAAGGAAATCACCGCTGCCAAGCCGTACAAGCCTCTTACCGAAGGTATCAAGAGCAGCTCCGGCCGCAACAACGCAGGTGAAATCACCTCCCGCCGTCGCGGTGGTGGTCACAAGAAGTTGTACCGTATCATCGATTTCAAGCGCAAGTTCGCAGGCATCCCCTGCACGGTTGAAACCGTGGAATACGATCCGAACCGTTCCGCCCGTATCGCTCTTGTCAAGTATGCAAACGGCAAGCGCTGCTACATCATCGCTCCGGCCGAAATCAAGGTCGGTGACGTGCTGAATTCCGGCGAAGGTGCCGAATTCCGCGTAGGTAACGCTCTCCCGATTCGCGATATCCCGCTGAACACCGTTATCCACAACATCGAAATGAAGCCGGGCAAGGGTGCCCAGATTGCTCGTTCCGCTGGCGCCGGTGCCGAACTGGTGGCTAAGGACGGCAAGCTCTGCCAGATCAAGCTCCCGAGTGGCGAAGTTCGCTACATCTCGGAAGATTGCCTTGCCGTTGTGGGTCAGGTTTCCAACATCGATCACATGAACGAATCTTCGGGCTCTGCCGGCCGCTCTCGCTGGCTGGGCAAGCGTCCCTCCGTCCGCGGTGTCGTGATGAACCCGGTGGACCACCCCCTTGGTGGTGGTGAAGGTCGTACTTCTGGTGGTCGCCATCCGTGCTCTCCCTGGGGCAAGAACTCCAAGGGTGCCAAAACTCGTAACAATAAGCGCACCGATAAGTACATCGTGCGTCGTCGTCAGAAGAGGGCCTAATTCATGTCGAGATCCCTTAAGAAAGGTGCATTCGTGGATTCCCACGTTTTAAGCAAAGCCCAGGCGATGGCCGGCTCCGACAAGAAGCAGCCTATCAAGACCTGGTCCCGTCGTTCCACAATCGTCCCGGATATGGTCGGACTTACGTTCTCCGTCTATAACGGCAAGCAGTTCATCCCTGTGTACGTCACCGAAAACATGGTGGGCCACAAGCTGGGTGAATTCTCCATGACCCGTACGTTCCGCGGACACAGAAAGACTGAAACCGCTGCTGGAGGAAAGAAATAATGCAAGCTGTTGCTAAAGTGAAAAACGTCCGTTACGGCGTTCGCAAGCTCCGTCGCGTTGTCGACCTGGTTCGCGGCAAGTCCGTTGCAGAAGCATTCGCAATGCTTTCTATTCTCCACACGCAGACCAAGGGTGCTCCGCTGGTCGAAAATGCTCTGAAGTCCGCTGTCGCTAACTTCAAGCAGAAGTCCGCTGGTGCCGTTGCCGCCGAAGAACTGGTCGTCAAGACCATCACTGCCGACGGTGGTACCATCATGAAGCGTATCCACCCGCGTTCCCAGGGCCGTGCTTTCCGTATCGAAAAGCCGCTCTCTCACATCACAGTCGTTGTGGCCAACAAGGAGTAATTACAATGGGTCAGAAAACTCATCCGAATGGTCTTCGTCTTGGCGTTATCCGCGGCTGGGAATCCAAGTGGTATGCCGAAGACAAGTTTGCCGATCTTCTTTATGAAGACATCGTGCTCCGTCGCTACTTGATGAAGCGTTTCGAACATGCCTCCCTCTCCAAGGTCGGCATCGAACGCACCGTCAAGAAGGTGAACGTGAACCTCTTTACCGCCCGTCCGGGTATCGTGATCGGCCGTAAGGGCGAAGAATTGGAAAAGCTCAAGGGCGAACTCCAGTTCCTCACCGGTAAAGAAATCTATATTAACGTCCAGGAAATCAAGCGCCCGGAAACGGATGCCAAGCTGGTTGCCGAAAACATCGCTCGTCAGCTCGAAAAGCGTATTTCCTTCCGTCGTGCCATGAAGCGTGCTATCCAGTCCGCTATGCGCATGGGCGTTGAAGGTATCAAGGTGCAGTGCGGTGGCCGCCTCGGTGGTGCCGAAATTGCCCGCGTTGAAAAGTATGCCGAAGGCCGCGTGCCTCTGCACACTCTCCGCGCTGACATCGATTATGCGACTGCCATTGCCAAGACCGTCTATGGTGCCATCGGTATCAAGGTGTGGATCATGCACGGTGAAAAGATTGGCAAGGACGTCATGAACGACAACAAGAGAGAGAAGTAATTATGCTGAGTCCTAAAAGAACATTACATCGTAAGCAGATGAAAGGCCGCATGAAGGGCGTTGCCACTCGTGGTAACACCATGGCCTTCGGCGAATTCGGCATTCAGGCTCTTGAAAAGTGCTGGCTGACGGCTCGCCAAATCGAAGCTGCCCGTATCGCTATGACTCGTAAGATCAAGCGTGGTGGCCGCGTCTGGATCCGCGTGTTCCCCGACAAGCCTGTCACTCGTCACCCTGCAGAAGCTCGTATGGGTAAGGGTAAGGGCGCCGTGGAATTCTGGGCAGCCGTTATCCTCCCGGGTCGCATCATTTTCGAAATGGGCGGTGTCGAACGCGATCTCGCCATGGAAGCTCTCCATGTCGCTTCGCAGAAGCTCCCCCTCAAGTGCAAAATCATCGAAGAATCGGAGATCTAATGAAAGCACGTGAATTGAAAGAACTGGGCGTTGACCAGCTCAAGGAAAAACTGGCTCAGTTGAATCTCGATTTGTTCAATTACCGCATGACTGCGAAGCTCGGTAATTTGGAAAAACCCTCTGTGATTCAGACGACCCGCAAGGACATCGCCCGTATCAAGACCATCCTCAGCGAAAAGGCCAAGGCATAAGCCGGCAGGAGCAGGAAATGGATAGAAACCTTCGTAAAGTCAAGCAGGGTGTCGTCTCTTCTGACAAGATGGACAAGACCATCACGGTTGTGGTTGAAAACCGCAAGCGTCACCCCATGTACAACAAGATCATGACCACCACCAAGAAGCTCAAGGCTCACGACGAAAACAACGAAGCGGGCGAAGGCGACCTGGTGGAAATCATGGAAACTCGTCCTCTTTCCGCTACCAAGCGCTGGCGCCTGGTTCGGATTGTGGAAAAGAAGAAATAATCGTTTTGGAGTAAGGCGAATATGATTCAAGAAGAAACCAGACTCGTCGTGGCTGACAACAGTGGAGCCAAGGAAGTCGCCTGCATCCGTGTTTTGGGTGGCACCAACCGTCGCTATGCTAGCATCGGTGATGTCATCAAGGTAGCCGTTAAAGACGCTATCCCCCAGAGCAAGGTGAAGAAGGGTTCCGTGGCCGACGCTGTCGTCGTGCGCACACGCAAAGAAATTGCCCGTCCGGATGGCACGTTCATCCGTTTCTCGGACAACGCCGTGGTTCTCATCAACAAGGATGGCGAACCTCGTGGAACCCGTATTTTTGGACCGGTGGCTCGTGAGCTCCGCGACAAGAAATACATGAAGATCATCTCCCTCGCACCTGAGGTTCTCTAATGGCTAACATCAAGAAGAATGATAACGTCAAGGTGATTTCCGGTGCCAACAAGGGCAAGACCGGCACCGTGATCAGTGTCAAGGCCGGCAAGGTGACCGTTTCGGGCGTGAACGTCCGCAAGCGTCATGAAAAGCCGTCCCAGACCAACCAAACCGGTGGCATCATCGAAAAGGAACTGCCTATCGACATTTCCAACGTGATGCTTCTCGAAGGCAATACCCCCGTCCGTACCCGCATCGTTCGCGAAAAGGGCAAGAAGGGCGTTCGTACCAGTGTCAAGACTGGAAAGGCTGTGTAAGGTAACGCAATGAACCAGATGAAACAATTTTATCTCGAAAAAGTCGTTCCTGCCTTGCAGCAGAAGTTCGCTTACAAGAACGTGATGGAAATTCCCCGCCTCCAGAAGATCGTGATCAACATGGGCGTGGGCGCTGCTTCTCAGAACCGCAAGATTCTTGACGAAGCCGTGGATACTCTTTCTGCCATCACCGGCCAGAAGGCTGTGGTGACCACCGCCAAGAAGGCTGTGGCCCAGTTCCACCTTCGCGAAGGCATCGGTATCGGTGCCAAGGTCACCCTCCACGGTGACAACATGTGGGATTTCCTTTTCCGCTTCATCAACATCAGCCTGCCCCGTGTCCGCGACTTCCGCGGCCTCGCTCGTCGTGGCTTTGATGGAATGGGCAATTTCACCTTGGGTATCAAGGAACAGACCATCTTTGTCGAAATCGACATCGACAAGGTTTCCCGTACATTCGGTATGGACATCTCCTTCGTGACCTCCGCTAAGACGGACGAAGAAGGTCGTGCCCTTCTCGAAGAACTTGGACTCCCCTTCAGGAAGTAAGGTAATACCATGGCAAGCAGAAGAATGATTGAAAAATGCAAGCGTACCCCGAAGTATACCGTTCGTGGGTACAACCGTTGCAAGCGTTGCGGTAGGCCGCACGCCTTTATGCGCCGCTTTGGCCTTTGCCGTATTTGCTTCCGCGAAATGGCACTCGCCGGCGAAATCCCCGGTATCACAAAGTCGTCTTGGTAAGGAGAGTATACTCATGGCAATGACAGATCCTATCGCCGATATGCTCACCCGCGTGCGCAATGCCTCCAAGGCAAAGCTCCCCGTGGTGGACATCCCTGCCAGCAACCTGAAGCGTGAAATCGCTCGCGTGCTGCAGGAAAAAGGTTTCATTAAGAAGTTCGTCGTGGTTGAAGACGGCAAGCAGGGCATCCTCAAGGTGCTGCTCCGCTACACCAAGGGCGAATCCGCTATCCAGGGCATCCAGCGCGTTTCTACGCCGGGTCTTCGTCACTATGTTGACGCCGCTAAGCTCCCCCGCGTTCGCAACGGCCTTGGCTATGCTATCATCTCCACATCTAAAGGCGTGATGACCGACCACGAAGCCCGCAAGGAAAACGTGGGTGGTGAAGTCATCGCAAAGGTATGGTAAAGATGTCCCGTATCGGTAAAGCTATTATCAATATCCCGGCTGGCGTGAAAGTCGCCGTCAATGGTCAGAACATCAAGGTGGAAGGCCCGAAGGGCAAGCTCGAGACGAACGTCCACGAACTCATTTCCATCAAGCTCGAAGGCAACCAGCTTTCGTTCTCCCGTCCTGATGATCAGAAGTTCACCCGCGCTATCCATGGCACCACCCGCGCCCTCGTCAACAACATGGTCGAAGGCGTCACGAAGGGCTTCCAGAAGACCCTCGAAATCGTGGGCGTCGGCTACCGCGTCGAACAGAAGGGCAAGGACCTGAACCTCGTGCTCGGTTTCTCGCACCCGGTCATTTTCAAGGCTCCGGAAGGCGTCGAACTCAAGGCTGTCGACCCGCTGAAGATTTCCATCTCCGGCATCGACAAGCAGAAGGTCGGCCAGGCTGCAGCTGAAATCCGCAAGTACCGTAAGCCTGAACCGTATAAGGGCAAGGGCATCAAGTACGCAGGCGAAATTGTCCGTCGTAAGCAAGGTAAGAAGACAGGTAAATAAGGGTAAACTATGACTGCAATTGCTAAGAAAAGAATCCAGTCCAGAATCGCACGCCACGAACGTGTGCGCAAGTCTGTTGTCGGAACTGCAGAATGCCCTCGTTTGGCTGTTCGCCGTTCCTTGTCCCACATGGTAGCCCAGATTATCGACGACGAAAACAACAAGTCTCTCGTCCAGCTCACCACCACTGCCAAGGAATTCCAGGCTAAGTTTGGTGAAATGACGAAGTCGGAACAGAGCAAGCAGCTCGGTATCCAGATTGCTGAAGTCGCTAAGTCCAAGGGCATTGAATCCGTGGTCTTCGACCGCGGCGGTTACATCTATCACGGTCGCGTTCAGGCTCTCGCTGAGGGAGCTCGTGAAGGCGGACTCAAATTCTAGTGAGGTACACTTTGGAACGCGAAGCTCAAGTTTCTGAATTTGAAGACAAGGTTGTACACATCAACCGTTGCGCAAAGACCGTCAAGGGCGGTCGCCGTATGTCCTTCTCTGCTCTCGTTGTCGTTGGCAACAAGAACGGCAAGATTGGTGTTGGTCTCGGCAAGGCTAAGGAAGTTTCCGAAGCTATCCGCAAGGGTACCGAAGCCGCCCAGAGGAACATCGTTGAAGTCCAGTTGCTGGACGGCACCATTCCTCACGACATCGAAGTCAAGAGCGGTGCTACCCGCATCCTCTTGATGCCGGCTGCTCCCGGTACTGGCGTTATCGCCGGTGCTGCTGCCCGTGCCGTTCTCGAACTGGCCGGTGTGCGTAACATCCTCACAAAGATTCACGGTTCTTCCAACCCGAGCACCGTCGTGCGCGCCTGCCTCGAAGGTCTCTTGGCTCAGAAGAACAAACAGGACTGCGCCGCCCTCCGCGGTGCCAATGCCTAAGGAGTAATACACCATGAAGAAAGTTCGTATTACTTTGATTAAGGGTACTGTCCGCCGTCTGCCGGTGCACCGCGCCAACGTGGCCGCTCTTGGTCTCCGTAAGATTGGACAGTCTGTTGAACACGTTTTGACCCCCAGCATCCAGGGCATGATCAATGCCGTGGCTGACATGGTGAAGGTCGAGGAGATCTAAGATGGAACTCAATACTCTCAATCCTGGCAAGGCTGCCAAGGGCAAGAGCCGCAAGCGCATTGGTCGCGGTCCGGGTTCCGGTTGGGGCACCACCGCTGGCCGTGGCCAGAAGGGTGCCGGCGCTCGTAAGAGTGCACAGGCCGGTCGCGTCGCCTTCGAAGGCGGCCAGATGCCGATCCACCGTCGCATCCCGAAGCGTGGCTTCAAGTCTCACTTCGCCAAGGACACGCAGATCGTTAACCTCAAGAAGCTCGCTTCTTGCAGCGTGACGGACTTCGACGCCCAGGCAATGTTTGACCAGGGTTTCATCAAGAACATCGAACTGCCTATCAAGGTCCTCGCTTTTGGTACCATCGACAAGGCAATCAATGTAAAGGTTAACGCCATCAGCGAAAAGGCTAAGGCCATGATCGAAGCTGCTGGCGGCAAAGTCGAGATCGTCTAATGGAAGCTCTCAAGAAAGCCCTTGATGCGTTCGCCAATGCGTTCAAGATCGAAGACCTGCGTAAGAAGCTCCTTTTTACGCTCGGTGTTCTGATCATCTATCGCCTTGGTGCACACATCACAATCCCCGGAGTGAATTCTGCCGTCTTGGCGGAGTTCTTCCGTAACTCGAATAATTTGTTCGGCCTGTATGACTCCTTCACGGGCGGTGCCTTCGCGAAAGCGACGGTCTTTGCCCTGGGTATCATGCCTTACATCAGTGCGTCCATCATTATCCAGTTGATGGGCTCCGTGATTCCGGCCATCCAGATGCTCCAGAAGGAGGGTCAGGAGGGTCGCGCCAGGCTGAACCAATACACCCGTTACTTTACGGTGGCACTTGCCGCCTTGCAGGGATGGGGTATTTCGGTATGGCTTTCCTCCCTGAAGGTGACCACCGCCACAGGAACAGGCGTTTCTGTGCTGGCCGATGATTTCTCTTCGGGACTCGGTAACATCGGTTTCCGTTTACTTGCTACCCTGACCTTCACTGCCGGTACCATCTTCGTGATGTACCTGGGCGAGCAGATTACCTCGCACGGTGTGGGTAACGGTATTTCTCTTATTATCTTCGCCGGTATCGTCGGCGGCTTCCCGCGAGCCGTCCTTGCCGAACTGGAAATGCTGAAAGAAGGTATCCAGCCCCTCGCCATCGAGATCTTTATCTTGGCCGTGGTGGTTGTGATTATCGGATTCATCGTTTTCGTGGAGCAGGCGAACCGTCGCATTCCACTCCAAAGTCCTCGCCGGACCATCGGAAACAAGGTCATGGGCGGTCAGTCCAGCTATTTGCCCTTCAAGGTGAACACCGCTGGCGTGATTCCCGTGATTTTCGCAAGCTGCATCATGTTCATTCCGGCCATGATCGCTTCTTGGTTCCCGAACGTGTCTGCGATGCAGGCTTTCGCTGCCGCTTTCATTCCGGGACACATCACCTACAGCGTGATTTACGGTCTCCTGATTATATTCTTCACCTACTTCTACACGGCAATCCAGTACAACCCTAACGACATTGCCGAAAACCTCAAGAGAAGTGGTGGGTTTATTCCGGGAATCCGTCCTGGCAAGAAAACTGCAGAGTATATTGACTACATTTTGACCCGAATTTCTCTTCCGGGGTCCCTGTTCCTCGCTTTAATCAGTGTGGGACCGCTTCACCTGAAAGACGCACTCAATATGAGTTTCTATATTGGGGGCACCTCGGTCTTGATCGTGGTCGGTGTGGCGTTGGATACGCTTCGTCAGCTCGAAGCCCAACTGCATACCAAGAACTATGAAGGTTTCCTCAAGCATGGCCGCATTCGCGGCAGGATGGCGTCCTAGTGGCTAAAGAAGAAGGAATACAAGTAGAAGGCGTTGTGTTGGAAGCACTCCCCAATGCTTTCTTCCGTGTTCAGCTCGGAAATGGTCACGAGATCCTCGCCCATGTTTCAGGAAAGATGCGTCGGCATTTCATTCGAATTTTGCCGGACGACAAAGTGTTGGTAGAGATTTCCCCCTACGATCTTAATCGTGGGCGAATCACATACCGTTACAAGTAATAGGTATTTTCAAAGAAAGGTCAAACCTATGAAAATCAAAGCCTCCATCAAACCCAGATGTGAAAACTGCAAGATCATCCGCCGCAAGGGTGTATTGCGCATCATCTGTTCGAAGAACCCCCGTCACAAGCAGAAGCAGGGATAAGGAGATCGTA
Organism: uncultured Fibrobacter sp.; assembly: GCA_946414025.1. Classification (GTDB taxonomy): domain Bacteria; phylum Fibrobacterota; class Fibrobacteria; order Fibrobacterales; family Fibrobacteraceae; genus Fibrobacter. Next base: position 23,400 of record CAMKMX010000002.1, read on the forward strand.
TGGCACGTATCGCTGGTGTCGATTTACCGAAAAACAAGACCGTCGAGTACGGTCTGACGGCAATCTATGGTGTCGGTCTGTTCACCGCAAACAAGGTCTGTGCTCAGCTGGGCATCGACAAGAACAAGAAGTGCGATGACCTCACCGAAGAAGAACAAGGTAAGATTCGTCATCTCTTGGAAGACGAATACTCCGTGGAAGGTCAGCTCCGCGCAGAAATCACCTTGAACATTAAGCGTTTGCAGGATATCGGCTGCTATCGCGGCATCCGCCACCGCAAGGGCCTCCCGGTCCGCGGTCAGCGTTCCCGCACCAACGCCCGTACCCGCAAGGGCCCCAAGAAAACTGTGGCTAACAAGAAGAAGTAAGGAGATTCCTCGTGGCTGAAGAAGAAATTAAGGAAACTGCTGCCGCTGCCGAAGCTCCGGTTGCTGCCGCTGAAGAAGTCAAGGTCAAGAAGGGCAAGAAGCGTATCGACATCCAGGGTATCGCCTGCGTCAACGCTACCTTCAACAACACAATCGTTTCTATCACCGATGCTCGCGGTAACGTGGTCGCTTGGGGCTCTCCCGGTAATGCCGGTTTCAAGGGTTCCCGCAAGAGCACTCCGTTTGCCGCCCAGCTCGCTGCCGAAGCCGCTGCCCACAAGGCTTTCGATCTCGGCATGCGCAAGGTGGATGTCCGCGTCAAGGGCGCCGGTGGTGGTCGTGAATCCGCCGTCCGCGCTATCAAGAATGCGGGCCTCGAAGTCCTCTCTATTCGGGACGTGACGGGCATTCCTCACAACGGTTGCCGTCCTAAAAAGAAGAGAAGAGTCTAATCCAAAGAGGTATCGCCAATGATGTGGAAATCACTTCAAATGCCGCGCAGCTTCCAGAAAGTGGAAACCGGCGAAGACGGCCGCTATGCAAAGTTTGTCGTAGAGGCCTTGGAACGTGGCTGGGGTATCACCCTCGGTAACGCTCTCCGTCGCACGCTCCTTTCCTCCCTGCAGGGTGCGGCCATTGTCTCCGTGAAAATCGAAGGCGTCGAGAAGGAATTTTCGACGATTCCCGGTGTCAAGGAAGATGTCACCGATATCATCCTGAATCTCAAGAGCATCCGCGTGAAGCTCCTTTCCGATCACGACGAAACTTTGCACCTGGACGTGTCCGGCGACGGCGAAGTTACTGCCAAGTCCTTTATGGAAAACCCGGGCGTGGTTGTTTTGACCCCCGATGTCCATATCGCTACTCTGAACGGTAACGCATCGCTTTCCATGGACGTGAAGATCTCCAGTGGCCGCGGTTTTGTCCGTGCCGACGAACTGAAGGACAAGGACGCTCCGATCGGCGTTATCGCTACGGACGCGAACTTCAACCCGGTTCAGAAAGTTGCAATGCACATCAGCGATACCCGCGTGGGCCAGAAGACAGACTACAACCGTCTGGAACTGGAAATCACCACCGACGGCTCCATCGACCCCGAAGATGCCTTGGCCTACGCTGCCAAGCTTCTCGTCGACCACCTGGAAATCTTCATCAACTTCGAAGGTGACCTGGTGACCGAAGGTGCTGAAGGCCAGGACGAAGAACACCAGCGCATCGCGGAACTGCTCCGCACTCGCGTCGATGAACTGGAACTCTCTGTTCGCTCCAGCAACTGCCTGCGTATGGCCAATATCCATACGGTCGGTGAACTTGTGCGCAACAAGGAAAACGATATGCTCAAATACAAGAACTTCGGTCGGAAGTCCTTGGTGGAACTTAACGAGGTGTTGACAGCCATGGGCCTCTCTTTTGGCATGGATGTCGATGAATACTTGAAGGATTAAAAATGAGACACGGTGTAAAAAACAAGAAACTCGGCGTTAACGCCCAGCACAAGCGTGCCATCCTCCGCGCCCTTGCCACTTCTATCATCGGAAAGGGCATGGAAACTGAACAGGGCAAGCGTTATGTGCGTACAACCCTCCACAAGGCAAAGCTTGTCCGTGGCGTGGTAGACCGCATGGTGACCTATGCCAAGAAGGGCGACCTTTCTGCCCGTCGTGAAGCTGCCCGCTTCATCATGGATCCCAAGGTCCTGCAGGACCTGTTTGCCACAATCGGCCCGCGCTATGCAAACCGCAACGGTGGTTACACCCGCGTGCTGAAGCTCGGCCCCAACCGCCCCGGTGACGCTTCCGAAATGGCCCTCGTGGGTCTCGTGGAAGACGAAATCGTGGTGAAGGCCAAGAAGGGCGCTGCTGACGCTGCCAAGTCCGATGCCGTAAGCATGGTTGAAGGCGAAGGCAAGTCCGCATAATAAAAAAACGATACAATTAAAAAAAGTCCAGTTTCTGCTGGGCTTTTTTTGTATTTTTACATAACATATCGCTTATTGGGAACATTATGAGGATAAAACTCTGCCTGTTGTCTATCTGGATTTTTGCGGCGCTTTCTTTTGCGCAGTCTTCTTTGATGAGGTTTCCCCCAGAGTATTCAACTCCTCGTGGTAATGTTTCCTTGATGCCCATGGTGGTAGAATCTCAGGTGGATTCCAACTATATCGTGGGTCCGGGTGATTTTTTTGACTTGTTTTTGGAGAACAACTATTTTTCTGTACAGGTCAATGCCGACGGAACTATTGCCGTCAGTGAGTGTGGAGTTATCAATGTTGGTGGCAAAACCCTCAGTGAGGCAAAGCGCGAAATATTGCGGGCAATTTCCGTGAAGTACAGCGCCCAGTATTCTTCGGTTCAGCTGTCACGTTTGAAGTCCTTTATGGTTTCTGTAATGGGGGCTGTTCCGCAGACGGGTCAAGTTCCCGTAGAAGCTCAGACGAAATTGAGTACCCTGCTTCGCAACATGGGCGGTTTTTTGCCGACGGCAGACAAGGAAAGGATTGTTGTCATTCGCGGTCAGGATTCCCTGAAAGTGGATTACAATAAGATTGTCCGTCTAGGAGACTTTTCAAGTGACTTGGTACTGATGCAGGGAGACCGTGTTTTTGTTCCTTTTGTAGATATGAGCACTGCGGTAACGCTGGTGTTCCCCGATAGACGTGTTCCCGTTCCCTACAGCGACAACCGGACTGTTGCCGATTATTATCTGATGGCGTCCGGTAGCGATGTCGAAAGCAGCGGGCTCAGCTTTATAAAGGTTGTTGCGCGCGATGGATCCGAGAAGAAGATTTCTACGTCCGAAGCTAAGAATACGGTTGCCTCGGCAAGTTCTGAGATATACTGTGATAATCGCGGCTCCAACAACCAGTTTGTTTATGTTGGCGGGGCGGTAGCCGCTATGGGACGCGTCCCCTACAACCCCGATTACCATGCCCTGGATTATATCGCCGCAGCCGGAGTCACGCCATTTACGGGAACATGGAACCAGGTTCAGGTTGTTCGCGGCAACAGGGAGACGATAGATGTGAATGTCACAGAAGATGAAATTCTTCCGGGAGACTATATCGAAATACCCAGGAGCCGTTACGAGAATTTTAAGGATCTCACCTTGTTCCTGGCATCTCTGTTGACGGTTATTTCCTCATCACTAATCATTTACATGTCTTATCGATAATATGGAAAATCAGAAGGACATTTCTTTTCTAGAGATTCTCTTGACGGCAGCGAATAGCTGTCTGTCTCATAAGCGTCTTTTTTCATCCATTGTTTTGATACCCACGATAGTCATGTTCGTGATGGTCATGTGGGGCTTTACCCCAGAATACAGAGCGGAGGCGATTTTTACCTCACCTGTTGACAATAGTACATTGCTGCCTGGAATGGGAACTGCAAAAAAATTAAGTGAAAAAGGTGGTTCGCTGACTGATTTGCTTGGAGATTCCGATGAAGGTGCCGATGTCACTATGACATTTGCCAAGTCGTGGGAATTGCATGAGCGTATTATCGAAAAATTTGATTTGGCAAAGGACTATAAGTTTAAGGGTAAGTTCTATGCAGATCTGCTGAAGAAGTTCCGCGGAGATTTTAAAATAGACGTGAATGATGAGGACATGTTCCTGGTGACCTTTGACCATAAGGATTATAGAAAGGCTGCCGCTGTCGTCCAATATTTTTTGACGCAAGTAGATTCCATGTACAATTATTATAAGACGAATCAAGCTCGCCAGATGCGTGAGTACATGGATGCACGAATTAAGGAGGTGGAAAAGGAGATGGAGTCCAAGAAGAAGGATTTCATCAAGTTCCAGCGTAAAAATAATTATTACGATCCCGACAGGCAGCTAGAATCGACTATCAGGTATATGGCAAATATGCAGACGGAGCGGGAGGCAATCAAGCAAGAAATTTCTTACGAAATGGCAAAGCAGGGCGTTCGGACAAAGCGTGTTGAAGATTTGGAGCGCCGCCTCAAAAATCTGGAAAATGCTATAAGCCAGGTGACTGACGGTAAACAGAGCGATATGGGCGTGGTGGCTCTCGATAAGACTCCGGAACTCTCGAATCAGTACCTGAAGTTGAAAAGTGAATTGCAGATGGAGCAGGCCATATACATGATGCTCCGTGAACAACGGGAGCAGCTGGATATAGAGGCTAATAACAAGCAGGTTAACTTGATAGTCCTTCAGCCCCCTTGGGAAAACGATAAGAGGGTATTTCCCAAGCGCGGCCTGATGATGATGTTTACCTTCTTCATTTCGTTCCTCGTAGCGACGCTGCTGTGTAGCTTTATTGAATATATGCGCTCAGAATCAAAGAAGGGTTCTGATATTTCCCATGAATGGGAGTCGATTATGCGCGAGATTTGTTTTTGGCGCAAGTAAAACTGGTACAAAGCGAAAGGCCATGGAAGCAGTCTTGGCGGCATATCCAGAAACCTGCGTGTTGTTTGCGCTTGCAACTGTGGTGTTGCTGGTGGTTTCGCTGTTGAAGGTGGACTATTTCTTTCCGCCGGTATTGTATTTCTTGGTACAGACTCTGATGCTTGGGGTGGCTTACCTCAAGCTCGACCCGGCCATGACGGATTTTCACCTTAATACCTGGCTTGTGTGGGGTGGGGGGATGGCGGCCTTTATCGGGGGTGCTGTGTTGACGCAGGTAGTCTGGGCAACCAAAGGTGGTTACGCTATGCCCTCCAGGATTACATTGAATCGCGAATATAGCTGGCCAACGCACTTTTGTGCCAGCTTTTTAGCTTTCGCCTATTTTTTTATAGGCGTTATAGGGGTTATATCCGTTGCGGGTAACTTTGTGTTGCTTACAGAACAACCTGCTTATTGGGTATCTGGCAGAAGCAGCCCTGTGCTGAAGTATTCGGACTTTTTTACTTCGGGAGCTATGGTTGTGGGACTTTTCGGGGTGGCGTCCTTCAAGTCGATTAACCCTGTGCGCTGGGTCCGTAACGCGTCAAGGTTCATGGTCGTATTCACCATGATTCTAAGTTTCTTGACGTTCCCCAGCCGTGGTATCAATATGCTTTGCGTTGGTATCCTTCTGATGTTGTATAACTATCTGCATGGACGCTTTACTTGGAAAACCAGTGGAGTTGTTTTGGCCTTTGCTCTCGCCTTTTTTATTGGCGTAGCCTTTTTGAAAGGGCAGTATAATGACTGGAACAGTTTTATGGCCGTCAACAAGAAAACCCAGGATTTTACGGAAAAGGTTGCCCGAAAGTTGACCCAGTTGCCATACTTGTATATTTCAAATAATTATTGGAACTTGGATTATGCATTTAACCGGCCAAGTGATGCCTATGAGCACGAATGGACTTATGGTATCGATGCTCTCTATGGCGTAACCCATTTGTTGCGGATGGGTGATGGCCTTCAGGACAGTTTCGGCTGGGATACCCCGTTTAACCAGAGTGTCTCTAAAAAGGTACACCTTAACACGATCCCGTTCCTGTGGGACGCCTATAAGGATTTTGGGGTCGTGGGACTTTTTTTTGTGCCGTTCTTTTTTGGAATACTCATCACCTGGTGTTACCGTCGGATGGCATCTTCCAAAACGCCTTTATTTCTTTTGTTTGAGTGTATGTTTGTGTTGTGGATATTCTTGTGGAGCTTTACAACCGGTTACAAGCAGAGCATGTATTGGGCGTGGATGACATTCTTTGTGATTGTCTGCGTTATGAGCAGTGGCAAGGGTGTTTTACCATTTAATCGACTTCCGGCGAATGTAATATCCCATGAGAACGACCGTAATGAAGATATCGCCGGTCAAGGCGAAAACCGGGATGTAGCTGTTGGCTAGGTTCATTCCGGCAAGCGTACATGCAACAATATTCGCTGCACCGGCAACACTTACAATTACAGCGTAAGCATAAGTTTCTTTATTTTTTAGCATTGTCGATATCATGGACAATCTTGCCGCCTGGAACAAAAGCGATATAGAAAGAATCCTGAGTATCTTTCCGCTGCAATCAAGAGAATCGCTAGTCCATTGAACCGCAAAGAAAAGAATTTGCAGGAGCTGTTTTGGGAATAGCCAGAGAGGGGTCGTACATGCTCCGATAAAGATGACAAAGGCGGCAATTTCTTTTAGATGAACATATTTGTCTTGTGATAAATGCTGGGTGACCAGGTTCGAAGATATAAAATGGACCATGATTCCCGAGCAGAGAATGAGTATCTTGTGTCCGTAATTGTAGGAACTCAGGAATTCGGCGGATGCGAACTTGTCTGCTATATACAGCCCGACGGGAAGGTAGGCGTAAGAAGCAAAACCGGATATGGCGTAAGGGATTCCGGCCTTGAACATAAGGCGGAAAAAAAGTAAGGTGCGCTTGGTTACTTTGAATATTTTACGGTTCAGCGATTGGGTGATGCCGAAGAAGAAGGCGGGTAGTGCCGCAAGGACCATAGCCAGGGCAATCATCTCTATTTTTTCGGTTTTGAAATAGATGAGGGCGATGCCCATGATGGCTGTGTACGAAATGGAATGCAGAATTTTGGAGAGTAACAGTTTTTTCCAGAATCTGCCGCAGATGAAGAACCAGTCAAAGAAGGCGTGCTGGAATATAAGACCGAAGGAGAGGATGAGTTCTCCGTAAAAGATGGCATGGTTTTGTCTAAAGGTAAGGGCGAATAGAACCATAATGAGGGCTGCCAAGATCGAACTTACGATGCGTAGCTGGAAAACATTTCTGAAAAGTTGCCCTTCTGTGGCTCTTTTGCCGAAGAAAGCGAGAATGAGTGTGCCCATGCCAAAGTCGGCGATGGCAGAAAAAATGGCAAAGTCCGTTTGAAGGACCCCGAAAAATCCGTAGGCTGACGTTCCTAAGTTGCGGGCGATAAAATTTTGTACAAGAAAAGAGATTCCTTGTATGATAAAATTGGCGCAAGCGATGAAAGCGCCTATCTTTATGCTTTTTATGACTGCCGGCACGACTTAAAGATACAAAAAAGAAAAGCATAGAATGATATTTTTTGACAGCCCAAGTTTTGTATATTTGAAATATGGGAAAACTTCAAGGTCAAAGTTCATTTTTCAGGCCCGGTCCGCCGGCAAAACCGGGCGAGGCCTATAAGCCCATTGTTGATTTCTTGCTCAACGAAATCAGGGGCCGTACGGTCATAGACCTTGGTGGGGGAGAGGGTGCTTATTCCTTGGAACTTTCCCGTGCCGGTTATGACGTTGTCGTGGCGGACATCAATCCGGAATCCCTGAAAGTTGCTGCAGAAAATAGCTTAAACACGCGCCTTCTACAGCCGGGCGAGTTCTTAGGAGAAGGTGTTGCCGATACAGTGATGTTGATTGAAGTTCTTGAACATGTTCCTGACCCCAAGGCGTTTTTGCAGTCTGCCATGGCGGCGGCTCGCAAGCGTGTGGTTTTTACATTACCTTGTACCGAAGATTTTGATTCGCTGTTCGGGCTTGGGTTGTCTTATGCCCATGTAGCGGTCTCTGACCATTTGTGGCATTTTTCCTTTCAAGAAATGAAACAGATTTTGGATTCTCTGGGGAAGCCTTATACTCTTCGTATGGGAGACCATTTGTTTCCACATGTTTCTATGGCGCTGATGCGTGAGCATTTCAGGGGCCCTTTGGGGTTTATGGCGACCCTTCCTGTACGGATAGCGAATCGTTTGGGGCTTGTCCCCAAGAGGATTCCGTCTCGTTTTTACGGATATATTGATGTTTCCTGATTTTTTACGAAGACTTTTTTTTCTAAATTAGCGACACAAATCGCGAGAGTGGCGGAATTGGCAGACGCGCCAGACTTAGGATCTGGTACTTCGGTGTGTGGGTTCGACTCCCACCCCTCGCAGAAATTTTAATCTACTAACGAATACCGGAGTCTATATGTCCGTTGAAATCAAAGAAACCAGCGCAACCCTGCGTACCCTCGAAGTCAATATCCCCCAGGAGGACCTGAAGGCTCCTTTCGAAAAGAAGCTGTCCCAGTACAAGAAGCAGGTGACGCTGAAGGGTTTCCGCCAGGGCCAGGTTCCCAAGGCCATGATTTTGAAGCAGTTCGGCGATTCTATCCGTCATGAGGTCGTGAACGAGACCGTGGATGCCGTCTTGAACGCCGAACTCAAGAAGGCGAACATCATCCCCGTGGGCCAGTTGAAGGTCGTGAAGTTCAACGACGACAAGGAATCCGCCATTACCATGACGGTAGAAGTGGAAATCGACCCTGAAATTGACATCAAGGGCTACGCCGACACGGGTGTGACCGTTCCTCAGACCGCAGTCCACGAAGAAGAAGTCCAGGCCGAATTCGACCACCTGATGAAGATGTGGAGCAAGGACGAACATGTGGACCGCGCAGCCCAGAAGGGCGACGTGGTGGTGGGCAACTACCTGGACGTGGTGATTGACGGCGAGAAGCAGGAACTGCCCGAGAATCGTGAATTCCGCAGTCTGTTGGGCGAATCTGCCAGCCCCGGTTTTGACGAGGGCCTGACCGGTGCCAACGCCGGCGAAACCAAGGAAATCAACTTCAAGTACCCCGACGACCACAAGGACGAGCGCTACCGCGGCAAGACCGCCCAGTTCAAGGTGGAAGTGACGGACGTGCGCCAGATTGTTCCGCCTACCCTGGATGAAGAATTCTGCAAGAAGGTGGGCGTCAAGGACGAAGCCGAACTGAAGAGCAATATCGCCGAAAGCCTTGCCAACCAGAAGCAGGATGCCGCCAAGACCAAGGCCATTGACGAGGCCATCGACAAGCTTATCGAACAGAACCCGTTCGATGTTCCCAATGCCCGCGTGGCAGACCTCATCAAGTGGTCCATCAACCGCAATGTGCAGGACCCGAAGGATGCGGTGGAACCCACCGAAGAGCAGATGAAGACCATGGGTCCCGAAGCTATCCGCGAAATCAAGAAGCATCGCATTCTGGAGTTCGTGGCCAACAAGGAAAAGATCCGCCCCGCACAGGCCCAGGTGGACGCTCGCCTGCAGGAAATGGCCAAGGCTTACCACATCGAATTTGACGACCTGAAGGCTCATTTCCGTCAGTCTGGCCGTATCAACCAGCTTCGTGAAGAACTCCGCTTCCAGATGGCTGCCGACTTTATCGTAGGTATCCGTCCGGCTGCCGAAGAATCCAAGTAAAAGAGGTTAGTTAATGATCATTCCTACCGTCATTGAGACCACCGGGCGTGGTGAACGCGCCTACGATATCTATTCGAGACTCCTCAAGGAACGCATCATCTTTTTGGGCACGCCCATCAACGACGAAGTGGCGAACAACGTCATGGCCCAGCTGATTTTCCTTGAGTACGAGAATCCGGAGAAGGATATCACGCTGTATATCAACAGCCCCGGTGGCTACGTGTCGGCAGGACTTGCCATTTACGATACCATGCAGCATGTGCGCCCGAACATCGCCACCATCTGCATCGGTAATTGTGCCTCTATGGCGGCGGTTCTCTTGGCGGCTGGCACCAAGGGCAAGCGCTATGCACTTCCCCATTCCCGCATTATGCTGCACCAGCCTTCCGGTGCGGCCACGGGCCAGTCTACCGACATCCAGATTACCGCCAAAGAAATTATCCGCACCAAGGATACCCTTGCCGAAATCGTGGCCAAGCACACCGGCAAGTCTATCGACGAAGTCCGCGAAAAGACGGACCGTGATTTCTATATGGGACCAGAAGAAGCAAAGGCTTTCGGCGTCATCGACGAAGTCTTTGTCCCGCGCAAAGAGGGAGTCTAAGATTCATGTACAGGAATGGGAAAAACCGCCCTGCGGTAACGTGTAGCTTTTGCGGAAAGTCCGCCGAGCAGGTGGACAAGATGATTGCCGGCGCAGGCGTGCATATTTGCAGCGACTGCGTTTCTATGTGCTACCGGATTATCGAAGAGGACAAGTCCCGTTCCTTGCAAGAAAAACAGGCGGCAGAGATCGCAAGCCAGAAGCCCCTTCCGCTCCCTTCCGAAATCAAGGCCCACCTGGACGATTTCGTTATCGGTCAGGAACAGGCGAAGATTGCCCTTTCGGTGGCGGTCTATAACCATTACAAACGCCTGCGCTACAAGCAGGCCCACCCGAACGGCGATACCGTGGAGGTGGAAAAGTCCAACCTGCTTCTGGTGGGCCCTACCGGGTCGGGCAAGACCCTCTTGGCCCAGACCATGGCCCGCTTTTTGGACGTTCCCTTTACCATCGCCGACGCCACCGTGCTTACCGAAGCGGGCTACGTGGGCGAAGACGTAGATAGCATTATCGTGCGCCTGTTGCAGGCCGCCGACTACGATGTAGCCCGTGCAGAACGTGGAATTATCTTCATCGACGAAATCGACAAGATTGCCCGCAAGACGGCGAATCCTTCCATTACCCGCGACGTGAGCGGCGAAGGTGTGCAGCAGGGCCTGCTGAAACTTTTGGAAGGAACTGTTGCCGCAGTGCCTCCCAAGGGTGGCCGTAAGCATCCGGAACAGCCCCTGGTGCAGGTGAACACCAAGAACATCCTGTTCATTTGTGGTGGCGCCTTCGAGACCCTGGACAAGATTATTGCCCAGCGGGTGAACAAGGGCGGCATGGGCTTTGGCGCCGACATCCGGAGTGAATCCGACAATTCCCTGAGCGAACTTTTCAAGCAGCTGGAGCCCGATGACCTGATCAAGTTCGGTCTCATTCCCGAAATCGTGGGCCGCTTGCCTATTGCGGTTGCTCTCGAAGAACTGGACGAGATGGCCTTGCTGAACATCTTGACCCAGCCGAAAAACGCACTGGTCAAGCAGTTCAAGAGCCTCTTTGCCATGGACGGTATCGAGCTGGACTTTACCGACGAGGCCCTCAAAGAAATCGTCCGCGAAACCATGAGTCGAAAGACGGGTGCCCGCGGGCTTCGTTCCGTCATGGAAAAGTCCCTGCAGCAGGCTATGTTCGAAATGCCCGGTACAGGAGCCAAGAAGCTGGTGCTTACAGACGAAATTATCCGCAGGGGCTTGAACCCTCTGGCGGTTTCCGGGAAGAAATCCTCGAAAAAAGCCGGCAAGAACGTGGCATAACGCCCGGTTTTGCTTGCTTTACTATTATTGAAATATGGCTTTTGATTTTTCTAAGGTATTCCCTCTTTTGCCTTTGAGGGACGCTATTGTTTTCCCTTTTACGACCCGCCGTATTCTGGTGGGCCGCGATATTTCGCTCCGCGCCCTGGAATACGCCGAGGCCCACGATGGCGAAATTATTCTAGTGACCCAGAAGGATGTTGAGCAAGAAGAAATTTCCAACCCGCTTTTGGATTTGTACACGGTAGGCGTTGCCGCCCACGTGAGCAACGTGACGCCTTTCCCCAACGGCTGCGTGAAGGTAGTGCTGGAAGGTGAGCAGATTGTGGACCTGCGTTCTGTCGTACTGAAAGACGGATTCTTGCATGTGACGGTATCTCCCCGGAAAGTTCCTGTTGGCAACAAGGACAAGACCGAAAGCTTTGGCGATGTACTTTCCAACTTCAGGGACTATGCCGCCAAGCGGAACATTGCCGAAGGCATGGTAGATGCCTTCTTTGGCATGGACAGCCAGCTGAATGCCTTTTACGGGATTATCCCCTTCTTGCAGATTTCCTTGGCCGAAAAGCAGAACTTCTTGGAAGCGGAATCTCTGGACGACATGGCTGCGAAGTTGTTGGCCCTTATGTCCATCACCGACGACAACGAAAACGTGATGGTCAAGATCCAGCAGAGCGTTCGTCAGAAAATGGCCCAGCAGCAGAAGGAATGGTTCATCAGTGAACAGATTCGCCAGCTGCAAGACGAACTGAACGACGGCGAAAATTCCTCCTCGGAACCGGACCAGCTGCTAAAGAAACTGAAGGCCAAGAATTTCTCCCCGGCCATCATGGAAAAGATGGAAGAGGAAATCGCCCGCATGCGCCTGATGCACCCCACCACGCCGGAATATGCGGTAGTGCGGAACTATATCGACTGGTTCCTCTCCATGCCCTATGGCGTTTACAGCGATACGGTGCTGAACCTGAAAAAGGTGAAGGCGGATCTGGATGCCAAGCATTTCGGGCTAGACAAGGTGAAGGACCGCATTCTGGAATACATCGCCGTGCTGAAATTGACAGGCACGGAACGTCGCGCTCCCATCCTTTGCCTGGTGGGCCCTCCCGGCGTTGGCAAGACCACCCTGGTGGAATCCATCGCCGCCTCCATGCAGCGGAACTTTGTGCGCATTACCTTGGGCGGTGTCCGTGACGAGGCCGAAATCCGTGGGCATCGCCGCACCTACATTGGTGCCATGCCTGGCCGTTTTATCCAGGCGCTTCGTCGGGCCAAATGCATGAACCCTGTGCTCCTGCTAGACGAAATCGACAAGATGGCCGCCGACTTCAGGGGCGACCCTGCCAGCGCCTTGCTAGAAGTTCTGGACCCGGAACAGAATCACGACTTTACGGACCACTTTATGGAAGTGGGTCTGGACCTTAGCCGTGTGCTGTTCATCGCTACCGCCAACTCCGAGGCCGAAATTCCCGACGCCCTGCGGGACCGCTTAGAAGTGGTGCGGCTCCCCGGCTATTACGCCCACGAAAAGAAGCAGATTGCATCGAAGTTCCTGATTCCAAAAATCTGCGAGCGCTGCGGTGTTGCTCTGGACAAGGACATTTCTATTTCTGACGTTCTCATCGAAAAGGTCATTCGGGAATGGACCCGCGAGGCTGGCGTCCGTGAACTGGAACGCTCCCTGGAAAGTATCGTCCGACACCGTGCCAAAGAAATTGTCATGGGCAAGAAGGTCAAGAAGGACCTGACCGAAAAGCAGCTGCAGGAATACCTGGGCGTTCCCCGCTTTACCGAGAACCGCCTGCCCGCTCCTGGACATCACGGCGTGATTACGGGCCTTGCCTGGACTAGCGTGGGTGGCGAAATCCTCACGCTGGAATGCAAGCTCCTTTCGGGCAAGGGCCACCTGATGCTCACCGGAAAGCTGGGCGACGTGATGAAGGAATCTGCCCAGATTGCCTTGAGCCTTGTCCGGGAACGTTTGCAGCGGTTTGGCATAGACCCTGCCATCGTCAAGAAGACTGATATTCACATCCACGTGCCCGAGGGTGCCGTGCCCAAGGACGGCCCGTCGGCGGGTATCGCCCTTACGCTGTCCCTGCTTTCGGCCTTTACCCGCAGGCCCGTATCGCCGGATATCGCCTTCACGGGCGAGGTGAGCCTTACGGGAGACCTGCTGCCTATCGGTGGGCTCAACGAGAAGGCCTTAGCCGCCCAGGAGGCGGGCGTCAAGACCCTCTACCTGCCCGAAGGCAACAAGAAGGACGTGACGGAACTTCCGGCCCCTGCAAAGAAGGGCCTGAAAATCCACACGAAAAAGCACATCGACGAAATCATCAAGGAACTGTTCCCGAAACCTAAGAAGTGAGGTTTTAGGACCTGCCGCCCTTGTCATCCAGGTCCCGCATCAAGTGCGGGATAAACTCCGGCGAGGATCCGTGTGCGGTTTCTCACCCTTGTCATGCCCGCGTAGGCGGGCATCTCCTTTTTGAACTTTACTATATTCCCAAAAAGGAATCAATACACAAGGAGTTCTTATGAAAGCAGGAACCTTTTTAGTCGGTGCGATTGCCGGTGCTGCCGCCGCCGTCGCTTTATCCAAGAAGTTCATGGGCGGCAAGTGCGCCTGTTCTGAGGCGGCTGGTGCCGACGAAAATCCGGCCTTGAAAGAAGCCGAACAGGCTGTGGACACCCTCCGCGGTTCTGTAGATTGCCTGCGCAAGGAACTGAACAACCGCATTGAATCGGAACAGACCTATGCCGCCAAGTGCGAAGAACTCAAGGATCAGGTGGCCAAGCAGGGCGTGGAAATTGACAACCTGAAGAACATCATCGACGCGAATAACGCCCAGACCAAGAAACTCGAAGACGAGCTGGAGCAGAACAAGGCCGGAAAGTAACCGCTTTTGAGCGCTGCCCGAGCAGTTAGGGTAACATGCACGTGTCATCCTGAGCGGAGCAACGAAGTTGCGAAGTCGAAGGATCCAGCGCAGAATAAGTAGGCGTCAGGAGAAATTCTCCTGGCGCTTTTTCAAAACGGTGCTATGAATATGACGGCGTTTTTGTGCATTGCGCTGTATTCAAACTGTATTCAAAATTATTTGTTTTGTGAAAAACGATAATGATCATGCGTTGAAATACAAGTGTAAAGAAGAGTGGGATGGATTATTTGATGGAAAAAGGTTCCCCTGAAATAGATAAATTAGTTCCTGGACATATAATGATTGACTTAAAAAATAAATTTCCAAAATCACGATAGAAGATGTTATGCATGACTGTTTAGGCAATCAGGCCGGGTGCTTGTATAAACTGTTTTGCCATTGAAACAGCGAAAGTAAACAGTGAAGTAAAACATCTTCTTTTATTTTTTAAAACGCCTACTGGCACCTGTGTTCGCGCTTTTACTCAAACCACATATTGTAACCAAGAACAACATTTCCGCTTCCAGAATTTGCGTAGCGTTTAATCCTTATTTTTAGATTACTACTGGAACTCGCTGTAAAATCAACAACTTCAAATGGATTTTTTGCACTTGATGATGAAGCAATAATAGATCCATCCTGAATTACATATAAATCTATATCTTGCGAAATATTTTTATTTACAAAAACATAACTACCAGGAACAAGCCATGAAATCGCGATACGATATCTCTTATTTTTTACAATGTTTGATTCTGTGAAAACAATGGAATCACCAGTAAAGCAGCATGAGTTAGCGCCTCGCCAATACCTAGACCGAGTATTCCAACCCATGTTTTTATAAAGAGGAATTCCTTTGGCCGCTTTACTGCTATTATCTTGATCATAAGAAGATGCGTTGCCGATAGGTTTAGTACTCGCGGTAATCATCAGTGCCTTCGCCATTTCTGGATGATGTTTGAAGAAAGGGTGTTGCTGTAATATATCCGCAAAAACGCCCGCTGAAAAAGCGGTCGCAGCGCTTGTTCCTCGTGTCACCCCATTATAAGTTGTTCCATTGTCATCCACAAAATGGGCATCATTGGGGAAAGAAAAATAGTCGTATGTCGCTATTTCAGGTTTTTGATTTTTTACTTGAGAATTTTTCCAGCGAGAAAAAGTTTCATAATTATTCGTAAAAGGGTATACGCCTCCAACAGTAACAGCATTTAGCGCTTTCCCTGGAGTTGTTACATAAAATGAACCCGATGACGAATTCTGATTCCCTGAGGCAACAAAAGAGGTGATATCATTTGCGTATATAAAATTGTCTAAGTTACGATCGTTTGTTGTGTAAGTGGAATCACTACTTCCCGAATAGGAATGAAACCCTATTTCTACCTGGGGTGTCAAGGAAGAAATATTAGGAGATTCTCCTTTTGGATACTGATACAAGATTGCATTCGGTGCTGTTGTCTGAAAAACGCGAACCATTGATGTCGCATGACTCGTAATACCATTCGCACACGAGCTATTCTGCACAAAATTCGATGTATTTATTACAGATAATTTTGGGCACCCATTTTCGGCAAAATATACACCTATCCCGCTGCCTTTATAGCCATTGGTAAAAGCCCATGTAGAAACCGTTGTTGTATCAAGGATACTTGTATAAACTGCGGCATCTTGTGCAGACACAATTTCACTAATGTAAACAGGCGTTACCCCATTCAACAAGGAAATAATTTCTTCTGCCGTAAGTGACGCCGTGTAACTTGGACTATAAAATGTTCCATTTGTTTCAATATTATTAAAGTAATCTTCTTCAGAAACGGTTACCCCATTCAACCAATACTGCCGCACTCCATTTTCAAAACGATATTCGGCAGAAACGGTCTGTTCATCCTTTTCTGGGATATCCAAAAAAGAAACAAGAACATCCATTTTCTCCTGTCGTAAAACAAACGAATAGGGTGTTGCTAAATGACCTTGCTTCTTTTTTCTTCCTAGCACATCATAACTTGGGGCTATCATATTCCGTTCTAAGTTCGAAGGTGTGGCCGCGTCTAGAAATTCTTGAACTTTAGGTGAAACAGAACTATGCGGCTCATATGGAGGCAAATAAGAGTCCTTTTCCTCATCTGCCCACAGCACTGATAAAGCGATTGCGATGCCAAGCAAAATTCTTTTCATTTTATTTACCCTCCATACACCATTGTTTCATTTTTTGAGCATTCACATTCAAAATATTTGCCACGCTATCCGACAAATGCTCTAAAGATGTCGAACAGGTCAAATGCAAGTTATTTTCTCCACAATCTGCCTTATGGCGATACAGGATTCCTCCCTCACTTTCGCACGATTGTTCAAAAACAGAAAGGTCCTTTTCACAATTCATCGCATTATGGTAGTCGTTGTCCAATTTCGTATGGTAAACAACGCCATTTTCACTCGCCGTCATAAAAAATGTCTGCGTAAATTCGCCAACATTCTCTACACTCTTTGATGTTTGCACGCCAAAATCATATTGATGGACACGAACGTAGCAGATAAAGAAGGGGTCGTATTCTTCGACAGAGAAATAGTCATCACCTACATCGGAGAAAGTGATTGCGTACCAAAAGTCTGTCGAATCCATTGCATAGTCACCGATATCGGCAGGCGTAACATCGGCAAAAATCTGGATGGAATCTACCTTGCTTTCCATAATCGCCTTTTCGTCGGCAGAATAATCTGCAACGGCATTGTCATCCACAGTTCCACCAGCCGTAGAAGTCTCTGAACAGGCAACAAGAGCCAATAATAAACCAATATGCGCAAGAGAGAAAAAGGTATTATAGAATAGTTTATTTTTCATTTTCACTCCCATCCAATTTCTGTGTCAGCGGAAACAACTGCAGGTTCAGCCGCAGCACCCGTTCCACCTTGTCGTCTTTCAAAATGATATCCTGAACCTGTTCGCGACATTTTCGCAGGACTTCCACAATCTTGCCATAGGCATCGTTTGACACTCCCATGGTGATTCCCGATATAAAGCGTTCCTCCGCCGAAAAACGGTCAATGGCATCAACGGCAAAACTTGCCATTTGCCTGTTCATGGAGCGCACTGCCAGGGAAATCGACTGTGTGTCACCAGCAATCAACTTGTCCGTCTGCGCATATGTGCTGTCTCCTACCCTCTTGAGGAATCCCGAATCAACCTGAAACTTGATCGAGTCCATAATTTCCCTGGCAGAAACTTTGTTAACGCACTTGTTCGCAATCTCCTTTGGCATTGCCCCCGGCATGGCAGGGGCAAGTTCGCGTACCACCGGATGGACCCAAGAATCGTAATACTTATACGCCTCTGCACCGACAAGGTTCACCTTGTTTGCATTGGCGATGGACTGCATCTCGGCATAGGCGTAGCGTCTTTTTTCATCGGTCTTTGCCTGCGTATAGGTCACCATATTGAAGAAGTAGTCCCGTTCCATGCCGACAAAATTGAAGGCATCCGCCACCTTGACGGTCGCTTTTTTCCCAAGGTTCGCCTTACCCTCGCAAACTTGTTTCATGAACACCGGCGAGGCAAACCCTGCCATTTTTGAATAGTCTCGCCACGAGAATGCCGATGTGCGCTTTTTCCAGTCATAAAAATCCTGTAAGAAACGCCTGTAATCTTGATATTTTAATATGGATTCCATGCTAGTAAATCTAAGCTACAAAAACAGGAAAGTCAACACTTTTCAATACAAAAAGTGCTTTTTGTTTACGTTTGATAACATTTGTTATCGCTTTTCGTAAAATTTAAAATTTTGAATACGCTTTGAATACACCGAGGGGTGAATTCAGTTCCATAATGATCAATTTGGGTCATTTGTGTAGCGAAAACCTAAAATTATAGTATTTGTCCCAAAATACTTGACTTTTGTCCCAAGATTATTTATATTAAGGAACAAGGTAGGTCTAGTCCATGAAAAAGAAGAATGTCATCAATCTGATTCGCTATTACGCCGAGAAAAACGACCCCGCATTCCGCGAGGAGGCATACGAAATAGCCCGGGATTTTGACGCTAGCGGCGATTTTCAGCTTTCGGAATACATCATGGCCCTTATGTCCAGCGCGAACGCCTTTGTGCCGCAAATGCACGAAGACCAGATGACCTTTTTCCGCAAGGTCGCCCCTTCGCACGATTCGCTGCCGCTCCCTACGCCCATTGAAAAGGACATTATCGGAATCATCAACGCCATCCAGCGGAACATGGGAATCAACAAGTTCCTGTTCCAGGGCGCACCCGGAACAGGCAAGACCGAATCCGTGCGGCAGATCGCCCGTATTCTGGAGCGCGACCTGTTCTGCGTCGATTTCGACACCATCATCGACAGCAAGCTCGGCCAAACGCAAAAGAACATCGCCGCACTGTTCGATGAGCTGAACCACTTTGCGCACCCCGAAAAAATTCTCGTCCTGTTCGACGAGATAGACGCCATCGCCCTCGACAGAACCAACTCTCACGACCTTCGCGAAATGGGACGTGCCACGTCGGCAATTCTCAAGGGCTTTGACAACCTGAACGAACAAATTACCATCATCGCTACGACGAACCTTTTCAAGCACTTTGACAAAGCGCTTTCACGCCGTTTCGATTTAATTGTCGATTTCAACAGATACACGCAAGAAGACCTGCAAGAAATCGCGGAATCTATTTTGAACAGTTTCTTGACCAAGTTCAAAATTGCCGGTCGGAACACGAGGCTATTCTTCAAGATTATCAGCAAGAACGGAAGCCTTCCTAATCCAGGTGAACTCAAGAACATCATCAAGACTGCAGTCGCCTTCAGCGATGCAAGCGTTGAGTGCGATTACCTTAGACGCCTGTACGAAAAATTCATCGGCCATATTCCGAGCGACTTGCAACAATTACAAGAACAAGGTTTCACTGTCCGCGAAATCGAAATACTTTCTGGCGTTTCAAAGAGCCAAGTCGCCAGAGCTTTACAAGGAGATAAATAATGAATGACGTTCTCCTTTTAAAAGGGCGGTTTGAACATGCTCCCAACCCGACAAAGCCGGGCGCACCAAAACTCCCCAGCAAGGGTTCCGTAACGGCAGAACATGTCGCTTTACTAATTCAGGAACTTAAAATTGAGCAATCAAAATGGCTGCACGATTCAACGCTGCCTAAAGCGCTATTGGACGTGCATTATAACCGCATTATCGCCAAAAGCAACCGTATGCATAGCATCTTTGCATTCGATTGCGACGAGCATATTGTAGGTGCAAAATTTGACAAGACAAAAACGAAACACATCATCACTTACTGTTTCGACAAAAGCGAATTCACAAAGGCGCTAGAACGGCTTGACAATTGTCAAAAAATTATTGACAACAATTTTGGAGGTGACGTCACAGCCGAAGATATCGAACAGTTATCAACTGATACTTGGCCAATTAAGGTCATGTCCAAGTCATTGTTTATGCAGTGTATCAAGGATTGCTTCTATATAAGCCATTTTGCAAAAGACCGCGCCCCGAAAAATTTAGACGAGACCTCCCTTATTTCCATTTATGACATCGGTGAAGACGCTGTCGATTTGCTGAGAAGTTTCGGCATCGTCATAACTAACGACAGAATCATCAATGGAACCACATTGCAATTAAATCCTCATGAAGTAAGCATCTTGAACAACAAGGCGCCTTACCTTATTGCAATGGCCGTTTCAGATATTTCCAAATACACTAAAGACGATTTTGAAACCGCCGAAGGTGTAAAGCCTCGCATTGCCGAGCCAACAAATGAACCGATTATCGGCGTCATTGATACCGTTTTCGATACAAACGCCTATTTTTCAAAATGGGTTGATTACGTCAACACTGTCCCCGATGAAATCGAAATCAAAAAGGAAGATTCCTTACACGGAACCACAGTTTCTTCAATCATCGTGGATGGTCCAGTGCTTAATCCGGAACTTGATGATGGCTGCGGCCGTTTTCGTGTAAAGCATTTCGGCGTCCTTGCCGGAAATGTTGGCAGTACGTTTACCATATTAAAGACCATTAGGCAAATTGTTTCTGAAAACAAGAACATTAAAGTTTGGAACCTTTCTCTCGGTTCAATGCAAGAAATTCCCGAGAACTATATTTCTCCAGAAGCCGCCATCCTTGACAAAATCCAATATGAAAACGATGTAACATTCATTATTGCAGGAACAAACAAGGAGCCAGAAGAAAACGAAGAAAAGCGGATTGGAGCGCCAGCAGATTCCATTAACTCCATTGTCGTTAATTCCGTAAATTTTGAAAAGAAACCTGCATCTTATACACGAACAGGCCCCGTTCTCTCATTCTACAACAAACCAGACCTCTGCTATTATGGTGGTGACTATAAGAAAAAAATGGTTGCATATGGTCCTAAAGGCACAACGCTAGTTTCAGGAACATCGTATGCAGCCCCTTGGATTGCCCGAAAAATGGCCTACTTGATTTATGTCATGGGCCTGCGTCGCGAAGTCGCCAAAGCGATGCTCATTGATTCTGCGGCTGGGTGGACTCCAAATGAAGATTCATCGACAAAAATCGGCTATGGTATCGCTCCCAGAAAGATCGACGATATCATTCGAAGTAAGGATGACGAAATCCGGTTTATTTTGATGGGCGAATCCCAACAATACAACACCTACAACTACGGAATCCCTATTCCTGTGGCAAACGACACACACCCCTTTGTAGCAAGGGCGACACTTTGCTATTACCCCAACTGCGAACGGAACCAGGGAGTTGATTATACCAATACCGAAATGGAACTCCGATTCGGACGAATCAACGACAAGGGAAGAGTGCAAAGCATCAAGGGGAACAAGGAAGAACCTGAAGAAATTGAGGACATGAACGATTTTACCGAAGAACATGTCCGTCGGTATTTCCGCAAATGGGACAACATTAAGTATATCGCAGACACATTTACGAGCCGCAGCAAGCCCCGCAAGGCTTACGTCAACGGCAACGGAAATTGGGGCATTAAACTCACCACAATGAACCGTTTAAGACAGAATGATGGCGAAGGCCTCCCCTTTGGCGTAGTTGTCACACTCAAAGAACTCAACGGTAAAAATCGCATAGCTGAATTTATTCAGCAGTGCAGCCTACGTGGCTGGCTTGTGAACCGAGTGAATGTTGAAAATCTTGTTGAAGTCCGCAACAAGGCTGAAGAAGATATCGTGTGGGAATAGCTTTCCATCTAATTATGCAGTTTCGCCTGATATCCTTTGGAATTCACCAGCAAAGGTAAACTCAATATAGCCGGGATGACTTCCTTTCTGCACTTTAAATACATTAGATTCGCCCTTTATATTGGCAAAACTCATGCTGAGGTAATCTATTATTCTTTGTGATGACCATGATTCATCGCCAAATAGATTAAATTTATAGACTTTCCCATTTGTAAGAGTTATTTCCAAAAGGATGCAAGGGCGATTTTCAGAGGTTTCGCCCGCACAAGAGCATTCAGTTTGTATAACATTAAATGTGTCTATTTCTGTTCCGTGTGCATGCATTTTTGTATCTCCTTAATTAGGTTACATATAAAAGATGTATTTTTTGATGAGAAATCAACATGTTTCTCTGAATATAACATTACAGTGTGATAAAAAACACCACATAAGGAATGAAATTCTTTTTGAATACAGTTAGAATACGGCTTGTGCTATGAGCACACTAGTTCATTTGTTGGAACTCTTCATGACAAACTGAATTAAGGATTATGGAAATGAATTCACTCTTTATCGTATTCAATCCGTATCCAAACTCTTTGCTTTTGCAAAAAAAAGATTTTTTTCTATAAAAAAGTATTGACAACGCCATCTTTGCAGCATAGATTTACTGGTACAAAATTAATGTCCTTGTAGAGGAAATATGAAGGTGCTTCTTTATTTATTGTTTGCTGTTGCTTCATCCTCTGCCGTAACGGACTCGTTGTGTGTGCCTAGCCCATTGCCCGATTCTGTTGTTAAAGAAATACGAAAAGAACAAGAAGTTGAGCGACTGAACGCTCAAATTGCGAAAATGAAAAAATTATCCGAGTGCGATAAAATCAAGAAAGCTTCCGCGAAAGAAAAAATGTATTGCCGTACACGTTTTCAAATACTTCACCCAGAGATTGAAGAAGAATGAGCCGTTTTCAAAAGATTATAGTGCTGCTTTGTCTTGTTCCGTCTTTGGCGCTGGCTGAAGGCTCTTCCAGTTCTTTGTTGCAGTTCATCAAACGTATAATTTCTAGGGGACTTTCTAACTACAGAAGTACGACAATAGCCCATAGCGAATTTGAACCATCGCAGGCACCTGGCGAGGTCGTTTCCAATGTAAACATCTTCAATGGTCAACCATACTATAGCATTCCTTTGACATCGATAAATGCCAGAGGTGTCCTTTCTTGGTCATTGAATCTAAATTATTACGGTGGTGTTCAACCGATTCTTCAATCGTCTAATGAAACAGCCCCATCGGGAGCTTACGGCTTGGGTTGGAACCTGTCAACGCCCTATGTTGCTATAAATCATCAGGGAACGGTAACGACAACCGATGATTTTATCTATTGCGATTTGGGCCCCTATGGCGGCGGACAGGTTTTACAAAATGATGCCGGCGACTACTATGTGTCTACGAATCCATACATAAAAGTCAGATCTGTCGTTAGTGGGAATCAGTTTGCAAAATGGAAGTTTATAATACCGGATGGCACAATCTTGTATTTTGGAGAATCGGATAATGCCAAAAGAACACAGTTGAGCCGGGGAAATATCATTGCGGCCTATCCTGTAAATTCAGCGGAATTGGTTCCTTTCACATATCGTTTTGATTTGTCTAGAGTTACAGATTTTAATGGAACAACAGAAATTCTTTTTAACTATTCTAAAATCGACGAAACCGTAACACAAGGGAAAACCTATACCCGTGAAAGCGCCCTTTCGGGCATTTATTGGAAAGATGGAGATGTAACGGTTGATTCCATTGCGTTGGCATATTCCCCGATGGGGGCCGACGAATATCCTGGATATGCGACGATGGAGTCTAAAGATTCTCAACGGCTCTATGAAACCCGATTTCTTTCAAAAATAAAAACATTTGTATACGGAAACCTCTTTGAGGAACTCGCACTTTCGCAGGGAGTTCGTCAAGTGGCGAATCTCGCGAACAAACGGTATCTTTTGACTATAAAGGATTCCGTTGTTGGCGGGGAAGCGAGATCTTGGACTTTGGGTTACGACAGCGCAAATGGTCTGCTGAATGTGATTATACTTCCGAACAATTCTATTGAGCATTTTAGTTTTGCAAATGTCGCCCTAGATTCTTTTCCCGATGCGAAATCTACCTCCGTCCCGGACACCATGAAAGACTCTTCCGGCCAACAAATACAAATTCCCGTTGCGAATAGGGCATACTATTCCAACGGTTCAACTTGTACTGACGAATTCTGCTACGCTTATTTAATAAATACAGTCAATGCCAATGGAAAACAGGACTTGTACGTGCAGGTTTATCACAATGCCGGCAATTATTTTGCTAATCCGCATAGATACCAAATGATTGACAAAAATCGCCCGACTCTTTTCCCGTCTTTGAATTATTTTGTGATGGCGGATTTTGGTGGACGTAGCATCCTTTTCTATGAATGGAACGGTTTTGATTACGAATCAAAAAATTCTGAGGTTGGAGAGATTCTTATGGACACGACCCAACTTTCAGGAACAATTGAAAATATCATAACGCAAGAAAATTATTTCTTGATTGTTGAAAATGACAATGGCGTTCGCAGAATTTACCCTATTGTTCGCCAGACGGATACCGGTCGATGGAAGCTTCTTGAAAAAAGTAAAAACCAATGCGATTTTGCAAATGTTTCGGATTACGGGGACCCTGTCCGCAATGCGAGTTCCAATGCATGCTTGGAATGGTCTAGTCCCATCAGGGTCTCATCTTCACCTTATATGTTCATTGTGGGTGAAAGCGGCAATAACGTGTTGAATGTATTTGCATACAGTAATGGAAATTTTGAAGAACTGACCAGCGCTAAGGAAGTGTTCCCAAATTTGGGAATCCAAAAAACAGTAAATGATGTAATCTACACCATGAATTTTCAAAATAGTTTAGATGGGATTACATTAAATGGAAACGTCCTTTTCGTTTCGTTCAACCGCAATAATGTCGAATCAATTGCCGGTATGTATTTTGACGGCCGAAAGTTTAGGCTGGTAGCAAGCGAAACATGGGAAGACGGGAACCACCAATGCGGAAGCCAGGATTTCTGTGGGGATGAATTTTTTATCATGGAAAACTTCGTTGTCGAAGTTTCAAAGGCCAAAAGTAAAGTGTTTTTATGGAGGAAAAGGTTAGACAATGGTGAAGTGGTCTTTTCCCGTGAAAGGCCAGAAATATTCGATTTTGACGGGGAACACAATGATGTTGCCGTGTCCGTAACGAAGGATGCGTTATATCTGGAGGAACAGTACGGAAACACACGGGCTGTCATTCGGGACGGCAGGTATCACAACCTATTGCTCCTTATCCCCCGAGACCCCTCGGTTTCCGTATCAGATTTTACCAATGAACTGGATAGCAATGCGTGTGATTTGCAGTTCTCGCAAAATGATCCTGTTGTATTCTACCAAACTAGATCGACGGAAGATGGTAAACTGTGTTCCCAAACGGCATTCTGTTTGACTGCGCCGTATAGCCGGATGCGGAATTACTCGTCAATTCCCTTTTTCAGGACGAATCCGTTTGAAGAGTCTCTTTTAAATTTCCGATATTATTCGTATTCCAGTCAGGCGAGTTATTCTCCGCCAAATCGTTTGTTGACAAGGACGGTCGTTGATACGATTTCCAACAGGAACCTTGTCGGCCTGGCGCAATTTTCCGGACAGAATTATATTTATTCCCATATCTACCCTGTAGTGGACCGCTATTGGAGGGAAAAAGCAACGGATTCCACCAATCGCTATACCAAGTTTACATATGCAGAATCCGGTGGCATTGTTGAGTTTAACGCCCATACACAGCAGGCACAGTTTATCGCTCCCATAGTGAGTACGGTCGCATTTGTTAGCAACGATACGGTAACGAAGGCCCGTTACAATTTCATCGCCGACCTCAAAGACAAGCCTCTTTTCGGGTACCAGAAGAACCTCCAAGGGACCCTCACGAAAACTCGTCGCTACGACAGGTCGGGAGCATTGCGTAATTTGACTCGCAACGTGTATGCCTTGGATTCGGGGGCAAATCGCAACTGGCCCGACGGTCTTGTTGTGAACCTACTGGATTCCACGATTAATACTGCCTATGACCCCTCTGGCAACAAGATGAGGACTGTCAACAAGAATGTTCTGCTGGATAACGAGTCTGGTCAATTTAGGGGAACTTTAAGTCAATCGGGACCTTATTACCTGTTTACGCAAAAGATTCTTGAGTCGCAGGCGCTCGAAAATAATTCCGATAGCATGATTTTCAAGAATCCAGTGAAACAATACTCGTATGTCCCGTTCACAACAAGTCCCTTGACGGCTATTCAGTCATCCGATCCTTCGCAGGCTTTCTTGGCCGATAGTGTCGCCTCGGCGTCCAAGGCTTCCTATTCCTCCGTTTTTCCGGGTATGGTGGCGTCAAGTTATGCATGGCATGCCCCAGTCCGCGTCGGGAAATCTTTCCCTATAAATTCCGGGTGGGATTTGACGGATACGGTTATATCTACGGACAACTACGGCCATATCGTGGAGACGGCCAAGCTCACAAATGCAGGCCTTCGTTTCAGTTGCAACATCTACGAAGGCCATAGGACACTTTTAGCGGGAACATTCTCGGGTGCGGTCTGTACCGATGTCGCTCTCAATACGGCCGAGCACGGGGCGACAAACGGCTGGGAGATGGCCCAGACTATCCTCGATAGTTCCCTGACACATTCGGGCCTCTATTCGTTCAAGGTCACGGACGGCTATGGTCCCACCAGAAATGTAAGCCTTAAAGAACTGCACCGTTACAGATACAGTTATGTCGTTTCCGCATACGCCTATTCCACCGGGGCGAGGCCCATGCTTATTGCGGAGTTCCGTAGGGCAGACAAGAGCATAGCGAAGGTTCTTGGAAGTTACAACCCCGTGAACGAATCTTTTAAGGCGAACAGATGGCAGCGTTACGAGATAGAAATACCCTATTCCGAGTTAGTGGGGGACGGGATGTTCGCCGATACAACCGCCGACGATCATCTTAGAATTTGGCTTGGAACTGGAACGCCCACGGGAGACGGTTCCCGGGTTATCTATGTGGATGATTTCGTGGCTTTCCCATCGTCAGCGGCATTTACAATGAGTTCGTATGACCGGGCCGGTTTGCCGCTATCCACCATGGGCATGGATTTCCAGAAAACAGAATTTGTTTATGACAAGAACCATCGTCGCCGGGCTTCCAGGGATTCAAGGGGGCGGATATTTACGGACAATGCGGCACACAGGCTGAATGAAAACGTGGAGGGTGCAAATGAATAAATGTCTTGCATCCATATTGGTTCCGTTACTTTCTGTAACGACCTTGGCCATGCCGCCGAAGGCGACCGTCATTGAGAATACGGACCACGCCAGAAGTTACTCATTCTCCTTTACGCACGGCAACATGCTGCCGAACTGGAGTTTTGAGGACGGTTTTTACTCATGGAACGGTAAACGGCTTTCACGTGCCGAAGTCATAAATTCTTACGGCCAGGACATCCGCCCAGTCACTGGTAGTTACGTTGGGGCATCCGGTTCATGGGGTGGGCTTGTTTCCGATTACATTCCTGTAGAGGGTGATTCCGTCTATACGCTGAGTCTTTTTGCGTATAATGTGAATGGCGCAGTAGTGGCACCGAGGGTATTCTTCTTTTCCAAGAAGGGAACCCAGATTTCTTCTGCAGATGGCAAGAAATACACTCGTGCCGTCCAGTGGAGTCCTTACTCTCACACCTTCAACATTCCCGATGGTACGGGATTCATCAAGGTCTCGCTGTCGGGGGCGTCTAATGCGACTATGCTCTTTGATGACGTAATCCTGGAACCGGGCAGAGAGGCTAGTTCACGGGGGACTGTCGGCATGGGCATATCCTTCTCTGATGGGCTTGGCCGGGGCCATATGGCCGAGGCTCTCGTTCATAGAGAATTTGCCAGCGAACTCTTGCCGACGGAATGTGTCAACGGTTTTACCGCCTATGCAACAGAAAAACTTGAAGTCAGGGCTCGAAGTGCCCAGTCGGGGGGCAACCTGGGTTCAGGCGATTCCGTTTTCATTGACAATGATGTAACCATTCGCGATTCGTCGCTATCGGAATTGCGTGTGGTAGCGGTGAATTCCGTGCGTATCGGCGACAGGGACTCCATTTTTGCCTCCGTCAGTTATGGGCGAGGCTTGTGGATTGGCAACCAGTCCTATGTCCAGCAGTCAGCTTTAACTGCAGGGGTTGATGCCTGCACATTCCCCGTGGAGGAATTCCCTATCGGCACGATGGATATATCCCTTGCCAATGATGCTGATTCTACCCTGTTGCCGGGAAAATACGGAAATGCGCTAATCCGCGCAAGGAGCACATTGCGACTTTCCGCAGGGGATTACTATTTCGATTCCTTCTTTGCGGAGCCAACGGCCACGTTGCGTTTTGACTTGTCGCAAGGGAATGTTGTCATCCATGTCCGTTCTTCTCTATCTATAAGCGACAATTCAATCATGTCGCACGACTCTACGGCCCGCTATTTTATCGGGTGGAGGCTTGATCAGTCATCAACACTTAGGCTAGGGACTATTTCGGGCCTCGCAGGGGTCTTTGTCGCCCCTAATGCAAAAATTGAACTGGGACACCAGAGCGCCCTGTATGGCCTTATCTATGCCAAAAATGTAGAGCTGATGCAAGAATCCCACATCACTGCGCCGTCATTTCTGTTCTTTGACCCCGCCATGCGTTTTGCTGTGAAGGAATCCCGTTACGATAATCTTGGTCGGGCCTATCAGGAAGATTATTCCTATGTCGCAGAACTGGAGCGGGAGGGTTATGTGGATTCGTCGCTGGTCCATGCGAATGACTATTTCTCACAAGAAGGTGACGGCCCCGATGCAGGTGGCTACGCATATCTTCAAAATGAGTATTCCCTGCAGGACGGGCGACTGCTAAAAAGTTCCATGCCCGGCGAGCCGTGGAAATTGGATGGGGCGCATGTTGGCACTTCTGATTACGCCTACGTGGCGGACCTGAACATTCCGCAATCGCTGAACTTCTCAAAAACAAGCACTCAAAAGAATTACACCCTTTCTTACAGTAGAGATGTGGAGGGACGTGTTTCGCTTTCTTGGCAGAATCGCCTGGGGCAACTTGTACAGACGGCATTTGCCTTGGATACGACCGGGGCAAACATACGTAATTGGCACTGGGCCATCAAGAAATACGAGTATACACGCG
Organism: uncultured Fibrobacter sp.; assembly: GCA_946414025.1. Classification (GTDB taxonomy): domain Bacteria; phylum Fibrobacterota; class Fibrobacteria; order Fibrobacterales; family Fibrobacteraceae; genus Fibrobacter. The sequence goes on from CAMKMX010000002.1 coordinate 52,133, forward strand.
AGGGAAATCTGCGCAAGACAATTACCCCGCTGGATGTGGACCAGAACGATTCCGCCTTTGCGGTCGTGTCGGATTACGATGCGGCCGGAAGAAGCGTTATGTCCGAGGGCCCCGATGTGGGGACGGAAAAATTCTACTACACCAAGTCTGGGAGCGTCCGTATTTCCGTAACGGAAGAACAACGGGGCCGGAATGCCGTTTCTTACAAGGAATACGACGCCCAGGGACGTATCGTGTCCATCGGCGAGAGTGTCCTTGATCTGGTGACGGATGCAAGACTTAGGGAAATTGCAGAAAGCCAGTCACCCGTTCCGGGAGTAAAGACGGAATATTCGGGCTCCGCTTACGACAGTCTCTCCGCCTGTCTTGATAAAATCAGTAATGCCGGGCTTAGTGCCTACTTTGTCGGCAAGACCCTGAAAAATACCCGCGGAAGAATGGCCTGCACCTGGACCCGCAATCCTCTTGTGGCTTCCCGTATTGGGGCAGATGCGGCCTTGGTGGCGGACTTCTTCGGCTACGATTCCCTAGGGCGGAAGACCGTCGCCATCCGTTACACGGGTGCCGAAACCGACACAATCCGCAGAGTGGTTTTTAAACACTACGAATATGATGACCTTTCCCGCCTACATAAGGTAACCGTTTTTAGCGCGGATAGCGCAATTCTGGATATCCGCAGGTATAGTTACGATGACAAGGGGCGTATTGACGCAATCCTTGATGGCGAGGGGGTTAACATAGTTAAATTTACCTACGACGACTTGGGTCAAGTCGCTACAGTGAAGGTCGGGGATCGGCTGGAGACGGATTACGCCTACCATCTGCACGGACAGGCCAACGTGTTGAATGTATTGAACATTGCTACGGGCGATACACTTTTCCGGCAGACATTGAATTATGAGGATGTCGCCGCTTCGGCAAATGAACGCCCCCGTTACGATGGCCTGATTTCAAAATTGTCCACCACCTATGGCATCGCAGATTCCTCCGGCAACAGGGTGTCGACCTTCCTCTATGACATGCCCGGCAATATGGTGAAGCGGAGTGGGACTGCCCCAGAGGCGACATTCAGTTTCGACAAGAACGGTCGAACTCTCACACAGGGGTATGGCGGGAACACGCTCAGCTACAACTATTACGACGGTTCCTACAGGCTCAACAGGGTTACGGGCACTATCGCCCTTGACTCGGCAAGGAATGCCTCCAGGACAAATAACTTCGTCTACGACGTCTCGGGTCGCATGGTGGCTGACAGTTCCAAGAACCTGTCTGTGGAATACGATCCCTATGGCATGCCCGTTTCCTTTGTGCAGACGTTGGACTCGTCGGTATGGCGGGAATTGATGGTTTACGACGCCTCGGGATGGCGTGTTGCCGCCCTTGCCTACGAAAATGATTCCTTGCGCGCAACTCGCACCGACATTATGGTGGGCGGCAAGAAGGTCCTGGAGCGCCGCAGGTCTTATATTGCTAGCGACAGTTCCGTTGCCGAATACAGGATGATTCAGGGCAGGTCGGGAATTGTTGGCCGAATTTTGCCAGACTCCTCGAGGGAATGGTATATCAAGGACTACCAGGGTTCCTTGGTGATGACCCTTGTAGATAACGGGACAGGCAATGTATTTGCCTATGAGCCTTACGGTGCTCAGCAAAAAATCCAGGTGTCCGGCGACAGTCCCGCCGAACAATACACAGGTAAAGAGTATGATGAAAGAATAGGATTTTATTACTACGGTATGCGCTTTTTTGATCCGGTACTTGGAATATGGATGACTCCTGACCCTGCAAGGCAATACATGAATCTTTACGCCTTCGGCGGAGATCCGATGAACAAGATAGACCGTGATGGAAGATTTAGTTGGAAAAGACTAGCTGGTGCTGTAGGTAACGCTCTTACAGGAGGTGCCATAAGTTCGAGAAAAAATGCGCTTAAATTTTTTGGTGTCTCATCTGCAGACGCTCTCACGGGAGGGGTTGCAAGTGCAACCGCATCCACCATTATTGGAGCCGGTTTACCCAATGCAACCTTCGCAATGTCACTAGAAGCATTTCACAATGGCAAAAATGGCTACAACTTAACACTTTGGGATTGGGAAAAAATAGGAAATACGACTGTGACCAGTGGTGTTACGAATTTTTTAGGTGGTGCAGAAGCAACAGCGGGGATTATCACGACAGGTTCCTATGCTACGCGTTGTTTTGAAAATATTGCCAACTGCGGTTTCTTGGCATCTGATGCAATTTGGGGTGGATTTGCTGTTGACTATATCGGTCATACGCTTGGATTATATAATGCTAATTTATTTGGAGGTACAGCTGATTGGTATGATGGGAATGTCGCCTATTCGGGTGGAGTTGTTAGCGGTCCGTGGAAAGAATATGCCAATGGAGGAGAAGATTTTGGGGCCTCTCATTTTGGTCATGCCGTGTTTGTCAGTGACAGGAAACGTAAAGACTTAATCGCACATGAATTAACCCACATTCGCCAGATAGAACGTCGAGGATTCAGAATAGGTTATGTAAGTTCATATTTAAGAGAAGGCTCAATTTCTTCAAAGGGGGAAGGATATTATGCAAATCCATATGAAATCGAAGCGTATTATTTTCAATTCCTTTATGATCAAGGTTATATTGATATGTATGGGAATATAAAGAAAGGTGTTGAGGAAAATCATGAAAAATGGTCAAAGCAGTTTTATGAAAAGGGGTATGAGAGTAAAACTACTGGCAAAGAAGTTGATCCCTATATAAGTAGGGATGGTGTACAAGAACGTTATGGCAAACATTGGACTTGGGAAAGAGATTGGTCTTTTAATGAAACTTATTAAATCAATAGCCCCTATCATGGGAACCCTATGCTTATTGGCTTGCGATCCGGCACCAGAAGCTGCGCATCTTAGATGTGGCTTGCATTTAAGTTTTGACATGCCTAAAGGTGTTGATTCAATTCATGTGGTAATCTATAAAAATGATTCTATCCAATATGTTTTTAAAGATACTATTCCATGTTCGAAATGTAGTGATAATCAAGTGTGGGTAGTTAAAGACGATAGTGATTTAAAAAATGTGTGGGGCTTTGGTGAATATTTAATCCAAGAAATAGCGTATTGCAAAGAAAAAAAAACTGTATTCTCTCCGATTTTACTGGATTTAAAAGAAAATTTCGTAGCAAGCATATATGTTCTATATAATGATGACCATAATGACATGTATTCTCCATTTATTCCAATATTAGATAATTGTGGTATAGATTCCACGTACCAGATACATATAACAAACAATGATAATTGTTTTGAATAATAAGGATTGTATAAAAACATTATGAAGAACATTGGACGTGGAACGAGGATTGGTCATTCAATGAGGCCTTGTAGTTCTATTTATTTTCTGGGGGCTGCTATTTATTTAATATTTTGTGGCCATGCTTGCTCGCCTGCAGATCCATCAAAGCTTGATTGTGGTTTGTTTTTGGATATATATACACCAAAAGAAGCAGATTCGATTCATGTGGCAATTTACAGAAACGATACCTTGCTTTATTTGTTGAAAGATTCCATTCCTTGTAAGGAATGTGATAGACGAGTCAACCTGGAAAAAAGTTGTAAGGATTTATATCGGGAAACGGGACAAAATTATGGTCGATATTACATCGATGAAAAGGCGTTTTGTGGAAAACAAGAAACTTTATTTAAGACTATTTCTGTTACAATTGACAACGGCGGGCCTGTAGGTTATATAAACGCTCATTACATTCCAGAAGACAGTCGTGATTACTCGACATTTGCGACACAGAAAAATGGTTGCAACATAGATTCTACCTATAAGATTATAGTTGTGGATAATGCTAGTGAGTTTATAGTTGAAGATGATACTAGTGAATAAAGTTTTCGATTCATGACATAATGAGAAGTATTTTCCAAAGAATATATTTTACTCCAATGTTTATTTCTGCTGGATTATGGGCAAAAATGTTTACACAAGTGCCCTGCTTGATTATCTAAACAATCGTGTATAACATCTTCTTGTGGAATTGCAAATGCAACCTAGAGTATGTCTAAAATGACGTTTTCGCCGTTTTCCAAGAACGGCAGTCAATTCATTATCACGTTCAAAACAAGAAATATGGTGAACCTTTCGTTACGCATCGGTTACTTCACGGAAACTTTTCAAGGAGCCGTCATTACTTAATGCATATCGTCAGGTCGGCGTAGCATTTTTCATAATGTTTGCATTCTTACTGAAAATGTTTTCTTAGAACGTGATTTTTTCTGCTAAATCACGCAATTCTTTTTGGATTGCGTTCCTTTCTTTATCGGGATATATCGTTTTTTGAGTTTTTCTTTTTAATACAAGGTAAATTTTCAATAACCTGATAAATTTTTTATTAATATCCCAACAAAACATTTTCCCATAAAACAACCTATCTGTGTTATAATCACATTTCTCGAAGGTTCTTCCATCAAACCACTCTTCCAAAGTTTTGTTATTAGATGGATTCAAAATGAACAATCCCTTTTGAGCCAATATGTTTTTGTTTGCTAGTTTTAAATAATTATAAGAATTGCAAACAAATTGATCGCATAATTCAACAGGTGTATTCCAACCGACAGCCATTTTGTATGTTGCCAAAGACCTTTTATCAATGGGCGCCTGACAGTGATTAATTATGTCTTGCATGTTACTTAAATCTTGTTGTTGTTTTTGCGTTACTGCATAAATTGAGACATAATCAGACAAATCATTTTTTTCCTTGTAGGCCGCAACACCGTCCAAAGCAAAAAAAAGAGCCGTAGACAAATCTGTAGAAAAATCAAGAATTGGAGTCCAGCACCCGTAATGTTGCAAAAAACTAAGAACGCTCAATTCATTATACGACCCAGAAGATGTGTGATTTATAAATATTGGTTCTGCAACTTCAATAAGTCGCTGTTCATATTCGTGAAAACTACCTTTATAACCTTTTTCATCACAATATCTTTGAATAGAATTATATTGCTTATAAGAAGCATCGCATAAACCTCTATAGAACATAGGTTGTCGAGTTTCAACAATAAATTTTAACAGAGTATCGATATCATCAATTTTTTGATACTCAAACCAGTTCTCTTTATCCTTAAAGGATAACCATTTTCTTAAAGACATAAAGTTTCCTTTTTTATAAATTATTCAGGTAATATGTCATTTCATACCAGCATCAATCCATTTGTCAAATGCTGATTTAACGATATTAGCAGTATAAAATGTTCCTAATTCATTATCGTAATCTTTTGTGAACCAAGATTCAGCATCAGGATTTTCTTTCTTTAGGCGGTCTATAAAATTTGCATAAGAATCGCTTGAAAATACCAAACACGCCCTCCCTTCCTTATTTCCCAATCCTGAAAATTTAGAGGCCTTTGTTACTGCAGATCCAATCCATACTAAATTGTTTATTCCAACACCATCTCTTCCTGCTTTTACAACTAAATCTTGTGAAGTAGATACACCCACACCAACACAAATCATCGGATAATTTCTTTTTTTTAGAAGTGCATTTAACATTTTCATAAACGTATTAATGTAAAATGCCTTATCAGCAATTTCATATTCATCATCTTTTTGAGGAGAGGTATAAATTGCGTAGACACAATCTCCTCGAATTCCTATTTCACGCAAGTTATCATCCGGCTTTCCGCATTTATTTAAACGTAAAATTTCAATAATTTCCGAAGTAAATGCCCTAATAAGCCTAGATACCTCATTTTTATTTTCTCTAGAAAAAAGCAATGTTGATTCTCGAATGTCAACAAATAATCCTGTAACCCAACTTTGATATGCATTATCAAAAGTAAATTCTGACTCCTTTGGCAACCGATCTTGTTTAATTACATCTACATTGTTATCAAGAATTTCTTCTATTCTTTTTTTTCCTGCGCAATAATCATAAGTAGCCATTTTTTTCTCCTTATACTTTTCATAAAACAAATAGTGATTTTAGAACAAAGGATAATCCTGAAACGAACATTAAATAGCAAACAATCTTAAAAAATTTAAACTTGGCCATTGCTATTTCACAGTTGATATGTACCTGATGAGTTACATCTTTAAAATATTTAGAAGTATGCGCTAATTCAGGATATGCCTCTTTCAACTTAGAACGATATTCATCAAGAGAGACACTGGAAATATCACCATAGTAATGAAAATTCATTTCCGTTTTATTCCTTTTTAAACATAACGGTGATGAAAAACGAGGAATAAAAGAACATACTAGAAGAATCAATTGAATTGCAAGCGAAAAGATTAAAATTTTTCCACATACACTTGCCCAAGTTTCTATTTTGCAAATGTCTATGAATGCCGCTCCAAGCAAGCCTATAGCAATAGCATTTTTAGTTTCTGCATATTTCACCCATTCTACAGAACGTTCTAATTGATTATCTAGATTGTAGGTAGCGTTATTTCCGTCCATGATTTTTCCTTGTTGATTGTTATTATTTCACCTTTTCTCCACGGCTTCTATCTCCTCCACATCGGCAATTCCGTAGAGTTGATAGATGAGAAGCAAACTTCTGCACCACCGTTACCATGTTGAAAAAGTAATCGCGCTCCATACCAATAAATCTATGCTACCAAAACAGAAAAGTCAATGCTTTTTTGCAGTTAACAACGTTCTTTTTGATTTTTTTGATAAACCAAAATTTTGAATACGATTAGAATACAGTTTGCGTTTCGAATATGTCCTCTCCTTCCGTATTCAAAGTGTATTCAAATTTCTGATTTTTGCAAAGATGATAATGAATGTTGTCAAACATGCAGGAAAAAGAAATTTTTTGTATTAAAAATATTGACAACGCCATTTTTGCAGTATAGATTTATAAGCATGGATTAAGCGCTATGCATATTCTGGAAGTGAAAAGATTGTTCTCGGCTACAATTGTGGTTTGAGTAAAAAAATAAAGGAGTAATTTATGCCGTATCCCGTTCCATACACTTGGACTGTTTCTGGAATACTTTTACAAAATGGAACTCCCTTTAGTCAAGGAAAATTAGAGGCATATAATAGACTTGCAGATGGATCGTTAGATTGGATAGCTGAATGCAGCCCTGCTGGAGATGGTTCGTATTCACTCATCTTCTCTTCGTCGGCATTTCAAAAAGGGGATAATTCCATTGACCATCCCAACTTGGTAATTCGGCTTTATGACTATCAAAACAATTTACTTTGGGAGTCCGACACATATGCGGCCATGGATACTCCTTTTGAAATGGGCACAATTGACATCTCCATTGCCTCTGCAGACGATATTTGGAATATCCAAGGGACAGTATTCTATAGTTCGGCAAGCCCATTAAGTGCGGGAACTGTGTATGTTTATGATATCTGGAATGGGCAGACAACGCTTTTGACTCAAGCCTCTCTGAATACAAAGGGCTATTTTTCCTGTTCGTATCCAAAATCGGCATTCCAAAAACAAGGTGCGGCAAGAAGCGCTCCGAATCTCCAGATTATCGTGCGAGATTCACAGGGGCGTAGCCTTACGACATATAATGTTCCAGACCCTGTATCGGTTAATCAGGTTGTGAATATACCCTTGGGCTCCGTTCCTGATTCATTGACTAATGAAGACTGTAAGGTCTATGGGACGGTCAAGAACACCCTAAATTACCCATTGAAAGATGATATTACAGTTGCAGCATTCTGTCTCTATTATCAGGAAACGATTGACAACGGTTCGGGTGATAAATCTGGAAAATTTATCAAGGTCATGTTGGGCACCCCCGTAGTTCCGGATACTTTCGGACATTATGAAATTGACTATAGGGCTTCTGCGATTCCGCAAGGACTTAAACTTGATAGCAATGTCGCTAGGGGAAAAGACAAGGCCTCTTTGTATGCCGAGGTTCATTACGCAAAAGGTGGCACAACTCCGAGTAGCGGCCAACCAAGGAGTTTTTATTCGGCCCCTCTAGTTTTTAATGGGCAATCTGTCCAAGAGATTAATTTTGTTCTAGACCTTGAGACGGACAAACCTTACAAATCAGAGTTTGAAGCGCTTGACGATTTGTTGCAAATTTACTACCAGACCATAATATCGAATACCGAAACCGTCAAATACAGTAAGCAGGATAAAATTGCGGAATTCCTTGAGAATGTGACCCAATTGCCACTAGTTGTTGGTCGTGAAAGTTTGACGGAAGAAAAAGTGCGGGCGTATTTTAAAGCATTCCAACTGGCTCATGAATTGACAGTAACTGTGAAAAATATTGAATTGAGCTTCAAAGCAAAGTATCAGGATGCTTTGAATCAGGGGAGGATTTCTCAAGAGGAGTATGCCAGACTTACCTCAGAACAACATATTGTCTACTTGAATGCTCAATATCTTTATCCCATAGTTGTTGACTGCGGTATTGTTGATTTGTCTACTTTACTCTCTCTTGGTGTTGATGAATGCTCAAGAGAAACTAAAAAAGCGTTGAAAGAAAATATCATAAGTGCCTCTTTGAGTGCAGACGAATTTAAGAATTGTATTTGGATGAATTTACAGACATCTGATGAAATTGCACAAGAACAAGAAGATACGTTTTCCCCGTATTTCTTCTTCTATCTACTCCTAACAAATGAACTTGATTTATATAGAGATAGCGATGCGACTGGAAATGTTAGTGCGTTTCCAAAAAAAGGGAAGACTGGGCGCCCAAAACTCAGTTTGTTAGAAAGTAAGAAAACAGAGCTTTCATATCTTTTAGAAGAATATGTTAAGGCTGGGTCAAATTATCGTGATTTGATTGCGAAATTGAGGAAAGATTCAGGTATTCTAGAAGAATCTATAGTAGATGATTTAGAATTGTTGGTTGATCTTGCTGATTTCTGTAATTGGTATTCTGACCTGGTTGTTTGTGCGTACCAGACAATAAAAACCAATTCCTCGTATACCAATATACATAAATTAGAAGATATTCTTTTGTTGCACTACAACACCCGTGGATTCTGGGAAACAGCTCTTGGATACGCTACGGATCGTTATCATGTTTGGTGTAGTGATGCTCCTCTGCTGTTGCCAGTAGAACTTTTTCCAGGAATAGAATCGAGTGAACAGTATGAGATAGCAGTCCGCACATTAAAGGACCGCCTTAAAGCGAAGTATCCCCAGGCCGACTTAAATACAGATATTCTGGAATCCTTTTCAACGACAGATGCCGCAGAAAAGCCCTGGCATGATCTGTTTGCCAAATTAAGGGATTCTGAAGCCTGGAAGGACTTTGACCTAAATAGTTCCGATTTAGATACTTTCCTAAACAATTCTGCCGCCGCTCATGAACAAGATGACCAAATTCCAGAGGCAACAGCAACGGAAAGCGAAAAGGAACAAATAAGGACTCTTCAGCGCCTTTACCGGTTGACAAATGACCCTGAGGCTATTGCATACCTTATCAAGAACAATTTTGATTCCGCTGCAAAAATTGCTTTAATTGATGAGGAACGATTTGTTGCGGAACATGGCCTTGGCATGGGGGACAAGGAACTTGCCGCAAACATTCACCGGTTGGCCAAAAACTTTGTTGCCAACGCGACGCTTGACATTGAACGTTTTCATGGCAGTCTGAATGAGGCTGACGATGCGATTATATCGTTGCCTCGTGGATTACGCCAAGATAATGCCGTTTCAAGCCCGAAAAGGACTATGCGAAAAAATCTTTCAAATTCAAGGAACGTTGCGACTCAACGCCTACAGAGCAAGAGTTATGCCAACTGGAAAACTCTTTTTGGAAGAATTAATCGTAATTCAGGAACGCAGAATCAGTCCATTTTGAGTGCTTCGGCATATCTGTTAGATCTGTTGGAGTTTTTGAAACAAGGGCATGCTTACAGCCGCTTCATTAGCCGCCGCCCAGATGTTCTAGAATTGAAAATGACAAAGGCCAATGCGGAAGTATCGCTCCCGACCATAGACCTCGCCATTGAACTATTGGAAAGCCTTGTTTCCAAAAGTCATGTGAGTCAAAGGGCAATTCCTCTTTGTAATCAAACTCCTGAAGGGGCGACTGTTCAAGATTTGAGAGCGAATCCTTGTCCGTGGGCATCTGGAAATGAGAGCGTAGAAAGTAACGCCATGGCAGCACTTTCCAGCAAGTGCTACCCGATGAATCTTCCGAAAAATTTTGAAAGGGAGAAGGTTTCTGCCATTTTGAAAAGCCTATCGCTAGATTTTGCGACAGTTGCTTCAAAATTACACGAAATAGGCAACAAGGCTCTCCTACTGGACGGGAACCAATCTGAAACCCTAAAAGTTGAAGAAACCGGAAACTTAACCTATGGCAAGGCCGATTTATGGGGGCTAGAAGATTACGGGAACTTAGGTCTTTTCTTCCCGGACAAGTCTAGACAAATTGAATTCAGTTACCATTGGTACGATGTCCTCTGTAATTTGGCATTTGTGCTTGACCGTGCGAAACTGACCTATGACGAATTTGCCAAAATACTTACTTCATCGGTTTTCCAGGATTCGGGCGCGACTCTAAAGGCGGACTCCGAATCGTTCCAGTTGGCAGATGTCAATGGATATAGACTCACCTTTAATTCCGACAACGAAAAAGAAGATTTCTTCTACAAATTGTCCGTATTTGTTCGACGTCGTATGGTCTTGGGTTGGACAATTGAAGATGTTGCTAAGACATGGAATTGTGATGTAAATGATCTTGCCGATATATATGAGTTGAAGACGAAACTCGGCTTAACTTCCCAAGAGGCAGCCATTCTTTTGGGAAAATATACGCTCACTAGAGATGATATAGAGAAAATTTTCCCCATTGATTCTTTGTTTGATGAATATGGTAGCGATTTCGATGAATCAGAAAGAAACGATGAAGCGCTACGCTACCAACTTGCCACAGCCGCTAAAGTTTGTCTTGAAATAGATTTACAAGATGCCCTTTTGATTCTGCAACATGCTTGGCTTCCAAACACATATCCTACTGCGGCGGGCGCATTAGAAGCTGGTTTGATTATCCTTTACGAAAACAATCTCTGGATTAGAAAGAATAATCTTTCAGTGGAAGATTGCTTCTTTTTGGATAGCATCGGTTTCCCTGTGGCCTTTGGAAGTCGTGACTATTGTAAATCAACAATAGATAATCTAGACTTGTTAAGGAATTCGTCGCTTTCCATAAGCGATTTGAAGTCTATTTTTAAGCCTCTGCTGATGAGCTCTGAAGATGCGCGGGCATTTGCCGAGGAACTAAAATCTTCTGTAAAAGAAACCTTGAAAGACTGGCCCAGTCGTGAAAGCCTGACGGACATGCAGTTGACCGAAATAGATTATGACACATCTATTCTTGGATTGCTTAAAACTTTAGGTTATGAAGACGCCGAAAAGATCTACGCAGTTTGGAAATCTTATCTTGAAACCATCGCCGAAGATGTTTCTGAGGAGGTTGTCCGGTATCTGGAAACTTCTTTTGAAAATATATTTAGGTTGATATCGATTGATTACGATGAACCCAATCACACATGGCTTTCAACGATAGAGAATGTGGAGAATTTCTATGATTGCTTGAGAGAAGAACTTTCCGCTGAACGAATCATAACGGTTCTTTCCGAAAAATTCTCGTTTGATGCCGCCCATCTTTTTGAACTGTTACAACAATTAATCTCTAATAATGGCGACAATTCCACTTGTGATTGGAATTTGTGGAAGACTAAGATAAGTAACGACGAAACAGACTTTGTTGACCTATGTAATCACATTATTAGATGCTCGGCCTTGTATCAGTATACGCAGAGCCTGAAACTTGGCTTTAATTGGAACTGGAATTCCCTTGCCACGGGAATCAACAATAATTATGGTTCATTCAAGGATATAATCTATGCCTTTGCCGCATCGTCACAAATCTTGGGCGAAGTGTATAAATATGGCGAATTGAGTGATCTGGAGGTCTTGGACAAGAAACTTCAGATTCCAAGTGATGCCGCTACGGCCCTTTTTGCAAAGGCGGGAATAGTCTTTGAACAAGGAGATGATGGCTCGATTACCTCAGTGAGTATCGACTCGCCCTCGGCGTGGTGCTGGTTTGCCGATTTGCTTTATCTTTATAAAAAAACAAATACGCTTCCGCTTGATTTGGTGAACCTGCTAGAGGTAGATGGTCAATTCTCTGCAGGGTGTGTCAGCAAGTTTGAGAACAACTTGAAACTGACACGAACCAATTCTGAATGGAACAAGTTTATTCAGGATGTAAATGACAAGATTCGTCAATTGAAGCGCGATGCGTTGGCTGCTGTCGTCTGTAACGAGTCTCAACGCCCAGATACGACCGCTAATTACCCTGTGGTTTTTGTGGATGAAAATGACATTTATTCTTACTATTTGCTCGATGTAAAGATGGAGCCGGACATGGCGATTTCGCGCACAGTCCAGGCAGTATCGTGTATACAACTTTATGTACAGCGGGCCTTGATGGGTCTCGAGGGCGGCTATACGCTGAATGACACGCAGAAAGACCAGTGGGAATGGATGAAAAATTACCAGGTCTGGGTAGCAAACCGCAAGGTGTTCCTGTATCCAGAAAACTGGATTGATGGAGAGCTGCGTAGTGACAAGACTCCTTTCTTCCTTGAACTTGAGGAACGACTAGCCGAAATTGGCAGTGACCAAGATGCGCTTTCCGAAGCCTTGGGTGAATACATAAAGAAAGTGTGTGATACGGCTGAAATGGACATTGTAGGAGCCTGTAAGCAGGATGGCGGTAGTGCTTCCGGAGTCCTTTACACGCTTCACATCGTTGGTCGTACCCGAGGCGAGCCACATTCCTATTATTATCGTAAATATGAGGCGACTGCTCTCTATGGGGGAACGTGGACTCCTTGGGAGGAACTTCCTATCGAGATAGACGGGTGTTCCATCCAACCCGCTATTTTGGGAGGGCACCTGCATATCTTGTGGTTACAGGTTGTTCAGGGGCAGAGACAGAAAAAGGCCGGAGAAGCTACAAATGGCAATAGTGCCAATGTGACTATAGAGTATTATGCCGAAATTCGCCTCAAGTGGGCTTGCTACACAGGAGTGAAGTGGACTGGTGTAAAGGTTGGAAAGCAGGCTGTTTACGATATTTCTGAGGAACAACTGAATTTCATTCTTGGTGAGAACGAGGATATAGCAGAGCGCTACTTTGTTATTAATAAATCTGACAATACGGATGCCTTGAAACTTGAAATTTGGCGTACATTCCCTGATTTTGAGGATACTCGAAAACTTGTAGCCGTCCCTATGACGAGTTCTTCAAGTGAACTCTCAAATACGGAAAATTTGTCTGCTGTCAGCGCGGCCTCGTATGTCATTAAGACCGAAATTTCACGCGAATACAAGGAAGATCAGAATATAAGATGTATAGGGTCTGTTACATTGACTGTGGACGGAGCGGATACCACAACCCAATATGTAGACGAAAACAATCAAAGAATCGGTTTTAAGGGTGGGGAACTCGTTAAAAATCTAGCCCCCCAGAACTGCCGCCTCATTGGCAATATGTTCTATGGCAAGGGTGGTTCGCTTGTACTGCAAGACGGCACAAAGATTCTCGGCAATACACGTGGCAGTTACAAATTACTTTCTGTTAATATGGGTTTTGTAAGCCACAAGGAATCCTCTTTCTTCTACATGGATTCCAAGGGGACTTATTTGGTTAGAGTCGTTTCTGGCGATGGAGGGGCTGGGGCCAATAGTATTCCCAATTACAGTATTGAGATGGTATCCAACCCACAGGCGGGCGAATTCCGCAGGCGTTACTTGCAGGGTGGTGCTAAATGGCTCTATAATCGAGAAACCGAGGCGTTGCCTGTTTCTGATAGTTATTACTACTCGTATTCTTACTATAACTACTACTTTAGCGTCTATCTCGGTTATTACACGGCTGGCGACTGGCAGGCCTGGGACTTGTCGCAGACCCTGTTTGAACACAACTATTTACCGAGTTCTATTGTTGCCGAACCTTATCCCTCTTCTACGGTGGATTTCTGCTGGGGCTCTGCCACCTCCATCTACAACTGGGAACTGTTCTTCTTTGTGCCGATGCTCTTGGCCGACAAGATGCTTGCGGAACAAAATTACGAAGCGGCATTGAACTGGCTGCAACTTGTGTTTGACCCGCGTATCGACCTTACGCATTACGAGCGGACCAAGCGATTTGTCAGAGACCTTTCGAAGGGTGCCAAGTATTGGAAATTCCTACCGTTTTTTGCCAATCAAGATGCTGATAGGTCCATTCTCTCGGAACTCTCGTTCCCGACGCCCCACGACGCCCTGCCTGACCGAAAGGCAATTTTGCTGCTGCAGGACCGCTGGAAAAACAACCCCTTTGACCCGCAGATGATAGCCCGCTACAGGCCTGTCGCCTACCAGAAATATGTGGTGATGAAGTATCTTGACGCCCTAATCGGTTGGGGAGACCAACTGTTTACCCAAGATACCACGGAGTCGGTGAATCTTGCTATACAGATGTATATCCTTGCCGCCGAGATTCTTGGGCCAAAGAGCGCTCAGGTCCCTGACCCGACAAATGACACTCCTTTCACCGTTGAAGCACTGTTGCAAAGGGGCATGGGCGTGATGAACAACGCATTTGTCACGTACGAGGACACCTTGCTTACGGGCAAAAGCCGTGAAAAGGAAACCCCACAACGCCTATTGCCTGGCAACACCATGCAGTTGGCCCATACAACGGGCATGATGTTCTATTTCAATGTGCCCCGAAACGAAACCCTGATGGGCTACTGGGATACTGTTGCCGACAGACTCTACAAAATCCGCAATAGTCTGAACATTGAGGGCGTCAAGCGGACTCTAGCCTTGTTTGCTCCGCCCATTGACCCGGCAATGCTTGTGAAGGCAAAGGCGGGTGGGGTCTCTATCAGCGAAGCCTTGGCCGATGCTTCTTCGGCATTGCCGTATTACCGTTTCAAGGTGATGGTGGCCAAGGCAATTGAGATTGTGCGGGATGTGCAGCGTGTTGGTCAAGAACTGATGGATGCATTGGAGAAGATAGATGCCGAAACATTGGCCCTGCTTCGTGTGACTCACGAAAAGACCGCAGTTACCTTGCAAAAGACCCTTGCCGAACTGGATATCTCTGAATTGGAGAAAGAATTGGAGGCTGTCGAAACAGAAGAAGAAAATCTGCAGATGGAGCAGGACCAGCAGAAAGAATTCTTCAAGAAGACAGAGAAAGAGACCAAGTACGAAAAGGCCATGGAAAAGGTCAAGAAGGTCCAGGAAACCGTCGAGAATATGAAAAAGGCGGCAGGAATTGCGTATAAGATTCCTGATCTTGGTATTGGTGGCCTGTTGAATGGCTTTGGCGGGCCTTCTTTCGATGCTGTTGCTCTTGGTGGAACAAAAATTGCGGAAAACCTGGTGAATCTGGCAGAAGGCTACGCCTCGAAATTTGCCCAGAAACAGGTAGGGGCAGCTCTCCAGAAAGTTATCGGTGAGCAAGAACGAGTGGAACAGTCTTGGACTATGCAAAAAACCGCCAAGGCCAACCAACTCAAGAATGTGCAGAAGAAAAAGATTATCACGGAGATAAAGATTGACTATGCCAAACGACAGTTGGAGAACCTAGAGCGTGAAATAGAACTCAAGGATGAAATGTTTGACCACCTGTCCGAGAAATATACGAATAAGGATTTGTATAACTGGCTAAAAAAAGAAACAGGCTCGGTTTACAAGACCCTGTTCCAGTTAGCCGTAAAGGTGGCCCGCAAGGCAGAGAAGTGCTACCACTTTGAAATAGGCGATACCGATGAAGACCCGAAATCGGCAAAGTCATTTATCAAGGGTAGCGGCAGTTACTGGGATGGATTGCATAGTGGCTTGCTTGCTGGTGAAAAGTTGCTTGCTGATTTACATGCCATGGAAGTAGCCTATCTTGAAAATGATAGGAATGAACTGGAGGTAACGAGGCCGGTAAGTTTGTGGGAATTGGAGTATAGACGAGGAAAAGATGACCTTGACTGTTTGCAGGAGCCGTTATCAGAATTAAGGAACGGCGAAAACCATATTTTTACTATTCCTGAGTCGCTATTCTTCAAAGACTTCCCAGATCAATACTTTAGAAGAATTAGGGATGTCCGGGTAGAAATAATTGCTCCAGATTACAGAGGTCATTACTTGAATGCGCAATTATCTTTAACCGAAAATTGGCTTGACTTAAAAGAAATTGGAAAAAAAATCGGTAATCGCATCGGGACTCAAACTATGGCTACAAGCACCGCTCATCAGGAATCTGGAAAATTTGATTTCCGGTTTGGTTCAGATAAATTTCGACCCTTTGAAGGTGCTGGAGCGGTAGATTCTAAATGGTCTTTGGAGATAACAGGTTTTGATAACACTAGAGACAATACTGAGGGGGTTGACCATACACTGGACTTATCTAAGATAGAGGATGTGATAATCCACCTAAGTTACACTGCCCGTATGGGAAAAATTCAAGAGGAAGGTAACTAATGCTTATCCGTTTGTTAATTCCCTTTGTTGCGATGTGTCTATTGCTTTCCTGTGGGAGCGAAAGTTCTAGCGGACCTGACAAAAAAGAGAGTGGAGGAATAGAAGTTCCCTGTAATGCTGAAAATGAGGGCGAAGTAGTCAAGCCCGCCGACAGCGACAAGGAATACGTCTGCAAAGATAGCGCATGGACTGCTCTTGACTCCTCTCGTCATTGCGAGGACTGTAAGGGCGAAGCAATCTCTATCAGCAGTTCCTCGTCCTCTAATAACGACGTCATTCTGGGCGCAAGTGAAGAATCTAGTAGCAGTGTCATTGCGAGTGAAACGAAGCAATCTAGTTTCGAACAATCTATAGAATCAAGCAACAATAAAGTTGGTGATTCTTCCTCTTCTGTTGAAACGACAGAGGAGGAATCCTCAAGTTCAGAAGAAACCGAAGAATCTAGCAGTAGCGAGGAAACATCGATGTTCCTTTGTGATGACGGTGTGACTTATGTCCTTGACTTGGCAAATTGTGAAGTTGAATCCTCTTCTAGTGATGACGCCGAAGAATCCTCAAGTTCAGAAGAAGTTGAGGATTCAAACAGTAGTGAAACGATAACATCGTCTAGTTCCGAAAATGTAGAAGAGTCGTCAAGTTCGTCGTCATTAAATAGTGTTTACGATGCCGCAAGTAATACTCTGACGGATTTACGAGATGGGCAAGTTTATAAAACAGTAGTGATTGGAACACAGATTTGGATGGCTCAAAATTTGAACTATCTTCCCGAGGATACAGTTGGTACAATATGGGCAGGCAAATCTGTGTGCGGAGGAGGTGAGTGGAAGAGTTTAGAAGAAGGTGATTGCTCTATTTATGGGCGATTATACGAATCATCTTTTACGAACAATGCTGCTTATACGAATAAAATCTGTCCAGATGGTTGGTCTCTTCCAACAAAGACGCAATATGAGACTCTAGTCAATTTTTTGGGGAATGATGCCATTGATAAGATGAAAATCTATGATTCAAAGTATTGGAAATTAAGTGAATCCATTACGCCATCAGGTTTTTCTGCAATTCCTGCGGGCTATTACAATCCACGCTATGGATTTAATGAACAAGAGGAAGAGGGAACGGCCGTGGCATCCTTTGCTTTTATCTACAATGGTTCCCATGCTAAAAATGTAATGTCTATTGTTGAGAGTTTGACTGACTTTTGGTGGTCTAGCTTTGGATCTCGTTATTATATGTCAATTCGCTGTATAAAAAAGTAATTAGGAGGATTAGTTATGAGGATAATCGAGAAAAAGACTTTTCTTATTTCATATGATTTAAATGATGCCCAATCTGATGTGTATGAGAGGCTGTTTGATTTCTTTGAATCATTTGGCACATGGGCTCACATTACAGAATCCTTGTGGGCCATTAAGACGGAAAAAACAGCTGTTGAAATCAGAGATGCTATATGTGAATTAGTTCCAGCAAAGAGTAGTGTTTTCGTGATAAAGTCAGGAATTGCATCGGCGTGGAAGGACGTGTTGTGCAGTAATAAATGGTTAAAGGATAATTTGTAAGGAGGGGGTATGGTAAAATCAACAGAAGCCAAAGATAATATTCCTGCAGTTAGATTAAAAGAAGATGCAGCAAAAGAAGAATTTATTCCGGTAAGGAGGGGTAAAGTTGATTCGGTTTCTATTTATGAAGTTAAAGAAGATGAATTAAAAGATTTAGAAAATGGACCACCAAGTTCACTGTATTTAAATCTAACATTATCTTTTGCTAGTGCCTTTATATCTTTTTTTATTGCGGATGTATTTTCTTTAAATATTTCCGAAGAAAATATTGTTGTTTCAGTTATATTCATCTTGTTGACGATTTGTTTTGCAATAACGATGATTATCCTATTTTGCTTGTGGTTCAAACATCGTAATGATTTGAGGAATATTGTTAAACAAATTAGGGAACGGATATCTTAATTTTTAAAGGGGTTTATTTATGTCTAAAACAGTTCTCTTTTGGCCTGATGTTTATAAGGAACAAGGACATTGGTTACCTACGCTAAAGTGGGCAGAAGACTTGTTTGGTGCGGGGAACGCTGTCCATTATATGGGCATAACGGATTGTAAGGGGGTTGTCGGGAGTTATTCCCTTAATGGTCAAAACGCCAGTTATTGGGATACGCACTACCACACCATTTTCGAAAAAATCTATCCCTTAGGCTACACAACCGAAAGCCACACAAGCCCGAATGAACGTTGGAGACCCGACCATATATGGGCAATAGCGTATAGCGCTCTTGGGGACGATTTGGTGGATTTTAGGGGTAAACTAAACAAAGATTTGTATGAGGATGCTCGAAATTTCCGTGATACGATGAATGCCATTAACCCCGATTTGCTTGTTTCAGGCTACTTTACATCCCTAGAAAGCTTGCTCATCCATAAGATTTATGGTGTCAATGTTGTTGTTTCGACAACATACCTTCGCCATCCAAGTGAAGATCCTGCAATGCGCGCAATTCAGAATTTGATGGCTTTTTCTCCGACGGAATTCTTTAAGTTGGTGAATCTGTGCCGATATACGGAGCTGAAAAGCGTGGCTGGTGAAGAACCTGTTGATTTGCTACAGGATCCTGAAATTGAAATCGAAGATTTTGTCAGGGACTTGGAGACCTTTGATGAACTGATTCCGTGCCCTCGTGAATACGAATACGCCCACTATAATCCGGGTGAAAAAGTCTACTATGTGGAACCGTGTATCTTGAATAAGGATTTAGGCAATTTGAATGAAGCTGTTTTGAAGTTTCCCAATAATGTAGTTAAGTCCTGGAATCAATTCTTGAGTGAAACGAACTTGTATCCTAAACTCATTTTCGTTACGGCCGGTTCACAGGTATTGGATTATGAGGGTAAGGCTCGCCACCTGTTCCATTGTATGTGCGAGGCAATGCGGTCTGCGGAACTGAATGGGTATCACCTGGTTCTAGGTGTTGGCTCCAAGTTGATTAACGACTACGAATGGACTGAATTTAAGAATCAATCGAATATTACTTTTGCCAGTTGGGTCCCGCAACGAGCAATTCTTGCCGCCTCAAATTTGGAATTTGCGTTGATTCATGGTGGTTTGGCAACAATCAAGGAGTGTGTTTATAACAACAAAAAGTTCTTGATTCTCCCATTGGGCAAGGACCAGATTGACAATGCCTTGCGCCTCCGCAAGTATGGCATAGAAAATACCGTTCCTGTAGAGAATATTAGCCCAAAAATTTTGATAGATGCGTTGGTCAACTTGCGTTCTGATCGGAAAACGCTGGAAAATTTGTCCAAATTGAGCTCGGTGTTTCAAAACATCGAATCTGATAGCCCCGGCACGCAGGTGCTGTTGGATAATTTGGGGTAATACAAATAGTTTATTTTAATGGGGTAAGATAATGGATGAATCGTTGGATGATGCGATTGATCCAGAGGATGGGGAAAAATATGAAGCTTTATTTAGAAAGCAAAATCCTGAGGAGTAGCGGGTTCAGACTTTTGAAAAAAAATGTATGTGTGTTGATTTGATATATATTTTTTAATGGGGTCTTTATGTCAGTAAAAATGTTCATAAGCTATACTCATAGTGATGGTACAACTGTAGAAAATGTTGTGGATACATTTGCACCCATGGAAAGAACCAAAGAGGTCGAAATCCTATGGGATAAAAAAATAGATGTAGGCTCTGATTTCTGGAATGAAGATATTCCAGAAATGATGAATTCCTCGGATATTATTTGTCTTTTCCTTTCAACGGCATATTTGGCCTCTGATTCCTGTATTAAAGAAAAAGACCTGGCCGAAAAATTAAGAGGGGAAAAGGGTGTAGTGGTTGTTCCTGTTATTGTGAGTGATAATCCTTGGTTGGATGATCCCTTCTTAAAGAAATTGCTCGCGTTGCCGACTGATGCCCATGCAATAAAATCAAGTTATTGGGAAAATCAAGAAAAGGCTTGTATGGATGTTCATAATGGTGTAAAAAAGGTTGTTGAGACAATCAAGGCAATTAAATCAATGCAGATGAATGAAGAATTAAAAAAATATTTAAGGTCTGCAGGCCCTTTAACTAACGCACATCCTCGAAAGAAAGATATTCTTTTGGATGATATTTTTGTGTATCCAAAATTGAAAAAAATCGACTCGTCAAAATCAGTAAAAGATGAATATGAGGAAGGCTTGCTTGATGGGAATATGCTACTTGAATACGATCAAAAGTATTCTAAAATCATTATTATGGGTGCGGATCAGTCAGGAAAAACATCTCTAATAAAAAAGATGGCTGTTGATTATAGTCAGAATGGATTTATACCACTTTTTATTAAAGATAAAGAGAAGTTTTTTCAAGGAAATTTTGAAAAAAGGATAGAGAACGCGTTTGAGGAGCAATATGTAGGGGGTTGTAATTATGACGCAGTGCCTAAGAACAAAATAGTTTTATTAATTGATGATTTTCATTATGCAAAAAATAAAGATGATATTTTAAATGTCATTTCGATGTACGAGCATTTGGTTCTCGTCGTTGATGATGTGTTTACATTGGATTTAAAAAATGCCTCTATTGTATCTGATTTTGCGCAATACATTATTCAGGAATATAATTCTACACAAAGGGATGATTTAATTACAAAGTGGATTTCCTTGACTGATAAGCAGGACGCAGGAATAGAAATAAACAATAAGGAGCGAGATGAAAAAAATAATTTGATTGATGCTGTTTTAGGTAAGGCGTTAGGTCGTGGAATTGTACCCTCATATCCGTTCTTTGTATTATCAATTATTGTTGCTGTTGAGTCTCATAAGCCCTTTGATCAAGAAATATCGTCGCAGGGTTATTGTTATCAAGCGTTACTCTTTTTCTACCTAAATAAAGAAAATGTTGCATCAGAAGATGTTGAAACATACTTGAATTTTTTGACACATTTTGCGTATTTCCTTTATCACAAAAAACAAAATGAGGTCTCAGAAACGGAATTTAATGAATTCTTTAAACTTTACTGTGCCGATTATAATTTTACATTAAATAGGGATAAATTTGTCAAGAATCTTTATAATGCACAAATCTTGAGGAAAAGTAGTTTGGGCTTTTGTTCTTTCGCCTACCAATATCTGTATTACTTCTTTGCCGGAAAGTTTTTTGCGGAGGAGCCAGACGAAAAATTTAAAGATGATATAGAGGAAATAACAAATAACCTTCATTTAGATGAGAATGCGTACATTACTATTTTTATCGCTCATCATACTAAAAAAGGGTTGCTTCCTGAAAAGTTACTGAGATTGTGCGATGGCTTGTTTAAACAGGAAAAAACGGCTAGTCTGACTAAGGATGATGTTGCTTTCTTTGATATGCAAGCCAATAAGATTTTACCAGCAAGTTTTGATGTTGGAAAAAGTGAAGAAAATCGTCAAAAGGATTTGGCTAGAAAAGATGAGTTGGAAAACCGACCGATGGAAGATTCGGACGATGCTTTTGTGGTTGATTTACGTCGATCGTTTAAAACGGTAGAAGTCTTAGGCCAGATAATAAAAAACAGGGCAGGTTCTTTGCCTAAGACCGAGTTGGTTCAGTTATATGAAAAAGCGATGAACGTGATGCTTCGGCTTTTGAGCAATTTCTTGAATTTGATTAAACCGGAGAAAAATCAAGACGAGATTATTGCCTATATCAAGGATTGTATTGAAAAGGCCGAACGGGACGATGCGACGCTAAAATCGGATGTTGAAAAGAAGGAACGGGCAAAAATTTGTTTTTGGAATATGAATTTTGCTGTGATTTTGTTTATTTTAGACAAAATTAGATTGTCGTTAGGCTCTGAAAAATTGCGTGAGATTATTCTTAGTGTATGTGATGGTTTGGGTACGCCGGCTGCTCAAATCGTCAAGTTTGAAAATTTGATGTGGTATTGCAAAGAACTTGATGTTGAATCCATAAAAACATTTTGTGATGACAACGATACATCTACGATTGCTAGAAATGCTATGGTATGGTTTGTCTGTAAGTACGCTTCTTTGCATCGCATTGATTATAAGGATGCGGCGAGGATAAAAAGTGCGTTTAAGACTCCGCAGCATGTTTTTCAAAGAGGTATGATTCGTGAAAAAAATGGCTAATTGAATCGCAATAGAGATATCAAACCTAATCTCAAGGCTGGACTTTAAGGAGCGTGGATTTTCAGAGGGTTAGATCGCCGAAAGCAGTGCCCTCACAAAGGGCTTTTTCTGGGAATATGAAGTATTTTTGACTGCAAAAGTAGGAAAAACGGACAAAAATACGTCAAAAATAGTTGGAAAAACGGCAAAAATTAGTTAATTGCTCGGAAACATTTGGCAAGTACAAAACTGGCTTCGCGTCATTGTAAGAAGGAGAAATAATCTAAAGGAGAATTAAGATGCTATACATGACTGATTGGACAATCAAGGAGGGCGCTTGTGTAAACAATTTTGCAGATGAAGCCGCTGAAATAAACATTGAAGAAACACGTCTTCATAATATTATTTAGATTCGTTTGCTGATTCCGCAATTTTTTTCCAAAAGTATGACGAACTGAACAAATAATTTAAAACTATGGAGGAGAACTAAATAATGGATTCTTTCTTTAAATTCGTGACTGAAAATCCAACATTGTCAATAACACTTGGCTTTGCTTTTTGTGTTACATTAGTCATATGCGTGACTATTGTAGTGAAAATTAGTCTGACAAGTAATAAGAACAACACCATTGCAGGTAGAGATGCATATGTTGTAAAAGGCAATGGTAATAAAATTGGAAGGTAGCCTAGGTGATTTTATGAATGATCAAGATGTTATCGCTGGACAAGATGCCAATGTTATAAAAGGTAATGAAAATAGCATTACGTCAAATAGCAACAATACAACAAACAATATATCCATCTACACGAATCCAACCATAAACAAAGGACTTTCAACTAATGATGTTATGAGTATTTGTGATTTTATGGTGAATAAAGCTCTTGCTGAATTCAACTCTGCAAATGAGAAAGCCATAACTCGAAATGAAGATTTTGCTCAGGTTTTTATACCTAGATTGGAAAAAATTGAAAATTACATAAGTCATATATCTGACCCTAAATTCCAGTTCCTTTGCCGAGATGCCATGACGTCTGCAGCGCAAACAGAACGAAAAGAAGATTATCAACTGTTGTCCGAACTATTAGCGTGTCATGTTGAAAAAGGAATCACAAATAAGAAAATTGATTCTGCGGTTTCAAGAGCCATAAAAATTGTTGATGAAGTCGATAATGCTGCATTATGTGGCTTGACGCTGGCCTTGGCAATTAGACATGTTAAACCTGTTTCAGGGAATATAAGGGAAGGAATAGGTGTATTAAACGCAATGTACGAGAAATTATTGTATTGCGAATTACCTAAAGATGATTGGCTTGATCATTTAGAAACTTTAGGAGCTATTCGTTTCTTGAATATTAAAATGACAAGAACTATAGAGTGGTTCTTATCGACGGCATTAAATGGATATGTATGTATAGGAATAAAAAAGAATTCTGAAAAACATGAGCAAATACAGGAAAAATTGAAAAAAGTTAATTTAAGTGAAGACCTTCTTGTTGATCATGAATGTTTGGAGGGGTATGTTCGTTTGCCAATCTCAGATAACGATGCTATAAAAGATTTTATCATTACGAATCAGCAAATTGTTGTGTTGAAAGAAATCTTGGCTTCTTATGAAAAAGATGATGCATTAATGCGAGAAGTGAAAAAGAATATGATTGCGATTTGGGATTCCTTCCCAACTCTTAAAGCTGTCAGAGAATGGTGGGATGATGTTTCTGGACGTTTTAGCATCACCTACATTGGAAAAGTGTTGGCTCATACAAATGCAAAACGATGTGATCCAACATTTCCAGATTTGTTGACAAAAAAAGAAAATGGTTGAATGTAATTAAGAGGATCAAAAAATGTCGTTACCACAAAGAACCATTACCCACATTCATGATACACAAGCGGTCCGCAAAGTTATTGAAAATTTAAAGGATTCTTGGCTTGTAAGAAATATGGAAGAACGTGATTACGGAATTGATTTGTTATTGGAGTTATTTGAAGAAGTTGATGGTAAAATACAAAAACCGACAGGACGATTTGTATTGTTCCAAATAAAAGGAAGAGATGAAGAGTGGAACGGTCGGCCTTTATATCAATTCCCCCAAAAAACAGTAGAATATGCCAAATTATTTAATATTCCTTTTTTTGTTGTTTTTGTTACCTTAAAAGATTCAAAGGTCCATTTTGTTCATCTGCAAAAATATGCAAAAGAAACAGATGTAATGAAATCGGCAGGAGAAGAAATTAACATTAAAATACCAGACGAAAATGATCTAGCGAGTGCACTGGGCAAAGAAAAAATAGAAGATATTGCGGACATTTACGCTAAAGAACATGATATTTATTTAATTCAAAAGAAATATTTTGAATTAAAAGCACATTGGAAGACAATAGACGGATATGATAGAGAATCTCTCTTGAAGGAAACAAAAGAATTGTTAATGCTGTTAGGAAAAGAAGAATATATAAAGTTAACAGATGATTTCAACAAATTCTGTGATGATGAAAATCGTGATAATAGTTGGCCTAATTTTAACGGAATACGAGAAATGTGTGAACTTAATCCAACAGAGTTAGAAGAAAATGATTGGAATTGCTTGAAATTATTTGTAAAAAAAATACCTGACATCATTTGGGCGTGTGATGGAGCAGAAACAGATGTTTTAAATAGTAAATATTCTATTCCTTATTAGGGAGTATCAAAGAAAGACCTCCCCCATTGTAAAATTTTCTTTTTCCCCTTGCCAGTTTTTCAAATATTAGGTACATTAAAGCCCGACGCATCTCGCTGTTTTAAGGCGAGGTGCGTTTTTGCGTTAATCGGGTTTTCGGTTTTGCAAGAACGCCTCTAACATCAACCGGCCACAAATGTAGCCAAATGGAGGCAGTATGGCAAAAAAATCAATAAAAATTCTGGACAAGGATTACACTTGTTGGGTAAAAGAACTATCTACCCGCTACCGCAAGAGCCAGATAAAGGCAGCTATCAAAGTTAACACGGAATTGCTGAAGTTCTATTGGGAACTGGGGCGGGACGTCGTCTCTATGAAAGCCGAAAGCAGATGGGGAGGACATTTTATGAAAAATCTGAGCATTGATTTAAAGAAAATGAATCCGGACGCCACCTGTTTCTCGCCTACAAATTTACTGTATATGAAGAATTTTTACCTCATCTACCAATCTTTTGTTGAATTTACTCCCCAAGTTGGGGAGCAATTGTATCAAGTACCCTGGGGACACCACAAACTTCTAATAGACAAATTTAAGCAAGTCCCGCAAAAAGCCCTTTTCTTCGTCCAACAGACTGTAGAAAAAGGCTGGAGTCGTTCAACACTTCTAAATATGCTTTCGACCGACCTTTACGAACGCCAAGGAAAGGCGTTGACGAATTTTGAAAGGACGCTCCCTGCCGAAACAAGCGATTTGGCGCAGGAACTGACAAAGGACCCTTATGATTTTGCCTTTACGGGCATTACGGGACGTTATAACGAACGGCTGTTGAAGGATAGCCTACTGAACAATATTACTCGTTTCTTGGTTGAACTGGGTACCGGTTTTGCCTATGTTGGCAGGGAATACGGAATTATGGTTGGCGAAAGGGAACAGTTTATGGATTTGCTTTTCTATAACCTGAATCTTTCGTGTTATGTCGTTGTTGAGGTCAAAATAGGGAAGTTCGAATTTGCGGATATTGGGCAGTTGGGTGGCTATATGGTGGCTTGTAACCATCTCCTTAAAAAGGATGGGCGCGACAATCCGACTATCGGTTTATTGATTTGTAAG
Organism: uncultured Fibrobacter sp.; assembly: GCA_946414025.1. Classification (GTDB taxonomy): domain Bacteria; phylum Fibrobacterota; class Fibrobacteria; order Fibrobacterales; family Fibrobacteraceae; genus Fibrobacter. The sequence goes on from CAMKMX010000002.1 coordinate 78,487, forward strand.
GAAAAGGACAGGGTTCAGGCGCAATATGCACTAGAATCTAGTACTCAGCCCATAGGTATTTCGGAATATGAATTGGAAAAGTTCTACCCGGAAAAGGTTGAAGGGACGATTCCGACTATTGAAGAAATTGAGCAGGGTCTTTCAAAATGACAACCACTGCCTGTCAGCTTTTTTTCTACATTTGGGCCGAATAGAACAAACAAAAGGAACGCTATGCCAGCTTTTGATCCGAATGCGAAAAAGATGCTGATTTCGGGAAACGAGGCCATCTCGCTTTCCATGCGCCACTGCAACGTGCAGTTTGCCGCGGGTTACCCGGGAACCCCCTCTACCGAAATCCTCGAGGACTATTCTGAACTCGGCGGGTATGCCCAGTGGGCCCCGAACGAGAAGGTCGCCGCCGAAGTGGCCCTGGGTGCAGCCTTTGGCCATGCCCGCAGCGTGGTCACCATGAAGATGGTGGGCCTCAACGTGGCAAGCGACGTGCTCTACACCGCGACCTACACGGGCGTGGATGGCGGCATGGTGTGGATTGTTGCCGATGACCCGGGCCAGGGCAGTTCCCAGAACGAGCAGGATACTCGCAACCACGCGAAGGCGTCTGTTTGCCCGATGTTCGAGCCCAGCAACTCCCAGGAAGCCTACGACTTCTTCCGCATCGCCATGCAGACCAGCGAAAAGTTCAAGATTCCGGTCATTCTCCGCATGACGACCCGCGTGGACCACTCCAAGTCCATCGTGGTGCCGAAGGAAGAACTCCCGGCCATGGTGCCGAACTTCGAACGCAACATCGCCCAGCACGTGATGGTGCCCGGCTTCTCTAAGCCCGCAGGCCGCAAGCTCCGTGCCAAGATGGACGAGATGGAAGCCTGGAACGTGGCCGAAGGCCCGAACAAGGTGGAAATGCGCAGCGCCGACATGGGCATTATCACGAGCGGCATCAGCTACCACCATGTGCGCGAAGCCGCCCCGGAAGCAAGCATCCTCAAGCTCGGCATGACCTACCCGCTGCCGATGCAGCTCATCAAGGATTTCGCTGGTAAGTTCGAAGGCAAGCGCCTGCTCGTGATCGAAGAGAACGACCCGTGGCTCGCCGAGAACATCAAGGCCGCGGGCATCCAGTGCGAAAGCAAGTACGACCCGATTTTCCGCTTCGGTGAACTCGACGTGAACCGCGTGCGCCGCATTATCGCGGGCGACAAGAATCCGGACCCGGTTCCGGTGAAGGGCAAGCCGCCTATGCTCTGCCCGGGCTGTCCGCACCGCAGCTCTTTCGCAGTCCTCAAGGAACTCGACTGCATCGTCTCCGGCGACATCGGCTGCTACACGCTGGCAGCCCTCCCGCCGATTTCCGCGATGGACTACATGATTGATATGGGCGCCGCTATCGGCATGGGCATTGGGCTCCGCAACGTGCTCCCGCGGGAACAGGCCAAGAAAGTCGTCTCCGTGATTGGCGACTCCACCTTCGTGCACAGTGGCATCACGGGCCTCGTGGAAGCGGGCTACAACCGCCCCGACACCGGCCACGTGGTTATCATTCTCGACAACAGCATCACCGCCATGACGGGCCAGCAGGAACACCCGGGTACGGGCCGCCACCTGGACCACAGCCCGGCCTACAAGCTGGACTACGGCGCCATCGCGAAGACTGCCGGTTTCGACAACGTGTACGAAGTGAACCAGGTCAAGGAACCCGAGAAGTTCAAGGAACTCGTGAAGGAAGCCCTCGAGAAGGACGAGCTCACGCTTATCGTGGCGAAGAGCCCCTGCATCCTCGCTCTCAAGAGCATCCTCGCCTGGGACAAGGCCAACAAGGAAAAGGCTGAAAAGGCTCTCGCCGAGTCCGAAGCCGCTGCTAAAAAGAACGGCAATTTTTAAGGAGAAGTTTTTATGAGCGTAGTTAACGTGAAATTTGCCGGCCTCGGTGGCACAGGCGTTATCAAGGCGAGCGACGTGATGGCGGAACTCGTGTTCGAACAGGGTTACGACGTGAAGAAGGCCGAAGTGCATGGCATGAGCCAGCGCGGCGGTTCCATTGCTTCTGACGTCCGCTTCGCGAAGGGCGAAGAGGTGCAGTCCCCGATGATCCCGACGGGCGAGGCCGATTACCTGGTGGTATTCGACGAGACGCAGGTCGTGGTGAACGAGGCTTTCCTCAAGCAGGGCGGCGTGCTCCTCACTCCGGCAGACATCGATGTCTCGAAGCTCGAGAACGTGAAGGCCCTGAACGTCGCGATGCTCGGCAAGCTCAGCAAGCATTTCGACTTCACGGTGGACCAGTGGACGGTTGCCTTGAACAAGCTCTTCGCCGAAAAGTTCCACGAGGGCAACAAGAAGGCCTTCATGCTCGGCCGCGAAGGGTAAATGAAACTTTTCGCCCCCTTTCAGAAGCTTGTCCTGATATCCCTGGCGGTGTGGGTGGTCCACATCGTCTTGCGGGTCCTGTTGCTGTTCCGCAGCAACCCCTACGGATTCCCCTTCGTAAGTAAGCCGGACTGGTTCATCTTTCATGCGGTCTGTATCGACTTCATGTGGATTGTGAACGCCTTGGTGGTGTTTATCGTCTTGGGAGCGTTGGTCGCACTTCTCGTCTCCAAGATCAAACCGGACTCGAAAACTGCAGTTGGCCAAAAAGTTGCAAAAGTCACCGCTGTGATCTACGCCATTTTCCACAGCGCGATTCTGCTGCTCACGCTCCTGGACAACGAGACCCAGCGTTTCTTGGGCGGGCACTTGACCTTCGGGTTGGTGGACACCTACAAGGACACTTCGTCCATCATCGTGTTCTATGACTACGTGGCCAACGATTTGTCGGTGCCTTACCTGCAGTTCGTGGTGCTCTTGCTGATGTTGCCTGCGGCCTACGGCCTGTATCGTCTGTTCTGCAAGTGGTATTGCCAACGCACCGTCGGTGCCGACAGTTCCTGCGAAAGCCACTTCTACGTGAAAAAATCCGTCATCGCCATGCTGGTATTCTACATCGCCTCTTACCTGTTCGTTTACTTTATCTGGACCGGTAACGCCCGCATGACAAAGCTCCGTCCGGTGGTATCGCTGATTTATCGGGACCTGTTCGAATCCAAGACGGCACAGGGACTTTCCGAAGCGGATCTTGTCACCTACCGCATGGCCTACCAGAACCTTTGGCAAAAGGTGGAAGGGGATTCGTCATGGCAGTTTGTGGATAGCGACGCTGGTAACCACCTGCCCCTTTACCGCGAACCGACCCAGGCTCTGCTCCAGAGCGAAAAACTGGCGGCCCAGCGTGAAATGCGGCCCAATTTCATTTTGGTGTTGATGGAATCCCAGCGGGGCTTCAACACGGGTTACATGAACCCACAAATCCAGCCGTCGCCTACGCCTTTTATGGATTCCCTGGCGGCACATTCCCACGTGTGGATGCGCATGCATACTAGCGGCGTTCCCACTACCGGCGGCGTGCTTTCCACCCACATCGGCATCCCGCATCATTCCCGTTTGGCGCAGGCCACCGACCTTGCCCACGTGACGCTCCCCAGCTTTGTCTCCGTATTGACCGAGAACGGCTACAGCACTCATTACATGTCTGCCGCCGACCCCGCTTGGGACAATCTGGGCGTCTGGATGTCCAAGTGGTATACGCAACAGCATTACAACCGCGAACGTGAAGACGACTCCACCTTCATGGACAACGCCATCGAATATGTGCGCGACACGTTGGCCAAGAGCGGAAAGCCCTTCCTGGCCACCCTCATGACCCGCTCCAACCATTACCCCTTCAACTTTGCGGCGGGCATGACCGACGAAGAAAAGAACCGCCCTCTGCAGGAGCGCATCAATGTGACCATGGGCTATGCCGACCGGCAACTGGCCCGGTTCATCCGCGCGGTAGAAAACGAGGAATGGTATAAGAACACCTATGTGATCGTCATGGCGGACCACGGATTCCCTCTGGGCGAAAACGGCGTTTCTACCATGAACGGTGGCGGATTTTCCAATGTGAGCTGGATTCCCTTCATGATTCACGGCGAAGGCTTGGACGCTACCCGCGATACCACCACGGCGGCCCAAATCGACATCGCCCCCACGGTGCTTGAACTGGCGGGCTTTGCCGTGCCCAACATTTTTATGGGCCATAATTTGCTGAGGGCTGACACGGTTCAATTGGGCCTTTCCCTGGGGGCCTATTCCGGCTATTCTGCCATCGGACTCGACGGCTACCGCTTTGTGGCCAAGTACCCCTCCTTCGACGAAACCTACCTCTTCGCCGACAGCGACACCCGCCAGGAACACGAACTTCTTGCCGGCAGTTCCGCCCCTTCGGACGGTGTACAAAAAGAGGGCGCCTACCTGAAGGCAACCCTCGATACTCTGATCAAAATTTCGGACTACACCCTTGAAAAGGGCTTGTAGTGTGATAATCGTCACGATTTGTTCCGGTTGCGGCAGAAAGTAAATAATTGTTTTCTGCGGAAACCGCATTTTTTTCATACAATCGCGAAATTATAGCGTATAAAAGATTATTTTATGGAAAAAAGTGGGCATTCTGTTGCCCTAGGGGTTTTTATGTCTTTTTTCAACAAAAAAAATCGTTTTGCAATTTTGGTTGCTGGTTTTGCCTTCTTGTTCGGATGCTCCGACAGCAGCTCCCCTTCGAATCCCTTGCCTGAGGGATCCGAGGATATATCTAGCGATTCGAACGATTCTCCCGTAAGTTCATCGGTTTACACTATTCCAGGAACCATTGTTGGCAATTCTTCGGCGTCGGGGGCGTTGCCTTTTGATGTTTCTACCTTGCCAGGGGTCTATACGGCTTCTGCGAATCTGAATTACAATGTCAGCGGCATCGCTGAATTTGGGCCTTTCCAAAAGGGAGCCGCTATTAGTGTCTATGGGTTGGATTCTTCCTCTATGAAGAATTCTCCTACAGCGGTGAACTCTGCCGTGTCCACTGATGAGGGAAATTTTTCTTCACAGGGTTCCATTACCTCTAATTATGCCAATGTCGTTGTTTCCGGGTCGTACTTCAATTTGTTTACCCAGGATAAGGCAAACATTACGCTAAATGCCGTGATGAATATGCAGGGGCGAACATCGGCCAATGTCAATATATTGACCCGTCTAGCTTATGATCGCATAGTTTATTTGGTGGCTAAGGATTCCGTACCTTTTTCAAAGGCAAAAGTTCAAGCAGAAAAAGAGATTCAGGCCGCTTTGGGGCTGATTTACGATAAGACTCCTTTTGAAAACATTAACATAAGTACCGATGGTCAGGCAGGAGCGAATTTGATTATTGCAATCTTTACGCTTACTTTGGAGGACAATCCTTCGGATGCCGCTTCTAACATTGCGACCATTGCGGCGGACATAGCAGCCGATGGAACATGGGATGATGCGAGTTTAAAGACAAAAATTGCAGATTCACTGTATAAGCAGAATCTTTTCTCGTTGGTGAACATTACAAAGAATGCTACCGGAAACAGCAACATTAAGGTAAAAGGTTTGGGTCCCATTAATTTCTGGGCTTACCAATACGGATTAGGAGAATGCACCGTAGAAAATGATGGTGCTACCGCAACAAATACGAATACACTCAGTAGAAAGAACGGATCGACCTTCCTCTGCAAGGATTCCAGTTGGCAGGAGGTTTCTGCAGCCCTCCTTTATAGCAACGAAGTTGCCGCCGAATTAGGTGAGTGTAACTCCTCGACAAATGGAACTACTGGTAAGTACAAGGAGGACGATGTCATCTGCAAGCAGAACTACTGGCAGAAGATGTCTGATGAAGAAAAAATTAATGCCGAAGTGTCGCAAAAGGAGGGGGATTGTTCCGAATCAAACAACCTGGCGATAGTGAACATCGAATCAAGCTATTACCAATGCAATGCCTCCATGTGGAAAAAGTTAGACAAAACCCCTGTAGATTATTCCAAGGGCCGCACCATGAACAAGAAACTAGGTCGGGGCATTAATTTTGGAAACTCCTGGGAGTCTGAAGGTTCAAATGATTGCGGTTGGAGTAACTGTATCCAGGACGGTTGGTTCAAGACGGCCAAGGATGCTGGGTTCAACTCCATAAGGTTGCCTGTCCGTTGGGAAAATGATGCGGCCTATGATGGAACTCTCAACAGCTCAAGGCTGGCTGGTGTCAAGGCCGATATTGACCTGGCTCTTGCTCAGGGCCTTGTGGTTATTGTAAACGCCCACCATCACAATAAGTTAAATGATGCTGCTGCCAATTATTCTACCAATCCAGGTTCGTACAATACTGAAAAACAGAAATTCTTGAACATGTGGAAAAACATTGCCACGGCTATGAATTCCTACGGTGATGATAAAGTTGTATTGGAAATCCTGAATGAACCGCATGGAATACAGATGGCCCAGGTGAATGATTTAATGACTTCGGCATACCAGGTGATACGCCAGAACGCTCCAGGCAAGACAATTATGTTCGAATCTGCTGGATATTCCAAGTTTGCGCAGATTCCTAGCTTGGATTTGCCTGCCGATGGAAACATCATAGTCTCTGGTCATTATTACGACCCCTACACCTTTACCCATCAAGGACACGACTATGACTATAATGCCAATGCTTCGTTCAGTGAAACCACGATAGAGAATGATTTTAAGAGTTATGCAGAATCTATTGCTGCCGCCTTCCCGGATATCAATGGTGGCTGTGTGCCCATCAATATGGGTGAGTTTGGCGTTGCATCGACCAATGGTGGTAGTGGAATCTCAGAGACCAAGCGGGCCCAATGGACCGAAGCTGTTATCCAGCAGGCCGAAAAATACGGCTTCTCCTGGCACTACTGGGGTTTTGCGGGTGTTGGGGGATTTGAGGCCTACAATAAGGGCTCGAATTCCTGGTATTCCGAAATCAAGGCGGTCTTCGACAAGTATTTAGGTAACCCGTCAACTGTTAAGTAACGATTACTCAGTAAGGGTTATATGAAAAGGCGCTTCTCTTGAAGCGCCTTTTTGAATTGCGGTAGAAAAATTACTTGCTGAAGAATGCCTCAGGAAAGCCCGGGTACCACTTGTTGTTGTTCCTGTCGTAGGCTTCGAAACCGCCCACCTTTGTGAATCCCCAGTAATGCCATGACATATCAAAGTTCTCTGCAGCCTGTACCGCCTTTTTGGCCCAAAGGGCCTTTTTGGCGTCAGAGGTAGGGGTCCCGTTGCGGTTGCAGCTGCTTTGGGTGCCCTTGCCGCCAGATACGCCGAATTCGCCCATGTTCATAGGGACGCTTCCCCCGTTCACATCGGGGTATAGTTTTTGAGCCAATGCCACATAGTTTTTCAGGTCTCCCGCAGCGGTGTTGCTGTAGGCAGCGTCCCCAACGCAGGCTTCGTCGCCATGCCCCTCGTGACTAAAATTGTATGGCTCGTAATAATGGCCGCTGTAAATGATGTTTCCGTCTTCGGGGAGCGTCAAAAATTCCAAGTCAGCAAACTTTGCCGCATGGAAGGCCTCGAACATGATGGTCTTTTTAGGGGCATTTTTACGGATGACGTCGTAGGCGCTGAGCATGATGTCATTTACGAGATCTTCTCCGGGAATGGTTGGCTCGTTGAGGATTTCCAGCACCAGCAGGGAATCGGGGAACTTGTTTAACTCCTTGGAAACTTGGTCCCACAGGGCCAAAAAGTGGGCCTTTTCGGCTTCGAATAGGACTACGGAATCTGCTTGTCCACGAAAAGCTCCGCCCCCAAGATCATTGAGGGTTGTGTAGTGATGGAAGTTGACCACTACGGCAAGTCCTTGGTCAATGGCCAGCTGGATATCTTCTTTGACTCCTTTCAGGCGCTCTGGGTTGACCGTGTGGGTTTCGTAGTCGGAGTCTTCGTTCCACCGGACGGGCAGGCGCACAGAGTTAAAGCCCGCTTCCTTAATGATTTTGAAGTCGTTGTCTTCAATGGGGTTGCCCCAGCCTCCGTCCAGTTTGCCCCAGCTTTGGGAATCCCAAGAATTGCCTAGGTTGATTCCCTTTCCCAGTCTTTGGTTCATGGCTCTACCGGCAGAGTAATCTATGGCGGCATGGGTCTTTTGGCCGTCATTTTCTTTCTTTTCCGCCTTGGTGGGGGAGTTGTCGTCATCGAAGCATCCGGTCAAGGCGATTCCTAGGGAAAGAAAAAAGGGGAGCAATTTTTTCATAAAAACCTCAATTATAGCTAGAAAATAGAATAATTGGCTTTTTTTTGCCCCGCATTCCTCAAAACAATGTGTTTACCCAGGAAAACACTTTATAAAGGGCTAAAATTCCTTTTTTTTCGAAAAATTTTAAATATGAGTGTATATTTTAAATTAGGTATATCTTATTTAAAAAAAACAAGTTATATTATAGGCGATTTGATTTTTGGAGAAATTTGACCAATATGAATGGAAATTTTTGCCGAATGCTATGCTGCAGCGTGCTTGTTTCGCTGCTGTGGACATCGTTATCTTTCGCGAGCTATTACGGCTTCAGTGATTATCGCGATAGGGACCAATATCGTTTTACGACGAAGGTGGCCAAGCCGTTCCGACCAGACAAGGAGGTCGTGACCGTGGTGATGCGCGAAGCTATCCCCCGCGGTGGTGGCTATACGTACCAGTATCCCCGTGAAAATCCCGAGCCAATCCTCACGGACAAGTACGCTATGGAAGGGGCTCTTTCCATGGAGATTGAGCTTATTGCCAGCGACTATTCTGGTGTGGCAATCTGTATTGCGGGCTCAGTTGACTTGACCCCGTACTTGGAAGAGGGCGTCCTGGAGTTCTGGATCAAGGGTGACAAGGGTGGCGAGAACGCCCTGTTCGTGCTGGTGGATGATGGCGTCAAGAGCGGTGGCGAATCCTTGCAGGTCAAGCTCCGTTCTAAAAGCTTGGGTGAAATCACGACAGAGTGGAAGCATTTCAGCATTCCACTTAAGCTTTTTGGTATGACCGGCGTTTATTGGGATGCCAAGAACACCCGCGAAGTTATGCTGCCCTTCAGCTGGAGCAACTTCAAGGGATTCCGTCTCGAAGTCCGCAAGGATGAAAACGAGGCCTTTAAGGTCTGGATTGACGATATTGTAATCAAGAAACACGGTAAGCCCTATGAAGGCCCGGCCAACTATCCGTTCCGGAATGAGATTTAAGGGGTTTGTATGCGCAAATTAGTATCTGTATTTACCCTAGTTCTTTTGGCAAGTTCGGCATGGGCTTTGCCTCCCCAACTGCAGTTAGATTCCATCCACGCTTCCCTGGATACTCTTTCAGGGAACATGGAATCCACTTTGCTCGGCAAGGATGATCTTCCGTTGGCGGTGTCCGGCTATATGGCTTTCCGTTTGAAGAATTTCCATTATTCCGAAAGGAGCCCTTGGGTCAAGAACGATATAGCACGTACGGCTGTTGATGCCATGCTGAACGTGAATATCGTGGCTATGCCGAACTCCTATATGACCTTGTTCACAAACCTGATGTTCCCCTTCGATCTGACGGGCCTTTACACCAATTCTTTGGGTAAACAACCTACGCAAGTTCCGACAAATGATGAGCGTGTTTTGTATGATCATTCGACGGACTATTATTCCTCTACCATTAACGAGGAATTAAATGTAGGTGTGGATATTCGTGCCGGGGTGTTTGGTGCTTACTTGACTGCCGGTGGCGTCATTTGGGCCAACACCTCTCCCTTGGCTATGTGGGAGCGCGAAACCAACCCCCGCTTTGCCTGGCAGTACGAATTGTTCGAAGACGAAAAGACGGTGAGTACCTATTATAAGGAAAAGTCCTTCAAGCCTGTGAAGGAAGGCGGTCGAGCCTTCTGGACCAACCGTTCCTTCGGTGGCGTCTATGCCAATGTCTATCAGTTGCCCTTCAATATGCATGCCCAGTTCTTGGTGTCCCAGCCTGCCGATATGGATGTGGGAAACCGCGATGGTCTTCGTATGTATGGTGGCCAGCCTGGCGAATTGGAAATGTCGGGTAGCTATGACTATCGCGGTAGTGTCTATGCGGCCCGTTTAGCTAAAGATAAAATTGCCGATAACCTGACGGTGGGCTTGAACTACATGGGCGTGATGTTCGATGACGCCATTATCTATGAAGATGAATTCCGCAACCAGTGGATTAGGGAAGGTTACCCACCCACGATTTTGAATACTCACGTAGGAACGGTCGATGTCCGCGGAAATGTCACACCTAAGCTGTATGTGATGGCGGATGTGGCCTTGAGCGTTACAGATTCATCGGTGTATTACCAGTCTGCAGAAGTACTTGGCTATGATTCAACGAATGTCAGTTCGGGCTATTCCAGTGAAACCCATGAATCTTCTATGAATACCCCTCAGGTGGGCGTCTATGTGAAGGTCCAGAGCAAGTATATCGATGGTTGGCCCATGACCTTGGAAGGTATTTATCTGCCCAAGGAATTCTACTCTCCTTATTCCCTGAGCAATCCTTCTCGCTTTCCGGGTTGGCGTAAGGATGAGGCTTATTTGAATGGTGGCTCTCTCCGTTATAGCCCCAATATGATGGGCCTGAACTTGAAAATCGAACCCACCTTTAATAGAGGGTATTTCGATGTGCAGTATGGTCAGCATAGACAGATTGAAGAAGGTCAAGATGTCATTATGTTCAATTACCGCCTGAATGGCCGCAACATGTGGGAAAGCTCCAATTCCTGGACCAAACACAAGCCTCTCTTTATAGCAGACTCCGGTAATGCTTCTGGACCCCATTATGTGGCCCGTGCCGGTGCCAATCTTGAGACGGGGGGTGGCATTAAGCAGTATCGCCAAAATGGTGGCCTTTGGGGTGGAACCTGGGAACTTTGGGAATCCTTCGTGGCTTACGAAAATGCCTCGCAGGTTAACGAAGGTGAAGTTCCGACCCATGCCAAGTGGTCCAGCTATTTCTCCTTTATGGGAGGCTATGACATTGGTCATTGGTTCGGAACGGACCGCACCATCATGATGACCGGCTACGCCGCACTCTCTGGTGTTTCGAGTACTTTTGCGCCTATTGCCTATAGCGAAGAACAAAAAGATATGTTGATGACCAGTTTCTATGGCCAGTTTGAACCGGCTGTGGCCGTGACGCCCACTTTCCATGTTGTGGGTATTCTAGGCTTGGAAACATTCCGCTCCGAAAAGGCCTATGTTTTGGAACAGTACTCGACAGCTGTGACTGACATGCCTGTGAATGTGTATTACTATAAGAAAGCTCCTATTAATTATTTAGAAACGGCTATGGGCCTTGGTTTTGACTGGGATTTGGCGGGACGTGTAGGCCTGCATGTCCGTTACAAGTACATGACTCATTCCGACGAGACTGCTCCTGAAAATGATTTCCACTTCCACTATATTTCCGCCGAAACAAAGGCCTGGTTCTAAGGGAGGGAATAAGAGATGAATATGAAAGTAAGTGTATTTGCTCTCCTGATGGCTACGGCGATGGCCTCCGCTACAGCTGTGGCGGACAATCAAAAGACAATAGATGCAAAGGCTGATTCAGCCCTGGCCAAGCGCGGTGTTGAAATTGGTGGTAGCATTCGTGCGGTGGCACAGCGTTCTAGTTTTGACACCGACCAGGATCCCTCTGGTATTAACAAGATGCCGGATGTGGAACGAAACGAGTTTGTCAGCGCCGACATTGACTTTAGGTTTCGCCCATACGAAAGTGTACGCGCCAATGTGATGATGCGCTTAGGTGGTGGCATGCAAGAATACTTTGCAGCTGCATCCAAAACCTTGGCGGTGGAATGGATTAATGTCGAGGGCAATCTAGGAAATTCCTTCTATTGGGTGGCGGGTGACTTCCGTCAACAGTACTCTCCTTTGACATTGTACTTGCCGGGTATCGACATTATGTACGAGCCCTTGATTTTCGCCCGAAAGCGTCATATGGCGCAAAAGCAGCAGCTGATTGATGGTAACCAGCGTAACTTGCAAGGCGTGAACCTTCAATTCCGCAAGGAATTGAGCCCGGCTTTAGGTGAGGTTCGTGCAGAGGCTATGCTTGCCCGTGTTAACCGTTCGGCGGTTCTGGATTTTTCCGGTGCCGAAGGCAACATTATGACCAATGAGCAGTTGCCGGGTGCCACCCTTGCCTCCAATATGGACAAGTGGTTAGTGGCTGGTAATTTGGAACTGTTCCCGCTTTCAAAGAATGTCTACGTGGCTGCCACGCCTATGTATATCTTCGACAATAAGGATACCTATGGCTATACCTATCGCCATCCCGACAATGTCATTAACGACCCATACGAGCGGGAATCTATCAATCCCTATGACATTGATGCCCAGCAGACAATGGTGGTGAGTGGACGTTTAGGCGCCGACGTGGCTGGCATTATGGGAAGCAAGAACCTAGTTGTTGACCTGGTTGGCGAATACGCCATGTCCAACGACAAGGTCTATACCCACACCTACACCGAGAATGGAACAGATGAGAATGGCGAACCCATATACAAGGACAATGTGTCCGATGAGAAACTGACGGGAGCCGCAATCCTTGCCACCATGAATGTGGGTTATAAGACTGATAGCTGGAGCGCGGTTTTGACTGTCAATGGAGTCCGCAATGATAGCAACTGGTTCAACAACCTTGCGCAGTCTCCTAGCTTCTTTGCCCAACGCATTTTGAATTCTGACAAGGATGGGAATGTGGTCAAGTATGGTTCCCACGCTCCCTTGTATTCCTCCTTCGATGCCTTGTACAACTTTGCTCCTAAGTTCTCACCTGTAGCAAAGTCTTTGGGAACAGATGACAACGCTTTCAAGGGTGGTCAGACAAACAGCTATAACATCGCTCCTTACAACAAGAATTCCTGGGGAACTAATGTCTATACCCGCTCTCAGTTGGCCTTGTTGGAAACTTTGAATGATCCTGCATTGCAGATGGCCCTGCCTAATGGACTTGCCACATCGAACCGCTTGGGCGCTCAGGCTGTAGGCACGTTCGGTTGGAAGGACTATGCAGAGGTTCAGGGCTTGTTCACTATGCTTCAGCAGGTAAACCCGATAATCGGTTTTGAGAAGGTCGCTTACACCGAATATGGCGGCGGAGCCAAGTTTGATGTATTCAAGTTGATAGGTTTTAGCAAGCCTTTGGAACTTTCTGGCTCCTATAAGCATTCCGAGCGCAAGTCGGACCTGGATGCCGCCGTGGTGGGTGCTTCTGGAACAGGGGAACTTAAGAGCGACTTTATCAACGCTGGCCTGTATGTGCAGTTCTTGCCTCGTTTGGGGTTTGCCGCTGGATTACAGATGATTACTACTGAGTATAATGATTTTGGGGCGGACTACCGTTGGACTGTAGCCCCCTTGATGAAGGGCACACAGATGCAATGGATGGCAGGATTCGACTATACTGTGGCCGAAAACGCATGGCTCTCTATCAACTTCGGTATGGTCAATGTAGAGAACGAATACAATACGGCATCACTTGTCGCTGCTGGTTCGGGCGGCGCTGTAAACTTGCCTGATTACTACACTGTTGCTTCGGATCCTGCGGGCAGTTTCAAGAGTAAGTTCTCTCAGACAATTATGGAAGCTTCCATTAACGTGGAATTTTAATGGGGGGTAATCAAGATGAATTCTAATATGAAAAAGTTTGTAGTTTTACCTGCCATGGCATTGTTCTTCTCGGCTAGTGTTGGCGCTGCCGAGGGGCAAGATTCTATAGTTGTTCAGCAGAAGTCTCTGATAGAAAAACTAGATTCTCTTAACGATGCGGTACTGGGTTTGAGAATTAATGGTACGGCAAAGGCCGGGGTAATGGCCTCAAAGGCAGAATCAGACCAATTTGCCAAGGAGTCTCCGACACAAGAGAACCAGGCATATACAGATGTGGACCTTCGTCTTTCGGCTCACCCAACCTCTGAGACGCAGATTAGTGTGGATGTGCGTTTGCACAAGGACTGGCAGAGCGCCTACGATGAGAATAACAATCCCATTATCGGGCATTGGTTCTCTTATGATGGAACTATCCTGAACAATCACCTGAACTTCAATCTGGGTTATATGCGTGTGGGCTATTCGCCTTTGACTTTGTCAACTCCGCAACCCGAATTGCTGCAGGAACCGGAAATCTTCGCCGAAAAGCGTGTATACGCGCTTTCTCAGAGGAACCTGGATACTACGAGCCGCCGCCTGATGCAAGGCGTGAATGCCGAATATCATAGCGGTGAACTCGGAATTATAGATGACATTATGCTACAGGCGACTGGAGCAAGAATGCGTAATATTGGTAAAAAGTCGGACCAGGTTTTCTTTGACTTTGATTTCACTGACCGGTATGTCTATGGTGGACGCGCAGGCATTGGGCTTATGGGCTTTTACATTGGTGGCAACTATGTAGATGCCTTTGACCGTCTTTGGAGCCGTCGTTCCATGACAATCGCCAATACCGATACGGTGTATTATGAAGACAACAGGGTGTTTTCGGGTGAGGCTGGATTTACTTCCCAAAAGATTTTGCCCAACCTCCCGGTCAATTTTGGTGTGAAGGGTGAAATGGCCAAGTCCAATTGGGAAGTGGAAAGAGACTATATGGTCGAGGAAACTATCCCCAGTTATGCAATAAATAAGGCTACTGTGGTTTACCCTGATGGCAGTATAGATTCTGTTGTTTACTTATCAAAAGATGGAAAGGCTAACCCAACCGTTAAACATGAGTCCTATGCGAAACTTCATGGAGGGAGCTTCTATGTGGAGCCCTTTGTTAACGGGAACGTTGTGGGTCTCGAGTTTGATTTAAAGGGACAATATATCCAGGTGGATGATGATTTTTGGTCTGAAATGGCCTCTACCCCGACCTATAGGGGCGGAGCCGTAGTCTTGAATTCTAACGCATTCTACAGGAGTCCCTCGGATAGCTTGTTGATGGCCAATTTCGGTTCCTCTAGCTTGGAGAACCTCTATTTTAGCGTCTATAACTCCAATACGCTTAACGCTACGAATTTGTTGACTTCGAGCAAGAAGAATGTTATTGGGAATAAGGGCGAGAGCTCATATATGTATTCTCGCCTGTACAATAACTACAAGAATGCCCATTTCTATCGGAATGGTTATTCCGCATCTGTGCTAAAAAGACTGGAGATGGGCGAACTGCTGTCCCTTTTGGACCCCACGGTGGACATGGCCCAGCCCTATGGCATGGCTACTCCGGACCGCAAGGGCTTTACCCTGAGTCTTGACTTGAAGTGGAACGATGCCATCTCGCTTAATGGTCGTTTCAAGCAGCTTGAACAGGAAAAGACTGTTGAGAAAACCAACACCTACACCGAAATGGCCGGTGGCTTGGGCGTAGATTTTGGTGTGTTGTTCAACTTGGATCGCCATTTGATTCTGCAAGGCTCTTACGCCTATAGCGAAGAGGATGAGTTCTTGAAGCGCAATGCTGGCAGACTTATGGCCGGTGCCACCCTGGAAGTGTGGGGCCCCTTCGCTCTGCTTGCCGGTTACCAAACTTATGAACGTCATTTTGGGAACGGGGTCGCTCTGGCAGAAAACCTAGAGATTAAGAAATCGACGGAATCGCTCCTTTTGGGTGGTCTTCGCATGAAAATCGCACCCCTTTCTTATGTTTCCCTGCAGTATGGTGTTCTCAATAACGAACTGGGATATCGCTGGACAGACGAAAGCGGAAAGACCAGTAGCAAGAAAATGTCTATCGATAAAAACGTGATTGTGGCTGATGTCACGGTGAACTTCTAAGGGGTATAAAGATGAAACACATTCGCTTATATCTGACTACTTTGGCTGCGGTGCTCATGGCTGCATGTTCGTCGATGGAAGTTGACGACAATGAACTTTATGCGGAAAATTTCCCTAAGGATTTTGTGGATTCCGTTTATATGGAACTGCATCCTGAACTTGTGTCCCTGCAAATAAAGCAGTTTGTGAAAGATCATAACGATTCGTTGAAAACAAATATGGATGCCGATCGTTATCAGAAGATGTACGACAAAGATACTGCAGCGTTTTCCCAGGATACGTCCGTATTACACGAAATCTTTGTTACGCCTTTCTATGTTGGGTTTCCTGAAGAGGATTGGGTAGATGTATGGACCCCGATAACCACTTACGATGTTACTTGTGTTACGAATATGACCTATAGGGAAGTATATCTTGTCATAGGAAGTGATACTGCCAAAACAAAGGTGTATGTTGATAGTGTTAAGTTTGATGAGAAAGGAAATTTTGCCTCTATCTATGGTAAAACTGATTCTACGGCAGCATCGAAGGAATTTGTAATTGGAGATACCATTTCTTATTACAACAAAGGCGCTGTTTATGATTCTACAGAGGTGTGCGATTCTGTAGAAGTTATTCAAGATGGTCAGTTGTCGGCAATCCAAAAATCTCTGGTAGTCAGCTTCAATATGTACGATAAGGATAATGACCTTGCCGCACTCAAAAAGGTGCCTATAGATACCAAGGCTGTAGTTTATCAGTATGTGGTTTACGGCAAACTTCATGGTTGGACTTATCGTTATTGCGCTGCTGCCGAAAAGAAAAATCCGGTCAGACCTGTTTTGGATGTTTCTGAGACAACGGATAAACTTTATTGCGATGACAACGGCGTAGCCCGTGAAATTAAGTGAGGTGAGGGATATTATGAATGTGAAAAAAATTGTTCTTCCCTTGATTCTTGGCTGTGCTTTGGGTGCGTCTGCTGCCGATAAGGTGGTGGGCTACTACCCTTACTGGAGCCAGTATTCTCAATTCTATCCTAAGGATATCCGCTACAATACGGTGACCAATATTCACTATGCGGCCATTGTTCCGAGTGAAGATGGTTCCTTGGCCTTTGCCGACGAGAACGATGCCGAAAACTTCAAGACTTTGGTGCAGATGGCCAAAGAGAATGGTGTCAAGTTGGTCGTATCCGTGGGCGGCATGGAAGCCGAAGGTAGTCTCAAGGCTATTGTCACATCTGATGACGCCTTGAAGGCCTTTGTTTCCAACGTGAAAAGCTGGCTTGCCGAAAAGGGTGGTGACGGTGTAGAATTGGACTGGCAGAACCTGACCGAAGAGGATGCGGGTGATTTTGCAAAGCTGGTCGATGCATTGAAAGATGGTCTAGAGGGCAAGATTCTTACGGCTACGGTTTATCCGGCTGTAGGTATGGGAGCCTACAAGGCCGAAACCCTCAACAAGCTTTCTTATGTGGACGTATTCATGGCGGACCAGATGACCGAGGAATCGGAAAAGTTGGTCCCTAACCAGAGTGCCAATTCCGTCAAGGAGGCTTTGGATGCCGTGGCTGGGGCTGGAGTGAACAAGGATTTGCTGGTACCCGTCATTTACATGTATGGCAAGTCCTTTACTGGGGCCAAGGGTCTGGGAACCGCCCACCAGGGTACTGGAAGCGGCAATGAAGGCTATCTTTCTTATGCCGAATTGATGGGCAAGTTCGATACCCCGGACTACAAGGTTACCTTTGATGAAGCCTCCAAGTCAGAGGTGGCAGTCAGCGAGTCCGAATCCATTGTCTTTATGGGAATTCCTTCTGTGAAGGCTGTGGCGGAGCAGGTCAAGAACGAAGGTATGGCCGGTGTTGCGGTGTACGACCTCTCCCAGGACCATCACGAACCTATTGTTTCTTTGCTGGTGACCATCGGGTTGCAAATTCGCCCCGAAGTCAACTACAAGCCTGCTAAGAAGAAATAGCCATTAGTTGCACTGTCATCCTGGAGTGGTCCTGGAGCGCAGCGATAGGATCCAGGTGATTACTTTCAATTATTTAGTACTAAAAAGCCCTAGCGAAATGCTAGGGCTTTTGCTTATGAACAACTGTTACTTATTTACCCACCGGAGGGTAACTTGTTCTGACTGCTGCCGGACTCGTACTATGTATGATCCCTGCGGTAGGCCGCTCAGGCCAATGCTTGGGGTCTTTGCGGCATCGACGGTCAACTGCTGGAACACCCTATTCCCCAGCATATCATAGATGTCCACATAGATGGTAGCGGACTTGTTGCTGCGGATGTAGAGCATTTTCCCCGTAACACCTGCATTCAGACCCTGTGGGCGTGCAAAGTTGCCGATGGATGCTACAGGTGGAGTAATCGTCTTGGTCGATGAAGTGTCTT
Organism: uncultured Fibrobacter sp.; assembly: GCA_946414025.1. Classification (GTDB taxonomy): domain Bacteria; phylum Fibrobacterota; class Fibrobacteria; order Fibrobacterales; family Fibrobacteraceae; genus Fibrobacter. Next base: position 96,546 of record CAMKMX010000002.1, read on the forward strand.
TGCCGGAACTGTCCTGTTTCTTGGTGGTGTCTACGACGCTGGTGTCTCCGATGGTGAAGTTAAAGGTCCTTTCATAGGCGTTAAGGAAATCGGTTTCGGGCATCTTGGCAGTGACTTTTACAATGGCCTTCTGATTCCCCGCTACGGCGTCAATTCCCACCCTTTGCAGGTAGGGAGATGTTTCTTCTCCGTCGAACAGCCAGGTGATGGGGGTGCCAAAGATGGATGTATCGGGCAGGACCTCTTTTTTTGTTTCCCCTAGGGCGAATTTTTCGTTTCCAAAGCCGGGAATTCTATTAGAAGCCTTTGTGTAGTGTACCACGATGGTGTCGTGAAGTTCTCTGTAACCACTGACCGCAGCAGCAGATGCGGCGATTCTGGCGTCACCGAAACTATTGAATTCGTACATCCATATTGCAGGCATAGAACTTTGAGTTCCTGAACAAGCGTACGATTTGCATTTGACCTTTTTAACGCTCACGATGTCTGGATCCAGGGATTCCAATGTAAAGGTACTTCCTTGCTCTGTTTCGTTAGATGGGGGATAGGTCCATTCCTTTTTGCCGTCTTCATCGTAATCCATGGAACGGTCTGAACCCCTATCTGTTGTGCAGTTCCCCAGATAATCACAGGAAACGCCCATGAACCCATTGATGGTTTGGTTAGGAATGGATTGTACATACACTACAGTCTGGGCACCGTCCTTGGCGGTTAGAACGGTAAAACCGTAGCTCTTGATTATCAAATCTGTTCCCGATACGGCTGCCACAGATTCATCGCTAGAGCTGTAATCACAACCCGATTGGAGTTTCCCTGATATGGTTCCGTCTGTTTCTTTGGCGGTTATGTGGCTTACGGCACAGCTACTGTTCCGTTTACCCTTGGTGAGGGAGTCTGCCCAAGAGCGGGCGTGTTGCACAAGATATTTTTTTACGATTTCTCCAGAGGTGGTCAACTTTGCTTCACTTAGGGCTTGTTCTGTTATCAACGGAGTGTCGCCCGCAAAAAAGGCGGACTGCTCACTTTTGCCATCGGTATGGCTGGTATATTGCCTAAAGCTCCAGTTGCAGTTGGGTATCAGCTTCTGATCCATGTAGCTAGTCCACTCGTTGGTGGCGTTTTGGTTGGGGGCTCCGTCGCCATCAGCACCAGTGGTGCCCCATTCGCTGATAAATACAGGGTGACCGCTATTCAGGGCCGATTCAATGTTTCCGCTATAACTTCCCTTGCTATGGGACGCCGCATAGAAGTGTAGTACGTAGGCGACGTTATCTGCAGAAACGGAATCTCTGGCTCCTTCTTGCGGGTTTTGCGACCAGCTGCTGGTTCCCACGATAATCAGATTATCGGTGTACTGGCGTATGGCAGAAGATATGGTGTTGGCGTAGGGCTTGATATTGTTGGACCAGCTTACGTGAACGGGTTCGTTATAGATTTCGTAGATGATATTGGGCACGTCCTTGTACTTCTCGGCTACAGTCTTGAAAAAGGTCAGGGCGTCAGAGGTTTCTAGGTGGGCGCGGTGGCTATGCCAGTCTACGATGATGTAGATGTCGTTTTCTATGGCGGCTGCAACCATTTTATCCAGAAGGTACAGGAATCCTTCCGGGTTGCCCATGTAGGAATTTTGGGTTACCAGGGGTTCGGAGGCGGATCCCTGGCTGTTGTAGTACTGGATGCCCATGGCAAAGCGGAATACGTCTATATGCAGGTTATCCGCTGCCCAGTTGACAACTGTGTTTCGGTAGAAGGGGTTTCCGGTGGCATCTGACCAAAAAAAGCTTATGCCACGGAGCATGGCCTGTTGATTATTTTTGGCGCCGACAATCTTGTTTCCGCTGGTGTGCAGCGCTCCGTAGTAAGAGACGGGACCTACCTTTTTTGGGGTGGCTTCCAACGCATTGGCGAAAACAAGTGCTGTTGCAAACGCGATTGTAAACAAAAGGTTACAAAGTGGCTTCATAGGAGTAGACCTTCCTTATTTTGCATAAAAATACATAAATGCTTTAGATATAGGCATTAGGGGATGTAATAAATAAGTTTCGTTCCGTAAACAAGTGATAAATATGACGGGATTTCTATGTAAAAAAATTTTTTTTGGCATGTTGCCCTTTTTTTTTAAAAATAAGGTATATTTACCAACAAACCAGCCCAGTTTGGGCATTAACAAAAGAGAGAGAGAACTATGAAAAAAAAGATTCTGATCGCGACGGCAGCTGTGGCTGCAACCGCTGCTTTCGGCTTCGAAACCTGGAATGGTGGCGAAGGTCTGGAGCAGGTGAAGACCGAGCTTGGTAACGATACCAAGACCTTCGGGTACTGGTTCAGCTACGACGACAACAAGGACGGCGGTAAGTCCAACGTGAGTTGGCCTGTCCCGAAGGGAAACGAATGGGATGCTAACAGCTTGCAGCCCATCATCGCTGAATGCTCCGGTGTTTGCGGTACGGCCAACCTCGACAAGGGAACCTTGACCTACAATCCCTTTGTTGGTATTGGTTTCAACGTCGTTGGCGAAACCAGCGCCTCCGATAAGACCCCTGCTGCTGGTAATGCTACCGCATGGGGTGGTGTTTGCATCGTTTACTCTTCCCAGGTGGCCGCTATGCTTGAAATGGGCCAGGGCGATAAGGGTGATGCAGCTTTGAAGAACGGCCCTCCGTTTGTTGACCTGAAGAAGGGCGACAATATCTCGGAGAACATTCCGTGGAGCAAGTTCGCTATGCCTGACTGGGCTATCGACCAGTCCGGAACGAACCTTGGTGGTGAAGCCGCTGCCGCGACGCTTGTTGCCTTGAAGTTCAAGATTCAGGCTGAACCCGGTCAGTATACCTTCAACATTCAGTCCATTGGCCCCTACAATGGTGGCTGCAAGACCAGTGGTGGCTCTCTGCCGACCCCCAGCAATGACGGTAGCAGTGGTGGCGAAGGTGGCAACGGTGGTGGCGAAGGTGGCAACGGCAGCGCTGCAATCGGCGATGTCTCCATGTCCAGCGCCAAGGCTATCCTTTCTGGTCGCACCCTTTCCTTCTCTGGCATTTCCAATGCCAAGGTGGAAATCCTGAACCTCCAGGGTCAGATTGTGATGAAGGGCTCTGCCGCTTCTTCCATGAACCTGATGGGTCTGGATGCCGGTGTTTACATGGTTCGCATTGCCGGCAAGGCTGTGAACATGAGCCAGAAGATTCTGGTGAAGTAATCACAGGACGTACTTTGCTCTTTCGAGGGGGAGTTAAAAGCTCCCTCTCTTTTTTTTATTACATTCTTTAATTTAGGGTTGTATTTATATATATTTAGCACAATAACCTAAAAGAGGATTCTTATGACTTTAAAAAAGCTTTTGTGGCCGGCATTCTGTGGCATGATGGCAATGACAGTGGCTTGCACCTCGGATAGCACAACAAGCCCTGGGGGGGGTGGCGAAGGCGAGGGGGGCAGTACGACTCCTACGGAGTCGCCGGTTGCCTTGTCTCCCAGTGCCAATATGCAGGTAGTTGCGGATAAGTATGCATCCTGGCTGAATGGGCACTTTGTCTCTATGAAGGATGAGGCAGCCTATTACACCGAATGGGCTACGGATTTCCCGACTATCTTTGGAAATTACGATCCCGTGGGTCGAGTGATTTGGTCTGCCCAGGCGAACCAGGCATCTTGCAAGGTGATGGAAACTACAGTGAGCCAAATGAAGTTCCGTGGTTGCACTGTTTCTGAGGGCACCGGTTATGGTATGTTGATTTCCTACTTCCAGGGAGATGAACAGGTCTTTAAGAGCTTGTGGAATTACTCTCGTGGTTTCAGGGACTACTTTGGTGTTAGCCTTACTCCCTGGATTACTTCTAGTTTCCGTCTGAAAACTGTTGACAATTCTAGCGCAACCGATGCGGACTTGGACATTGCCACGTCGTTGATTCTTATGTACTACAAGACAGGAGCTCAGGAATACCTGGATGATGCCTTGAAGATTGCCAATGCGATTTGGACTTCGGAAATTGAGCAGTCAAGCTTGTTAATTCTTTCGGGAAACACATCTATGTGGACTGTGGATCCCACCTTTAACTTGAGCTACTTCTCTCCAGTGGCACTCCGCTTGTTTGCCAAGGTGGACCCGAATCATAACTGGAACGGCGTGCTGGACGCTATGTACACTTACATGAAAAATGTTCAGGATGCTGGAACTGGCGTATTCCCGGATTGGAGCGATGCCTCTGGTGCAGCAAAGAATCCGCCCAATGGTTCGGCAAAAAATAGCTACTGGCAGTTTGACAAAGAATCTGTCCGTATTCCCTGGCGCATTGCTTGGGACTACTACTGGTTCCAGGATGAACGTGCCAAGGCTATTTTGGATAAGCTGAATAGCTTTATTGTGGCAAAGTCCGGAGGAAATCCGGGCAATGTGGCTGCACTTAGCACGAGCTACTCATGGAATACATCCGTGGGTCCTGATGGCGAAGCCAGAAACCTTATCCCGAGCCAGTGGTTAGCTGCATGGTGCGCCACGGGAATATCTGGCAACGCAGATTGGTTGAACGCGTGTACGGGTGCGGTTAATGCTGCCGCCTTGGCGAATTCTTCTTCCAGCTACTTTACAGATATCTTGTTGATGATGTATAGTCAACTGTTGAATGGCGCATACGTGCGTCCGTTCTAAAAGAGGCTGAACTCGTTAAAAAGTCCCCTGCTCTGGCAAGGGACTTTTTTGTATGGAAATATATTGGAGTTGAGCTTAAGTATGCGAAGCAATAAATTTGTTTTGAAACTCCGCATCTTCGTAAAACCAGTGGTTTTCTATCGATTTGTTTTCTTGCCACTGGATGGCATTCATAAATGATTCGGGCCTACACAGAACTCTGAATTTTTCGTCAAGGGCATCGACTGAGTCCGTGTTTTTGATGAGCTGTTCTGTCGGGGTATAGTCGTAGGGGCTGTTGCAGAAATCGCTGCCGATAAATACGGCCCCTAACGCAGCGGCTTCTTTTAACTTCAGGTCGCTTTTGGCTCTGTTAAAATTATTTTCGGCTAGGGGTGCGATATAGAAATCGGGGCGGATATTTGCAGCCGTAGAAGGGAATAGCATTATGTTTGTGTAAGGAATGCGGGTATATGAGTTTTCAAGACCCTTTAAGAAGGGTGGTTCACCAAAGCAGTAGAAATCAATGGACCCGTTCTCGATATTCTTGCGGAGCCAGGGAATCCATGGGCCTTCGAAATCTCCTACGTCTGTGTCCGTATAGTGGCCTAGATTGCCTGCGTACATTACCTTTGGTTTCCCTGTGATGGGCGTGGTTCTGTTATTATGACCAAATAGGGAACGGGAAACCCCGTTGGGCATTACGATGGAGTCAATTCCAAAATCATTCTTGATACGGTCGGCAAGATACTGGGTGGCACAGACAATAGTGTCAAATATCGGCAATACGCGATCAAGGCGCGTCATGATTATATTGTCGTAGTTGTTGATGCCCTTGGTATAGGACTGTATAATAGGCGACAAATCCCAAATTAAATCGTCGATGTCAGTAATGAGCTTGAATCCGCATTCTTTTTTGAGCGCCGCATAGGCAAGAGCAGTTTCCATGCGCCCTGAAGCGGTAGGCCTCTGGATGATAATGGAGCGCGTCTGCTTCAGTACATTCTTGTTTGTGCAGGTGATATGGGTGATAGATGGCACTATTTGGTGGGCGTTAGTTCCCATGAATTGCATAAAGGGCAAAATGCAACGAACCCAATCGGATTGAGCCATGTCGCTGGGGTGGATAATTATGTGCGGTCTATTCATTTTTTTCTTTTGTAAGAATGTTATAGAATTCCAGGAACTGTGCGGGAGAAAGTTCTTCGGCGCGGACTGTGGTGGGGTAGTCCAGGAGCTCGATGGCCTCCTGGATTTTCTTCTTGTCGTAAGCTCGACCGAAGGAGTTAGCGAGAGTCTTGCGCTTTTGGGTAAAGGCCGCTCGTACGAAGTCGAAGAATCCGTCGGGGGCTTGCAGGGCATCGGCCTTGGGCGTGAGCAGCATGGTGGCGCTGTCCACGTTGGGGCGGGGTGTAAAATGCTCGGGCCCGATTTTCCGGAGGATTTGTGTGTCGGCGTAGGCGGACACCAAAACGGAAAGGCTTCCGTAGTTGCTGCTGCAGGGGGCGGCACAAATGCGCTCGGCAACCTCCAGCTGTACCATGCCCATGAACCCTTTGGTCAGGTGCAGCTTGGGCATGAGTCCTGCGATGATGGCGGTAGAAACGTTGTAGGGCAGGTTTCCTGTGACCCAGGGCTTTTCGTGGGTGTCCAGAAAGGCCTGCAGGTCAAACTTCAAGAAGTCGATGTTCTGGATGTGGAAGTTTTCGCGGCCCTGGAATTTTTGTTCCAAAAATTCAACGCACTGCTCGTCGATTTCGACGGCAGTGAGTTGCACGGCACGGTCTAGCAGGTGTTCTGTGAGAGCGCCGTGCCCAGGGCCGATTTCCAGCACGCAGTCGCCTTCATTGGCCGGCAGGTCCCCTGCAATCAGCTTTGCGGTAGGGACGTCCAGAAAGTTCTGGCCAAATTTGCGACGGCGGGCTCTGTCCATGGGGAAAAAGATAGGAAAAAGGGGGTAGGGGCTAGGATCTAGGGGATAGGATCTAGGGTCTAGTAAGGCGGGACTCAAAAATGGAGTCTTGGGTGGGAGACTATTTGACGGCTCGTATGCATATAACTATATTTATGCATAAATAAAGATGCGCGACCGACAACCACTATAAGATGGTCGCAAAACCCGCGCCAAAAGGAAACAATATGGAATACAAAATTAAGGATATCAACCTTGCAGTGGAAGGCCGCAAGGAACTCGACCTCGCCGAAACCGAAATGCCGGGCCTGATGGCGCTGCGCAAGGAATACGCCGGCAAGAAGCCGCTCGCAGGCGCCCGTATTATGGGCAGCCTCCACATGACCGTGCAGACCGCTATTTTGATTGAAACGCTCGTGGACCTCGGTGCCGACGTGCGCTGGGTGAGCTGCAACATCTTCAGCACGCAGGACAACGCTGCCGCCGCCGTCGTGGTCGGCAAGAAGGGCACCGTGGAAAATCCGCAGGGCGTGCCCGTGTTCGCCTGGAAGGGCGAAACCCTCGAAGAATATTGGGAAAACACCGCCCGCGCCCTCGTGTGGCCCGACGGCAAGACCGCAGACCTCATCGTGGATGACGGCGGCGACGCTACCATGCTCGTGACCTGCGGCGCCGAATTCGAAGATGCCGGCAAGGTACCCGAATTCAACCCGGCTACCGACTCCGAAGAATGGGGCGTGTTCCTCGCCACGTGCCGTAAGATTTTCGAGAAGGACCCGAAGCAGTGGACCCGCGCCCGCGAAGCTCTCCGCGGCGTTTCCGAAGAAACCACCACCGGCGTGCATCGCCTGTACCAGATGGCCCAGGCCGGCCGCCTCAAGTTCCCGGCAATCAACGTGAACGATTCCGTGACCAAGTCCAAGTTCGACAACCTCTACGGCTGCCGCCACTCCCTCATCGACGGCATCAACCGCGCCACCGACGTGATGATGGCAGGCAAGATTGCAGTCGTGTGCGGCTACGGCGACGTGGGTAAGGGCTGCGCCCAGTCCCTGCGCGGTCAAGGCGCCCGCGTGATCATCACCGAAATCGACCCGATTTGCGCACTCCAGGCCGCCATGGAAGGCTACGAAGTCAAGACCCTCGACGAAGTCGTGAGCATGGCCGACATCTTCGTGACCACCACCGGCAACACCGGCATCATCAGCGCCGCCCAGATGGAAAAGATGAAGCACCGCGCCATCGTGGGTAACATCGGCCACTTCGACAACGAAATCGACATGGCCGGCCTCAAGAAGATTCCGGGCATCAAGCGTAACGAAATCAAGCCGCAGTACGACGAATGGATTTTCCCCGACGGCCACAGCATCCTCGTGCTCGCCGAAGGCCGCCTGCTGAACCTCGGCTGCGCTACCGGCCACCCGAGCTTCGTGATGAGTGCAAGCTTCACGAACCAGACCATCGCACAGATCGACCTCTGGCTCAATGCACAGGGCAAGCAGACCGTCGCCGGCGTCAAGTACGAAAGCGGTGTCGTCTACACGCTCCCGAAGATCCTCGACGAAAAGGTCGCGCGCCTCCACTTGGAAAAACTCGGCGTCCACCTGACGACCCTCACCAAGGCCCAGGCCGACTACATCGGCGTGCCCGTAGAAGGCCCGTACAAGGCGGATCACTATAGGTACTAATGAGGTCGCGCTTCGCGCTTTGGGGTCGCTGCGCTCTGAGGTGTGAGCACGGCACTTCGTGCCTTTGAACTGTCATTCTGGAGGGAACCGCAAGGCGACCGATAGGATCCACGGCAATAAGCACCGCACCTCATTTGTCATCCCCGCCACCCACATTTGTCATCCCCGCGTAGGCGGGGATCTTTTATTTTGGTGAATATTTTTTTTTTGTATTTTGTACTGAACGCCTAAGTTTCAAGGACGGTTCTTTATGCTGATGGAAAAGATTGCATCCCCTGCTGATGTGAAAAAGATGGACACGGAAAGCCTCAAGGCGCTCGCGACCGAAATCCGCACGGCTCTTTTGAACAAGATTTCCAAGTGCGGCGGCCATCTTGCGCCGAATCTGGGTTTTGTAGAACCTACAATTGCGCTGCACTACGTTTTTGAATCGCCCAAAGACAAAATTGTCTATGATGTTAGCCACCAGAGTTACACGCACAAAATTTTGACGGGCCGCGCCGAGGCGTTCCTGAATCCGGAAAAATACTGGAGCGTTACCGGCTACACCGAACCCTGCGAAAGCGAACACGACCAGTTCATGATTGGCCACACTTCAACCTCGGTGAGCCTTGCGCTCGGGCTTGCAACCGCCCGCGATATCAAGGGCGAAAAGGGCAACGTCATCGCCGTCATCGGTGACGGTTCGCTTTCGGGTGGAGAAGCGTTCGAAGGCCTCGACAACGCCAGTGAATACGCCACCAACTTTATCGTGGTTGTAAACGATAACGAAATGTCCATCGCCGAAAACCACGGCGGGCTTTACGGGAGCCTCGCGGAACTTCGAGCCACGCAGGGCAAGAGCGAAAACAATTACTTCAAGAGCCTCGGATTCGACTACCTGTATGTAGAACAAGGTAACGACATCGAATCGCTCATCGCCGCATTCAAGCAGGTGAAGGATTCCACAAAGCCCGTGGTGGTGCACATCCACACGCTCAAGGGCAAGGGCTACAGTTTCGCCGAAAACGCGAAGGAAGGCTTCCACTGGGCCGCACCGTTTGACATCTCGACCGGCGTGGTGGACTGGGGCAGCGGCGAATCTTACGGCGCAATCCTTGGCGACTACCTGATGAAGAAAATCAAGGCCGACCCGAAAGTCGTCGTAATCCATTCCGCAGTACCCGCAGGCATCGGATTCTTTGCCGAGCAGCGTAAAGCGGCGGGCAAGCAATTCATTGACGTGGGCATCGCCGAAGAACACGCCGTCGCTCTCGCCTCCGGACTCGCGAAAGGCGGTGCAAAGCCCGTGTACAGCACGCACAGCACGTTTATCCAGCGCACCTACGACCAGCTCTCGCAAGACCTGTGTGCGAACAACAACCCGGCCACACTGCTCATTACCATGTCCGGCGCTGACGGCATGAACGATACCACACACCTCTGCATTTTCGACATCGCGATGATGAGCAACATCCCGAACCTGGTGTACCTCTGCCCCACCTGCGTAGAAGAAGCCATCGCCATGATGGACTACGCCATTGACCAGACAGAACACCCGATGGCCATCCGCATCCCGAACGGAGTCGCACACCGCAGCGTGAAATTCGATACCGACTACTCCAAACTGAATACGTACAAGGTTGACAAGCGCGGAAGCAAGGTGGCGCTCATCGGTCTCGGCAGCTACTACGCCCTCGCCGAAGAAGCCGCAGCGGAACTTGCGAAGCAGGGAATCGACGCAACGATTATCAATCCGCGTTTTGCGACAGGCATCGACTGCGAAGTGTTGGAAGGCCTGCGCGTCGACCACCAGGTTGTCGTGACGCTGGAAAACGGCGTGATTGACGGCGGCTTCGGCGAGAAGATTGCCCGCTTCTACGGCAACAGCGACATGCGCGTGCTTGTGAAAGGTCTCAGGAAAGAATTCTACGACAAGGTGCCTTACGGCGAGCTGATGGAAAGAAACCGTCTCACGCCCAAGCAGATTGTGGAAGATGTGACGGCGGTATTGGGGAAATAGTCAAGATATAAAAATACGGAGGTATGAAACGCTATTTCATATCTTCGTCAAAAAGTGGCCAAATTTTGCAAATTTTAGCATTCGCCACAAAAAATGTCTGTTTAGATTGATTATTCGTTCGAAAAAATGTCATTTTTGGAGGTTTATTCGTTCCAAAAAATGTATATTTAAGGTATGGAACGACTGCTTTACAGGGATTTGTTGGTGTGGAAGGCCTCTAAGCACCGAAAACCGCTCATCTTGAACGGAGCGCGTCAGGTCGGGAAAACCTGGCTACTCAAGGAATTTGGCCAGCGGGAATACGAATCTGTTGCCTATATCAACTGTGAAAAAGCAGAAAATCTAGATGATGTTTTTGAAAATTTTGACACCCATCGCTTGGTGCGGTCCTTGTCGGCGCTTTCGGGTGTGGACATTCTGCCCGGAAAGACTCTGCTTATACTGGACGAAATTCAGGAGTTTCCTAGGGCACTGACAAGCCTCAAGTATTTATGTGAAGACGCTCCTGAATATCATGTTGTTGTTGCCGGCTCCTTGCTCGGAATCGCACTCCATGCGGGGGTATCTTTCCCTGTAGGCAAGGTGGATTTTTTAAAGCTCTATCCCCTAACATTTGAAGAGTTCCTGCTAGCAAGCAAAAAAGACCTAGCTGCAGAAGCTCTGAACAAAAAGGACTGGGATACGCTTAAATCGCTTTCGACGATGTTCGTGGAACTTTTACGTCAATACTATTATGTGGGCGGGATGCCTGCCGTAGTGTCCGCATTCCTTGAAGGGAGCGGCCCTGCAGAAGTCCGTAAAATACAAAAGCAAATTCTTGCTGATTACGAGAATGATTTTTCGAAACACGCTCCTCCGCACGAACACGCGAGGATCAAAATGATTTGGGATTCCATTCCGCGTCAGTTGTCGAAAGAGAACAAGAAATTCCTGTATAGCGCATTGAAAAAAGGCGAACGAGCATCCAAATATGAACTAGCATTGCAATGGCTTTTAGATGCGGGCCTCGTGTACAAAATCCAGCGTGTAAACAAGGTGCAAATGCCTCTCCGCTTTTACGAAGAACCAACCATTTATAAACTATTCATGCTAGATGTTGGGTTATTGGGAGCACAAATGGATGTGAGTGCCGAAAAGGTGCTTATCGGAGAAAAAATTTTTTCGGAGTATAGCGGCGCCTTTGCCGAGGAATACGTCTTGACTCAGCTTATGGCAATGGAGAAATTTGTTCGTTATTACTCTACAAACGATTCCCAAGTGGAACTGGATTTTGTTGTGCAGACAAATGACCGCGTCATTCCTGTTGAAGTCAAGGCCGAAGAAAATGTACGTTCAAAGTCGCTGCGAACCTTTATTGAACGCAATAGTGATTTAGTGGGACTCCGCTTCTCGATGAAACCTTACATAAACCAGCAATGGATGGAGAATGTCCCGCTATTTGCCGTGCAGGGATATTTTAAGGATAATTAGGAATATTGCAAAAACTCCCCGAGCACGGAACCGGGGAGTGGGTTTACTTGGTCGGTGGTGGAGCTACTTGCCCTTAGGCGGATTGCCGCCACGACCGCCACCAGACTTGCCTCCTGTAGTAGAAGGCCATCCGGCTCCATGAGGATTGATGGGCGGCTGTCCGTTATGCTTAGACATAGATATTACCTCCTTTATGCTGCTAAGGGTGAAGATTGTTGGGAAACGGATTCGTTTCTAATCCATCCGACTTGGATGAAATACTGTCGCAAATAGCGATAGTAATCCCGTCGAAAATTTTCAAAAGTCCTTGGATCACTAGGGGTGCTCGGGACCACGATAGATTTATTGGCATACTCCGCTATATGGCGAAAGATGACGTGTTTACCGTGTCTAACGATTTCCCATTGACCAGAACGAAGAATGTTTTGAACGAAATCGCGGATGTTTTTGTTACTGGATATGTACTGTTGCATTGCGTTATTCCTGTTTTATTGAAGGTTGTGCAAATGCAATGCAAAAAAGGTGCCAGTTGCCCAAAAGGACTTTTTGAATAAAAAAAAGCAACTTTTTTTTGATAAGCGTCACTAGATGAGAAAAATTTTTCTCTAATAAGAATTTTTTTTCTTATATTGTCGAATAGGAAATCTCTTATTTTTAGAAAAAGCACGCGACAAATAAGCTGGCGCGTTTTTTGCAGTAAAGATTGGGCCCAACAATGGAGGCTTACCATGAGTTTAGTTAGCTACTTATCATTAAGCACGAATTCTGGAAAGATGGCGTTCGAAGCGCGCAAGACACTGAAGCCATACCGAGACTTCCTAAATCGGCAGATACAATGTATTGATAGATGCAATGTCGTCAAAAAGGCAGAGTGGACTCCGTTCACGGACGAAACGGAAAACACGAATAAAACTGACCAAGAAGGCTCCGATAACGAAATTGACAAGGTCAAAAACAAAAGGACTTTATATAAGATTCGCCTCAATCCCATTAGCGAAAAAGATGATTTAGATGTTTTCTTTACGGAAGAGAATATCAGCCAATTATACGCAATTGATCCCATAGAAGATAACATGAAAATCAAATGGGATAATTTCAAAGCCTGCAAAAAAATTCAAGTTGTCAATTCCAACGAAGAAGAATACACTTTAATCTTGGACGCAGTGCCTCAAAAAAAATGGATAGCGATTCGCCCCGACACATACCAGCTAAAAAAGCAACTGGAAGCGATTGACCGTCTTTACGAGAGCCCAAACCCACGCTTATCTCCGATAACTCGACTATTGCTTGATAATAACGAATGGACAAATTTATGGAATGATGTTGAGCAGGAATACACCAAAGACTCCGTTGACTGGCAACTATTAGACAACGATTCCTTTGATGGTGTTGACGAACAGCGTCAATTTGTACTGAAAGTGCTCAATACTCCTGAATTCGCTTTTTTAGAAGGCCCTCCGGGATCAGGGAAAACACGTGCAATCTGTGAAACGATTCGATTACTTATTTCAGAAGGGAAAAGGGTTCTACTATGCGCTTCCACACATGTTGCCGTAGACAATGTTCTAGAACGGCTGATGGACGAGAAAAACGAATGGCGTAAACAAATTATCCCCGTAAGAATTGCGCGGAACGAAGACCGAATATCTTCGGATATCGCAAAAAAATACAGCTTAAGAAGATTTGTAAAAGAAGAAAAGAACCGAATAAGCAAGGAACTAAAAAATAAAGTTCGCAATAGCGCTCACAACGCAATGATTGAACTAGTGGAAAGCGAAAATGGTGCAGCAGATGGATTGATGCGTCTAATTCTTGATTCTGCCAATCTCGTTTGCGGAACAACCATAGGGATCCTGCAACACCCTGATATTAAGGACTCATCCGATTTAATGGCTCCGTTCGACTATCTAATTATAGATGAAGCCTCTAAAACTACATTTCAGGAATTCCTCGTTCCTGCGATGTGGGCAAAACACTGGATCCTTGTCGGAGACGTGAATCAGCTTTCGCCCTATGTAGACGATGCAGAACTTTCTAATAATTTGCAGTATTATTGTGCCGACGAAACTCTTAGAAACATTGCAAGCGATATTTTTCATATTAAAACTAAGAGCAAAAATGAACACCACGGGGTTCTTGTCGAGTGTAATGATAAAACAACAAAAGAACTTTATATAAAGCACTGCGCTCAAATTCATGCTACCTACATTGATTTAGATCGCAGCAATAGATTTGATGGAAATGAAAATGTAATCTATTTAGGCAAGGCAGAAAAAATCAATACCGCATGTAAATGGATTCGCCAACAGAAAACAGGAAGATACCTTATCCGACAAGAAGGGCAGTCGGCATACAAACTAATAGAAGGTAAAAAAAGACAGGATTCTTCTTCCTGGGAAGCGGATTTGTCATGGCGCATAGCGACTAGTTATGACCTTCGCAAAAGTGAACAGTCAAAAAACAGGGAACGTCTAAATGACGAAATAAATCAATTATGCGATTTAATGCAAAAAATTTCTGGCAATGATATCAGACCGCAAATAGAACGATTACGCCATGTCGCCTTACCGTCGATTCTTGAACTATTGAAGGATGGATTCAACGGAGAACATGAAATTCAAAGCGCCATAACCAACGGATTACCAGAAGACGTGTATAAAGCAAGAGCTCAGCGCATAAGTTTTCAGCATAGGATGCATCCAGAAATTGCGGAACTGTCCAAAAAGTATATCTATAATAACGAAGCCTTAAATTCATCGGCAAAAATGGCAAGTTCTCGTTCCACATTCTGGCCATGTTCAAGGCACATCCTCTGGACTGGCAGCATGAAAAGTCATGCGGTACTGGAAGACGAAAAACAAAAAAACGCAAACTCTCACGAATGCCATGTGATTATGAAGAAAATGGAGGAGTTTGTTGAATGGGCAAAAAAGAATCCTAATCCCGAAGTAAAGCCCAATGGGATTTGGGAAGTGGCAATCCTTTCCTTTTATCAAGGACAGGAACGAATACTATGGAAGGCTTTTGCCCCAAAACGCAAGCAATGGGAAAAAATAATCCGTTTAAACGTGTGTACAATCGATAGATTCCAGGGACACGAGGCTGACTTAGTCTTCATTTCGTTTGTTAAATCCTACCCTACTAGTTTTCTGTTGTCGCAAAACCGCTTGAATGTTGCCTTAACACGAGCCAAGTACCAGTGTTTTCTTGTTGGCAATCGAGAAGCCTTGCACCACTCGTTGGAAAAAGATCGGCAGAACGAATTCCTTTACCATATCACAGATGAAATTGACTACGAGAAAACTGTATAGGGGTATATTATGAAAAACGACTTGATATTAAATAAATACTTGAAACGGCATACCCATATAGTTAAAGCGACTATTGCGACGCGTAAGCCATGTAGGTTTCCCAAGCCTTTATTACACCTATTGCAGGAGAAAGGTGTTCTCACGCCGAATACGGTCGCTTCAGAACTTTTGTGTAACCCCCATTTAACTAAGGTTGCCCAATCATGGATTAACGCCGCTTTCTCACAGGGGCTTATTTCTCAAGATGACAACGGAGAGATGTTGATAACAGAAGAAGGCAAGAAGTATCTTGAAAATGGCAAGGCATTCGTTCCCGAAGAAGGCGAATGGATGATTACATTTTGCGATGCAGATCCTCGCATTGAAAATCGCATCATAAAGATAGAGAAGGTTTACTCAGCCAAGATGCCGTTTGACCTACGAAAAGAATTGGATAACTGTATACAACGGAGTAGCCGATCTCTTTATTTAAAAAAAATATACGATACCGATATAAGTTCTATGTTAGAATCTGAAAATATTGTAAAAACACTTAATGGTAAAGAATATCGAATTATTGATATAAATACAGAAGAAAGTCCATGGATTTCCTCAGAAGAGGACTTTTGTATCCAATGGAATGTTTCAAAAAAGAGTGTTTCCTATAACTATGAAAATCACGAATATCCAATGGATTCTTTACCTAGTTGGGCGAAAGAGACAAAAGAGGACATCATCTCTCAGGCCGTAACAAATAAATTAAACCTAATGAATCTAGATATATGTTTCAATAAAAACGGAAAACTTGAAATTCCGTACTCCGAATCCCTTTCCGATGAAATCAAACGAAATCTGGCAATCAAATGCCCAATAAGTCAAACAAGCGTAGGGAATTGGGATGAAACATCCATTCCTGTTGAAGTCGTGCCGATGACAGAATCTGATGCAGACGAATGGTTCCGTTGGCTGTTTATAGATGGAATAAACAACTATTTAACAAAAAAGAATTTTAATGTCTTAACAGAATCAATTTCCCAAAAATTAGATTGGCAGCAAGATGAAATAGGAAAAGAAGATTTCTTGAAAGATATTTTAGAAAACTGCGAAGTAGTCAAAGAGAAAAAAATGTTTATACAGGCAACTCTAGACTGGAACCTTTAAGGAGGATTGAATGATTAAGACCAAAACAATTGACAATGCCTCAAAAACATTTAGCGGATGGAATCGCGAAAAACAAGATATGAGACTTAGCCACTTCAATACCGAACATTTTGTATGCGACTGTATTGATGAGGCAGAAGAAATGGTTTGTATAACAACCTTCCTTTTGGCGGATAGAAAAGTTGTTGATGCAGTAAAGAGTGCAGCAAATAGAGGTGCTCGAATTTATTTATTAATAGCCTCTGAAAATACGCTTGAAAAGAATTACGAATCGGAAGATGATTTTTCAAAAAAATGCATTGTTTCACACATTATGTTATTGGATGAATTATCTGGGAAAATATTTATCCGTTCGGCACCATCTAACCATGCAAAATTTGTATTCATTGATCCATATACCAATAATGCTAAAGGCTGTATTACTACCGGAAATTTCACTGATGAAGGTATTGGTGGAAGAAACGAAGAGATGCACTATGCTCTAGAAAAAAAAGAAGTAGATGTGCTCGCGAATTATTTCAAGCATGCTTTTTGGAATTGCGCGAAACATGAAATGCGTTCTAGGCAGTTCGTACCTGCAGAAAAAATGATGATTTCTGTAGATTTGCCTACAAAAACAACGCAATCTATTGTAACATCCTTAGATGGAAACAAATCTCTACATGATGCATGCTTGAGCATGGTAAAAAAGGCATCTAAATCACTCGTCGTTTCTGCATTTGGATTTGACAATCGCAACGATATCGTTCAGGAAATTGCCAAGAAGGCCAAAGAAGGCGTTAAAGTTATAGTTTTATCCCGAATACGTCCCAAAAATAACGAAGCCGTAGAAGTCTTGCATAAAGCGGGAGCGACTGTATATGGCTTCCGTTACTTGCATGCCAAATGCATCATCGCTGATGATTCTAAAGCAATAATGATGACTGCAAATTTTGAGGATGTTAGCTTCTACAAGAGTTTTGAAGTTGGAGCCTTGATAACAGAGAAGAAGATTATCAGCGCATATTCTGACATGCTGAATAACTGGATTGAAAATTCCGGATGGCAACTCCAATTAAACACGAAATTGGGAAATTTGAATGGCGAAGTCATTCAGTTGAAAGATTCAAATTTTGATAAGAAAAAAGAAATCGTAAACTCTATAACATTTGATTGCGGAATACACTCCCCATCTCTTGAACTTATCGGTAATTTTGAGCCAAAAGAAGAAATCAAAAAGCACGAACTTATGCTTTCAGATGAAAAAATTTATGCCACAATCGGTTATTCATGGGAATGTGAGCCTCCTCGTCTAGAATATGGAAGTATGGAGATAAGAAAGAAACGGGATAAAGGATCCCCGATTAATCCTAATGAATTGCGGGGTTCCTTATTAAAAAGAATGCAACAAGCAGACACGGAATCCTATAATCCTAAAATATTCACGGAGCCCTCCGGAAGAATGGTTGTCGCTATCCAGGATGACTCTGAATTGGAAAAGGCCATTGAGCTAAAGAAGAAGACGAAATGCGAGGCTATTGTCTATGAAAAGTAATATGGTAACTCTATTAACATGGTCCTCTGAGAATCACGACCCAGAGGTCATAAAAAACGTTTTAAAAGACCTAAAAAAAGCAAAACATATCGTAAACAAGGTTTATTACCTTTACCAGCCATCTCAAGAAAAAAAACTTGTGGAAATCAAACAATTATGCCCTTGTTTGGAACCCATTTGCATTGATTTAGACAAACCGACTGATCACAAGAAAATTTACGATGAAATCCGCAATAAAGTATTACCCTTTGTTGCTAAAATTCAGAATCTCTTTATCAATATTTCTCCTGGCACCCCCGCGATGCATGCTGTTTGGCTTATTCTGTACGCTGCCGGATCATTTTCATCTGGAACACAATTGATTTCATCGCAAAAGAACCGTATTACTGGGGAAACTTCTTGTGATGATGTAGACTTTCCGATTACCACTTACCTAAGCGAACTCCGTAAATATGAAAAGGAAAATCCGAACGAGCCTTATTACGAACCCGAGGCAAAATCAAAAGCAAGACAACTGGCTTTAGAAAAAGTAAGGGCTTATGCAAGTATTCAAGGGGTGCCTATGCTTTTGCTGGGTGAACGAGGCATTGGCAAAAGTCGTCTTGTAGAATCGTATATAGCATCAATAAAAAAGAAAAAAGTTGTTACAGTTGCTTGCGGTACCTTGGATTCAACATTGGCAGAATCAGCAATGTTTGGTCACAAGATGGGTTCTTTTACGGGCGCGATCAACGACAAAACGGGATATCTGGAAGAGGCCAACGGCAAAATCCTTTTCTTAGACGAAATTCAAGATTTGCCTAAAAATGTCCAACGCAAACTACTCCGAACATTACAAGATAAGGATCACCGCTACCGCATTCTTGGCGATACAAAAGAAGCAAAGGCTAATATTGAACTTGTTTGTGCGTCTAACTTGACTGAAAAGGAACTTCGTCAAAAACTGGATCCTGATTTTTACGATCGAATCAGTTTTTATAAAGTCGCATTGCCCCCGCTGCGTGAATGCCGTGAAGATGTTTTTGACGACTGGAAAGAAGTTTGGAAGACGGTTCGACTGGACAGCTGTCCGATAGAAGCGCCAATGGATGATTTGTTGAAAAATTTTTTAACAACATCAGATTTACCAGGAAACTTCCGTTCTCTACAGACGATTGCATACCAGTTTATTGCATGGCAAGATAAAAAAACAACAAATGAGATATTACATAATATATCTTTTAACAATAATCCAATAACAGATTGTTTCAACATCGAAGACTTTGCCGAATTCCAAAACTTATCTTGGCAAGAGGCGACAAAGCATTTTCAGCATAAATTTGCAGAATACTCCTGCAATAAATGCGAAACGCAAGGAATTGCCGCGCAAAAACTCGGTTGCACAACAAAAACGCTACAGAACGCACTGAAAGAGATAAAAAAATAGAATTAGCTCCCCTCAAAAAATCATATATTCCCTACTATGGACACGGAAAAGAAAATAGCCCTGATTATTGACTGCGACAACGCCAAGGCGGACGCCATCTACGGCATCATGGAAGAACTCTCCAAGTTCGGGGAGTGCTAAAACGGCCACTTTTTATATCGTTTTAGCAATAAAATAAAGAAAAAGTGCTAAACCGACACAATTTTTAATCGTTTTAGCACTTTTTTAACGAAAAAATGCTATTTTAGAGGTATGGAAAAGATTGTCGGAAGAATAGAAGAGCAAAAATTACTCCTTTCGCTAAAGGACAGCCCTAAAGCTGAATTCGTCGCCCTTTATGGTCGCCGACGCGTCGGGAAGACGTTTTTGATAAACCAGCTCTTCGGAAGCGACTTTGCATTCAAGATGACGGGAGTCCTTGACGGATCCCAAAAGGATCAACTAGCTGCATTTTCCGACTCCATGGACGATTTCGGTTACGACATGGAAGAAAAGCCCAAGGACTGGATGGAAGCTTTCAAGTTGCTAAAAAGAGCCTTGAAGCCCCGCGTCGAAAGTGGGGCTCCATGCGTCATTTTTTTGGACGAACTCCCTGCAATGGACGCGAAAAAATCCGGCATCGCCAAGGCCGTCGGTTATTTCTGGAACAGCTGGGCATCTCTGTTCAGTAACGTCACCTTGATTGTCTGTGGTAGTGCTACAAGCTGGATGATTACAAATATTGTCGATAGCAAGGGCGGCCTTCACGACCGTATCACGCAAGAGATTCACGTTCATCCGTTCTGCTTAAAAGAAACCGAAGAGTACTTTAACGAGAACGGATTTCAGTGGAATCGTGACATCATTTTGCAGGCTTACATGGCGTTCGGAGGCATACCTTACTACTTGAGCCTTCTCTCTCCTAAGGAAAGCTTTACGCAGAATATCGACAGACTTTTCTTCGGCCCCGATGAAAAAATGCGCCGCGAGTTCAAGCGCCTTTTTGCAACCCTCTACAATCGTCCAGAAGGCTACATTGAAATTGTCAAGAAACTTTGCGAAAGCAAGCACGGCGTAACTCGTAAGGAACTCGCCGAATCACTTAAGGTTTCGAACAACGCATTCCTCGGAAAAAAGCTAGACGACCTTGTGCATTGTGACCTGCTGCGCAAGATTCCCGTCCGCGAAAAGAAAATCAAGAAAAATGATTTCGTTTTTCAACTGGCGGATTTCTTTTGCATTTTCTGGTTGACATTTATCCAAAAGGCCGAACTGGAAAACAATTATTGGCAGCACCATATCAACACGCCCGAAATCAATACCTGGATGGGCCTGTCGTTTGAACGTATCTGCATGTCGCACATTCTGCAAATCAAAAAGGCTTTGCGAATCGACGGCATTTCAACAATCAGCTACGCTTGGCGCAGTAAAAACTCTACACCAGGAGCTCAAATTGACCTCGTCATTGAACGGGCGGACAAAATCGTCAACCTCTGCGAAATCAAATACAGCCAAACACCTTATTCTATTGACAAGGACGAATACCAAAAGTTGCTGAATCGCAGGGAGGCGTTTTCCAAGGAAACGGGACTTCGCCATTCACCCTGGATTACAATGATTGTAAGCGAAGGCCTTTCGCAAGGAATGTATTCCAACATTGCACAAGGCGTCGTTACGAAGGACGAACTATTCGTTTAAAGACTAGAAATTATATAATCCCAAATAATGACGGCCTCCCAGAGAACAACAAACTGCCGCTGAAATTGTGGGATTACTATTTTTGACACATGTTCATTTTCCTGTTCATTCTAGTCGCTGGCCTTGTCCTGATTTATGCCAACGTGAGTCCTGTTGCTCCTGGCAAAAAGGGTAAGTTGATTGCCCTCGGGATTCTTGTTTCCATATTCCTAGGCATGTTCTTCCGCGACACGCTGTTTGGCTGTGCCGTGGTAGCCTTCACTTCGGTATGGCTTTGCCAGGCTCTCCTTTTTTACATCCCGTGGGACTTGTTCAGGTTGGGCCGCCGTATGGTTCTGCGAAAGGCGATGCCTCCCCGGATGTTGATGCTTGCCAGTCGCATTTTGTTCTTGGCGACGGTCTTGCTGACCATCGGGCTGTTTGCCTATGGAGTTCCCCACAATTCCCACTACGTATTACACGAGACAACGATAAAGTTGCCGGAATACGCCAATGTACAACAGCCCCAAGCTGAAGCCGGCACGGTTCAACTTGACAGTGTGCAACAAGCCCTGCCCAAAAGTTTTACGGCGGTATTTTTCAGCGATGTCCACGTGGACCCGCTTTTCAGGCGGGCCAAGCTGGAGCGCATGATTGCTAGCGTGGATTCCATCGCACCGGACTACCTGCTTTTCGGGGGAGACCTAGCCGATGTTTCCACGATGCAGCTGGACGAATGGGGTTATGACTCCCTGTTCAGGCAACTCACCTCCAAGGCGAAAATTGCTGCCGTGGCGATCAACGGAAATCACGAATCCATGCAGGAGGGGGGCGGTTCAGATCCTGATGCCTGGATGCGCAAGGTGGGTTTTGTGGTGCTGGACGATTCCAGCGCCTGTATCGGACAGGCCTGCTTTACGGGGCGTACCGACTTTCAGGTGGCCCGCTCTCGCGGGATAGAGCGTGTTCCTCTGGCAAGTCTTGTTCCTAATGATAGCGTTCGTCCCTGGATTCTGATGGACCACCAGCCCAAGGGAATCGAGCCGGAATATTCCGGTCGTTTGCCGGACTTTGCCCTTTCGGGACACACTCACGACGGACAGTTTTTTCCAGGAACTATCGTCATCAACTTCGTGTGGCGTCTTGCCTTTGGCGAAGGTATGCTAGACGGTGTCCGCTGGCTGGTGAGTGCCGGCGTGGACTGCTGGGGGCCGCCCGTGCGTGCGGGCAGCGATGCCGACATGTGGGTAATCCGCTTCACGTTTGCCGAATAGGATAAAATAGCAAGCTTATTTGAAAAATGGGAGCTTTCTTCCCGTTTGACCTTTGGCTGCGTGGTTTCCCCGAAATTTTCTGTTCAAATGCAAGAAAAAAAGCCTCGCAATTCTCCCAAAAATGAGGTAATTTTCAAGACATAGGGGGTAGAATTAAACACACGAGGTTCATTATGAAAATGATTCCAGCAATGACAATGGCATTAGTAGGCTTCTTTGCGGCCGCCTCTTTTGCCCAAGATGAAACCACTTCTGCTACAGAAAATGCCGCCGTGCAGGAGGTTTCTGGCGACGAGTCCGCAAGCACGATCGAAAAGCAGGACCCCAGGGCCGACCGCGCCAAGGAGCGCTTTGAGCGCAAGGATGCCAAAAAGGCAGAAATTGCCAATCACAAGGCCGAAATGAAGGCGTTGAAAGAAGAGCGCGCTGCTGCTCGAGCCGAGCGCAAAGAAGCCAAGCAGGCCGAAAAGGAGGCCAAAAAGGCCGATAAAGAAGCCATGAAGGCAGAAAAAGAAATCAGCAAGGCCGAACGCAAAGAGGCAAAGCAGGCCGAAAAAGAGGCTAAAAAGGCCGATAAGGAAGCCATGAAGGCTGAAAAAGAGATCAGCAAGGCCGAACGCAAAGAGGCCAAGCAAGCCGATAAGGAAGCCCGCAAAGAACATAAAGGAAAAGGGCATAACAAGTAATCTTTGTAAAATATGGTCAAGTAAAAAGGGCGCCACGTGCGTCCTTTTTAAATATTCCACCTGATTCCGGCCTTCAATTTGGACAGGAGGCTCCATTTAGGATAGCCGATGCTGTATTCCGATGTGTTGAGATAATGCCGGTAGAGTTGTTCGAACCCGATAAAGGTTCCGAACATACCCGGTTTCCATGAGATGTTGAATGCCCAGGAACCGCTGAATTTTTGAACGCCGTCATAGGTTGTGGCGGGCTCGTCAATCACAAATCCGTAGAACAGGTTCAACTTTGTCTCGACGGAAATGTCTGTTTTAAACTTATACGAAACAGATGGCCTTAAAGAAGGCCCGAGCCATTTTAGAATATACAGGGAACTGAGCGAGTCAGATTCATACCTTGCTCCTGCGTAGATGGTGCTGTTCCATCCGTATTTGGCAAAGCGGTGCCACGTGCCGTAGAATGATGCCGATGTTGGGCCGTCGAAATTTTTGTAGGCGCTAGTGGCGAGACCGAATTTTTGCTTGCCGTTTTGTGCAAGGTACCTTTCTGCCCAGATATAAAAGTCGGGATTCCATTCTTCATTTTCTGAAAAGTTTATACTTGCACCGATATCCAGAATCAGGGCGTTTCCGATGAGACTGTAGCCGATGCCGACCGAAGTTTCCCAGGAGTTTGTATCCAGGGAGGGCATGTCGTCTTTGTCAATAAACCAATCTCCCGATACATTCAATTCTAACGCGTGACTCCAGTTTTGGGATTCGTATTCTACAGATGCGTTTATTGATGCGGCGGCTTCGCCTCCTGTTTCGGCGTCAGAGGTTCCTTTTTTCTTATAGTGCAGGCCACTGTAATTGATGGTGCCGTAAGTGTGAAACGCCCAGGGATTTTGGGAGGAATCGTCTGCGGAGTATTCATCGGATTCCTTCAAGACACTTTGATAATCATCGATAATCTCTTGAATTTCTGCAGTGTATGGTCCTGATACCGCCACCGCTGAATCAAACAAGTCCAGCGCGTGGGGAATATCGCCAGCCTCTTCGGCCTTGAGTGCACGATAATAAAGTTCCTCTTGCGATTCGGCAAGTGCGTTGGCTGCCCAGAGCAGAGAAACTATTATCAAAAGCCTTTTCATTTGCTTGAAATATGCGGGTTTACACCTTGTAGCCGTATTTTCTCAGTTTCTCCACATAGGCGGGGTCCGCCAGTCGGGCTTTGGATTCGACCATATATTTTTCGTTGTCCTTGGACTGGAATCCCATCTTGATACGGGCGAGCATGACAAGGCATGCAAGGAAGCCCAGCGCCGAAGCTCCAGCAACTGCAAGGACTTTTACGGAATAGTAACCATTGGTGTGTTGATAGAAGGCAAGACCTCCGGCAACCAGTGCCAATACAAGGAGAAACAAGGCTCCCTTCGTATATAATTTTGGGTTGTTGCTTCGGGGGTCAAAACCGTCAATGGCCACCTCGCGGAATCGCCGGTCCAGGTATTCGCTACGGCATGCCTTGCATTGCCTGATAGGGCTGCCGTACATCCAGGCGTTACAGGTTTCACGGTTCTTGGTTTTGCATTCGGGGCAGGTCCATTCGGCAACGCTTATGGTCATATAAAGTCCTTTATTATAGAAAGAAAGATAAAAATAAAGGAGAAATTTGACATTTTGTGCCATAATGACGATACTATATTTACGGGCGGGTCAAAGAACGCCCCTTAACGGGAAAAAAGAAGGAAAAATGAAATTCATACATACGGCGGACTTGCATATCGGGAAAAGCATATGCGAACATTCGATGCTCGACGAACAAAGGCATATCCTGGCGAGCATCCTGGAGGCGGTTAGGGGAGAAAAGCCCGATGCGCTCCTGATAGCGGGGGATGTTTATGACAAGTCGGTGCCCAGCGCCGAGGCGGTTGCCGTTCTGGACGACTTTTTGGTGCGGCTATCCGAGACTGGCACAAAGGTGTTTGTGTTGAGTGGAAACCACGATTCGGCGGAGCGCATAGCCTTTGGCGGCCGCCTTATGGAAGATCGGGGGGTGCACATGTCATCGGTTTATAGTGGCGAGTTTGCTCCCGTGACCTTGCAAGATGAATTTGGCGAGGTGGATGTGTGGATGCTCCCCTTTGTGCGTCCTGCGACGGTACGCGCCTGCCTGGGCAGCGACGAAGAGCGGGACCAGGTGACGGATTACACCTCTGCCATGCGTATGGCGATTGCCCAGATGCATTTTACGCCGGGGCGTCGCAACGTGCTTCTGGCACACCAGTTTGTGACTGGTGCCGAACGGAGCGATTCAGAGGAAAACGTGGGAGGCCTCGACAACGTGGATGCCTCTGTTTTCGATGGCTTTGACTATGTAGCCCTCGGGCATATTCACAAACCTCAGAACGTGGCAAAGGATACTGCTGGAAACGCCCGCGTGCGCTACAGTGGTACACCTCTCAAGTATTCCTTGTCGGAAGCAAGCCACAAGAAATCTTTGACGTTGGTGGAACTTGCGGGAAAATCTGCAGACGGGCTTGCCGGGATAGAAGTTCGAGAGGTTCCGCTGACGCCCAAGCATGATGTTCGCGAAATCAAGGGAACGTTTGCAGAGCTTGTTTCGCCGGAATTTCAGCGGAGGCAGTTGGCCGAAGGCCTTGAACTCGATGATTTTGTTTATGTAAAACTCACGGACGAAAATGACGTGCCTGATGCGGTCTTGAAATTGCGCGGAATATACCCGAACTTGATGATGCTGGATTATGACAACGAACGCACCCGCAATCAGCATGTTACGGTAGGCGACGGAAAGGTGGAGCAGAAGACCCCGATGGAACTTTTCGGGGAATTCTTTAGCGACATGACCAAGCGTGAATTGAACGAAGAGGAATGTTCGTTCGTGCAGGACATCATTGATGGTATTTGGGAGGAAAAATGAGACCGACCAAGCTTGTAATTTCTGCTTTTGGCCCTTATGCGGATCGTACGGTCATCGATTTGGATAGACTCGGAGCAAATGGGCTCTACCTGATTTCGGGCGATACAGGAGCCGGTAAGACGACCCTTTTTGATGCCATTACTTATGCCCTGTTTGGCCGTGCCAGCGGCGAAAGCCGTGATGATGCAAAGTTGTTCCGTTGTCTGAATGCAAAACCCGAAACTCCAACACTTGTGGACTTGACCTTTGTCTATGCAGGCAGGGAATATCGCGTGGTGCGCAATCCCGAATACGAACGCCCCAAGGCTCGTGGTGAAGGCTTTACAAAGGAGTCTGCATCGGTGACATTCTATTACCCTGATGCAAGCGGTAAACAAGGGCCAACGAGCCGTTCCGTGAGCAAGGAAAAGGAAGTTGCTGCCGTAGTGCAAGAAATCATCGGGATTGACCGCGACCAGTTTACGAAAATCGCCATGATTGCCCAGGGCGACTTTATGAAGGTGCTGCTTTCGTCCACCGACGAACGCAAGAAAATCTTCCGCAGGATTTTCAAGACGGACAAGTTCAACACCTTGCAGGAGGAACTCAAGAAGCGGGCTGCTGAAATAGAAAAGCTTTGCAGCGGGAGCGAATCGGTTGCAAACACCTTGGTTGCGCAAGTCCAATGTTCCGGCACATCTGCCAATGCGACGGAGCTGGAACGTCAGAAAAACTTGGCGACCCAGAAGCAGGTATCGGATTGGCAGGGCGTTTGTAATCTGGTGCAGGCACTTCTTGCTGAAGATGACGAATCGTCGCAAAAGTTGAAGGCTGAAGCTGATGAAAGTAGCAGGCGCCTTGCCGATATGGACAAGGAGCTTGGTCGCGCCCAGAATGTGGAAAAGACTCGTGAGGCTTTCAAAAAGGCTTCCGGTGATCTTGAAACCCTTTTGCCGAAGTTGGAACCGTTGAAGGCCACAAAAACTGCTGCCGAAGGCAAACAGCCGGAACGGGACCAATTGCAGGAACAGATTACGACTCTCAGGAATTCACTTCCGGAATACGACAAGCTGGAATCGTACCGCTCCGACGCAGTCAAGAAAGAAATCGAGTGTAAAAATCTTAAGGGATTGCTCCAGAAGAATCACGAAGACTCTGATTCGCTCAAGGCGAATATTGAACTTCTTGAAAAAGATTTCAAAGACCTTGGTGATGCTGGTGCAAAGAAGCAGGAATTGCTAGCTCAGCTCGAAAAGCTTTCGGCAAGACAGGAGGACTTGCAGAAGGTGGGCAAGAATGTCAAGGAATTGTCCACGCTAGGCGAAGCGTTTGAAAGTGCGAAGAAGGCATACGTCGATGCCGATAAAGCCTATCAAGAAAAGCAGTGTGAGTACGAGGCGAAAAACCGTGCCTTCTTGAATGAGCAGGCGGGAATTATGGCCGATGCGTTGGTGGAAAATGAACCTTGTCCGGTATGCGGTTCTACGCACCATCCCCATAAGGCGTGCAAGTCCGTAGATGCTCCCAGTCAGGCGGAACTGGAACAGCTCAAGAAGGCCTTGTCGGGGCTAGAATCTGACCGTGGCGAAAAGAGTGGCCTTGCATCGCAGGCAAAGGGAAAATTCGAAGAAAAACAGACCGCCGTACAGGCGCTGGTGCAGGAACTTTTCGGTGAGTGCAGTTTGGAAGACGCCCGGGAACGGGGTAATGGGGAATATGCCGAAAACCGCAAAAAGATGGATGGGCTGACATACGCAAAATCTGAGGAAGAAAAACGAGAAAAGCGCAAGGTTTTCCTGGAAAAAACGATTCCCGAAAAGCGAACTGAACTTGAAAAAATGCAGGTCGCGGCAATTGGACTGGAAAAGCAAATTTCGGGCCTAAGCGCCGAAGTGGAGTCTTCCAAGAAGGCGGCTGAAGACCTTTCAAAAAAGCTGCCCTTTGAAAACAAGACGGAAGCCGAAAAGCAGATTCGCGAAATCCAGGCAAAACTTGATGAATCCAAGCGCGAACTGGAGAAAGCTACTGCCGCATTTACTGAATGCGAAAAGCAGGTGAACGAACTGAAGGCAAGCAAGTCAACGCTTGCATCTCAGCTGGAAGACGCTCCGGAATACGACCTTGCGGCCCTGCAGGCAAGCCGTGAACAGGCCGCCGCAGCGCACAATGCGCTTGCGCATTTGCAGAACGAAGTTTCTGCCCGTCTTGCCCAGAACCGGAATGTACTTGAACAGATTGACAAGACGGTGGGTGCGCTGGGCGAGCAGCTCCGCAGACGCGGCTGGATCAAGAATCTGTCCGATACCGCCAACGGAGGGCTTTCAGGTCAGGGCAAGGTGATGCTGGAGACCTATGTGCAGGCGTCTTACTTTGACCGCATTGTGAACCGTGCCAACATCCGTTTTCGCATACTTTCCAACGGCCAGTACGAACTGGTTCGCCGTATCGAGGCCGCCAATAACAGGAGTCAGAGTGGTCTTGACTTGAATGTGCTGGACCATTCCAGCGGCAGGCAGCGCGATGTAAAGACGTTGAGCGGTGGCGAAAGTTTCCTGGCGTCCCTTTCCCTTGCCTTGGGCCTTGCCGACGAGGTGCAGAGTTCTGCGGGTGGAATCCAGCTGGATACCATGTTCGTGGACGAAGGGTTCGGTTCTCTCGACGATGAAAGCTTGAAGCTTGCCATCAATACCTTGCAGGGCCTTGCCGGCGAAAACCGCCTGGTGGGCATTATCAGTCACGTGAACGAACTGGAACACAAGATTGACAAGATCGTCCGTGTGAAAAAGGACGAAAATAAAATCAGTCGGGTGACGATAGAAGTGTAATTGGGGTAGGCGCTTCGGCACTTATCTTTTCAGGCACTTTTCGTAGGCTTGGACTTGTCGTTCGATAATGCCGTCCCAGGTGAAACACTCTTCGATGCGCTTCTGGGCGCCGGCGAGTAAGTCCCTTACGAGGCCGGCGTCCGAGGAGAGCTTCTTGAAGGCGCTGGCGAGGGCTTCCGGGGACTTTTCAGGGACCAGGATGCCCGAGACGCCGTCAACGACTACGTCGGGAATCCCTCCGACGTTGCTGGCGACTACGGGGAGGCCAAGCTCCATCGCTTCGATGAGCACTACGCCCAGTCCTTCGGTATCGCCCTTGCTATCGACGATGGCGGGAAGCGTAAAGACGTTGGCGGTCCTATATTCGTTTGCAAGTTCCTCCGGCGAAAGCTTGCCCGTAAAGATGATTTCGGCAGATTCCGGTGGCATGCTGGCGGCTTGCTTTTTCAGTTCTTCCGTCAGGTCTCCCACGCCCACGATGCGGATTTCGAACTGGTCCCTGGGCAGGTACTTGGCGGCTTCGATGAGGTAGCAGATGCCCTTGCGCTCGATGTGCCGCCCTACGAACAGGATCTTGAATTTGCCGTTTATGGCGTGAGGTTCGGGGGTTTTAGGGGAGTCTCCCCTAGGTGAGGGGGTAGCGGAAGCCGAGGCTGGAGCGAGGGGGAGGCGTTCCCCTTCCATTGTCTCTCGCTTCTCGTCTCTCGTCTCTCGTCTCTCGTCTAGGGTAGTCCCGTACGGACTCCATTCCACGTCTACGTTCCGGATGGCCTTGATCTTGCCGGCGGTAAAGCTGGAGTTGGCGAACACGGCCTGGGCCTGCCCGATGGCGAATTTCAGGAGGGGTTTCACCCATTTCTTTTTGCGGATGAGCAAAAGTTCCGCTCCGTGAAAATTCAGGACCAGCGGGATTTTGAACAACTTGGCAGCCCCGAGGGCGATGTAGGCGTGGGGGAATGGCCAGTGGGCGTGGATGATGTCAGGACGCCACTTGCGGCAGATGGCAAGGCACTTGAAAAATCCGCTGATGATGTAGGGGATGGCGAGGAGTTGCAGCCAGGGCTTGCTTGCCATCTTGGAGGGTGCGCCTTCTTCGTGGGTGAGCATCTCCAGGTTCGCAGGCGCGTAGCGGAAACGGTTCACCGGCACACCGTCGATTTCGTGGGATTTCAGCCCCTTGTAGGCGGGGGCGAGAACCTGCACCTGTAGGCCCGCCTTTTTCAGGTGGGCGATGGAGGTGCGCAGCCAGGGGACTTCGGCGTCTTCGTGGAACCGCGGATAGACGGAGCCAATGACCAGGACTTTCATCTTAGGTTCCCGTCTTGGCGGCTTCGCTTTCGTCTTGGATGCAGGCGGGGTAAACGATGGGGCGCACGGCGTTGGGCAGAATCAGGGAGATGGCGCTGAATTCGCGCCTCTGGGCAATCTGCTCTATACGGCCACGGACGCGGTTCCAGCCTTCCAGCTTGGAGTCCAGCAGCAGCATGCCCAGACCGGAGTTGTTCTCCAGGAACCCGATGATGTCGCTTCCGCGGCTGTTCTTGGTCAGGGATTCCAGGAACACTTCCCAGAAGATTTCGTTCTGCTCGTCGGTCTTGAGCATTTCTTTGATGGTCTTGAAGTCAAATTCGAGGTAAACGAAGGAACTCTTATCCTCGTCGCTGCGGATAATTTCTTCTTGACAGCGCCTTTCGAATATTTCCGCGGTGTAGATGGAAATATTAAAACGGCATTTTCGAATAATTTCGAAGAGGGTTTCCTTCATCATCGCCCATAATTTAGTCTATTTTTAGGGCATGCAAAGATTGTTGAAGTTGAAAAAAGTGCTGAAGGCAAGCGATTTGTCGTCGCTGGCCGAAAATTTCAGGGCCATCAAGGCGTCTGTCGCGAAATTGCGCAACCTGACCGCCGAAGAGGTTACCACCCTGGAAAAAAACGGCAACCGTTGCGAGGACTGGAACCGTGTACTGGTGGAGCCCAATTTTGACCCCGCCCGCGTGCAGCGCTCCGTGTTTATGGGCGATGTCCGCCTGCCTGCTTTTTACGGCACTCTTCTTTTGCCCGGCGACGTTTCGTTCCCTACGGGAATTTATGACAGCCTGGTCCACAATTGCATCGTGGAAAACGCCCTGGTTTATAAGGTGTCCATGCTTTCTAACGTGCTGGTGCGGAGCAGCGCCGTGGTCCACAACGTGGGGACTTTGGTCAGCAGCGGCAAGATCAACTTCATGATCGGTTCTACCATGTCGGTGGGTAACGAGATGGGCGGTCGGGAGCTTTTCGTGTTCCCGGACATTACCATGGACCTGGTAGAGGCGCAACTTTTCCACAAGGCGGAATCCGACGTGCAGCAGTCCTTCGAGGAACAGCTGAAAAATTTCCGCGAAGAAATTTCGCTCCCCTTTGGCGTGGTGGGCAAGGGCGCGGTGGTGAGTAACACCAATATTGTGCGCAACAGCTGGATTGGGGCCCATGCCCGCGTAGAAGGGGCGGCCAAGATCCGCAACACCATTATCCTCAGCTCCCTGGAAGAATCCACCCACATTTACGATTCCGTGATTATCGAGAATTCTGACTTGCAGATGGGCGTGAAGGTCCATACCGGTGCCGAGGTTCAGCGTTCTGTGCTGATGAGCCGGTCAAAGGTAGGCTGCAAGGCTATCGTGAAGTCTTCTATTGTGGCGCCCTGCTGCCATATCGAAGAGGGCGAGGTGAACAGTTCCTACATGGGTCCCTTGACCCAGATGCACCACCATTCCCTGCTGATTGCGGCCCTGTGGCCCGACGGTTGCGGAAACCTGGGCTATGGCGCCAACGTAGGGAGCAACCACACGGGACGTATGCCTGACCAGGAAATTATGCCCGGCCAGGGAATGTTCTTTGGTCTTGGAGTGAACGTGAAGTTCCCCGCCAACTATAGGGAATCTCCCTTTACCCTGATTGCAAGCGGTGTGACCACTATGCCCCAGAGGGTCAAGTTCCCCTTCTCCCTGATTCGCTCCGGTGACCCGCAACTGATGGGAGTGCCTGCCCGCCTGAACGAGATTTTGCCCGCCTGGAATTACGCCCGGAACGCCTACGCCCTGGACCGCAACATCTACAAGTATGCCCAGCGGGGCAAGGGCGCTGTGCCCAATTCCTACTTTAGCCTTTACGGGGCGGAAACGGTTCACTATGCGTTTGACGCATACTGCCGCTTGCAGGTGAACCAGGTTCAAGACGTTTATACCAAGGAACACATCGACGGCCTGGGCGAAAACTTCTTGCGGGAACGGGTCCGCCAGAAGGCCCTGAAGACCTACGGGGAATACCTGGAACGCTACGTGCTGGACCAGATGATAGCCCTGGTGGAAAACGACGCCTCCCTGGCGCTGCAGCCCCCGCGGGAACTCCGTCGCCTGCTTTCGGGCGACCTGAACCGGGAAGTTTCGCGGGTGGTGCCTATGCCTGCCACCTTTGATGAACTGGTCAAGCGCTACCGCACTCTGGAAAAGGAATGGTTCGACAGCGTGGCCCACGGGCTTGACAAGGACATTGCTCGTGGCAAGGAAATCTTCGACGATTACGAGAGCGCTCACCCCATCGACAAGAATTTTGCCGAATGGGAGAAGAACCGCTTCGAGGAATCTGTGAAACGCCTGAGCGCCGTGCTGAAAAACCTGGGCTAGCTCCCGATGGATTATCCTGTGCTTTTGTTTGCGTTGCTTGCGCTGGAGATTGCGACGCGGGCTGTGCTGGAAATTCGCGAGAGGCGCGTAACCCAGCTGCGTGGCGGTGTGCTTGCGCTTTTGCGCCTGATTCCTTTATTGAACGACATAGTGCCCCTGCCCGAAAGTAGGCGGGAGGTGCCCGAAGACCGTTTTGTGGAAGAGCACGAAAAGGCCCATCGTGAATTGAAGCACGGGATTCTGCGGAACCTGCTGAAGGTAATCCTGCTGTGCCTTGCGGTTGGATTCCTGCTGTTTTTGGTGGTGCGTCTTGGGCTACCCTGGTGGCAGTCCGTGCTGTGGCTCCATCTGGTGGCGATTCCCTTCAAGCTGTTTTTCCACTGGTCCTGCTGGGGCCAGGAATTCGAGGCCGACAACTATGCCTACAAAAAGCTTGGCAAGAAAATGGCCAAAGACGCCATGCGCGAACTTGTCGCAAGGGAGATTCCCTACACGCCCCTGTTTGCGCTTTTCTATCGGGAACACCCTACGGCAGCCCTCCGCAGCCAGAGGCTGCTGAACCGCTAGGGCTTTACATCATTCTCGCACTTTACGTTGTCATGCCCGCGTGGTTCGGCGTCGCTCACCAACCTTAGCGGGCATCTCCTATCATCAAGGAGAGGATTCATACTTTTTATACCTGCTTAGATAGATGTTCCCGCCCAACCGCAAGCACTATCCCGTTCACCACGAAAGCCGCAATCATCAAGATGTCGCCGGTATGGCCGCCCAAAGGCCCCGGCAAAGCGGGGCAGAGTTTTCCGGCCAGGGCGAGAACACCTCCTGTCACAATGGCCACCGCCACGAATTTCGGCTTTGCCTTGTGCCCGAGAAGTCCCCACAAGATGGGAACGGTGAAGGCTCCCGCATAAACGGCCAGCGCGAGCAGCAGTGTCCCGATGATGTCGGTAAATACCAGCGCCAGCAGGAGTGCTACGATTCCGTTCAACAGAATGACGATGCGCGCTTTTGTAAGCGGCGTCATCCTCGCGTTCTTCATTGTCATCCCCGCTGTCATTCTGGAGCCACGCAGTGGCGATAGAATCACGGGGATCTCCTTATCAGTTGAACCAAGACGAATCAGCCTGCATATGATAACGGAACTGCTCAACAACGTGGTGTCCGCACTGGAAAGAACCACGCTCAACAGCGCCAGGGCAATCAGGGGTATCAAGGGTTGCGGCAGAACCGCATTGGCGATGGCGGTAATGCGGGCCCCCTGCACATCGCCGAGGCCCACGCCATAAACCGCCAGGAACCCGATGACAAAGGCCACGGGCACAAGGATTGCTGCCGCCGTGAAGACGGCCTTTTTTGCCGTGGCCGTATCCTTGGCACAGAACATGCGGCTGAAAATGTCGGGCCCTGCCGTATAGGTGGTGCCGTAGGTGAGTATCAGCAGGAACAGGTCGAGGGGAGAAAAGTTCGTGTTGAAGGGGAAGGCGGGGGCACCCTGTAGGATTGCAGAAAGCGACGGTGCGGCATTTTCAGGATTTCCGCCGAAAAGGGCGAACCCTGCCAGAACCACAAGCCCGAGGACAATCAGGCAGGCCTGCAGAAAGTCCGTCCGCAAAATGGAAAGCTGGCCCCCTGCAAGGGTGTATCCCGTAAAGACCGCCGCGGCCACAATCGCCGCCGCGGTATAGCTAAGAGCCGTGAAAGTCATCAGGAGTTTTGCCGCCGCAATGATTTGGGCGGCAACAATGCCGGTCCACGCGACCGGTATCACCAAGGATGCTACCAGTCGCGGGCCCTTGCCGTATAGCGATTCCACCAGGTCGGGGAGGGCGTATTTCCCGTGTTGGTAGGCGCGGCCTGCAAAGGGAATCAGGGCCAATAGCCCGAGGGCCCCCACAAGCATGAACCAGGTGGCGGCCCCACCCAGCCTAGCACCGGAATCAATGGCTCCAATCACAGCCGACCCGCCTAGAATGGTCGCCACAAGGCTCCCTGCAACAGCTTTAGCCGAAGCTCCCTTGCGCGCCACGAAAAAGTCGGGAATGTCCTTCACGTGCCGCGCACTTCGGGCGGCAATAAAGATCAAAAAAATGAGGTAGACAATAAGAGCAATATTCATATTGGACGACGTGGCAAACTGTTGCTACGTGTGTCGCCAAAGATAGAAATTGCTAGAATTTCCTGCTGGCGATGAACATGACCATCCGCAAGTCCCATTCGCTATCGACCTGCTTTTGCAACAGTTCCTCCGTGGTGGGGTAACGGCGATTTTCGAACACGCGGTCCCTTGAAACGACGGCCATCAACATGCCGTTCCATTTTTCGCTAATCTTGACCGATGCCATGGGAGTGAGGCTTACGGTCTTGAATCCGGGATTGTAATCCTTGTAGGTGTCGTCAAAGTCGTAGGCGTGCTTGAAGGCGCTTACGGTGGCGGCGAACATGAACATGGGCACCCGCTTAAAGGGCAGCATGTAGATGAGGGTGCCGCCGTACTTGTACCTGAAACCGTTTACCATGTCCTGGCCCCCGGCCTTCCAGACCTGTTTGTCTTCGGCGCCGGTGTAGCCGGAGTAGATGTATTCGGCCGTGCCTTTCAAGATAATCTTGGTCCAGTCGGACTTGGGCAAAAAGGCAAGCAGGGGGAGGGTCAGTGCACCGTGGTAGTTGATGCCGTAAAGGTATTCGGTAAATGTCACGTCTTGACGGTAATCCCTTTTTTCAGGGTCGTAAACGCCCATGAAGGTGGCGGTCTCGCCGTAGTTGATAGCGGTCCCGCCCAATCCCTGGACGCCAAGCTCTAGTAGGTGAATCAGTTCCAGGCTGACTCCTGCGCGGAGGTTGATTCCTTCGAATCCGAGATTCCCTCCAGAAGCCCCCTTCAGGGTAAGGAGGGGTCCCATATTTTTCTGAATGTTGAAATTGAGAGCCCACGCCGGCACAGAAAAGGCAATGAAGGGCCAGTTGTGCAGCGTCTTGGAATTCCTGAGGGAATTGTGGGGGAGCACCAGCGTGATAATGGAGAAGGTGTTCTCGAAGGCGCTTGTGAAACCAGACGTGTCTGGTTTTGCGGCGGGCTTTTCCGGTGTGGTAGCTGCCGAATCGGGCTGTGCCACCGCCGTAGAATCTGAACCTTGCGCGTTTGCATAGAATGGCAAGAGGATTGCCAACACCAAAGCCTTAAAAACGTTGCAAGATTGCCGTTTGCACATACGCGGGTGAAAATATAGATATTTTGTTCGTTTGTTCGTGCTCCGACACGCCGTCTAGCAAGAACAAAGACCGTCTTTGGTTGGTCTTTTTTGAACGTATTTTTGTATATTCTTATGTGTAGAGGTTCGTATGTTCCGTTTTTCAGCCTTTTTTGCCCTAGTTCTTGCATTTGCGTTTGCCGTGCCGGCCTTTGCCTTTGATGTCTCGGTCAAGGCAAACGTGGATAACGCCCAGGTGTTCGTGGGCGACATGTTCAATTACGAAATCCAGGTTACCGCTCCCGAAAACGCTGTCGTGGATCTGCCCAGCTTTGTCGGGAATTTGGGCAGTTTCGAAGTCAAGGAAATGAAAAACGAGAAGGTCACCGAGGGCATGCCCAAGGGTTCCGCCAAGTTTGTATGGCAGGCGACCCTCAACACCTTCGTGAGCGGCGACTTTCTGATTGCGCCCCAGCAGGTCCAGGCCGTTGTCGGTAGCGATACGGTCAAGGTGAATACGGACCCCGTGGCGGTTAAAGTCTCCATGCGCACCACCGGCGAAGAGACGGATATTTTGGAGGCCGAAGACCCCCTGGACGACCCCAGGCTCCCGCAGTGGCTTTTCATCTTGCTCATTGTCCTCGGCGTAATCGTGCTGGTGGTTCTCGGCTGGTTCCTCCATAAAAAGTTTGCGAAGGTGGGTGCGGCCCCCAGGCTTCCGCCCTACGAAGAGGCGGTGCTCGCCCTCAAGGAACTGCGCCAGAAGAACTATCTGGCCGAAGGGAATCAGGGCGACTACTTTATGGCCCTCGGGTTTATCGCCCGCCGTTACGTGGAACGCCGTTTCGAGGTGGACATTCTGGATGCCACCGTGGCAGAACTCAAGCAGAGAATGGCCCATGTGGCGGGGCTCCCCCAGGCCTACAAGGAATCCATGGTGACCCTTGCCGTAGAGACGGAGCCGGTGAAATTCGCCAAGATGAAGCTTGAAGGTGAACGCTGCCGTTTCTGGGACGAATGGGCCGACCGCCTGCTCGAAGACACCAAGCCCACTCCCGAAGAGGAACAGGCCAAGAAGGATGCGCTGAAAGCCGCCATACGTGATGTGAAGGCGGAGCGCAAAAAGAAGAAGTAAAAATGGAATTCACTCTCGAAGAAATGCGAACCCACCTTGCCGCTTTGGAGGCAAGAATTTCAAGTGCCTGCAAAATCGCAGGCCGTAGCCGTGAATCTGTCAAACTCGTTTGGGTGAGCAAGTTCCACCCGGCAGAGGCTGTAGAAAACGCCATAAGCCTGGGCGCAACCGACTTCGGCGAAAACCGGGTCCAGGAAGCGGAACTCAAGTTCTCTACACCACGCACGGCCCTTGACGGAAGCCGTGTCCGCTGCCACGTGATTGGTCCTGTACAAAGTAATAAGCTCAAGAAGGCGGCCGTCGTTGCCGACTGCATCCATTCCATCGCAAGCATCGAAGCTGTTGAAAAGCTGGAAAAGGTCTGTGCGGCTCTCCCCGGAGAGAATGGCGCGGGCAAAATCCTCGATATTCTCTTCCAGGTAAACGCCGGCGAAGAAGAGACCAAGAGTGGACTGGACGTTCACGAGGCGGAGACTTTCTTGAACGGCTTGGCTGCCCGCGGCGAAACGGCGTTCCCCCACCTCCGTTTCCGGGGACTCATGACCATCGGCAAGAACACCGGCGTGGCCGAAGATTCCCGGGAATGTTTCGCTTTCCTCCGTAACCTGCAGCAGAAATTTTTGGCCAAGGGTGGCATATTCGCGAACTTTGACCAGCTTTCCATGGGCATGACCGGCGATTTGGAAGTGGCCATCGAAGAAGGCTCCACCATGATCCGCGTGGGCACCGCCCTCTTCGGCGAACGGGACTATAGTAAGCCCGTCAACGACCCTGTTTAGGCCATAATTTTCGTTCTGTCCCCTTTTTGTCTTCCCCGACTTGTTCGGGGATCTCCTTTTTTATATACATTTCCTTTGAACAACAGAAAGGAGAACCTTATGACTGTCGGAATCGTCGTACTTGTAGTAGTGGTAATTCTTGTGGGCTGGTTCATCGCCATGTACAATGGCCTGGTGAAACTCCGCAACAACCGCGAAAACGCCTTTGCTAACATCGATGTGCAGCTCAAGCAGCGCTATGACCTGGTGCCCCAGCTGGTGGAGACCATCAAGGGTTATGCCGCCCATGAAAAGGAAACCCTTGAAAAGGTGACTGCCGCCCGAGCCGCCGCCATGAACGCCACCACCGTCGACGAGAAACTTGCCGCCGACAAGGCCCTGTCGGGCGCTCTTGCCGGACTCCGCGTGTCTTTGGAAGCCTACCCCGAACTGAAGGCCAACCAGAACTTCTTGCAGTTGCAGAACGAACTGGCCGACATCGAGAACAAGCTTTCCGCCGCCCGCCGCTTCTTCAATTCCACCACCCGCGAACTGAACAACGCCTGCGAGGTGTTCCCGAGCAACATCGTGGCGGGCATGTTCGGCTTCAAGCGCGCCCCCATGTACGAGGCCACCGAAAACCGCGAGACCCTCAACAAGGCTCCGGAGGTGAAGTTCTAATTGTGATTAGTAAACAGTAGGCAGTGGATAGGGTAGGGGAAAGCCTTCCCCTGGCTCGCACTTTGTTGCTCGCCACCCCTTCTGCGGGGACACCCCGCAACGCCCCGCCTTCGGCCCTAGCCACTAATCACTAACCACTAGCCACTGCACAATGAAATACGTCGGGCTCCAGACACAGATTTGGCGGAATAACCGCAATACGGTTATCCTGCTCTGCATGTTTCCCGTGATTCTTCTCGGGATGGTTCTCCTGGCGATTATGACCCTGGATTTTTTCGGCTGGTTCTGTTGGGACGGAGCCTGCCCGCCGGGCCCCCAGGCCGCCACCTTCCACTGGCCTATCATCTGGTATTATTTCAAGGACGCCATGCCCTTCACCCTTAGCATGACGGGGCTCTGGTTCATTATCGCCTACTGCACGAATACCGCTATCATCCGCCACATCACTCACGCAAAGCCGACGGAACGCAAGGACAACCTGCGGGTCTATAACCTGGTAGAAAACCTCTGCATCGCAGGGGGCATCGAGATGCCCCAAATCAATATCGTTGAAGATGACCAGTTGAATGCTTTTGCCAGCGGAGTAGATGTCCCGTCTTTCACAATCACGCTTACGACCGGACTTATAGACAAACTAGACGATGCGGAACTGGCCGCCGTCATCGGGCACGAACTGACCCACATCAAGAACCGTGACACTCGCCTGATGGTGGTGTGTATCGTATTCGTCGGGATTTTTGCGGCCATCCGGTCCATGGCCGTGCGGATGCTTATGGGGCTGCTCACCGGGCCCCGCCGCCGCACTACCAACCGCAGCAAAAAAAATGGCGGCGGCGGTGGCGCCATATTCGGAATCATCCTGTTCCTGGTGGCGCTTATCGTATGGAGCACCGTCGGGTATTTCTTCAGCTGGCTTACCCGTATGGCCATTTCCCGCACCCGCGAATACGTGGCCGATGCCGGCGGTGCCGAACTCTGTGGAGACCCTTTGGCCCTGGCCTCTGCCCTGCGGAAAATTTCTGACAATCCGGGTCTTGACAATGTCCACCGGGGCGACGTGGCCCAACTCTACATAATACATCCCGACGAGGAATTCGACAACGACATGAAACTCTCGGGCTGGGTGGCCAAGGCGAATACCATGTTCTGCACCCACCCCGATACGCCGGAGAGAATCAGACTACTTCGGCAGTTTTAGTGCCGATGAAATTCCGCTTCCAGCTTGTCATCCAGACGGGAATCCCCTATTTGGAATTCCGTTCCCGCTTGATCTGCTTTAATTGCGCGAGCCTTTCTCCAAGCGCCTTTTCCTTTCCGTAAGGCTTGGGCTGGTAAATCTCGGTGCCTTCCAGCTGCTTGGGCAGATGTTCCTGTGCGGAGTATGCGCCCGGACTGTCGTGGTCGTACTGGTAATCGACCCCGTAGCCGAGCTTTTCGCCCACCTTCGTCACCGAATTGCGGAAGGCACGAGGCACAGGGAGCGTTCCCGTCTGTTTTACAATCTGGTCGGCCTTCATTCCCGCCAGCTCCAGGCTGTTGCTCTTGGGAGCAAGGGACAGGTAAACGGCCAGTTCGTCGAGGGCGATGAGTCCTTCGGGGATTCCCATAAAGTCGTAGGCCTCGCGAGCGGCGGTGGCGAGCAGTAACGCGTTGGGGTCTGCAAGGCCGATATCTTCCATGCTCATGCGCATGAGGCGCCGCAGAATAAACCGCGGGTCTTCGCCGCCCTGCAGCATGCGGTGCAACCAGTAGAGGGCGGCATCCGGGTCAGATCCGCGCACCGACTTGTGCAGGGCCGAAATCAGGTTGTAGTGCTCTTCGCCGCTCTTGTCGTAGCGCAGGGGCTTCTTGTACTGGAATTCTTCCAGGAGTTTCTCGTCGATGACCTTGCGGTCGCCGAGGTTCTTGCCAATCCATTCGATCTGGTTCAGCAAAAAGCGGGCGTCGCCGTCGGACTGGGCGATGAGTTTTTCAACGACGGCGTCTTCGACTTCCACATCCTTCAGTTGCAATCCGCGAGGGTGGTCCCGCAGTGCGCTGAAAATCAGCGTGCGCAGGTCGTCTTTGCTCAGGGGCGCAAACAGTATCAGCTGGCAGCGACTCAGGAGTGCGCTGTTGACCTCGAACCCCGGGTTCTCGGTGGTGGCGCCTATGAGCGTCACCGTGCCGTCTTCCACGGCACCCAGCAGCGCATCTTGCTGGCCCTTGTTAAACCGGTGGATTTCGTCGATAAAGAGGATGGTGTCCTTGAACATGCCCTTCATCTTGCGGGCGTCGGCCAAAACTTCTTTCACCTCTTTCACGCCGCTGGCTACCGCAGATAAAGCCACGAAGGCTTTCTTGGTGTGCTGGCGGATTACGTGGGCGAGGCTGGTCTTGCCGCAACCCGGCGGGCCCCAGAAAATCATGCTGGGAACGTTGTCGTTCTCGAGACTCTTGCGCAATAGGCTCTGCTCGCCCAGAATCTTGTTCTGGCCCAGAAATTCGTCCAGGTTCTGCGGGCGGAGTCTTTCGGCGAGGGGCTGGTCCATTAGGCTTAGGCGTCCTCGTTCACGAATTCGAACTTTGCAAAGCCCGAAGGCAGTTCCCGTGTGGGCCTGCCGTTTTTCAACATGCAGTGGAGCGTAGAGCCCGTAGTGCATAGCTTGCCGTTCACTGTCGCCTTGTATAAAAAGCGAACCCGGAGCCTGTCAACCCGGACCATGGTGGTCTCGATATCTACGAATTCGCCATAGTGGGTGGGGTTCTTGAACTGGACGTTCAGCTCCAGGACGGGGCTCGAAAAACCTTCGGCCTCCATGTCGGCGTAGCTTGCGCCCGCTTCGCGGAAATATTCGGTACGGGCCTGCTCGAACCACACGGCGTAAACGGCGTGGTGCACGATTCCCATCTGGTCGGTTTCGGCGTAGCGCACGTCAATGCGTGCTGTATGCTTGAAAGTGCAAGTTTCCATGGGTCTAAATATACAAATTAGAGAAGGTTTGGGAAATAAAAAACACCGACCCGAAGGTCGGTGTTCTAATGAATCAGAAAAGCTTACAGAGTGTCATCTGAGTCGCTGGAACCACCGCAGGTAGTGCCGTCGTACTTTTCAATCTTGTAAACCGTGAACGAGCTGCTTCCGTAAGCGTCAGCATAGGACTGGCAGGTGCTGAGGCTGGCACCACAGTTGTCAGTTACGCCGGACTGGTCGTTGGAATACATAATCTGCAACGCATAGGCCTTGGCCAGGGCCGTGGCACGGGCTACAGTTGCGCCCTGATCAGCGGCATAGGACGGCTGCGTGAATTTGGACCAAAGAACCTTTGCCGTTGTTGAACTTGTGGAGTAGGGGAGGTTGTACTCGTATGAAATTCCGTGCAAATCCGTGGCCGTGGATGGAATAGCAATCTTGACCGTGGTCGATGAGGCGTAGGTGATGCAGATACCCTGGCTAAAGCTGGTGATATCCGTCGTCTTCTGGTCATTCTTCAGGTTGAATCCGAAGCCGGCGAAGGGGTAGGGATCGGGGGCGTAGTAATACCCGTAGTCATCACCCGAAGTCCAGATCTTTTCTTCCCAGTTTGTATAGGCAAGATTAAAGGTCAAAACCAGGGATTCATCCGAGAATTTGCCGACGGCGGTAGAGGATCCGCCCTGGCCGTTGTCCAGGAACTTGTACCACCAGCCAGCGCCATTTTCGCCTTCGGCATCTTCATCCAGGAAGTTGTATTCGTCTATGCCTGTTTCGCCAGTATAGGCTCGTCTTCCATAAGAGGGCTGCCAGATGACGCCGTCAACGAATTCGACAACCTTTTCCTTGGGTTTGCTGGAACTGGAAGATTTGGTGTCTCCATCAGGGTCATCGACATCGTTCGTGGTGACCCATTCTCCATCTTCGCTGCAATAGAAGACTTCTTCGTCCTTTTTGACGTAAATGCGGTCTCCTTCTTTCTTCGCCGTGCAGTTGGGCAGCTTTGTCTTGGTGGTTACGGTTCCAATCCATTCGGAGTCGTAGCAGTAGTAGTCGAGACCGTCGTCCTCGACGGTGGCGATGGTGCCCTCTTTTTTGGATGTGCACTTGGGCAAATCATCGAGGGTTTCGGCTTCGATGGTCTCGGTTTCCTCGTCTTCGGTGTCGTCACTATCCTTGGACTTGGGGTCGTTGTTGGCGGAAGAGTTGGAGCTGTTGGGCTCGTTGGCGTTAGTAACTCCACCCCCGTTTGAGTCACAACCGTACAGGGCGAATGCCATGGCGAGGGAGGCGATAGCCAATCCCGTAACTTTCTTTGTCATAGTGTTTTCTCCGTGAGGATATTTTACAGAGTTTAATATAAACTTTTTTTGTGCTAATGGAAGGTGGACTTTGTAAATTTTACCCACCCCAACCTATCAACAACTTATCAACATTGCAGTCCCTTTTTGTGTACAAATCTCTTGAAAAAAAAGAAAAAATCGCAAATTTTTTTGCGTAAGTGCTTGATTTTTATTGACAAAACACCCAAAATCTTACTAAATTTGGTCCACTTGCCAAAGTAGCTCAGCTGGTAGAGCAGCTGATTTGTAATCAGCCGGTCGTAGGTTCGATTCCTATCTTTGGCTCGACATAATGGGTCGTTGCCCGAGTGGTTAAAGGGGACGGACTGTAAATCCGTTGGCTTACGCCTACCGTGGTTCGAAACCACGACGGCCCACGACAATCAGCCCTACGGTGTCTAAGGCATCGTAGGGCTTATGCCCAGGTAGCTCAGTGGTAGAGCA
The DNA here is from genome assembly GCA_946414025.1 of uncultured Fibrobacter sp. Lineage (GTDB taxonomy): Bacteria > Fibrobacterota > Fibrobacteria > Fibrobacterales > Fibrobacteraceae > Fibrobacter. Next base: position 139,163 of record CAMKMX010000002.1, read on the forward strand.
CTTCCTTGGTAAGGAAGAGGTCTCGGGTCCGACTCCCGATCTGGGCTCTCACTAAACGGAGATAGAATAAAATGGCAAAAGAACATTTTGATAGAAGCAAGCCGCACTGCAACATCGGC
>CAMKMX010000003.1 GCA_946414025.1 uncultured Fibrobacter sp.
TGGGGTTGAGGAGCGCCTTGGTCATGGGCCAGTAGTAAGTCTTGTTGGCAGAGCCGCCGCCCTTGGCGACGAACAGGAACTTGAGGTCAGCCCCTTCTTCGGCGTGGATGTCTATCTGGGCCGGAAGGTTGCAAGCCGTATTCTTCTCCTCGTACATGGTGAGGGGCGCAATCTGGCTGTAGCGTAGGTTCTTGCCAGTGTAAGCATTGTAGATACCTTCAGAAATCGCCTTCGCATCGTCGGCGCCGGTCCAGACCTGCTGGCCCTTGTGGCAAATACAGATGGCAGTACCGGTGTCCTGGCAGAACGGGAGAATTCCCTTGGCGGCCACGCAGGCGTTCTTCAAAAGCGTGAGGGCCACGAACTTGTCGTTGTCCGATGCCTCCGGGTCCTGCAAAATCTTTGCCACCTTCTGGGTGTGGGCCGGGCGGAGCCGAAAACTCACTTCCTCGAATGCCGCCTGGGCGATCTTGGTCAGCGCCTCGGGGGCGACCTTCAAAATCTTCTTGCCTTCGAACTCGGCGACGGAAATGCCGTCCTTGCCGAGGTTCACGTATTCAGTCTTGTCTTCGCCGTGCTGCACGGTCGCTTCGTATTTGAATGCCATAGTAGTTTAGGGGTTAGGGGTTAGGATCTAGGGGTTAGGGGTTACGGGGAAAGCCTTCCCCTCGGTGGCACGTTGTTGCCACCTACCCCTTCTAGCGGGCTTCAGTCGCCAGCCCGCAACGCCTGGCTTACAGTTCATACGTTACAAGATAAAATTTCCATGCCCAAATGGAGCGTTTTCGGCTCTTTTAGGCCGCAATAATCAGCAAAAAAGCGACAAAAGGATAAAAAAAGCGGACAAAATGATTTTTTTTGAAAAAAAGTGAGCAAATCGGACAAAGAAGTGCTATTTTTAGAGCGTTAAAGTTTAAACATAGAGAGGATTACTATGAAGATTAAGAATCTGTTGCTGGCAACCATGCTGGCTTCTGCCGTTGCCTTTGCTGCCGATGCCGCAAAGCCTGCCGCCGCAGCCCCCGCTGCCGCTCCTGCAAAGACCGAAGCCGCCGCTCCGGCTGCTGCTCCTGCCCCGGCTGCTGAAGCCGCCGCTCCCGCAGCTGCCGCTCCTGCTGAGGCCGCACCGGCACCCGCTGCCGAAGCTGCTCCTGCTGCCCCGGCTGCTGAAGCCGCCGCCGCTCCTGCAGCCGCTCCCGCCGAAGCTGCTGCTCCCGCAGCTGCTCCTGCTGATTCTGCTGCTCAGCCTGCTGCCGAGGCCGCACCCGCCGAAGCCGCTGCCGCCCCAGCAGATTCCGCCGCTCAGCCTGCTGAAGCTGCCGCACCCGCCGACTCCGCTGCCGCCGCTCCGGCTGAAGCCGTAGCCGCCGCAGATACCGCCAAGGCCGACTCCGCCGAAGTGCTGGAAGCCAAGACCGAAGAAGCTCCGGTTGACAGCGCCGCCCTCGCCCAGTCCGAAGCCGACAAGAAGGCCGCCGAAGAAGCCGCCAAGGCCGAGGCCGCCGCTCAGCCTGCAGAATCTACCGCTTCTGCCAAGTCCTCCATCATGGAAAACCCCTGGGAATTCCTGATTGTGTCCGCCGCCTTTGTGGCGTCCGTGCTGGTGATTATCTTCACCGGGGACTGATAAAAAGTAACGACCGCTCGTTCGTCTTTTTGAGCGACCGATGATTATCGGTCGTTTTTTTTTCACAAGGGACGGCCACACAAAAGAAATTCCGAAAAAAAACACCAAGCTATTGCTTTTTTCAAAAAAAACAGGTAGATTTATTACGAAAAGGAGTTCCTATGGGAAAAATCATTAAAATCACGGTCATTATCGCAGTCTGCCTGATTTCCGCCCTCGGTATTTACGGGATCATCCGTACGGCACGCCTCGACGAGAACACCACCGACTAGCCGACCTTCCCTTTTTAGAATCGCCGGGACTTGTACCCGGCCTTTTGTGCACCCGTCCTTCGGGTGCTTTTCTATATTATCCGCATGAACTTTTTGAACAAGAAACCCCTATTTTTTGCAGTAATAGCCGCGGTTTTCCTGGGCGTTTTGCTGATTGTTTTCCGGGAATTCGCCTTCAACCCCGACACCCTGATGCTGAACAGCGACCAGCTGAACGGTATCGGCAGCCGTATTCTCCGCGCCGAAAACGCTGTCGTCACGGAATGGGACGATTCTCGCCTGGGCGGTGTTCCCACCATCGACGCCCTTTTTGCCGACGTCTATCATCCCCTGGTTTGGGTTCAGTTTCTTACTGACCCCGCCCGTGCCGTTGGTTTCAAATTTATTTTGACCGTCTGGGTGGCCTTCATGAGCGCCATGCTTTTGGCCTGGAACCTGACGGGGAACCGCTGGTGGGCCGCTCTTCTCGGCATGCTCTACGCCTTCTCGCCCGAATACTTCACCTACATCTACGGTGGCCACGACGGAAAGATGATGGTATTCGCCATTGCGCCGTTAGCCCTCCTCGCCATCCGTAAAATCGTGCGGGACGGAAGCCTTCCCTACCTGATTGTTCTCGCCCTTTCTATTACCTGGATGATTCTCGGTAGCCACCTACAGCTCACCTACCTGTTCCTGTGGGGAGCAGGATTCTACACCCTCTACGAAGCTTTTTTCCATTGTGATTCCTTTAAAACCAAAAGCAAGCGTATAGGCCTAGCGGCTGCGGGACTTGCCTTCGGGCTTGCCATCAGCTGCTTCCAGGTAGTGCCGCCCTACCTGTACACCACCACCCAGTCCGTCCGTGGCGAAGGGGACCACACCAACCTGGGCCATGCCGTAAGCTGGTCCCTGCATCAAGAGGAACTGGCCCAGATGCTCCTGCCCGGGTTCATCGGGGTGGACGTCTATGAATACGACGACAAGGCCGGGAAACTGGAAGGCAGTTCTTTCGTAGGATTTACCGTACAGGAATACCAGTCCTCGGGCGGTTCGCCTTTCTATTGGGGACACAACCCATTCAAGTTGGATCACAACAACGCAGGAGCACTTCTCACCCTGCTGGGATTCCTATGCCTGTTCTTGCCCGGCAAGCGCCGCTGGGCCATATTCTGGGGCCTTGGGGCAGTCCTTGCCCTGAGCTACGGCATGGGAGCGCACTCACCGCTATTCAAGCTCTGGTACAACATCTTGCCAGGCGTCAAGAACTTCCGTGCCCCCGGTATGGCCCTGTTCTGGCTGCCCCTGCTGCTCGTGATGATGGCCGCCCCGGTCCTCAAGGCCATTTCCGATGACTCTGCCGAATCCATCAAGAATCGCCGCGCCCTGTTCCACGGCGCCGTCATGTTTGTGCTGCTCCTGGTCATCGTTGTCATCGCCCGCTACAACTGGACACTCTTTATCGGGCCCTTCGGACTTGTCGCCTGCCTGGTGTATGCCGCAGCATGTCTCGGCGTCATGAGCCTGGACGACCAGGGAAAGGAATTTTCTGTAGCCAACTTCACCGATAGCTTCAAGGCCGGCCTCCCCGGTACCCATCGCGCTATCCAGGCCGGTGTGGTCCTCGGGTTTGCCCTGATTGGAATGTTCCTCATGAGCGGACAGAAACTGCTGGAAGATTCCATAACGGCGCCCTATTTCAAGCCCCTGAACGAAATCGCCATGCAGATGAGCGCAGGGAAAATCATTCCCGGGTTCATCCTGGTGCTCGTAATCGTGGCCGCCACCTTGTTTACCTTCAAGTGGAAAGCGGGCATTGTCCAGAAAGCAGGACTCCTTGCCGCCGTGGCCGCCGTAGAGCTGTTCTTCATTGACGGGGCGTTCATCCAGAACGTAGAAGCCAAGGAATACCTCCAGCCGGCAAACCCCGTAGTAGCCGCCGTCAAGGCCCCCTTCAAGACAGACAGTCTGAACACGCCCCGCGTGCTTTCCCTTTCCAGAAACAAGGCGCTGGGAGCAAACGCCTTCCCGCAATATCACTTGCGTAACGCCGACGGATTCCACGACAACGAACTGGCAAGCTACAGGGCTTTCCGTGGTGGCCAGCAAAACGCAAACTTCCTCCTGAACATCAACAATCCCGAAGCGGCCCACCCCTTCTTGGACCTGATGAATATCGGCTTTATCATCTTCGATAGCCAGCGGGGCACGACCTACATGCCTATCCCTACCGCCATGGGAGAAGCCTACCTCTACGGAGACGCCACCATCATGAGCGACGAAGACGCCATCAAGACCTTGCAGGAGAAAGCCGCCATCCGCAAACCCAAGGCCCCGGAACCCGCGGCAGAACCTGTTGCAGATTCTACGGCCGCAAACTCCACCGTGGCAACTGCCGACAGCACTGCTGCGCCTACAGAAGTTGCCGCAGAACCCGAAGACGACCCCAACGTTTTCTACTACAAGGAAAAGGCCATCCTGTCCGAAAATCCTGAGCAAGCCCTAGAAGGCGGTATCGTCCAAGGACATGCCCGCCTCGTAGAACAGCCCAAGATGGATACCCAGGTGTTCGAAGCCGAAAGCGACCGCCCCGCCATTATGGTGGTGGCCGGAAATTACCACCCCTACTGGAAGGCTTATGTAAACGGAAAGGAATCCAAGGTCTATAAGGCCTTCGGGAACTTGCGCGCCGTAGAAGTGCCCAAGGGAAAATCCACCATCCGCATGGAATACCGGAGCAAGCCTTTCCACGCCTGCCTCAAGGTCAGCGCGCTGGCGATAGCGCTGCTCGCCATCTTCGGTGTGGTGGTGCTTGCGAGAGCAAAAAAACAATAAAAAATGCCGCACTTGCGTTGCGGCATTTTTTCTCCGAAAAAAAAGGAAACTACTTCAATCCGGAAAGAATGAGACTGGCAACGCCCTTGGCAAAATCCCTGCTGTCAGACTTCAAGGAGGCGGACTTTTTCAGGTTTAGAGGGATGTTCTTGTCTCTCTTCAGATTCAAAATCAGCTGAGCAATACAGTATTCGTCATATTCGACATTCATTCCGTAATCGGCAAAGTTGAATCCCTCTGCGCCCTTTCCTTTTTCCTTCTCAAAATCGCTGTAGGCGGCATTGCAATCTTCCTTTTCCGAGGCGTACCGAATTGCAAAATTCACGGAGCATTCGTCCCCTTCGTAAGAAACCGTCAATTCGCCGGAGGATTCCTTCAGTTCGTCCACCTCGATTTCCACAAGGTCGTTGTACAAGGTCAAACGGTCGCAATCCACCGCGCGAATATTCTTGAGAACTTCCTTTTCATCCTTAACTTCTTTCTTGTCATCAGGCTGGAACATTAGGTAAAATTTCACCAGGGCGCTTTCTGTCTTGGCAATGGAGGCATTCTTATTGAACATATTCGCCTTGAAATCCTGGGCGTAACATTCGCCTGTATAGCGGACTACACTGGACAGGGCGTCGCCCTTTTCGAACACCAAACCCGGCTGGAACTTTAGCCCCTTCTTGTCCAACGCCTCGGACCAGAATCCCGTAGGGAACTTACCGCCGTCAAAATCGTACTGCTTTGGCTTATCAGCCCCTCTTTGCTGGAGCACCGCCGTATTCCCGTCCAGGTAGGCCTTAAACTTGGCCGTGGAATCCGAATCCTCGTTTGCTTTTTTCCAAACAAGGTCTCCCAGTGTTCCAACCTTGCAAACGGGATAAGTAACCTTCAGGGTAGAATCTTCTGAATTATAATCGTAGCTGGCCTTGGAGAGAACCATGTCAAAAGAATCTTCCAAATCAATACTGGAAGAACCGCTATCGCTACCGCAGGCCGAAAGCACAAAACCACAAGCGACGGCAACCCCAAAGGGAGCCACATACTTTTTCAAGTTCAAGTTCATCAAAAAACCTCTAGCCCTATTATACATTTTTTCACGAAGGCCGTTACAACCGACCCTCGAAAAAGCCCTCGAAATCGATGTCCTTGACGCTTTCGACCACGTATTCCGGCTTCACATCCAGCTTTTCCACGTCCGAGCGCTTGGTCTCGCCGCACAGGGGCAGCACGAACCTGCAACCGGAGCGCTTTGCCAGCTCGAAATCCGTATAGAGCCTATCCCCTACAAACAGGATTTCTTCGGGAGCATACGTCTTCAACAGCCCCGATAGCATAGCCGGGTTCGGCTTACCGAAACTGCGCTCCGGCTCTACACCGTAAGCCGTCTTGAGTAGCGCCATGAAACTCCCGATGTCGGGCACGGGGCCCCGGGCGTCGGGGCACACGAAATCTGTATGGGTCACCCAGAAGGGAATCCCCCGCTGCACCCGGAACGAAAGCTCGCAAAGTTCCCGGTAGTCAAAACTGTTGTGGTAGGCCACCAAAACCAATTCCGTATCAGTTACAGATGGGCGCAAATTGAGAGAGGGATCCTGGGCGGCAAACCATTCGAAGACTTCGGGATTGGCAAAGAAATAGACGTTCTTGAGCCCTTTTTCATGTATGGCCGTCATGGATAAAGTCAGCGCAGAAATAATGCCGTCGTCGCGAAGAGGAAGCCCCATCACGTTCAGACGGTTCTCGTAAAACACGGGAGACTTGCTGGTGTTGTTGCTCAGGTAGTAAACGGGCACTTTTGAGGCCACCCGCTTCACGGTATCTACCGCACCAGGGTACGGACGGCCACTCAGGTAGAGGGTTCCGTCCAGGTCAAAGACCACCACTTTTACGGGCTTGTGCGCTGTCATGGGTACTAAGGTAGAAAAAATTGCTACCTTAGATGCCATGAAGACTCCCGATAGCCGTTTTTACTGCCCACAAATCCAATGCGGAAAGGCAACCCTGGACGAAAACGAAAGCGCCCATGCCGTAAAGGTATGCCGCGCCACCCAAGGAGACGTTCTGGAACTTTGCGACGGACTGGGCCACTTTGCAGTCGGGACCATCGTGGTTGCCGACCCGAGGGCCTGCCAGGTGGAAATCTCCAAGGTAGAAACGCCCAAACCGGCGAGACCCCTGCTAAACCTGGCCATCGCCTGCCTCAAGGACGATGCCCTGGAAGAAGTGGTATTCCATGCCGCCCAGACCGAAATTGCAAGCATTACCTTCTTGCGTACGGACTATTCCCAAGAGCCCAAGAACTCCGACTTGCACAAGCTGGTCCGCCGTTCCGAGCTCAAGAGCCTGGTAAGCCTGAAACAGTCCAAAAAACCTTGGCTTACCGAAATTCGCGGACCCGTGGAATTCAAGGAATGGCTAAAAAGTTACCGTGGCGACCTGATTCTCTGCGATGTAGATGGCGAAAGGACAGCCCCTAAAGAAGTCACAGACAAACTCACGGCCGATCCTGCCAGTGACAATAAGAGCGACGCAACTTCAACCCCCGTGACCCTTCTGGTGGGGCCCGAAGGCGGGTTTTCTCCAGAAGAAATCCGCATGACCAAAGAATTTACAGGCGGAAAAAGTTACGCCCTGAACCTGGGGAACACGAGGCTCCGGGCCCGTACCGCTGCCATCGTGGCTCTCGGAAAATTGCTGTAAAACAGCTACATCAAGCGAAGACGCATCTCGAAGACGGCACGGTCCGTCTCATCCAAGATGCGCATGTAGGTGGCCCCGCTGTGGTCCGCGCGGAAAATGCGCAGGGTCTGGCCTTCTTTGGATTCTCCCAGGTAATGAATCTCCAGCGCCGCCGGGTTGCAAAGTTCCCAGTCGGGAGTCCCGAATACGTTCAAGGCCAGTTTCACATATTCGATGTTGTTCATGTGGTGGGACATGTCGATGTGCTGGGGCAGCACCTTCTGCTGGTAAACTTCCTGGTATTCTTCCGGCTTAACGTGGAAACGGTCGAATTCCGAAGCATCGAGGGTCTCCGGAAAACCTTCCGTCGGAAAATCCACCGACGAGAGCCGCAGAGGGCGGTGGTTTTCAAAACTGAGGCAGCACATTTCCTGCTTGGCCAAAATGATGGGCTCGCCCTCGGTCGTAGTGATGGCGGTGTTCTCGTTGAGCCTAATCAGCTGGTTATCCGCCGGAAACGACGTGGTGACCACCTTGTCCCGCCAGTACGGGCGCCTGAAAAACTTGAACTTGGCCTTGTAAACCACCCAGAAACCGCCCTTCTCCTTCACCACAAAATTGTCCATCTTCATGGCACCGAAATTTTCGGTGATATTGTCCTGGACCATAAGCACCGTCTGGGCAAGGCCCATCTTTCCGGACACATCGATATAGGCCGACGTGATGGTCCGCTGTTTCTGGAATACAAGAGGGTTCTTTGACAAGGCGTAAATATCTATCATGGTGAGCAATATAATTTAAATGGCTAGCGTTTCAAAAGGCGCATGATTCCCTGGCGGTTGTATTCCGGGTCGTCCTTGGCGAAGGGGCTTTTCGTCTCTTGCCGCAAGGCGTAAACTCCGCACTCGCCGCAGTCCACTTCGGTCCCAGACTTGGAGCTGACACCTTCCACAAACAGGCTGTCGGCCACCACGCTCAGGACTTCGCGAGGGTCTGTGCCATCCGAAGCTTTCGAGATGCACAGGTCCGGCAGGGCAAAGGTTTCAAGGCCCAAGGTGTAAAGCACGTCCGGGCCTTCCAGGTAATTCATCCAGGGGTCCATCGGGAACTGGGCGTCGCCCAATTCTTCACGGAAGGCTTCTGCGGTCCAGGCGGCGCCACTCTGCTGCATGTACACGCCCAAGGCTCCCGCCGAAAGCACCTTCAAGATAGCGGTATTCACCATAGTCAAGTCCGCAGGGCTTTTCAAGCTCCCTAGCAAGAACAGCAGTGACTTGTGGGAATCGATGGCAGTAGCCTCTTCTGCAGAAATATCCTGATGTTCCTTGAAAATCTCGGAAAGTCCCGGAGTTGCCTCCTTGCGGACCACCTTGAAACTCAAGGTACAGCCAGGCACCATCAGGCTTGCCGTCCCTTTTTCTACTACGACATTAGGCGTTACGGCGAAGGGTTCGTCCTGAGCCACGGTCAACGGGAATGCGAGAACAAAAGAATTCATACCTGTTTCAAGGCCTCCTGTACCAAGGGGGTGAGCAAGTTCTGTGAAGGCGGTTTCGGCAGGCGGACCTGTGTTTCCATGGCGGTCTGCAATGTTTCCAGGTTCAGTTTTGCCGCAGGAATTTCTACCGCGTAACCCGCCCGGGAAAGACTTTTGGCGAGCACCACCTGTTCATACTGCCCAGGCGTGGGCACAAAGATACAGCTGGCGCCGAGAACGGCCATGTCCATAATGGTGCTATAGCCTCCTCGAGAAATAATCCAGCGGGCACGCCGGACGGTGCGGGCAAATTCGGAGGATTCTAAATGACTAAAAAACTGAATGTTTCCTTCGGTCCAGGATTTTCTTTCGGCACCGGGTTTCCCGAGAATCATCACGTGATTACCGGGCAGTTCGGAGAGTAATTCCCGCAGCCTGCGTTCAAAGGCGCTTCGGGCAGGCTCCACTCCAGAAACGACCGCTACCACGTTCAAATCTTTCGAAGTAGCGTCCATAATTTCAGGCAAGTCATCCAGTTCCGTAAAACGGCTCAACGGGCCTGCATAACGAACATTTTCCGGGCAAGATTTCACATGGGACATGGCACCCGCATAACCGGGGAACTCTTCTAAATCGGGAATCCACACCTGGTCGAAGTTTTCCATTTTTTTTCGATGCCAATGAACCCCGATTCCCTCGAACCTAGAGAAAAGTGCCGGGAACGCAATACGGCACTGGTGCGTCATGTAAATGGAAAGCGCCTTCGCCGAATAAAAACCGAAGCGGTTGTCCGAAAACAGGATGTCGAACCCGTGGCGGCGAACCATTTCTTCGGCATAGTGGTGTTCGTATTCAACGACCCTGTTCAAATGAACGCTGTTTTTCAGGAGCCAAAGCCCCATGTTGAATCCGTGTTTCGGGTAAACAATGCCATAAGACGGAGCCACATGTTTTTTCAGTTCCGGAAAAATCTCGTTGTACAACGGCGCATAAGATTCCGTAACGGCAAGCTCCACCTGAGCTCCCTGCCGTAGGAACTCCTTAATGACCGGGACACAACGGGTCGCATGGCCCAGTCCCCAGTCCAGAGGCGCCACCAGGACTTTCACTACCTGGCCTCCAGCCATGCGTTAGCCCAGTCACCGTGATCGCAGTCCTTGTTGCCTCCCTGTTCCAGTACCAGCTGCAGGTTCTGGACTCCGGACACATCTACTTCTATGATCTGTTTTTGCGTGGAATACATCTTGTTTGAGCGGAACAGTTCGCGACCGTCACCTTTTACCACGAAGAACGCCCCATCACCGCAGGCACTTTCGTCGTCAAGGCCGATAACGCCGTGAAGCGTACTGAACCTACCCGCAATATCGTATTCCAGGACAGCATCGGCGTGGCTTCCAATTCCGTAGCGGAAGGATTCTTTGTCCAGAGTTATCCCGTTGTGTTCTACCGTCTGGTCTTTTTGTGGCTCACCCCAATCCTGACGGTAACTCTTCATGGGCATTTCCGAAACCAGGGCAACGCCTTCGCCTGCAACAAACAGGTCCTTATGCAAAGTCAAGGTGTCGGCATCGGGCATCAAGCACCTCATTTCCAAGCGGTTCATACCCACGGCAAAATCCGTTGAATCCAGTACAAGCAAATCCTGGGTTTCGGATACCACCTTTTCCTTTTCAGGTTTGCCGTTGATGGAATAGGAGCAGGCCACCGCTTCGGCAAAATTCTTGTGCAGCGATACGATGTTACTATCCATGTTCGCAACGGAGAACCGCTGTGCATACTGGGACACACCCTTCTTGGCGTCGATGCGGTAAATGACCAACGGATAGCCGAACAGCTTGGGTTCCAGGAGTACGCGTTCGTTCTTGTAGGAATCCAGAATTTCGTCAATCTGGTCGGTGGTCTTGAAACCAACCACGCGGCTCTGGCGATTCACCGAACCGTAGCCATCCTGACCGCGCACCAGGTAGATGTTTCCTCCAGACGCCTGGTACCACTTGGCAAAGGTATCCGTATCCCAACGCTTGAATGTCCGTTCGCTAAAGGCGCTGTGGCCAGAGGCAAGCATCTGCCAGGGTCTTGAGTAAATGTAGATGGAATTCTCAGGATACTTTTTCAGTTCCGTATTCAAGAAATCTTCTTCACTCAGCAATTTGTTCTTGTAATAGAGCATGTTGGCCTTGTAACTCGGCGCATGATACATCATGAGCCCAAGGGACATGACAACAGCTACACCAAGGACCAGGCGACCGATGCCGTCGGGTTTCATCTTGGAGAAAAAGCACAGGGCGTCGTAAGGGCCAAGGGCCATCAAGAGAGCGAACAGGGGCAAGGCCACCAGCACGTAACGCTGGTTGATGTCGATGGTGAAGGTGCCCGACACGTTCAGCAAGATGACAAAAATCTGGATGCAGAACGAAATCCCGAGAACAAAGCCACGAACATAGCGCCTGGAGTAAACCATCCTGAACAGGAGCCATACCGTGGATGCCAGCAGGAGTACCGTAAAGGACGTGTAGAACGGATTTTCGAGAATGCCGCCAAAAGACGGATCCGTCTTCAGGTTCAGCATGACTTCTACATTGGTCTTCAGGTTGAACCACAGGTTTTCAAGAGAATGGGCAGCGTGTTCCCCGCCCTGGAAATCATAACCGCGGTAAGCCGCCATGGTATTGATGGAGGGCCAACTCACCGCAATAACCGAAGCCACAAAGAGGGGCAGGCGGTACGGTTTTTCCAAGAAATAGCGATAATAGTAAAGAGCGAAAGGAATAAAGGCGAAAACAGTTTCCTGTCTAGTCTGTGCAAAGAAGCCAAGCAGGGGCACGGTCAGCAAGAAATGTTTCCAGGTCACCTTGTTAGTCGGCACAAAGGCGTACCAGGCCATCAAGGCCGTCAGGAGGGCGATGTAGAGGACCTCTGTGGAGGCAGAGCGTGCCTGCAAAAGGAATATGGGCATGCCGCCCAGGAACGCCGTGGCCGCAAGCGCCAAAGGCTCACTCTTGAACCATCTGCACAGCGCAAAGAAAAAGAAAATCAGGCTCAGGATGTAGAAGGGGTAGTTCACCAACAGGGCGGTATCCCTGTTGGGTTCCATGAAGTTGAACACTAGGGAATACACAAAGCCGAGGGCCTTGCCCTTGAAGTTGTTCACCTCGTCGGTACATTCCAGGTTGCCGTCTTTCCAGATACCTTCGTTGCAGATACCGCCGGAGTGCTGGAAGTACATCTGCAAGCCCATGGATTCCCAGCTGGTCTCGTCGCTCAGCACCCGATGGCTGTTCCCGATGTTTCCGAACATGAATACGGAAAACACCAGGAGCAGCACGGCCAGCCCGCAAAGGCTCTTGCCGCCAGGCAAATACCCGCGGATATGCTTGGCGATAAAGGGCAGGTTCACCACGACGCCTACGAGGCCCACCACAAACGTGGAAAGGATGGCGTAATAGCCCCATTCGATATCCCACTTGCGGGCCGTAGCCACGGAGGTCCCGTTAAAAATAAGGAATGCTATGACCAGCACAATCAGGGTGACTACAAGCATGAGCCCCTGGGGTTTCCCCAGGTTCAACGACTTGAACCACTCCTTCAAAGCATTTTTCTTTTCTTTATCCTTTTTCATTTTACACTTCTCGTTTCACATTCTAAACAACCGACCTAAATCACCAACTCCTCAAGCAGATCCTCGTGATTCTATCGCCACACCGTGGCTCCAGAATGACAGCGAGGATGACACCTCTTGAGACCCACTGTCCTAACCACTGTTTACCGACCACTTTACCTCTTGCGACCAGCGGCCCCTAGATCCTAGCCCCTAAATCCTAGTCCCTAAATCCTACCCCCTAGACCCTAGCCTTTCCATGGCAATCTTCTTGCCGGTCTGGAAATCGCACTTGCCGCTGCCCAGCTTGGGCAGGCTTTCCACCTTCACCACGGCGCCAGGCACCATCAGGGGCGGAAGCCCTATCTGGCGGAGCATGTCCTTCACCTCGTCTTCGGACTTTTCGCCGGCATAGACCAGCACAATCTTTTCGCCCTTGGACCCGTCGGGGACGGCCACGGCAAAATGGTCGATCTCGTCGAACATGGCGTTTTCCGAAATCTTGAAGTCCACGGAGCCGAGGCTCACCATCTCGCCGCCAAGCTTTGCAAATCGGCTGTAGCGGTCCACGATGGTCAGGTAGCCGTCTTCGTCCACATGGCCCTTGTCGCCGGTCTTGTACCAGCGTTTGCCGTTGATGACGGCTATGGCCTGGGCGGTGCGTTCCGGGTCCTTCAGGTACCCCTTCATAATCTGGGCGCCACCGATGAGAATCAATCCGTCGCTACCGATGGGCAGCTCTTCCATGGTGTCCGGGTCCACAATGCGGAACTGGGTTCCAGGCAGTGGCGCCCCCACGGTCCCCGGCTTGTTGCCCTGCAGCACCGTCTTGTAGTCGTCCATCAGAACGTCCTTGGTGTTTACCGCCGCCACGGGGGTGGTCTCGGTACAGCCGAAACCTTCGAAAATTTCCAGCTTGAACTTGGTGCGGTATAGCTGGCGCACATCTTCGCGAATCTTTTCGGCTCCGGCGTAGATGCTCCGCACATGACCAAACATCAGCGGGTGCACCGCACGGTTCATGCCCCACATCCGCAAGAAGGTGCCCGTGGCCACCATGATGGTCACCTTGAACTGGGCGCACATGCGGGACACAAGCCTTGCATCCGTGGGGTCGGGGCAAGTAGCCACCGGCACGCCGTCCACCAGGCAGAGCATGGTAGTGATGGAGAACCCGAAGGCATGGAACAGCGGGAGCGACCCCAGGAACACGTCGTCGGAGCCGGGGTTCAGCACGCTTTCGCACTGCTTGATGTTACCCATCAAGTTGAAGTGGGTCAGTTCCACTCCCTTGGGGCGACCCTCGGAACCGGAACTGAAAATAATCGTCGCCACATCGTCCAGGGAGACCTTCTTGAAGAACCGAAGTTCCAGGTACCAGGCCGGAAGCAGCATCACCCGCAAGAAGTTCAGCACCAGGGCGGGCTTTTTCAGCTTTTCCTTCAGGTCTTCCATGTAATAGACCTTGTACTTGTCCAGAAGTTTCTCCATGGGGAGTCCCTTCTGCTTCAGCTTGTCGATAAACACCCGGGCGGTAATGATGGTCTTCACGTCGGCCACGTTACAGCAGTAGTCCATGGTCTCCGGCGTGTTGGTGTAGTTCAGGTTATAGACCGTCTTGCCCTTGATGAGGCAGGCCATGTTCACGATGATGCCCGGGCCCGAAGGCGGAATCAGCACGCCCACGTTCTTTTCGCCCTTGGTAAGACCGTCAATCATCTTGGCAAAAGTCAAGGAAGCCGCCGCAAGGGCGTTTGCCGCCAGGTGGTGGCCGTCGGGACTATAGACCGAAGGTCCGCTCCCGATACGCTTGACCGTGCGTATCCAGGCAGAAGCCACCGGACGGAGCAGCCGGATATAAGATGTCCATGCCGTAATAGAAAGTTCCTGCACGGCCCGCTGGACCGTAACCGCATCCGCATCCAGGGGAAGTTCTTCGCCAAAGGCTACGGAGATGACACGGCCTTCGCTATGGATTAAATCCTTGAAGCCGGAACCCGCCTGGGAGTAACTGCTCCCCCACAGCCCCTGCACATAGAACGGCAAGAGCTTCAGGTGGTGTACGTCCTTGATGGCGTCGGAATAGTCCAGGCGGAAACGGCTCATGTTGCCCGTGGCGGTCATGGTGTTCTCGGGGAACATCACCACGGCCTCGCCCCGGAGCAGGGCCTCCCGGGCCTCCTTCATGGCGGACTCCGGGTGTGCAATGTCCAGCTCGATGGTCCGCATCTGTGAAAGGAGCAGACGCACGTACCACTTTTCAAAAGGCCGCTTGGTAATCACAAAGCGCAAGGGGCGGGGGCTTGCCATCTGGATCATGGCCCAGTCCACATAAGAAATGTGGTTACCCACCAAAAGCACCGGGCCTTCCCAAGGAATACGCTCCACGCCAGACACCAGGAACTTGTAATGGAACGAAAGCACCGAGCGCATCAGCTGACGAAGCAGCGTATGGGGCATGGCCATCAGGGCCCAAATGGTGCCGCCCAGGCACACGATACCCAGAATAAAGAACAGGCTCATCCGGTCCAAGTTCAAGAACCGGATAAGGACAACGGCCACGATTTCAAAGAGGAGGATACAAAGGTTTTGCACCCCGTTGGCCACCGAAAGCACGTGGCCCGCCGACCTGGGCTTGGTATGGTACAGCAGCATGGAGAACATGGGAATCATGTAGATGCCGCCACAGAACCCCAGCAGGGTAAAGGCGATGGCGTTGTAGGGCCTGGGGATAAAGGGAATCAGGAAGATGAGGATGGCCGCCCCGGCGGTACCCATGGGGATAAGCCCGGTCTCGATAAAGTTCCTGGACATGCGCATGGCAAAGACGATGCCCACCACAAGACCCAGGGCCGTTCCGAAGATGGCGTAGTTGGCCAAGATATCCCGGTTAAAGAGCGAACCCGAACCGAACAGGTCCTGGATGACAAACACCAGTAGGAATATCATGACCCAGAACATGGAAAGCCCGATAATGGACTGGCGGAGCGCCCGATTCACCCAGAGCTTGCTCAGCTTGCGGCGGGCAAACAGCAGGTTCCAGTAACGCTTCCAGGGGAATTTCAGCTCGGCATCGTAGGCGCCAATAGGCGGAAGCCCGAAGGTGAACAGGATTCCGAAAATTTCAAGAGCCACGAGGGTTATCCCCACAAGGGCGAATGTCTGGAGCGCCTCCGAAAGATTCCCTGCCACAGGGAGCATCCGCTCATAGGCGTAGGCGGTAACGCCTCCACTCAGCACCAGGGCCACGAACAGGATAATCATCAGGATACCGCTCCCCTGGGTCAGGGAACGGACTCCCACCAGTTCCTTCATGTAGCCGTTCTTGGCCGGGCTCTGGAACGCCTGCAGCACAAAGAAAAGACCAATGGAAAGAAACTCGAGCAAGAGGTTCGCCGTACAGACCCCGTAACCGAACAGCACCACCGCAGGTAGCGAAAGCAGGGTCGTCCACCTAAGGACCCGCTCCTTGGGGAACTTGTCGGAAAAATAACCCGCAGGAGTCATGAGCAAGGCACAGGGCAGCAGGAACAACAGGTGCAGCACATAGAACTGCCAAGAGCCCATGGCCGTAAAACCGGCACGGCTCAGCACCAGTTCCATATAGGCGACAAGGATAGTAGAGAGGGCCACCTGGGTAAAGGCAAACCCGTAAAAAGCAAAAAATCCCTTAGACTTTTTCATCGGTTTATCCCGCAAATCTTTCATGGGAAAGATACATAATTAGGAGTCCTACCGGCGGGCGTCAAGCCTGCAAAAAAGAAGGAAACGGAGAAATAAAAAAAATCCGGCGAGCCGAAGCCCACCGGATTCAAAAGCTTTTTCAAGAGCGGATTACTTGTTCTCGAAGTAGTAGGTGGTCAGAGTCTTGCCATCCTGGGAGAACTGGATAATCTGCTTGCCCTTGGGCAGATCGCCGGTGATCTTGAACAGGTTTTCGGCCATGTAGGTCACCGTCAGGTTCGTGCCCTTGTCCTTGTCGGCAAAGAGGCCCTTCTTCTCGCTTTCTTCGAAGCCCTTGCAGTCCTTGTGGGCAGAAACGTCCTGTTCCACGGCGGGATAGGTCTTGGCAATGAGCGGAGAGGTCACGGAGCTAGCATTGCGGTAGAAGACTTCCAGCTTGCCCTCGATTACGCGGGGGGCCGGCAGCGGAGACATCTTGGCAGCTTCCTTCTTGCCTTTCTTCTTGCCCTTCTTCTGATCGGGCACCTTGGCGCCGTCGCCAGCCTGGGGGCGTTCCAGCTGGTAACCTGCGATGGATTCGTTGCACTGGGTGGACCAGACAACCCATTCGTTAGAAATCTTCTTCGGGCCGTTTTCTTCGTCGCCAGGCAGGTAGAGACCCGGTTCAATCTGGTCGCTATAGATGTACAGAGTCACCTTCAGGTTCGGGTTCTCTTCGGTGGTAGAAATCATGTTCTTGCTCTTGATGTACTTGGAGCGGCCGGCGAGAATCTTGTAGTTACCCACGGGGACCTTTTCGAACTTGAACTGGCCCTTGCGGAGTTCCTGCTTGTACTTGTACTTTTCCTTGAGGGTGGAGTAGATAGTGGAGTCCATCCAGACGGTGGGCATTTCGAGAGGCTTGCCAGTGAAAGCGTCACAGACTTCACCTTCGATGGTACCGGTCTTTTCGCAACCGGTGAGAGCCATAGCCACGAGAGCGGCGGTAGCACAGAGAGTAAGTGTTTTTTTCATCGTTTTTCCTTTTGAGTTTCTCTAAATATACAAAAACCCTCCCGTTTTAGGGGAGGGCATAAAAAGACTAGGCTTCTTCTTCGGCCTTGGCGGGAGCCGCCTTGCGGGTCTTGCGCTTTGCACCGGTGATGTTGCCGGCGAAACGCTTGTTGAAGCGGTCGATACGGCCAGCCGTATCCACGCGATGCTGCTTGCCCGTCCAGAACGGATGGGTATCAGCCGTAATTTCCAAGGAAATTACGCTATATTCAACACCATCGATAGTCTTCTTTTCGGCGGAAGACTTCGTGGAGCGGGTGATGTATTCTTTACCCGTATTCGCATCGACGAACACGACCGGTTGATAGTTAGGGTGGATACCTTCTTTCATTTTTAAACTTCCTGTGAAGTAGTTAATTGGAGCACACAATTTAGAAGAATTAGGCCTTTTTGGCAAGCGTAGGCCCGCTTTTTTGTATCTTTAGGCCATGATTCGGAGCCGTTTTCCAAAGAGAATCGCCCGACCCGGGTGCTGGAAATTCCTCGGACTGTCCCTGCTTGTCGGGGCTCTTGTCGCCTGCAAGTCGGAGCCGCCTGTGGCGACCATCGTGGTCGTGAACAAGAAAATGCCCCTCGTAGAATGGCCCGACAGCACCTACATCGCCGACCTGGATTCCATCCTGGCCCTGGAACCGCTAAAGAAGCAGGACAAGAACAAGCCAAGCATCGCCATGAACACCTTCAAGGCGCCGAACTTTATACTGCCCTCTTCGGTGACGGGGAAAAAGCCCGAAAAAGGACCCAAGGCGGACCAAGGGACAAGGACCGGCAGCGGAAAACCGGGACCGGCAGCCACTCAACCCCGCAAAGACAATTCCGCCGAAAATTTCGCGAACCAGTTCACCCAGGCCCTTTCTGCGTTGCAGTCGGACCCCAGCAATTCAAAGCTTTACAAGGTAGTTGAATCCAAGGACGGCGAGGACCTGTTCCAGCTTTTACGCCGGACCTACGGGGCGGGTGCCCAGAGCCTCCCCCGCTTTTACGTGCTCTCTACCCTGCAATCAGTAAACCCCGGCGTGATGCTGGAGCACCTGAATGCCGGGGATAAGGTACGGGTCCCTAAGATTTAGACGAAAGAACGGCCCTGCGGGCCTTTAGACGAAAGACGAAAGGTTTTTCAAATCCAAGGCATTTTTTTTCAAAAAAAGAATGCAACACAATCAGTTACATTCTTTCGTCTATCGTCTGTAGCTCCGCTGTAAGCGGGGCGTTCTTTCGTCTAAAGTACGCCCTTGCTGCTGGGGACGCCCTTCACATTGCGGCTCGGTGCAACGGCCATGGCCACGGAACGGGCAAAGGCCTTGAAGATGCTTTCCAGGCAATGGTGGTTGTCGCTGCCGTAGAACAGTTCTACATGCAGGTTCATGCGGGCGTTCTCGCAGACCGTCTTGAAGAAATGCTCGAACATGCTGGCCTCGATGCCGCCAGCCGTCTCTCCGGGGAGTTCCACCTTCCACACGAAACCGATGCGGTTGCTGAAATCGATGCACACGCGGCTGAGGGCCTCGTCCATAGGGACAAAGTAAAAGCCGTAGCGTTCAATCCCCTTTTTGTCGCCGAGGCATTCCACAAGAGCCTGCCCGAGCACAATGCCGATGTCTTCCATGCTGTGGTGCATGTCGATAGCGGTGTCGCCCTTGCAGGTCAAATCCAGACGGAAGCCGCCGTGGACCTGGAACAAGTCCAGCATGTGGTCCAGAAACGCATTGCCGGAATCAATGACGCCCCTGCTGGCCTCGTCCAGATTGAGGCTCAGGGAAATGTTGGTTTCGCTGGTCTTTCTTTCGATCTTGGAAACTCGCATTATTCCGCTCCTTCGATGACTTTACCGCCAAAGACCCTGAACTTGGTGACCCGACCGAATTTCATGCCGGGCAGCGGCACTTCCTTGCCGTTCAGGTAGAACTTGGAAATGGCCCTGGGTTCGCCCACCACCACATACAGGGTGTCCGAAGATTCGTAAACCATGCGGGTGCCGGCCTTGGAAAGGTTGGATTCCTTGAGGAACGAGGTATCGTCTTCGTTGTGCTTGATACCGATCCAGGTGCGCATCTCGCCAGAGGCCACCAAGATAAGCTTGGAGCTTACGCCTGCCGGAGCGGCCTTGGCCTCCTCGGTCTTGGAATCGGACGAAAGGAATATGGTCGCCGAAGCGGGGCGGTCGGATTTCTTGATAGCTTCATCCACAACGGCCTGGCTGATAGGCTGATCCTTAGCGGGAGCGGCCTTCGCCGTATCGGCGGGAGCGACCTGGGCTGCAGAGGTATCCGCATTCATGGAGTCGGCGGGAACGGCCTCGGCCCCTTCGGGCATTTCCGTGGGCGTTTCTACGGCGGGTTCTTCTTCCACCACTTCGGTCTTCACAGGTTCGGGAGCGTTCTGCACCGGAGTCACGTCCTTGAGGAACTTGGAGGCGACCACCAGGGCAAGTCCAATAACCACGAGAATAATGACGATTACCTTCCCCTTGGAGCCACCCTCCCCTTCGGCAGAACCCGAAGGCTTGCCCGGGTTACCGTCAGAAAGGTCCGTAAGGAGGCTTGCAAACTTGGAGCCGTTCTCGGCGGCATACCAGTCCAGCACCCGTTTGGAATCCAGGCCCAGTTTGGTGCTCACGGAGTTCAGATAGCCGCGCAAATAGGCCTGCACCGGAAAAGCCTTCCAGTCACCGGCCTCAATCAACGAAATGTTCTTTTCGGACAAACGCGTGGCCGTGGCAAGGTCCGCCACCGTCATGGATTTTGCTTCGCGGGCGCGGGCCAGGTAGGCGCCAAGCCGTTCGTCGGGGCGTTTATCTTCAACAGGATTACTCATACCTTCACCTTCAAATTCTTAAGCATGTCTAGCGTGCGGGCTACAGGGAGCCCCACTACATTGTAATAGCATCCGCGGATAGAGCGGATCAGGCGGGCTCCGTTTGTCTGGATGCCGTAGGCCCCCGCTTTATCCATTGGGTCCAATGAATTTACATATTCTTCCAGCTCCTGTAAGGAACAGTCCCTGAAAAACACCTCCGTTTCCTCTTGGGAAGCGTCGAGGAGCATGCCCCCGTGGGCCACCGCCACACCGGTAATCACCTTGTGGGAGCGACCATTCAGGGACTTGAGCATCCGGAGAGCGTCATCTTTATCCTTGGGCTTTCCGAGAGGGCGACCGTCCAGAAACACCAAAGTGTCAAAACCCAGCACCACGGCGGAAGGGTCCTTCTTGGAGACCGCCAAGGCCTTTTGGCTAGCATTTTCGCGGGGAAAATCCAGGGGATTTTCGGCGGTAGGCTTTTCCTCTTCGCCCGACACCGAAACGCGGAACTTGACCCCGATTTGCTCCAGGATTTCGCGACGGCGAGGAGACCCGCTGGCAAGTACCAGGTCTACCGACTTTAAACACTCTTCCATGAGAGGAAATGTAGCAAAATGAGGGAAGCCCGACCTATCCCACAAGGTCCATCAGGTCATAATACATGAGGCGCGTGTGGGGGTCATCGTCCTCAACATTCATCCTGCGAAAACCATTCTTTTCGTAGAACGGGACTGCATCAAGGTAGGCGTCCACAGTCAGGAAACGACACATCAACGCCCAGACGGCACAACTTGACCGCCGGGTAACTTTTAAGGCGTTTTTCGTTCGGAAAACCGTTCTTTTTACGAAATCGGTTGAATTCCGTTTTATCCTTGAAATCAGTTATTGCCACCTTGTCGTTTGCTAGACTGCAATAAGCCAAAATTTGTCCCGTATTGGGATCGGCATACGCATAACTTACAGAAATCAGGTGCTTTTGGAACGACGGGGCATGATTCAATATAAAGTCGTTCAAATCCCTGTCGCCGCAGTCAAATCTTTTGATTGAGTCCGTCGAATTTAAGCGAATAAACTTAAAAGATGATAACTCTATACTTGGTTGAACCACGGGTCGATACCTCCGTTGGCCGCTTCGCGGGCGCGCTTTTCGCGCATTCCCTCCTCGTAGGCCTTCTTGAAAATTTCGTAATTCCGCTGGATGCGGGCACGAACTTCCGGAGGTTCCGGGTGCCGCTCTTCCATACGGGCCAAAAACCGGCGAGCGTCCTCGCCGAACAAAATCGGGGTCTCTCGAATTTCGCGAGCCATGTTTCCTCTTTTGCTATACCATATAGAAAACTGGCCTAGGGCCAGGCGGCAACCAGTCAAGTCGGTTCCATTAACCAAAATATACCTATTAACAATGCAAAAAACAAGCCCCCGAGCAGAGAGCTTGCATTTTGCAAACAACTGTTGCCGTAAATCAACCGATTTGTAGTACGACCGCCAGCTTTTCGCACATGACAAAGCATGGGCCATGGCCTTCGCCTCGCTACTAGTCCTGCAAGCAACGAACAGAAAGCCCATGCTCCTTACCGTATCTGCCCTGGTCCGCGAAGTCGCTGTCGTAGCTCATGCCCATTACGATGGCGTAGTCCTCGTCGTACTGCGTGGCACTCCAGAAGGAGGCGATGTCGCCAGCCAAACCAAAGTTGAAGAAAAGGCCGTTCTTTTTAGCAGTAGCCTCGCCAGCAGGGAGCGCAGAGAAGCCGTAGGCATCCTCGTTGGTGATGCCGCCATAGGCCGTCCAGCCAGTCCGGGCCTTGAGTTTAGCGCCCGCCGTGAAAAGATCGCCCACCGCAGCGATCAGGGTTTCCCATTCCGTCCGACTCGGCAAGTGCCAACCAGCAGGGCATACACCCTGCACGATGTCCGAGCCAAGGTCACAGCTGTTGCCGCAGCCACACTGTTCCTCGGACTTGCCTATGGCAGTAGCCCACGTGTAAAGGCGACCGTACTTGGTGCAATTACTAACATCGTCATTGTAGCAGGAACTACCGTACTTCGTTTCATAATTCAGATTCTGAGCCATCCACCATTGATTACCGATTTTTACCGTCTTGTACCTATGGCCGTCGCGGGAATCCATCAGGGTCCCGTATTCAATGAGGCTTGAACTAGCAGACGAGCCTTGCGACGAAGACGATTTCACGGAACTGCTGTTTGACTTGGCAACGGAACTTGAAGAGAATCTCACAGAACTGCTGCTAGATTTTGCAGAATTGCTTGATGAGGACTTCGCGAAACTGCTACTCGACTCTACAGAGCTGCCGGATGTCGGCATTTCACTGGACGAAAACGACTGGGTGGCTGAATTTCCGGAGGCGTCGGGCCATTCCTCCACGGAATTCCACTGCTTGTCCGCACACTGGAAATTTTCGCAGGGGTCCGGCTGGAACGCCTGATTGCCTTCGCAATTTTCGGTGCAGCTAGGCAAGTTGTCAACGGGACCGAAGTCGGCAACATTTCCATCCGCATTTTTTTCGCCAATCGGCGCGGTCGCAGAATCTCCGCAGGCGATGAGAAACAGTGCAAAAGCACCCACGAAAAAAAATTTTCCCCTAATAAGCATTTTTGATAACATCCGGTTCCTCCGCACTAAAAAATTCACTATTTCACTAGTTCCTTAGACAACGAACGCTAATAGCGTCGGACTTGAAGTTTTGGGTGTCCTGGCCCGCACCGTCGTCGCTGTAGTCCAAGTACATGTAGTATGCGTGGCTGTCACCGAACTCAGTGGAACTCCAGAAGTACGCATATTCACTCTCGAAGATGTAAGTCCCAGTGCGCCCCCATCTGATGCCAGCAGGCAAGGCAGAAAAACCGAAGGCATCATCACCATTTCCGTTACTGTTCCAGCCGCTTTGGCTCTTGAGCTTGGTTCCAGCCATGGTGAACTTGGTTCCGACCAGCCTGCCGCCCACTGCCGTTAACAGGGGGGTCCAGTCCGATACCGAAGGCAAATGCCAGCCTTCGGGGCAAACGCCCTTCACTGGTTCGATTGGCGAGCATATATAATTAGAGTAATGCCCGCAGCCCTTGGCGTTCACACTCCATCTGCCCGCACTGTCCATGGCTGCAGCCCACGTATAAAGTCGGCCGTACTTGGTGCAGTTGCTGGCTTTGTCGTCGTAACAGTAGCTGTTTGCTGTTTTGTAGTTCAGGTTCTGGGCCATCCACGTCTGAGTGCCGATGGTCACCGTCTTGTACGTCTGGCCGTCGCGGGAATCCGTCAGGGTACCATATTCAACGAGACTTGAACTGGATGACGAGCCTTTCGACGAAGACGATATCGCGGAACTGCTGCTTGACCTAGCAACGGAACTTGAAGAGGACTTCGCGGAACTGCTGCTAGATTTTGCAGAACTGCTACTTGACATTACAGAACTGCTGCTGGATTTTGCAGAACTGCTACTTGACATTACAGAACTGCTGCTGGATTTTGCTGAGATGCTTGAAGAGGACTTCACAGAACTGCTGCTAGATGTTGCAGAACTACTTGACACTTTTGTTACGCTGGAACTAGACTGCTGTGAGACGCTAGAAGAGGATTTCTGTTCCGCCGATTCGCCCTTAACGCAACGAACAGAAAAACCGTCGCTCTTGAGGTCAAGGTTCATGTTCGCTTTGCCAGAGTTGTAGTACAAGTACACGAGGAACACGTTGCCGTAATTATTCTCCGTAGAACTCCAGAAGTACGCGAACTCACCCTCGCTTGTGAAATCCCCAGCGCCGTTCCTGTAGCCGGCAGGCAACGCCGAGAACGAAAAGGCGTCCGTTCCGCTTACGCTGTCGCCGCTACTGCTCCAACCGCTTGTCGATTTGAGCATCTTGCCCGCCGTCGATTGACCTCCGACAACAGTGAACAAAGTTTCAAACTCTTCTTTTGTAGGCAAGTGCCAACCAGAGGGACAAGCAGAAGCCGCTGCACCCCACGTGTAAAGGCGACCGTACTTGGCGCAGTTGCCAGCATTGTCGTCGTAACAGTAGCTGTTTGCCGTTTCGTAGTTCAGATTCTGGGCCATCCACGTCTGAGT
Organism: uncultured Fibrobacter sp.; assembly: GCA_946414025.1. Lineage (GTDB taxonomy): Bacteria > Fibrobacterota > Fibrobacteria > Fibrobacterales > Fibrobacteraceae > Fibrobacter. The sequence goes on from CAMKMX010000003.1 coordinate 24,068, forward strand.
GCCGATGGTCACCGTCTTGTAGGTCTGTCCATCGCGGGAATCCGTCAGGGTACCGTATTCAATGAGACCTGAACTGGATGACGAGCCACTCGACGAAGATGACTGGGTAGCGAAACTTCCGGGGGCATCGGACCTTTCCTCCACGGAATTCCACTGATTGTCCGCACACTGGGAATTTTCGCAGGGGTCCAGCGGGAACGCCTGATTGCCTTCGCAATTTTCGGTGCAGCCGGGAAGGTCCCCGATCGTCTCCACGCCACCTTCTTCGGGTGTCAAAGCATCCTTGCCTCCACCAGAATCACCACAGGCCGCGAGAAGCAGGGCGGAAACACCCACGAAAAAAAGCTTCCCCTTGATAAGCATTTTTGACAACATCCGATTCCTCCGCACTAAACATTCCACTGTTTTACTAGTCTTTTAGACAACGAACCGAGAGCGCGATTGTCTCGTTGATGAAGCTCATGTACGCATAGTCGCCGTATTTGTAGCCCAAGTATACGCCGTACGCGGCGCGGGCATCGTTTACATCGTACACGGGGAGGTCTTCGTATACCGTAGAACTCCAGAAGACTGCGTTGTCGCCTTCGTTGCGGTAGACATCGGCTCTGTAGCCAGCTGGCAAAGCGGAAAACCCGAAGGCATCCGTTCCGTTTTCACAGCCAGTCCACCCGGACGTAGACTTGAGAACCATGCCCGCAGTTGATTCTCCACCCACCGCCGTGATCAGGGTGTTCCATTCCGTTTGGGTCGGCAAGTGCCAGCCTTTGGGGCAAATACCATAACGGTTGCCGTCTACTATAAGGTGTGTGTCCATTGCCGAAGTCCACGTATAAAGCCGACCGTACTTAGTGCAGTTGCTGGTATTGAGACTGTAGCAGTAACTACCGTAGGACGCTTCGTAGTTCAGGTTCTGAGCCATCCACCATTGATTACCGATTTTTACCGTCTTGTACGTCTGACCGTCGCGGGAATCCATCAGGGTCCCGTATTCAATGAGGTTTGAACTGGCAAACGAGCCTTGCGACGAAGACGATTTCACTGAACTGCTGCTTGACCTGGCTACGGAACTTGAAGAGAACTTAACAGAATTGCTTGATGAGGACTTCGCGAAACTACTACTCGACTCTATAGAGCTGCCGGATATCGGCAGTTCACTGGACGAAAACGACTGGGTAGCGGAGCTTCCGGGAGCGTCGGGCCATTCCTCCACAGAGTTCCACTGCTTGTCCGCACACTGGGAATTTTCGCAGGGGTCCGGCTGGAACGCCTGATTGCCTTCGCAATTTTCGGTGCAGCTGGGCAAGTTGTCAACGGGACCGAAGTCAGCAATATTTCCATCCGCATTTTTTTCGCCAGCCGGCGCGGTCGCAGAATCTCCGCAGGCCACGAGAAGCAGGATGGGAACGCCCACGAAAAAAAATTTTCCCCTAACAAGCGTTTTTGATAACATTCGGTTTCTCCGCATTGAACATTTCGCCACTATTTTATAAGCTTTCAAAAATTTTTTTTATATCCTGATTTTCAAGAGGTTGAGGTTTCATTTCGACATTTCGCTCATTGTAAACAGCGTCCTCGTCCAAAGATGGATAAAAGAACCATTTTCCGTTAAAACGTTCAAAATAGGATTGTCCCATTATTTCAGACAGGTTATTGTTAGATGTTTTTATTTGGATACGGTCAGGAAAATCCATAAAGGCGAACGGGTCAATATAAAGTTCCAACCATTTCTCGTCTAATTGGAATCTTGTTTTCTTGTAATTTTTTCTTCCGTTGTCATATACATTTTCCCAAACAAATCCTTCGGGCAAGTTTACCGCAAATTCTTTGAAACTAGTATTTTCCCTGGCTTCATTGAACAATTTTGTCAAATCATTTAAATTCGAAATTTGCCTTTCTATGTTAATCATGAAGCACTCTCTCCTCTATTTTTTTTAGGTTATCCAGCAGGTTGATTGTTGCCTGTAGCTCATTTTTTATGTCGCGAGTGGTTACACCCTTTACCATCTTCGACATCCTTCCCTTTTGCTCGGAGACATCAAGAAGAATTGAATTAATCATATCCAAAATGGACATTCTAGCCACCTTCTTTGAAAGGTACGCATAAAGCATATTTGCCAAAAAAGATATTGTAAAGGGAATAATCAGTGTACTTATGGGGTCATTCCATGAAGAATACATGCTGTTACAAACAAGTAAAAGCAAAAGGACGAACGCCATCGACAACAGTTTATTTTTCATTTCAACTTCCTGCTTGAACAATGTCCGCATTTAACAATTCCGAATGTAAAAAAAAAAAACAAAGTCAAGTAAATTTTCGTTTACATTACCAAACTGCCCATTTTAGGCGTTTTTTAGGGGTTTTAGGGGGCATAGCCCCCTAGGCGAAGGGGTAGGCCGAGCGCGGCTCGGCCGAGGGGGAGGCCTCCCCCTTTTCAATTCGGATTTCGGAATTACGATTTCAAAGCACTCAAAAAAAATCCGAGCCTCATGCATAGAGCCTTTTACCCGCAAGCGGATCCTCGCATTGGTTCGACTTCGCTCACCACAGGACGCGAGGATGACGATACCCGTGCCTCGCGCCTCGAACCTCGTGCCTTTTTATTACCTTTCTGGGCAAATACCGGAGTTTATTATGGAAAGATTCAAGCCGCGTGACATGTTCGTGGAGGCGGGTTACGGCCCGAACTTTGCAGACCAGCTTTTGCAGAACGCCTACAGCAAGCTTTTCGAAGGCGACCCTATCGACGAGCGCATCTGCTTTGAAGCCTCCGACGACATGGCCTACATCGTGGATATCGGGCACGACGACATCCGCTCCGAAGGCATGAGCTACGGCATGTTCGTCACCGCCCTCACCGACCATCCGGAACTTTTCGAGAAACTGTGGCGCTTCACCAAGCGCTATCTGTACAACGCGGGCGGCCCGCACCAGGGTTTCTATTCCTGGCAGGTTTCCACTACGGATTTTTCCATGATGGATCCCGGGTCCGCCCCCGACGGCGAAGAATATATCGCGGCGGCCCTTTTGATTGCGGCCAAGCGGTTCGGTCGCGACGACTACAAGCAGGCGGCGGTGGAACTCATCAACATGATGCGGCACAAGCAGGCGAACGAGCTGGTGGGCCCCATCATTGACCCGAAGATGGGAATCGTGCGGTTCTCCCCAGTGCTGGGCAACGACTTTACCGACCCCAGTTACCATACCGTGGCGTTCTACCGCATGTTCGCCGAAGCCACCGGCGATGACGAGTGGAACGAAATCGCCAAGCGGAGCGTGGAATACTTGACGCATGCCGCACACCCGGAGACGGGACTCTGCGCCGACTACTCGGAATTCGACGGCACGCCCAAATCCATGCCCTGGTTCCCCGAAAGCAACTGCTTCAGCGGAGACGCCTGGCGTGTGGCCCTGAACCTGAGCCTCGACTACACGCTGTTCCGCGCCGACGAGCGGGAGAAGCAGATTTGCGAGCGAATCCTGAACTTCTTCGAAAGCCGGCGGCCCTACCTGGCGGACTATTCCGTAGACGGTAGCCCATTCCCGCGGCAGGGGCGCGAGGCCACTCCAGGTGTAATCGCCATGAACGCCGCCGCCACCCAGGTGCTTGATTCCGAAAATCCGCTGATCCACGGGTTCGTGCGGGACCTTTCGAACCTGTCGGTGCCCTTCCGTTTCTGGCGCTACTACGACGGCATGCTCTACATTATCGGGATTCTCGGGACCGCCGGGAAGATTGTGTTTTAGAGGCTCGAGGTTCGGGGCACGAGGATCGAAGAGTGTCATCCTCGCTGTCATTCTGGAGCGCAGCGATAGAATCACGAGGATCCGCTTGAAGTGTTAATGGTTAGGGGTTAGGGGTTAGGATTTAGGGGTTAGGATTTAGGGGTTAGGATTTAGGGGTTAGGATTTAGGGGCTAGGATCTAGGGGCTAGGATCTAGGGGTCGCTGGACACAAGATGCTTTGAAGCGCGAGGGATGTCATCCTGACGCCGGAGGCGGAAGGATCCAGTCCGTAGGAATAGTTGCACAGTGGTTAGTGATTAGGGCCGCTGGTCACAAGACGATTTGATGGTTAGGAAAGTTTTTTCGAAGGAGTAAGACATGAACAAAATCTCTCGTAAAGTTTTTGCCGCAGGGCTCGCGATTTCTATCGCCTTTTTGGTCGCGGGTTGCGAAGACGTGCGGGTAGAAAAATACCCCAATGGCCAGGTGCAGTTCGAAACCACCTACGTAAACGACAAGCGCGAAGGTCTGGAAAAGGAGTTCTACGAGAACGGCACGCTGAAGCGGGAAACACCCTACAAGGAAGACCGGCGGGAAGGCCTTACCAAGGAATACTTTGAAGACGGCACCTTGAAATCGGAAATTCCCTACGCCGACGGTTACATCGAAGGAACGGTGCTCCGCTACCACAAGAACGGCAAGCTCGCCTCCAAGGCCCTGTACCAGAAGAACAAGCAGGTGGAATTTGGGGAAGTTTTCGATGAAAGCGGCGACCCCGCCACTAACGGCAGCTACAAGGACCCCCGAGACGGTATCGCCTACGAGTGGGTCCGCATCGGCGACCAGCTCTGGACCGCAGAAAACCTGAACTACGCCCCGGCGGCAGGCTCCCTATGCATGCAGTGCAACAACTGGGGCCGCCTCTACAATTTCGAAAGCGCGAAGACCGCCTGCATGGACGGATTCCACATGCCCACCAAGGAAGAATGGCAAAAACTGATTGCCGCCGCAGGCAACAAACCCGCCCTGGCCTTGAAAGCCGGTTTCGGCTGGGACCCCATTACAGAAGGCTCCAACAACTACGGCAACGGCAAGGACGAGCTGGGCTTTGGCGTAAAAGCGGGAGGAGCACACTTCGCGAAGAGCGATGTGCCGCTCAAAGAACGCAAGTTCGATTCCGCCGGGAAAAAGGCCTACTTCTGGACCGCCGAAGGCGAAGTGGTGGTATTCCACCACAACAAGGACAACGTCACCTTCGAAAAGTTCAATCCCGAACACGGCGCAAGCCTGAGGTGCCTGAAGGACTAATTACAAGTGTGTAGTGTGTGATGTGAGATGTGAAATTACACATTCCACACCACACATTTCACATTAATCCTACGTCGTGTATTCAGCGTTGATCTTTACGTAGCCGTAGCTCAGGTCGCAGGTGAAGGCGCTGGCAGAAGCCTGACCGATGTTCAGCACCAGCGTCACCTTGTATTCACGCTGGCGAACCACCGCATGGAGTGCCGCCGTCTGAGCTTCGTCGAGCTGGAGCGGGCGCCCGCCTTCAAGCACCTTCACGTCACCGAAGTACAGGTCGGTGTGTTCGGCCACCATGTTGCAACCGCTACTGCCTGCACTGCTGAGAATGCGGCCCCAGTTGGGGTCTTCGCCGAACATGGCGCACTTCGCAAGGTTCGATGTTCCGATGAAGCGGGCCATGCGGAGAGCTTCTTCGTGGCTTTCGGCTTTTTCGATGCGCAGTTCGATCAGCTTGGTAGCGCCTTCGCCATCACGGACGATATCCTTGGCAAGGCTCTGCATGATAAGCATCAGGGCCGCGCGGAACTCGCCCTGCTCCGAGAGGCTCAGGTCTTCGTAGCGCAGACCGCTCATGCCGTTGGCCAGCAAGATGCAGGTATCGTTGGTGCTGGTGTCACCATCGACGGTAATTGCGTTGAAGGAATCGGCGATGTCCGCACGGAATTCGGCAAAGAAGTCGATGGGGAGCGAAATGTCGGTGGTAATGAAGGCGAGCATGGTGGCCATGTTGGGGTGAATCATTCCCGAGCCCTTGCAGGCGCCGCCGATGGTCACTACGCCCTTTTCGGTATGGATTTCAACAGCGTGGCTCTTGAGGGCAAGGTCGGTAGTGAGGATGGCGCGGCCGAATTCCTCGGAGGCGTCGGCGTGGAGCTTTTCCACCAGCTTGGGGATCCCGGCCTCGATCTTGTCCATGGGCATCAGGTGGCCGATCACGCCGGTGCTGCACACCAGCACGCTCTTGGGCGCAAGGTTCAGGGCCTCTTCGGTAAGGGTGGCCATGCGTTCGGCATCCTTGTAGCCCTGTTCACCGGTACAGGCGTTGGCGTTTCCGCTGTTCACCACCACAGCCGTTGCAAAATGGGCATGCTCCAGGGCAGCCTTGTCATAAAGCACCGGGGCGGCCTTCACCTTGTTGGTGGTAAACACCGCAAAGCAGCGGGCGGCCTTTTCGCTCTTGAGAAGCGCCATGTCGGCATTGCCGCTGGCCTTGATGCCTGCGCAGATTCCAGATGCCGTGAAGCCCTTGGGGGAACACACACCGCCATTTTCCAACAGATTGTACATATCGACTCCTGCAAAAGGCGCCCTTCAGGAACTGCCGTTCCCCAAAACGCCGGTAAATTTTTTACCTTGTAGAGCATGGAAAAGAAAATCCCGTTTACACAAGAAGCCTACGACCAGCTCGTCAAGGACCTCAATAATTTAAAAAATGTAGAACGTCCCCGCGTGCTGCAGGAACTGGTTGACGCCCGCGCACAGGGCGATTTGAGCGAAAACGCCGAATACCATGCCGCCAAGGAGCGGCTCGCCGCCATCGACAACGTGGAACTGCCCAAACTGCAGGACCAGCTGGCCCGCGCCGAAGTGGTGGCCTTTGACGCCTCCTCCGACACCATCCGTTTTGGTGCCACCGTCACCGTCAAGAACCTGAAAACCAAGCGGGACGTGGTTTACCAGTTGGTGTCTCCCGAAAGCGTAGACGCCCTCAACGGGAAAATCAGTTTCAAGAGCCCCATCGGCGCCGCCCTCATGGGCAAGAAGCGGGGCGACAAGGTAGAAGTTTCCACCCCCAAGGGCGTGAACAACTTCGAAATCATCGACTTCAAGTAAGGCGGACAGGACCGCCCGCGAGACTAGGATGATTGTAGCCCTCATTGGCAAGGACCAGTTTTCCAAGGACATCCGCATCGAGAAATTCATTGCCGATGCCCTGGGCGAACGGAAAGACGACGCTCTTTCCAAGCAGATCCTGTACGCCACGGACACGAACATCCCTTCCATCGCCGAAGCGGTAATGACCGCCTGCGACTCCGTGTCCATGTTCAGCCCGGAACAGGCCGTGGTAGTACGCAAGGCCGAAGCCCTCAAGGCAGACGATACCAGGGCTCTGGCCAAATGGCTGGGGCATGGCCCCCAGTGCAAGCTTTTGCTGGATTTCGAAACCCTCGCCGCCAACACGGAACTCTACAAGGCCCTGAAAAAGGCAGGCGAAATCGAGAAGGAATACGACGAGCCCAAGTCCTACAAGATGGCCGACTGGATTGCCTCGGTCATCCCCTCCCATTTCAAGAAGGCCATCGACAAGGATGCCTGCCAGTACCTGGCCGAAGCCCTGGGCACCGACACCAAGCTGGTGTGCGAAGAAGTCGAAAAGATTCTCCTGTTCCAGCCGGACTGCAAGAAAATCGACCTGGAACTGGTCAAGACCATGGTGGTTTCCCAGCGGAAAATCGTGGCCTACGAAATCAACGACTATTTCGGCATGCGTGACGGCAAGGCCTACGCCAAGAAACTGAACGAAATGTTCAACAACGGCGTGCAGGCGGTGCAAATCGTGGCGTCGCTGTACTACTACGCCGTTGACCTGATGAACTTTTCGGCCCTGCTCGCGAAAGGCATGACCCCCAAAGACGCCGCTGCCGAACTGGGCAAGAACGACTTTATCTTCAACGTGAAGGGCAAGGCTCCTGAATGCGCAAGGCGCTGGGGCAAGCCGCTCCTGTGCAGGGTCATCCGCAGGCTTGCCGACCTGGACTTTGAAATCAAGAGCGGGAAATGCTCCACCCGCATTAGCCAGGAGTTGGCGCTAGCCGCCCTGGTGGTGCGGTAATCCCCGAAAAACAAGTCCCAGAACCCCATAAGGGCGTTTTAGAAACATTAACAAGACCGAATCACATTTGAAAAATATATTTTTCGAATGCAGGCACATTGTCATTCAGGAGGAGTGTCACATGAAAAAAATGTGGAAGGGCATTTTGTCCCTATTCGTCGGGATTGCAATTATCAGTTGCGCCGGTACTGATTCTTCGGCACAAAAGAAGGGACATGATAATTCGAACCTGGTCAAGGCAGGGACGCCTGCCGCGGACAGCCTTGTCTCTGGGATGACTGAATTCGCCCGTTCAATATTCAAGGGAACTTTCGATTCCATTCCGGGGGATTATTACTACCACGTGACCGACGGCAGGATTGACTCGCTGTTCAAAAAGGAAGGCGGACAGTACAAGCCTATCATTTCTATCGACTACGACTTCATCGTCGGGCAAAGCGGCTTTGAACTAAAAAAAAACAATTACAGTTACTTTATAAAGGAAGGCGTTTTAACACAAGAGGTTGATTTCCCAAAATATTCCAAAGCATATTGGAGCAACGGGAAAACAAAAGCCATAATGACAGGTCTCCTTTATAGGGACGACCAAGGCGTTTTTCAAGTAGATAGCGGGCTTTCCGAAATATATTTTGAAAACGGGAAAATCAAAGAGCAGAACGACTGGAAGGACAAGCAGCTTATTGTAAGCAAAGTATGGAACGAGAATGGTATATTGATAACAGAATTAGATTTCCCTAAATATGTCAAGGCGTATTGGGACAACGGAAAGCCCAAAGCTGTAATGACAGGAGTCCTTTATAGAAGTAATCAGAGCAATATCGCGATGGATAGCGGGCACTCGGAAATTTATTTTGAAAACGGGAAAATTAATCAGCAAAATGACTGGAAAGGCAAAAAACTTATTGCACAAAAAGAATGGAACGAAAAAGGAACTTTGACAAAAGAATTTGAATTCCCAAAATATTACAAGGAATATTGTGATGACGGGAAGCCAAAAATCGTATCGACAGGACTCCTTTACAAAGATGACCAAGGCAATTTCTCTGTGGATAGCGGACACTCGGAAATATATTTTGAAAACGGAAAAATCAAAGAACAGAACGAATGGAAAGACAAGCAGGTTGTTGCAAACAAGACATGGAACGAAAACGGGGTGTTGACACTTGATATAGATTTCCCTAAATATGCCAAGATGTATTGGGACAACGGAAAACCCAAAGAGGTATTGACCGGACTCCTTTATAAAAATGATCGAGGTTCCATCCGTGCGGACAGCGGGCATTCCGAAATATATTTTGAAAACGGGCAAATCAAAGAGCAGAACGACTGGAAGGATAAGCAGATCATTGCAAGTAAGCTGTGGAATGAAAACGGGGTGTTGATAACAGATTTTATTTCCTACAAATATGCCAAGATATACTGGGATAACGGGAATTTAAAGGGTGTAATAACAGGTTCTCTTTATGTTGATGATCGAGGTAATTTCGTAGTGGACAGCGGTCACACGGAATCCTATTTTGAAAATGGAAAGATTAGAGAGCAAATCGATTGGAAAGACAAACAGGTTGTTGCAAACAAGACATGGAACGAAAACGGGGTGTTGACACTTGATATAGATTTCCCTAAATATGCCAAGATGTATTGGGACAACGGAAAACCAAAAGAGGTATTGACCGGACTCCTTTATAAAAACGATCAAGGCTTCATCCGCGTGGACAGCGGGCATTCCGAAATATATTTTGAAAACGGGAAATTCAACGAAAAAAATGAATGGAAGGACAAACTGCTTATTGCAAGCAAAGTATGGAACGAGAATGGAATATTGATAAAAGAATTAGATTTCCCTAAATATGCCAGGATGTATTGGGACAACGGAAAACCAAAAGAGGTATTGTCCGGGCTCCTTTATAAAAATGATCGAGGCAATTTCGAATTGGACAGCGGGCATTCCGAAATTTATTTCGAAAATGGAAAAATCAAAGAACAAAATGACTGGAAGAATAAGCAACCTGTGGCAAGCAAGCAATGGAACGAAAACGGAGTATTGATAAAAGAATTAGATTTTCCAAAATCTATCAAAACATACTGGAACAACGGAAAGCCCAAAAGCGTAGCGATAGGTCTTCTTTATAAAGATGATCAGGGCGACATTCGCGTGGACAGCGGGCGCTCGGATATATATTTCGAAAATGGCAAAATCAAAGAGCAGAACGATTGGAAGGACAAACAATTCGTTGCACAAAAAATATGGAACGAAAGAGGGGTGATAACATTTGATCTAAATTTCCCCAAATATGTCAAGGAATACTGGGACAATGGAAAGCCAAAAAGCGTAGCAATAGGTCTCCTTTATAGAGTTGATCAAGGCCCTATCAAAGTGGATAGCGGACATTCCGAAATATATTTCGAAAACGGAAAAATCAAACAACAATGCGACTGGAAGAATAAGCAACCTATAGCGAACAAGCAATGGAACGAAAACGGCGTACTATTAGTAGAACTAAATTTTCCAAAGTCTTTCAAAGCATACTGGGACAACGGAAAGCCTAAGGCTATATTGACAGGAGTCCTTTATAGGGATAATCAAGGCAATATCGAGGTGGATAGCGGGCATTCCGAAATATATTTTGAAAATGGACAAATTAAAGAGCAGAACGACTGGAAAAACAAGCAGATTGTTACGAATAAAACATGGAACGAAAACGGCGTATTGACAGTTGATATAGATTTCCCAAAACATATCAAAGGATATTGGGATAACGGGAAATTAAAAGGGATAATGACAGGTTTGCTTTATAGAGATGACCAAGGAAACTTCCATTTAGATAGTGGACACTCGGAAGCATATTTCGAAAATGGACAAATCAAAGAGCAGAACGACTGGAAGGACAAGCAGATTGTTGCAAACAAAACATGGAACGAAAAAGGGGTATTGACAGTTGATATAAATTTACCAAAATATTCCAAATGGTATTGGGATGACGGAAGATTAGAACAAATTGCCACAGGTGTCCTTTATAGAGACGACCAAGGCGTCATCCGCGTGGACAGCGGGCGCTCGGAGGTATATTTCGAAAACGGAAAAATTAAAGAACAAAACGACTGGAAGGACAAACAGCCCACTGTAAGCAAGCGATGGAACGAAAACGGAATACTAACAGTAGATTTTATTTTCCCAAAATATTATGAATTATATTGGGACAACGGAAATATAAAAGAAATAGCAACAGGACTCCTTTATAGAGACGACAAAGGCAATTTTGAAGTGGATAGCGGACACACGGAGACTTATTTCGAAAATGGAGGAATTCAGCGAATATCCGTCTGTAATAACAAACAACTCATTGCATACAAGCAATGGAACGAAAACGGAACCGTAAAGAAGGAAGGTGTCGTAGCAAAAGGATTTCATAAGGAATACTTCCCTAACGGCAAAATCTCTGTGGATATTTCAGGAAAATTCCACTACGATGACAATTGGGGCATAATTCTCGAAAACGCCATCGATAAACAATGGAACGAAAACGGGATTCTAACAGATGAAATCCTTTTCCCAAAATACGCAAAGTTTTATTCCGACAGCGGAGCCCTTGATTCTGAATTGGAGGGAACCTTATACTACGATGAAGAGAAGGAAATCCAGGTACAGGATGGCACAAAAAAATGGTATCGCGATAACGGGAAATTATGGAGCCTTCGAATCTATAAGGAGAAAAAGTTAGTTAGTAAAAAGAAGTGGTATAAAAACGGAAATCTAGACGAGGAAGGGGACGCATCAAAAGGATTTTATAGGAGTTACCATTCGGACGGTAAACTCTATATGAATGTATTAGGCAAATTTCATTATAACAACAAAGGATTCTTTGAGAACATAATCTTGGAGAATGCCACCCAAAAGTGGTGGGGCACAAATGGGAATCTTAAAAAAGAGATTGTTTTCCCGAAATATGTAAAAGAATATTCCGATAACGGAACCCTTGTCAAAGAACTAGAGGGAACGTTGTATTATGACGACCAGGATGAAATCCAGGTACAGGACGGCTTCAAAAAAGAATATTCCGATAAAGGGAAATTAACGGTACAAAAAAATTACAAAGGAAAAAAGCTTGTCCGCAAGACCGTATGGAGAGAAAACGGCAATATATTCATTTCTGCGGAGCTGCCAGACCGCTACAGGGAATTTTACAATGATGGAAAAATCAGAACCGAAGTTATCGGAGTCATCGTCGAAGAAGACGACTCGTTCAGAATAAAGGACGGAACATACAAAGAATACGATTTCAACGGCAAAGTTACCTACACCGCAACCTACGAGGATTTTCAGAGAATTTCTGAAAAGTGACAGGCGGCCCTAAGGACGCCATCGCTAGAACTTCGTATCTACAGGATTGAACTGGAGCTGGATTCCCGAGCGGATCCAGCCGTCCATGCCGTCTTTGCCGGGGATGTTGGCCAGGTTCTCGTACTTGCGGCCTCCGCCACCCAGATAGATGCGCAACCATTCGTTAAACTTGAGACGGTATTGAATGTCCAACATGTATTGGGCTTCTTCCACACCGGAGGTTGCACCTTCTACATCGACGGCGATGTCGTAATCGGTGTAGAGTTCCTTGTCGCCCTGACGGAGCCACGCCGCCGTAATGGCAAGAGAGTGGTCGCCATAGGTCCAGCCCAGTTCAAGCCACAGGTCCAGAGCGTCTGCGCCACGACGGTAGCCCACGGGATAGTCCACAAAATAGGCGTCGGCATAACCGGGGTCTCCCTGCTCGCGGTAATTGCTGCGGTAGTTCCGGCGACTGGTGTACTTCAGGAGCGGAAGCCTGCTGTTGTTGGCGGCGGGGTCGGTGCGGACCACCTCGAAACGCCAGGAGTATTCGCCAAAGCGGTTGGTCTTGACCTGATGGAAATAGCCCGCCATGTAATTCAAGATGGAACGGTTGGTGCCCTTGTCGTCGTCTTCGCCTACGGGGCTGTTGATGTCTTCCATGTTGATCTGCCCGTAGAATTTGGCACCGTTGGCGGTCTTGTAGCCCAATTCAAAGGACGTCATGGCAGAGGTGTAACCCGTGGCGTAGTTGTCGTGCCAATAGATGAAGGGGCTGATGGAACGGAATTCCAGGGCCTTGCCCCCCACCATACTCTGCTCCACCACGTAGGCCCAGAACTTGTTGGTCTCTACGCCAAAGCGGTGGAACACCAGGTTCTTGACGTTGTCAGTGTAGGTGCGGTTCCGCTGGTTCGATACCTGCCGGCCGGGGTCGGTGCATTTCTGGTCGTAGGCCTCGGTGCCTACCGGCGGGCAGCCCGTAGAGTGGTCCGTCACATCACCAAAAAGCCAGGGGTTCAGGGAGCTGAGCATGAAATCGTAACGGAAAATGCCGGGGGCGAATTTCCAGTGGACACCGTCGTGGTAGGGCGCACCTCCCATCAAGATGTCGTTCTTGGAGATTTTCAGGTCGTCGGGGCTGAAGCGGCCGAACTGCACGAAACCCACGCCGTTGTTCCACTTGGCATAGGCGTTGTTAGGGACGTTGATATCCAGCTCACTGGGCTTGTAGGTGAAATTCGTTTTCCAGTCGTCCTGATACCAGGCCTCCAGATCTTTGCGGAGGGGCGCTTCCAGAAGCACCTGGAAATCCTTGTAACCTGCACGAAAACTGAGGGTAAAGAAGGGATGAACCGACTCTTCGTAACTGCGGGCGTTTTCCAGCGGGATGCGAAGCCCCCGCCAGTTGCGACCGTACCAGTCCGCCGTATCGACAGCAAACTCCGGGTCCGTAGGGCCGCCGTTGAGCCCGATGTCGAAATCCGTGCCTATCTGGAAATAGCCGGTTTCGCCATAGGCGGAGACGGACAGGCCCAGAGAGGCTGCCGCCAGTGTCAAAATCGCAAATTTGGAGCGAATTGCACCCATATACGAATAATCTAGAAAAAAGCGGTGGCAGGAGGGTTGCGGACTTTGAAAGGAGATGCCCGTGATTCTATCGGGGCGTTGCCCCTCCAGAATGACAGCGGGCATGACAAGAGGAACGCGAGCGGCCTCCGTGAGCGACAACCGACTCATATTAATGAGTCGTGGTCGCGAGAGCGACTGAGATTCCGGAGACGCCGCCCCACAAACAACGAAGGAGCGGCAATTAAAAACCTTCTTGTATCGAAGACAATTGTCTTCGATACAAGAAGGGATCACCCAGGCAGGGAGACCCAGGTGATCCCTCGTGTTGTGGTGGATACGCTTGCGCGTATCCGGTGTGTGTGTTAGTTAAGGACTAGAAAGAATCCAGCTTGAAACCACCATTGCGGAGGAACGCCGGCACATCGTAATCCACGCCGTTGGTCTTCAGGGAACCTTCGGCATAGTTCGTGTTGCGGGGTTCTTCCACTTCGCGAGCAGGCATTTCAGCCATGGTCTGGTGGGTGTAAGCCGAAGCGCCGTAGTCTCCGTTAGAGAGCTGGTCCATGTCGGCGATGCCGGGCATTTCTTCCGTTTCAGGAAGCGTTGCCGTGGCAATGCCTTCGGGCATCATCTTCTCTTCGAAGGCGGGGGCCTGGGCGTTGAACTGTGCAGAGGCAAAGTCAGCGGCAGGAGCCTGGGCTTCGGTCTGGGGAAGAGTGTCCATAGGAATGGTCAGGGACTCACCAGCAGGCATGGCGACCGTCGTGGGCTGGGCAAGCGCCACGAAGTTGGTAGCCGTCGGGCGCGGAGTCGCAGCTACAGGCTGGGTCTGCTGGAAACTAGCCGGACCGCCGATGGAATTTACCAGGTCCTGCATCTTGGGAGCAGCAGGGGCCATAGGCACGTCGGCAGCGCTTGCAAACATAGGCTTCATCTCGGAACCAGAAGTTCCACCGCAACCGGTAGCGATAACGGTGATGCTCACCTTGTCGCCCAGTTCCGGCAGCAGGATATCGCCGATAATAATGTTCGGGTCGCCCATCTCGCCCACTGCGTCATAGAGATGATCCATAGCTTCTTCGGTTTCCAGCATGGAGAAGTTTTCGCCATGAGCAACATTCACCAGCACGCCAGAAGCACCTTCCACGTTCACTTCTTCCAGAAGTGGAGAGGAAAGGGCCATATCCACAGCCTTGATGCCGCGGCCTTCGCCTTCGGCAATGCCCGTACCCATAAGGGCGGCACCGCCATTAGACATAACCGTCTTCACGTCGGCAAAGTCCGCATGGATAAGACCGTGGCGGAACATAATGGCGCAAATACTGCGAACGGCGTTACCGAGGATTTCATCGGTAAGCTTGAAAGCACCTTCCATCGTCATTTTCTTGTCCGTACTTTCCACGGTGGCGGCAAGTTTCTTGTTGTCCACCACGATCATGGTGTCCACGGCCTTTCTCAGAGCCTGAATGCCACCTTCGGCATTGCGCTTGCGGACAGGGCCTTCGTAACGGAAGGGCTTGGTGACCACAGCAACGGTAAGAATGCCCAATTCACGGGCAATAGAGCCTACCACCGGAGCAGCACCCGTACCTGTACCACCGCCCATACCGGCAGTGATAAACACCAGGTCAGCGCCCTTCATGGCTTCCTTCAGGTCGTCGATGTTCTCTTCGGCGGCCTTGCGACCAATTTCGGGCTTGGCACCTGCACCAAGGGTCTTGGTGGTCTTCTGGCCAATGGCGATCTTGTGGTCCGCCTTGCTCAAGTCCAGAGCCATGGCGTCGGTATTGACGGCGTAGTATTCCACGCCTTCAATATTCATATCGACCATGCGGTTCACGGTGTTGCCACCGGCGCCGCCCACACCAAAGACCTTGACCTTCGCGTTGTTGATGGTTGAATCATCCATCAGGATGTGTGAGGTTGGGGTTATGTCGAATTCACTCATAGTTTGTCTCCCTGTTGTGAGTGGTTGTTTTGGTTTTAGAAATATGTTTTAAGGACATCCTTGAACCATTGAAGGCTCTTTTTCATGGATACCGAAATCTGCTTGCCGGTCTCGCGGCGCTTGTCCCTGCGGCGCTGCTTGGCAGCGTACAACAACAGCCCGATTCCTGTGGCGTAAGACGGATTGGAATAACTCTGCACGCCGCCAACCTCTCGAGGGTGGCCGATACGCACGGACTTGCCGAACACCTTTTCGGCCACGGCATCGATACCGTCCAGGGCACAGCAGCCACCGGTCAAAACGATACCGCCATTCAGCAGCACATCCATATTGTGCTTTACCAGGTCCTTTTGCAGGAGCTTGAAAATTTCTGCGCAACGGGCCGTAATCACCTGAGCCAAAAGTTTGCGAGAACACGGAACATCGCCACGGTCACCCACGCTTGGGACCGGGAATGTCTCATCTTCAATCAGGTTGTTCAGACGGCAAGTGCCGTAGCGTTTCTTGATATCTTCGGCCTTCGAAAGGGAAATGGGCACGCTCAGGCTTTTGCTGATATCGCTAGTAATGGAATTTCCAGCCATATCCAGAGACGCCGTGTAGCGAACGGACTCACCCACAAATACGGCGATGTCGGCCGAACCCGCTCCCACATCGATGAGAGCCACGCCCAGTTCACGTTCGTCATCGGTCAGTACAGCCGAGGCGGCGGCCAACGGTTCCAGCACCAGTTCTTCTACATGAAGGCCTGCGCGGGTGACGCTCTTGTCCAGGTTCTGGATGGCATTCGGGCGGGAGGTGACCACCTGAACGTCAACGCTGAGCCTACGACCGTTAAGCCCCTTCGGATTGCGGATTCCGGTCTGGTCGTCCAGGGCGTATTCCCCAGGGAACACGTGGAGGATCTGACCAGCCGATTCCGGAATGGTGCTGGCCAAATTCTTGACCCGTTCAATATCCACTTCGCGAACCTCTCCGGTAGGGAGCGTAATCAGGCCCTTGTAATTGACGGAGGAAACGTGGCTTCCGGCAATGCCCACATAGACATCACGAACATCGAAATCGATGAAAGGTTCCAGCTGCCTAGTAACATCCTGCAGCGTTTCCACCACATCGTCCATCTCGTCAGGACGCTTCAGGGGCAGAGCCCCGCAGCAAAGAATCCTTACCGTGTTGTCGGGGTTCATAGCTCCCGCGAACAGGTTAATCTTGGAAGTCCCGATGTCGAGACCAAAAACCAGATCTTCTTTTCTCAATTCGTTGTTGTTGTCATCCATTGACACACCTCTTGTCAAAATTCCTTATGTACAAGAAACCCGCAAAACGCAAATCCACCTCTCGGGCACAGTTCATGTCCTGAGGGAACCCGCGCTTCACCGATTCGTATAAGGTCCATAGATTACTGTCCCATTCCCTTTCGGGGAACAGAACCTTGTAGCCCACATCGCTAAAGAACACTTCGTATGCCCGGTGCTCATCGCTCCAGGATACCTGAGATACAAGACCATAAAGTTCGGCATTTTCCTGTTTGAGCTTTTGCAGGTGAGACGCCACATCCGCAATACGTTCAAAGGCCATAGAATCCACCACCGGCAAATGGAACGCCGTAGAGGTGGACATGGGCAAGAGAAGTCCCCGTTCCGAATAAACCGTAGCATGGCTCCCCTGGAAGAACGCCACCACAGGCGAGGATTCCTGCACCTTGATGGTGAGGGAAGAGGGGAAATGTTTTTCCACCGTCACCTTGTGAATCAGGGGGAGTTGCATCAAGTTTTTCTCTACAGAATCCTCGAACACTTCGGACAGGAGCATTCCAGGTTCCACCTGGGCATTCTGCACCACGTCTTCCCAGGTGAGCATGCGATTACCTTCAATATCGATATACTGCAGGTGCCGAAGTTCCATGGGGTTAAAACGCTGCAGGTAGAAACGGTTCGTCCACGCGAGGGTAGCAAGGATTACCAGCACAAGACCGATAATCCAGCCACGACGCTTAAACCAGCCCAAGCTTTTCTTCGCGCCATTCTTGATTTTCATGGCACGGGTACGCTTGCGCTTCTCCTCGTTGTAGCCTATACGGCGTCCAAGGAATGTGGTTTTAGGACTCAAATACATTCCTCCAAAATCTTCTGACCCAGTTTCCAGATGTTGCCGGCGCCCATCAGCACCACCACATCACCCGGCTTGAGTTCTTCTTTCAAAATCGGCAGCAGGTTCATCTGGTCGCCCACAAAGCGGGCATTCCGGTGACCAAAGGCTAGGGCACTTTCAGAAACCAGGGCTCCGGTCACACCTTCAATAGGCCGCTCACGGGCAGGGTAAATGTCGGTACACAGCAGCACATCGCAGTTGGCAAAAGCGCTCCCGAAGGCGTCGTGCTGGTCCCTGGTGCGGGAGAACAGATGGGGCTGGAAAGCCACAATCACGCGGCGATCCGGGAAAGCATCCCTGAACCCTTGCAGGGTCGCCGTCGCCTCCGTGGGGTGATGGGCATAATCGTCAAACACCAGCACGTCATTCTTTTCACCCAAGAATTCAAAGCGGCGCTGCACGCCTTCAAAGGCAGCCACGGCACGTCTTGCCACTTCCACGTCGATTCCCTCTTCCATAGCAAGGGCCACGGCGGCGGTGGCGTTCAGCACATTGTGCCGCCCCGGAATCTGCAGCTGGAATTCGCCGAGAGATTTCCCGTCGTTGAAAATTTCAAAATGAGGGTATCCCTTCTCGAAACGGAGGTTGTCGATATGGTACTTGGCCTGGCGGGAGAACCCGTAGGTAATCACCGGCTTGCGCACCTTGGAATAAATCTGCTGAACGTTGGGGTCGTCAATGCAAAGGATGGCCTGTCCGTAGAAGGGAATCTTGTTCACGAACTGGACAAAGGCTTCCTTGATTTCGTCAATATTTTCGTAGGTGTCCAGATGGTCGGCATCGATGTTGGTCACGATAGCGGAACTGGGCATCATGGAGAGGAAACTGCGGTCAAACTCGTCGCTTTCGGCAATGAGGTAATCCCCCTTGCCCACTTTTGCGCCACTTCCCTTGCCCTTCACCACGCCACCAACGATAATGGTGGGGTCAAGACCCGCCGCTTCCCAGATTTCTCCGACAATAGAAGTGGTGGTGGTCTTGCCGTGTGTACCGGAAATGGCCAAGGTGTATTTCATGCGCATGAGTTCGCCAAGCATTTCGGCACGGCGAATCACGGGTATGCGACGGGCACGAGCCTCTACCAGCTCGGGATTGTCGTAAGGAATGGCAGAAGAGTAAACCACCAGGTCGGCGTCTTCCACATTCTTGGCCTCGTGCTTGCTATCCACGCGGATACCCAGGTGCTTCAGGTAGTCAATGACAGAGCCCTCGCCCATGTCCGAGCCGGTCACCACAAAGCCGTTCTCGTGAAGGACTTCTGCGATACCGGACATACCGGCACCACCGATACCCACCATGTGCAAGCGACGGACACGTTTACAATCATTAATCTGCATTATGCACTTTCCTTTTCCAAAATCACCTTTGCAATCTTGTCGGCTGCATCGGGCATTCCAAGCTTCTTTGCCGCAGCCGCCATCTTGGCAAGTTTCTCGCTATCGAACAGCAGGGATTCCACCTTGTCCCACAAATGATTCTCGTCGCTGTCCAGCTCCACCAAGGCAGCCCCCGCCTTTTCGACGGCACGGGCGTTGTGTTCCTGATGGTTTGCCGTAGCGTGAGGAAACGGAAGCAGAATAGAGGGCTTGCCGAAGGCAAGGATTTCTGCCAGGGCCGAAGCTCCTGCGCGGCTGATAATCAAATCCGCATGTTTCATGTAGGCGTAGATCCCGTTCAAGAATCCCTTCACCGATACGTTGGGCAGAATTCCCAGACGACCAGTAATGTCATCTACATTCTTGACACCTACCTGCCACACCACGGAAACGTCCTCGTTCCCGGTAATCCGGCCGATACTTTCCTCGATTTTCGTGTTGATGCCGACTGCTCCCTGAGAGCCCCCCACGATAAACACGGCCTTCTTGCCCTCGCGGAATTCCACGGGGCGTTCCAGGCTGTCTTCGGCGGGCAATTCACGGACGGGGTTTCCAAAAATCATGGTCTTTCCTGCCGGGAAATACTTGGCGGCATCTTCGGAGGTCACAAAAACCGTCTTCGCGTAGCGAGCGCCCATCTTGTTGGCAATTCCCGCCACCGCATTCTGTTCTTGCAGGTAAACGGGGATGCCCATGCTGCCTGCGGCAAGGACGATCGGGAGCGAGACGTAACCGCCCGTCGCCACCACCACGTCGGGTTTCACCTTGCGGATTACCTTCTTGGCATTGGACAGGGACTTGAGCAGCTTGTAGGGCAGCGCCAGGTTCTTGAGGAACGGACCGCGATGGAGAGGCTCTGCGGTAATGTATTCGTAGGGCCAGTTGCCTGCCACCAGGCGTTCTTCCATAGAATTCTTACGACCGGCAAAGGTAATGTCTTCAACACCCATTTTCTTGAGGCTTTCGGCAATCGCCACAGCCGGGAAAATGTGTCCGCCGGTTCCACCGCACACAAAAAGGAACTTTTTCATCGTCCACTCCTTGAAGTTTCATAATCCGTACGGGGGCGAGTATCCGTCCTGTCCCCGTTTTTCATATAGGGTTCCCAGATTTTCGTGCCTGTTCCCGGTTTTGAGATGTTCAAAAGAATCCCGATGAACAGGGCCGAGAAAATCAGGTTAGTTCCGCCAAAGCTGAGGAAAGGCAAGGGCTGCCCTGTGGTGGGGAAAAGCCCAGTACTCACACAGACATGCACCAGGAAATTCAGGAACAGGGAAATCGTCAAAGCCACCGCCATGTACTTTCCGAAACGGCTAGAAGAATTGCGGGCGATTTCAAAGCCCTGGTAGAACAACATTCCAAAAAGAAGGAGAATGGCAAAAGTCCCCACAAAGCCGAACTCCTCGCCTATCACCGCATAGACCACGTCTTTGTGGGCCTCGGGCAGGTAGCCCAGTTTCTGCACGCCCATGCCGAAGCCGGTCCCGAAAAAGCCTCCGTTTCCGAGAGCTTCAAGAGCGTGTTCACCCTGGTAGGCCGAATTCTGGTTCTCCGCCGGATTGAAGAACGCCATCAGGCGCTTGGAAGTGTGGGACTTGATCAAAAGCACAATCAGGCCCACCGGAATGCATGCCGCAAGAGAGATGGCGATATACTTGAACCGGGCTTCCGCCACAAACAAGACCGCAAGGGTAATGCCCGCAAACAGGAGCAACATGGAGAAATTCGGTTGCAGTGCAAGCAATATTGCCGAAATCCCGAAGGGAACTGCCGGCTGTATCAGGCTACATTTTAAGGTCTTGATGTCTGTACCTGCTACCGCAAGCTTTGCGCATATCCAAGAAATCAAGCCCAGTTTCAAGATTTCAGAGGGCTGGATTCCCCAAATCCAGCGGTTTGCTCCCTTGACGCTACCGCCGGCCACAATGGCCGCCACGGTAAGTACCGCCCCGATAATGAACACCACGCGGGAGCCCTTCATCCACACGCTGTAATCAACCTTCGAGACCACGAACATGATAACCAGGGCCGCAAGGACCTTCCACAGGTGGGCCTTCAGGTAGAATTCCGGAGAAAGTCCCCGTTGCAGGGCATGAGGCGTTGACGCCGTATAAACTACGGCTATGCCGAAGCATATCAACAAGAGCGTTGCAAGCAACAGCCACTTGTTTACGCCTATGGTCTGCATGTTATTCATCTAAAGACAGTTCCTTATTCCCTTAAGCCTTGGACACCAGAGAAAGTTTCAGCAGGGCATCTACTACCTGCTCCATTTTCATCCCACGGGAGCCCTTGACCAAGAGCACGTCGCCCTTGCTCACCACGTCCGAAAGGAAAACGATGGCGTCCTGCACAGTGTCAAAATGTTCCACGCAGGCCATGCCCTTTTCCTTGGCTCCCTTCACATAGTTCTTCGCTTCTTCGCCAACAGTCACCAGCAAGTCAAAGTTCATTTCGGGAACCAGCGCCCCGATACTCCGGTGCAGTTCCTTGGATTCCTTGCCCAGTTCCAGCATATCGCCAAGGACCGCAATACGGCTACCTTCCACATTCATGTTGCCGATGGTCTGCAGGGCCATGCGGGTAGAAGAGGGGTTCGCGTTGTAGCAGTCGGACACAATCTTGAAACCGTCGCCCTTCTTGATTTCCATGCGCATGTTGGTGGCGCAGAAATTCTTGAGCACCTTGGCGATTTCCGCCTTAGGGATACGGAAGGCCTCGCCCACGGCAATAGCTGCCAGGGCATTGTACAAGTTATGGGTTCCGGGCACGTTCAGCACAAAGTGGGTGCGGCCCACGTAAAAGTCGGCGCAGGCGTTTTCGTTCCAGCTAAGTTTTTCGGGTTTCACCACACCACGGCGGAGCCCGAAGGTCACCACCTTGTAGTTCTTGGTGGATTTCACCTTGCAAAGCCTCGGGTCATCGGCGTTCACAATCAGGGTACCGTTCTTCTTGAGGCCTGCGGTAATGGTAATCTTTTCGCGAAAAACACCGTCCAGGTCGCCCAGGCGTTCCAGATGAGAAGCGCCGATGTTGGTAATCACCGCCACGTCGGGTTCTGCCGCCAGAGAAAGAGGGCGGATTTCGTCGGGACCGCTGGTGCCCATCTCCACCACAGCGGCTTCGTGCTTGTGCTTCAGCTGGAAAAGGGTCATGGGCACGCCGATATGGTTGTTGAAGTTTCCGGCGGTGGCATGAGTCACGAACTTGGAAGAAAGCACCGCCTTCACCATTTCCTTGGTAGTGGTCTTGCCGTTACTTCCGGTAATGGCCACCTTCTTCACCTTGAAAAGCCTCTGGTATCCCTTGGCCAGCTTGAGCAACGCCTTGGTGGTATCGTCCACAGGCGCATAGGCCTTGAAGGTTTCGTTTTGGGTAGAGTATTCTTCCACGGCTGTCTGGTTTACAACGCTCATGAGCGCCCCTTCCTTTTCCATCTGGTTTACAAACTTGTGGGCGTCAAAACGGACACCCTTGATAGGCCAAAAGACAACTCCCTTGGCGCTTTCCCTGGAATCCATGCAGAGATTCACCTTGCGTTTCAGAACCTTGGGAGCAACTCCCACAGGTTCCGTTTCCAGAATCTTCAGCATTTCACCTATTGTCAAATCCAACTTCAGCATTTTTCCATAGCCTTTACTGCAATCTCGCGGTCGTCAAAATGATGTTTAGTCTTTCCGATAATCTGGTAGTCCTCGTGGCCCTTGCCCGCAATCACCAGCCAGTCACCGTCCTTCAGTTCGGCACAGGCCTTGTAGATGGCCTCTTCGCGGTTTTCCACCACGGAGAACTTGTCCGTCTTCATGCCGGCGCGCACGTCGTTGATGATATCTGTCGGGTTTTCGGTACGGGGATTGTCCGAAGTGAGCCAGGCCTTGTCCGCCATGCGTTCGGCGATAGCCCCCATAATGGGCCGTTTGGTCTTGTCGCGGTCGCCACCGCAGCCGAACACGCAAGAGAGTTTACCCCTGCAAAGGCTGCGGGCGGTAGAGAGCACGCGCTCTAACGCGTCGGGAGTGTGGGCGTAGTCCACAATCACGTGGCGACCGTTACGGTTCCACACCTTCTCGAAACGTCCGGGCACCCGAATGCCTGCCAGGGCCTTTCGCATGGCCGATTCCGGCACACCGACAGCCTTCGCCCACGAAAGCACCAGCATCACGTTATCTACGTTAAAGTCCCCGCAAAGGGGCGTCTCGAAAGGCACGCCGCTAATGGCGGGCAACAGCATCTTCAGGCCGTCTTCGGTGTTTTCGACAGGGCCTTCGGGCTTCACATTAGCGCTAACGATTCCAAGACGCGAGACAGCCACCTTGCGGCCCGCTTCAATCTCGGTCAGGGAATCGTATAGTTTCTTTCCGTAGAAATCATCTACGTTAATGACAGCCACACCGTCACTGGCGAGGTAACGGGTAAACAAAAGCTTTTTCGCCTCAAAGTAGGCGTCCATGGTCTTGTGGAAATCCAGGTGGTCCTGGGTCAGGTTGCTGAACAAGCCGCTCCTGTAAAGCACTCCAGCCATACGTCCCTGATAAAGGGAATGGGACGACGCCTCCATCACCAGGTCGGTGCAGCCCGCATCTACGGCAGAGGCGGCAAAGGCGTACAGGTCCAAAAGTCCCGGCGTCGTGAGGGTCGCCTGCACGGACTTTTCGCCGATCTTGTTCTTGATGGTCCCCAGCAGGGCCACCTTGTGGCCAGCGGCGGTGAGCATGGCATCCATCAAGAAGGCGCTGGTGGTCTTGCCGTTGGTCCCCGTCACCGCATGAGCGGTAAGCTTACTGAATGGATCCTTGTAGAAAATCTTTGCCGCTTCCAGACGGGCCCTGCGCACATCCATCACCTGGATCCACTTGGCGGTCATTTTTTCGGGAGCGGGCATTTCGGCCACCACGGCGACAGCGCCTGCGTCAAGCGCCTTCTGGGCAAATTCCTCCGCCCCTTCCGTAGGCATGGAGAAGAACAGGTTCCCCGGTTTCACCCGGCGGGAATCGTCGCAAAGTCCAGTCACTTGGAGGTTCTGCATCAATCCTTCAGAAATCATCAGCCCTTCTCCTTCAGTGTCAGCTTGCAGGTGGCACCTTTTGTAAGTTCCGTCTCGGCCTTGGGGGACTGGGAAACCACCCTCCCCTTGCCTTCAAATTCCACGTTCATGCGGATATTGCCCATCACTTCCAGGGCTTCCTTCAAAGAAAGCCCCACCAGGTTCGGCATCTTGCTCGCCGAGGTTTCGCCAAGATTCAGCACCACCCCGAAAGAATCCAGCACGTCGCTACGCTGGGACACCACACGGCCCCCTTCGCCCTTGAATTCCACAGGGCATCCGTGTTCTGCAGCCATCTTCTTTGCGGCCGCCACCGTCATGCCCATAAAGTCCACGTTGCAGCCGTTCTTGGCAGGCACTCTCGCCAGCTTGTGAGTCAAGGGAGAAATTGCCGGATGGTAATAGATACTTTCCACGATATTGCGGAAAATAGGCCCTGCCGTCACACCGCCGGCGTGACCGTAGGCCTTGTCGGAGTTGGGGTCATCTACAAGAACCAGGCAAACATAGCGGGCGTTCTCCACGGGGACCATCCCTATGAAAGAGGCTACCTGGAGCTTGCTATCGTACTCGCCGGTCTTCTGGTTGAACTTTTCGGCCGTACCCGTCTTGCCACCAATAATCACGTCAGGGATTTTCTTGCTCCTCACCTGCTTCGCCGTACCGTCGCTGTCGTTCACCACATGACTGAGCATGCCGCGAATCTTTGCAGCGGTCACTTCTGAAATCACCCGGCGAACTTCTACCGGCTCGTTCTTTTCCACCACCTCGCCATTGGCATCCCGCCATTCCTTCACGATCATGGGCTCCATCAACTTGCCGCCGTTAGCAATGGTGGAATAGACCATCACCATCTGCATGGGCGTCACCAGCAGGGCGTGGCCATAGCCCATGGTTTTCAGGGTGCGGTCGTCGCGGGTCAGTTCGTAGGGCTGGTAAAGCTTGCCCGATTCCTCGCCGTAGAAATTCTCCGAAGTCTTCATGCCCAGTCCAAAGTTACGGGCCATGCGGTAAAGCTTGTCCGCCCCCACCTCGTTTGCAATCTTTGCAAACACGATATTGGAGGACTGCACCATGGCCTGGGTCATGTTCATGTCGCCATATACGTGAGAATCCCTGATAGGAGCCGATCTCGGGTTCCAGCTCCAGCTCTTGCCCTCGTTCGCGAACACCTTTTCCGGGTCCACCACGTTATTTTCCAGAGCGGCGGCGGCGGTAACCACCTTGAAGGTGGAGCCGGGCTCATAAGACATGGAGACAATCTCGTTCTTTGCCACACGACCGATTCCCTGGGTCTTGGAATTGGGATCGAACGTAGGGTAACTGGCCATGGCCAGGATTTCGCCGGTGTAAGGATCAACCACCACGGCAGAGGCGCTGGTGGCGCTGTATTTCGTCACGCCATCCTTCAGGCCCTTTTCCACCAGTTCCTGCATATTCTTGTCAATCGTCAGCACCAGGTTCTTGCCCGGCACCGCTTCCGCCAGGTTTTCGGAACGGGAATACACTTCACGGCGGTGGGCGTCCTGCACACTCACCCGGAACCCTTCGTTCCCGCTTAGGCGTTCGTCAAACACGCGTTCCACGCCCATGACGCCATGACCGTTAAAGTCCAGCTTGCCAATCACCTGGGAGGCAAGTTTGCCTTGCAAGAACACGCGGCTGTAATCCAGGGCCTTGTTGGCGGTATCCCTGAAGTTGTCCGCCAGAACCACACCGTTCCGGTCCATAATCTGGCCCCGTTCGGCGTAGATGTTCTTGGAACGGGTCACCAGACTCATGGTCTTCTTCTGGTACACTTCACGGTTCAGCACCTGGATGTTGAAGGTCTGCAAGGTCAGCACCACCACTAAGGACAGCACTATCCATTTCAGGAATCCGAGCGGTTCAAGAGGGAATCTATTCACCTTTACCCTCCAGAACCATAATCTTCTGCGGGACCTCGTAAAGTCCGAGCCCTGCGCTATCGGCAAAGTCGGACAGGCGTTCCAGCGAAGACATCTGGTTAATCTTCAGTTCCAGCAAGAGCGCGTCGCGCTGCAAGAAGGTCACCTGCCTCTCGAGCATGCGGGACTGGCCGTAAAGGCTGTTCAGGCGGTTCTGCAGGTACAGCGGAAGCATCAGGAGCAGGGCTCCCAAAAGCACAACGCAAAAGACGATTATAAAAATCGACCTGTTGGTTGCCGCCACCTTGAATTTCTCAGTTCCGCTCATACCCTCTCGTAAATCCTAAGCTTCGCAGAGCGAGCCCTGCTGTTCCTCGCAATCTCCTGTTCCGTAGGCAGAATCGGCTTGCGATTCACCTTCTTCAAACGCTGGTGGTTCCCGCCGCACACGCACACCGGCAAGTTTTCCGGGCAGATACAGGCCTTCTCGAACCGGGCCGCAGTTTCCTTCACGCAGCGGTCCTCCACCGAGTGATAGCTCATCACCACCAGGCGGCCGCCCACCTTCAGGCAATCCACCGCGGCACTCAGGCTATCTTCAATTTCTTTCAGCTCGCCGTTCACTTCCATGCGCACCGCCTGGAAAACACGGGCCAGCAGGCCGTTCACTTCCCGCCGCTTGTCGGGGAACACCGATTCCACAACGGCCTTCACATCACTCGGCAAAATCTCGCGACCCTCGGCCGTAACCGCAGAAGCCATCTCCACAAGGCGGGAGGCCAGTTTATAGGCGCGGTCCATGTCGGCGTTCTTGCGGAGCACTGCGGCCAGGTCGTCGGCACTTGCCGACTTCAGCCATTCCTGGGCAGAGACTCCTTCGCGACGGTCCATGCGCAAATCCAGAGGGTTGTTGCCCACAAAGGTGAACCCGCGGCTAGAATCATCCACCTGATGGCTGCTGATTCCCAGGTCGTAAAGGATTCCGTCCAGAGTGTTCGGCGCGATTTCGTTCTTCAGTTCACCGAACCGCACCGGATGCACAACGAACTTGCACTTTACACCCGCAAGGCGCCTGGTGGCAAAAGCAACCGCTTCCTCATCGCGGTCAAAAGCGTGAAGCGTTCCGTTTTCGTTTAGTTTGTTTGCAATTCCGAAGGAATGTCCGCCACCGCCCAGGGTGCAGTCGCCGTAAGTTCCGTCCGGCCTGATGCAGAGACCGTCAAGGCACTCGGCAAGCATCACCGGGTCGTGATAAAATTCATTTGTCTGTAATTTGGATTGACGCAGGTCAGCGTTTTGCATCGTCGCCCTCCGTCAAACCTTCTCCGTAGAACGCAGCATCGAATGCGGCAATCGCATCGTCCGATTGCAGGCCATACTTGGCATTGAAGCGTTCCGGATTCCATAGTTCAAGAGTTTTACCGCTAGCTTGTACGTAAAGGACTTCACCCTTCAGCTCAGCATACTCCAACAAGATCTTTGGAAGTAAAATGCGGTTCTGGCCATCCAACTCCACCACGGTGGGAGCGAGGCCTCTCCGAACTAGGTCGGCTTGACGGCGGTCGGACCGGCTGTCCAGGTCCGCCATGAACTTTTCGTATTCCGGCAAGGTAAACAACCGGAGAGTCTGGTTCGGGCCACGGGTGACCACGAATTCATCCCCTTCGGTTGGCCCAAGCTGACGACGGAATTCCCTGGGGAAGGAAGACCTTCCCTTTCCATCGATAGCCGTTTGGGCTTGACCTATGAAAGACGTAAAGTTCATACTAGTTTGACACATTTTACCACAACACAGTACAAATATACCACTTTCTACCACTCCGGCAACAAAAATTATGGATTTCTTACAAAATCCACCCCAAAAAGAACGACCGGACCACCAGGTCCGGCCTCTTTTTAGTGAACATTTGTATATTAAAGCAGAACTGTGCCCACTTTTCCCGCTCCTTATATTATTATAAAGGGGGAAGCATCCCCCTGATTGCAGCCTTGCTTCGTCGAATTACACCCCGCCACTTTTCTCGTCATCCTCGCGCAGGCGAGGATCCACTATCATCTTGGCGGGGACTTTTCTCCCTCAGCAAGTCTTCCATCACCCCCTCCCCTAGGGGGACACCCCCTAAAACCCCCGCCCCGCGACCTTTTCTCGTCATCCCCGCCTCCTTTCTCGTCATCCTCGCGCAGGCGAGGATCCACTATCATTTTAGCGGGGATTGACTGCAAAAATGCGGGGATTTAGTACCGAAATGCGGGGATTAGCATTGAAAACGCGGGGATTCAGCAGCGAAATATTCGGAGCATCCAAGGTAATGGAACTGACCGGCTGCAAACCGACCGCAGCAACATCGCTTATCAAGAAACTGTTATCTTTTGAAATTATCGAGCCCGTCACCGCCCCAACTTGAAATTTCTACGAATGTAATGATGATGTTGATAGTTGTTTGCGTTGCGACACGCCCTTTCAAAATTGTCGCAAGCATTTAGAGGCCTTTTTTCTGTGAAAGCGTAGGATAAAACTCTGCTTTTGTCCGAATAGTTTGTGGACGAAATTTTCGTCCGCAAAATTTTAACCCAACCCCATAGACAGAGTCTAGTATTTTTGAGTTTCTTTTAACACTTCTTCCAAGGTAAAATCCTCCTTGCTGAAAAAGAACATCTTTTTCCCGAGGTCTTTTAGGGATGCCCCAAAATGATAGGCCTTGTCATCAATAAATAGAAAGCGATCGTGAGTGTTCGTGTTCGGGAAGATTTCTATGGGGCAATCGGCATACTGCGCGTTATATTTCTGGAGATCCAGTTCAAAAATCTTGCTCTTGTCGTAGGTGTAAATAGTCACCGAGACGCCCTTTTTCCTCTTGAGCATCATTAAAAGGGTCGTTTCGTCCACATAGTTATCCACAAGGACAATGCGTCTTTGCGCCTGGCGGATAAGACCGCACGCAAATGCGTAGGCATCGAACTCCTGACTTTCGTAGAAAATGCCCTTGGTCTTGAGCTCTCCGCGATCCATGGCCTCAAAGAGAGAATCAATTTTGTGGTCATGATCAAGCAAGCGAGCGTCTTGTTGCAAAATTTTAGATTCAACACTAGACAAGCGATTAACTATACCGCCATTGCCTGCCATGATGTGCCGCAACTGTACGAAAGCATCCATTATAGCGAGAGACACCTTAATTGCCGTTTTGGTACGCAAAACAGCTGAAAGCATTGCCACTCCCTGCTCAGTAAAGGCAAACGGCATCTTACGCAAGCCCATTTTCTCAGAATTGGACATCACAATTTGTGATTTCCAATTTGAAAATTCCAGCTCTGTCAACTGAAAACAGTTCCTTTCCGGGAACCTTTCCATATTTCGCTTGACGGCCTGATTTATCGCCCTAGTTTCTACACCATAAAGCGTCGCTAGATCGCGGTCAAGCAACACCTGCTTGTCACGAATGACCAGAATCATCTTTTCTACGCCCGATTCTTCCAACAGGTTCGGGACAGCAATCTCTTTTTCATTCATCTTCTACTCCTTCCGCCTACAAGCAAAAAAGGCGGGGCAAAGTGTTCTCGATGCAAATATACATTCCTCGGATATCACATTATG
Source organism: uncultured Fibrobacter sp. (assembly GCA_946414025.1). Classification (GTDB taxonomy): domain Bacteria; phylum Fibrobacterota; class Fibrobacteria; order Fibrobacterales; family Fibrobacteraceae; genus Fibrobacter. The sequence goes on from CAMKMX010000003.1 coordinate 53,826, forward strand.
ACAACCAGCGATTTTCACGGAATTTTTGGTATTTTTGAAGAAAAACGACCCCTGCAGGCGATTGAATTCTGCATTGTCACCTTGTAATGCCTAGCTTTCTTTTTCTGCCTGAATTTTCTGCGATTCCTTCAACACTTCGTCCAACGTGAAATCTTCCTGCGTAAAGAAGAACGTGTTCTTGCCCAAATCCTTGAGCGAAGCCCCAAAGTGGTAAGCCGTATCGTCTATGAATAGGAATCGGTCGTGCATTCCGTAACTTGGCAAGACTTGCATCGGGCTGTCGGGATATTGTTCGTTGTAAGTGGCTAGGTCCATTTCAAGGACTTTGCTTTTGTCATAGGTGTAGATTGTCACGGAAACGCCTTTTTCCCGCTTGAGCATCATGGCCAGAGTCTTCTCGGTCACGTACCTGTCGACAAGTACGATTCTTTTCTTTGCCTGGCGAATCAGGTTGCAGACAAATACATAGGCATCGAACTCCTGGTTGTTGTAAAATAAACCCTTGGTTTTGAGCTCGCCACGGTCCATCGCCTCGAAAAGTGAGTCGATTTTATGATCATGATCTAAAAGACGGGCGTCTTGTTCCAAATCTTTTGCTTCGACATTAGAAAGACGATTGACGATTCCGCCATTTTGATATAAATACTGCCGCATGGCGACAAACGCATCCATGATTGCGATGGATACATTCACGGCAACCTTGCTTTTCAGGACGGATGAAAGCATGGCAAAGCCCTGTTCCGTAAAAACATAGGGCTTAAACCTGTCTCCGCCCCAACTTGAAATCACATTTTGTGATTTCAAGTTGTCTAATTCACTTTTTTCCAATTGGAAACAATATCTGTCGGGGAAACGTTCTATATTTCGCTTGACGGCTTGATTTATCGCCCTAGTTTCAACACCGTATAATGTTGCAATATCGCGATCAAGCAACACCTGCTTGCCACGAATGACTCGAATCATCTTTTCTACGCCCGACTCCATGAGCGGGTTAGGTGCGATATCATCCGTTTTTTCGGTCTTTCTAGCCATCTTCTACTCCAATCCGCCTACAAGCAAAAAAGGCGGGGTAAAGTGTTCTCGACGCAAATATACATTCCTCGGATGTCACATTATGACAATCGGCGATTTTCGCGGAAATTTTGGCAATTTTTGGGGAAAATCGACCCCTGTAGGCGGTTGAATTCTACATTTTTACGCTTTTTTCTCGCCTTCCGGGCGTGGCGTCACCTTTTGACACCGGAATAATTTATATTTTGGGTGAAAATAGAGTTTTTGCTCCTGTTCTCTACCTGAAAACTAGACACTTTCAAGATTATAGAGGACCGGACAAACGCTCACGTCTGCGACCGGCCTGTGCCTGCCGCATCGTTTTGCTACATGGTCTATTGTTTAAATAGCAGTTTGCCTGTATGCAAGCGGCCTTTTGGGGCGTGAGTTGTTTGTGCTTGTTTATAATCGGGTTGTCTAGGCCTTCAGGTAGATAAGTGCATTCAACTCCACGCCTTTTTTATATCCTGAAAAAGCTTGGAAGTGTCTGCAAGAATGAGAGCGAACGCTCGTTGAGTATTGCTCTCGTTCTTTACCTGAAAACTAGACACTTTCAAGATTATAGAGAATAAGACAATGACTCGCCATCGCCCGTGGATTGCATGGGCGTAGTGTCCCCTGGGCGTATTGCATCCGCTCGGGTTTTGCGGGTATATTGTATTCTTTTGAAAATGTCGCGCTTTTAGGCGAGGAGTGAGTCGGCTCCCCGCCCTTTCTTTTTGCCTGCACCCCGGCCAAGCGAATCGGCCAGAACCGCTCCCGCGAGAGTGAACTCGTTCACTTTCAACACGGAGCGAAAAGATGGCACAGAAAAAAGCCGCAACAACCGAAGCCAAAATTCAAGAATTTCATCTCTTTGCTGGAATTGGTGGTGGTATTTATGGAGGTGAACTATTGGGTCATGAATGTTGCGCAGGCGTTGAAATCAGTGATTTTTGTCAGAAAGTTTTGAAACAGCGTCAAAAAGACGGATGGATGAATCCGTTTGAAATTTACGGAGATCTTCGCGCATTAAATGGCAAGGAATTCAAAGGAAAATTTGATGTCCTGTGCGGAGGGTTTCCCTGTCAGGCTTTCAGTACTGCGGCCCATGGTAAAAATATCGCAGAGAAAAACCTTTGGGATGAAATGTTGCGCTTCGCCAAAGAATCTGACGCTCCGGTTGTTTTCGGTGAAAATGTTGTATTACGCGCTATTTCTAAAGCTAAGGAAGATTTAGAGTCCATTGGATATAAGGTCCATTTTTGTCGTTTGAGCTGTTCTAACCTTGGAGCAGATCATCAGCGTAACCGTTTCTGGTTGTTGGCGGTCAAGAATCAGAAAGTTTTTGAAAAGATAAAAGACCACATCATTAGCCTTCCCAAATTTAAAGGTTCTTACTGGAGTAAGAATCCTGATGACCTTGGTGTAGATGTTCCTATTGCGGACCGCCGAGAACAACTGAAAGGAGTCGGAAACGCCCAATCGCCTTTTGTTGCCGCAAGTGCATTTAGGATTTTGGTAAATCGCCACATTGAAAATGGAACGTATACAGAAGATGTTTCGGAAAAAGAAATATCCCAGGTTTTTGAAAAACAGAAAACTTGGATAAGGAAAACCTATGGTGAAGAGATGGGGTTAGTTCATACGCCAACTACGATGGCAAACTACTCAGCCCCATCAATGATGAAACATCAAGGTTGTAGAAATTTCAAAGAGGTTTTTGGAAAACCGGCTCCAAAGAATGCTGAATACTTGATGGGATTCCCGTTGGGTGCAAGTTCCCCTGAACCGCAGAAAAAAGAGAATCTTAAAAAGTGGGGCGCGTGATGTTTGGAAAATACGATGCAGATAGATTATTTAGTCAATATGGATTTAATCAAAAACAAAAAAATGATGAGACCATCATCAATACAGCGAAAGCATTTGATTCCAATGAATATATTGGCTCAAGCCGAAACAGATTGAATAGCGGAATTTTACGCAATCAATTTTTACTACTTTTAGATTCTTTAAATGGCAAACCTTTGTCAAATCAAACTTTTTCAGGGGTTACACAGTTACGAGCTGATCAATATGTATTAGTTCATCAAAATCGTGAAAGTGAATTATGGGAAGTTTATCAAGGAAATTCCCCAAATAATCCCAGAAAGATTTACGACGCAATAACTTTAAAAAATTTTTTTGACAGTATTCAAGAGGTTGTTGACACAACCATCAATGATGTGAAAAAAGATGATTCAGGGACAGATAATGGCCTTGGCTCTAGTTTACCTAATTTCACCCTTTCCCAAATCATCTACTACGGTGTTCCTGGCTGCGGTAAGAGCAATAAAATCAGAGAGCAACTGAAGGACGTTCCTGAGAAAAATAAGGTTCGTGTCGTGTTCCACCCAGAATACACCAACGCCGAATTCATCGGGCAAATCTTGCCGAAAGTCAACGGCCATGTCACCTACGAATTTACTCCCGGGCCGTTTACGCAAATTATCAAGCGGGCTTATCTCAATCCCAACGAACAATTCTACCTAGTTATCGAAGAAATCAACCGCGGTAATGCGGCCGCCATTTTCGGCGATACCTTCCAGTTGTTGGATAGGCTCAAGGCTGGCGAAATAGACTCTCTCGGCAACGATCCGGCAAATGCGGCGGTAAACACGTTTACAGAAGGCTGGAGCCAGTATTTTGTCCAGAACGATGATGTGAACGCCTATATTCGAGGAACTGAAAATAGCATTCAGATTGGGAATATTCGCTTTGATTCGAATACGGCTATCCGCTTGCCGCCTAACCTTTCCATCTTGGCGACGATGAACACTAGCGACCAGAATGTGTTCACCTTGGATAATGCCTTCCAGCGTCGTTTTGACATGGAACTGGTCCGCAACGAATTTGACCTCACTAAGCCTGCCGTCAATGCTCAGTACAACGCAGAAATTGACGATACCGGTATTAAATGGGGGCAATTCTGGGGATGGATCAACGCCAAAATTACGGCCACCCTCAAGGGTCTTTCCAGCACTGAAGACAAGCGGCTTGGAGTCTGGTTCGTGAGCAACGTGGGCGGCATTATAGACGACAAGGTCTTTGCCGAAAAGGTCCTGAAGTTCCTGTGGGATGACGTTTTCAAGTTCAAGCGTCCGCAAGTATTTGCCGAAGGGATTGATACTCTGGAAAAGCTGATTAACTTCTTTGAAAATCCTCCTGAAGGGAAAGAACGCTTTAACGTTTTCAAGGACAAGGCGAATCTTGTTGCATTTGTAGCATCGCCTACGCTGTAATCCTTGATGCAAAAGCTAAACGAAATATGTTCCTGCGAATCCAAGGCTAATTCGGAGACCGAGTTTGTCGGCATTCGTTGTGAAAAAACAAAGGAAGGTGGCGCGCTAGAAACAAGTATCATCTTTCCCTTGGGATATTTCAAGGATGACACGGCTTTGCGCGAGCTCCCCGAAGAAGAATTACGGGAATGCGCCGTCAATCTTTTTACGGTACTTTCTGACCCTTCGCTGCAGGAACAGATTCATCAGGATTCGTCCATTTCCACATTTGCGGAAGAACATGGCGAATCTGAATTTCCGATGGTTTCGTACTTGAATGTTATCCGGAATTTTCTCGATTTTGGCTACCTTGACGAAAAGGAAATTCTGTACAAAAAGGGCGCAAACGGGAAGATCAGTTGGGGACGGACAATCAAGGCCGTGCAACCTGTCATTACTGAAAACGAACAGAATCTTGTGTACCTGGATTTTGTCGCCCGTAAAGTCAGTTATAACGAAGATACGCTCATTACGCAAGTCCACAAATTCTGCGTTCATGACGCTCTTGTGAAACTCGGATTTTTGTTTGGCATAGACCCATCCGAAGAGCCGCATTTGGATTTTGATTATGACCTGTTCTGTAACGCAATTCATTCCAAGCTTGCGAAAACGTTTAACGACCGCGATTTACGCTTGCTCGCCGACTTGGCTCGAATTGTGGAGTATCTTGCCAGGCATAAAACCGAAGACGGAAAAACGGCAGACGATTTTTATTTCGGAGTAAAGAAGTTCGCCCCCGTGTGGGAAGCGATGGTGGATAGAATATTCGGAAGGTTGCCGCAGGGAGTTGCCAAGGATAAATTTAATCCGCACTGCGAATGGGATTTGAGTTCTGGAGTACGTGGGTATGAAAATACCAATTATGCCATGCGTCCCGATACGATTATGGCACTTTCATCTGGCATATTCGTTATTGACGCGAAATACTACAAGTTTGGATTGACGCGTAACCCGATGGATTTGCCCTCTTCTGGATCAATCTGCAAGCAAATCGCGTATGCGGAGTATGTGGAACAATTCATGCAAGAAAAGGAGATCCCCGCCTTCGCGGGGATGACATCGGGCGACATTTACAATGCGTTTATTATGCCATATTGCGCGGATGATGAAGTGGACTCTATCGCTTCGCTCCAGAGTGACAATTTGTCATATAAGATGCAATTTATCGGACATTGTTCTGGCAATTGGAAAGATCCCGATGCTCGTCCATACCACAAGATAGCGGGCATCCTCCTCGATATGAAATCTGTCATGCAGAATTACGCAAACAACCCCACCGCGCAAAACGAACTCGCGGGGTTGACAGCATTGTGATTCTGAAATCCAATGTACGCGTCTCGTATCTTTTGACAAGGATTCCAACCGTATCCTTTTTGTTATGATGCCGTAGAAAACAGGCGGCGGGCAAAAAAGTTTTTGCCTCGCTTTTTCTAACTTTTTTACATGCGCTTATCCAAGAACATTTTCCCTGCCCTGTGCCTTGCGGGCGCCACTTTTGTGAACCTCGCGCCCGCCGCAGAGCCCGTCTATTCCCCCCTCCAGAAAGACGCCTACCTCACCTCCTCCTTTGGCGAGAACCGCGGCACCCGCTACCACGCCGGCGTGGACTACTCCACCCTCATGGAAGAAGGCTGGGTCATCTACGCTCCCGAAAACGGCAAGGTCGAAGAAATCCGGGTCTCCCCCTTCTTTTACGGCAAGGTGATGTTCTTCAAGGGCGAAAGCGGCAAGACCTGGGTCTTTGCCCACCAGAGCAGTTTCGGCAAGCTGGACAGCCTCTATATCGCAAAGCAGTTCAACAAAAAGAGCAACGACGTCATCTTGAAACCGAACGCCCCCTACAAGAAGGGCGACACCCTGACATTTTCCGGTAGCACCGGCATCGGGAACCCCCACCTGCACCTGGAAATCCGCCAGGGCAAGAACAACGTGATTTCTCCCTGCAGAAACGGAATCTATTGCGGTGACACCCTGGACCCCCAGATTTTCGGCATGGCCGTGTGGCAAAAAGACGACATGGCCGTCACCGGCCCCGAGGCCCTGGACAAGGGCTGCGTGGAATACCCCGGCTGGAAAAAGGAGAAGGCCTACCTAGCGGTAAAGATTGCCGACTACAGCCGCCACCCCAAGGAGAACCCCATGTCCATCCGCAGGCTCACCCTGTGGGAGGGCAAAAAGAAGGCCTACGAAAAAATCCAGGACACCCTGACCTACGGCAACATGCTGAAAATCCGAACGGAACTGCTGTGGGCTGAAGAGGCGGACACCGCCGGGGACTGGCACTTTGTAGATGCCGCCCTGAAGGCTGGCTCCAAGTACCGAGTAGAAGTAGAAGACATGGTGGGCCGAAAAACTTCACGGGAATTCACCTTCCAGGATTCCTGTGCGGCAAACTCCCCCATATTGCAAAAGCAGGTGCAGGAATCTCCCCTGTACAGCTTTATGAGCCGGAGCATGCTGGACCTCGCCCTCTGCGACAAGGGCCAAAAGTTCTCGGTGCAGGACAGTTCCAAGAACACCCTTGACGAAGACCTGTGCAAGACCTTCCCCCACCGGGGAGTCACTCTCGGGAAAATCGTCCAGAAGTTCCCCAAGGCCAGGTTCATCGGGCACAAGACCGGGACCATCGCCATGCACGCCGTGCACCAAAACGAAAAGACCGTGCAGTGGAACACGACCCTGGACAGTGTCGCCATTTCCCAGAAGATTACCAAGCTCCGCAGCGCCTTCGGCAACGAAACCCAGGTGCTGGCCGTCACCAAGACCCACACCGACAGCCTGGACTTTTACGAGTTCCACCCCAAGGGTCTGCACTTTACGGGCAGCTGGGAAGTCTGCCTGGACCCCGGCAAGGAATCCGCACCGCTCTACTGGCTTGGCGAGACCAGCCGCCGCTGGTTTATCTTTAGCAAGCAGGAGGGCACAAGCAAGCGCTGCGCCCAGGTGAACGAACTCCGGGACCTTGCAAACATCCTGAACAAGACCGCACCCACCCTGGGCACGCCCTACTGGGGCAAGTCCTTTATCTTGGGCAAGGAACAGGACGTGCTGCGCATCCCGACCCTGTTCCGCTACGACGGATTCGAAAACGGCAACTCCATACAGACCACCGTAAACGGCAACTGGATTCCTACCGAATACGATTCCGAACCTCGCGAAATCGTGCTGGACGGGCGCCGCCTCAAAAAAGGTGACAAGCTCCACATCCAGCTGGAAGACGAAGCCCACAACAAGGCCGAGTTCGACGTGGTAGTGCCGAGGTAGTTGTGAGTTATGAGTTATGAGTTGTGAGTTGTGAGTTGTGAGGTAGTAGTGCCGCTGGGGACAAGAGGTGTCATCCTCACGAAGGTGAGGATCCGCTTGCGGAAAAACAGAATAGGTTTTAGAGGCTAGAAAAACAATAAAACGTCTTCTTTATTTCTGTACTAGTAACAAGAAACTATCAACTAGTAACTACATTTGCACTCCATGCGTCTCTCGTTTACAAAGATCATCTTCACGATGGCCCTGGCCTATTCCGGAGCTATTGCCCAGGAGCTTTGTCCGCATTTCCTTTTGGACAAGGACCTGGTGGTAAACGTAGAAGGCAGGTTCGTAAACGAGGCCAAGAGCCGCACCAGCATGGACATCCAGTGGCGGCACCATCCGGAGGCCCTGGACACTTTCTACGTGAGTTTCCCCAACGCCAAGCCCTTCCGTTTTATTACCGCGGGGGCCTACCGCTACATGGAATTCGAGAACCCGAAAATCAAGCGGCAGCTGGGGCTGCACCACCTGCGGGAAACCATCGGCAACACCCCCCTCAGGCTAGACGACCTGGAGCTCCTCGCCAACGGGGCGTTTCTCTGCAAAGACACTACGGAGCAGCCCGCCACCGTCCTCTCGACCGCACTTTCCAACATGTGGTGGTCCATGTCCGTCAACCGGCTAGAAGAACCGGACAGCGTCTCCATGAGGGGTGCCTACAAAGAAAGCAGGCTTTTTAGAATCGGGCAATGGAAGGACTTTTCGGGAACGAGGCTTCCGACCTTGATCAAGCTTTCGAACGAAAAATACCGGGGCGACCTTTGGGTGCGTTCCGCCTACACCGCCGAGGCCCTGAAAGAAGACCCCATAAAGTCCCGCTACAAGAACGGGTTCAACGGTTTATTCCGAAAAGTTTCGGGAGAGGGGAAACGGGAAATACCCCTCATACTCAAGCTGAACCAGGAACTCCTGCGCAACTGAGCCGTCGTAGAACCTGGACTTGTGCCGTTTCCAGCCGCCGAACTGCAGCGTGACGCTGTTCAGCCCATTGTTCCAGGACAGTTGCGGACCAGCCTTGATTATCCCGTAACCCAGGGATTCCTTTTCTACGGAGCCGCCCTTGCGCAAGTAACCTGTGCGTAGGTAGTTCGTCTCGAAAACACCCGCAAAGTATTCGTTGAAGGCTAGGCGACCGTAGAACTGCAATTCCATCAAGAAATCCCTGTTGAATATGGGCATATTTCGCTTGTAGTCGTAGCTCTTGGCTTCAAAGTCCGTAGTGATGTCCGACAGCACGTAATGGACTCCCACCCCAAGTAGGGACCCGGCCTTGAAAAAGTATTCCACCGAAGCGCCAAAGTCAAACAGCTGGGAATAGTCCCAGGCCACGGAATCGCTTTTGCGCACGTTGTCCGAAATGTAATCGGCATTCCAGGTTTCTGCGATGTGGCCCGAGCCTTCCACATCGGAGGTCACCATTTCCAGGTTGGAATTGAAGTAGAGGTAGCTCTCATACATGAACGACACCTCCAGCTGGGGATTCGTCCTGAGCGGCCTAAGGCCGAGACCTGCAGTATAACCGCCATAAAAAGGAGATACTTCCAAGGAGGCCGCCATTTTCAGGTAGGTGGGCGTAACGCCCAAGGCATCGCCGTAATTCAGGCTATCCAAGGGTTCAAGCCAGGTGTAACGCAAAGAACCCTCGGCCTGGGGCAGCCACTGCCCCCACACGAAGGGAGTGTTACCCATGAGCCGCCACGACAGGTTGGGGCCATACCTGAAGCCGTTCTGGGCACTCTGGTTGAAGTCGCCGGCCAGGGCCGATGCGGCAAACACCGCAAGCGCCACGAGAAAACGGGCCAATGTCATGCGAATCGCAATCATTTCAGCAAAAAAAATAAAAATAATTGCCACTTTTGCTCCACAAATTCTTATTATTAGGGGCAAATAAATCTTTATAGGAGAATCTATGAAACTCGCACATATTTGCCTCCTGGGGCTCTCCGCCATGCTGTTCTGGAGCTGCGCCAGCCGCTATTCCTCTCCGGTCCTTATCGAACGTGGCGAAGGCCGCAAGGAATACGAACGTGAATATTTCGCCATCAAGGAAAGCATGGGCATCGACAAGCGCCTGAAAGACGTGTTCAAGCAGGGCTATATCGAAGAAGGCATGACCAACGACATGGTGAACCTCCTGTGGGGACCTCCTGACCACGAAAAGACCACCGAAAAGCAGAGCATTTGGGAATACTACACCCGCGAAGGCGAACTCATTACCCGCCTCTTCTGGAAGCACCCCGACCAGGCTCGCTTGAAGGGCTACGAAGAAGAATGGATTCTGGAAAAGATCGAAGGCGACCGCTACGGTGGATCCCCGGCTCCGACGTCCAAGCACTCTTCTAACTACTAATAGACACGCCCGCTACCAAGCGGGCATTCTTTTTATGCAAATTTGACCGTCTCGGACTACCGGGGGCGGTCTTTTTTTACTAAATTTAGGCGCGTTAAATTTTAAACCTCTCAAGGAGTTAATTATGCGTCAGTATATCATTGCTGGTAACTGGAAGATGAACAAGACCGTTAGCGAATCCATTCAGCTCGCTAAGGATATCGTGGAAGCCGTCAAGGACGTGAAGAAGACCGAAGTGGTCATCGCCCCGACTTACCTCGCCGCCGCCAAGGTCGCCGACGTCATCAAGGGTTCCAACGTGAAGCTCGCCATCCAGGACATCCACTGGAAGGACCAGGGCGCATACACCGGTAAGGTTTCTGTTGACATGGTCAAGGAAATCGGTGCCGAATACATCATCATCGGCCACTCCGAACAGCGCCAGTACTTCCACGAAACGGAAGAAACCGTGAACCTCAAGGTCAAGAAGACCCTCGAAGCCGGTCTGAAGCCGATCATCTGCATTGGTGAAACCCTCGACCAGCGCAACGGCGGCATCCTCAAGGAAGTTCTCGGCCTCCAGGTCAAGGGCGCCTTCAAGGACGTTTCCGCCGAAGACGCCGCCAAGTGCGTTCTCGCATACGAACCGGTCTGGGCGATCGGTACTGGCGTGACGGCCACCGACGAACAGGCTCAGGACACCCAGGCCTACGTCCGCTCCGTTGTCAAGGAAATCTACGGCGAAGCCGTTGCCGAAGGCATGCGCATCCAGTACGGTGGCTCCATGAAGCCGGGTAACGCTGCCGGACTCTTGGCCCAGAAGGACATCGACGGTGGCCTCATCGGCGGTGCAGCCCTCAAGGCCGACACCTTCAAGGGTATCATCGACGCTGCCGAAGCCCGCTAAGGTGCCAAGGCAAAGCCACAAACATTTAACCTAAGGTAAAAGACTATGACAACACTCTTTTGGATTGGTATCGTCCTCCACGTGTTCCTCTGCCTGTTCCTCATGCTGCTCGTGCTCGTGCAGAACGACAAGATGGGAGGCCTTGCAGGTCTCGGCGGAATGACTTCTCAGTCTGCATTCTCCACTGCAGGTGCTGCCACCTTCATCCAGAAGCTCACCCGCGGCGTGGCCGTGCTGTTCTTTATCGTGGTGTTCGCCCTCGGCCTGATTACTGCCAAGCAGGACCAGGCTGTGGAAGAATCTTCGATGCAGAAGGCGACCCGCGAAAACGCCGCACAGCAGGCACCCACCATTCCGGCCCTGCCCGGTGACTTTGCGGCTCCTGCCGCAGAGGCTCCTGCTGCCGACGCCGCTCCTGCCGCTCCGGCTGAAGCGCCTGCCGCTGCACCCGCAGCTGCACCCGCCGCAGAGTAAGTGTTAGCGGGAGCAATCCCGACAGTCCAACCGCTTATGGAAGTCCGCCCTGCTCTTGCGGGGTGGATTTTTTTGCGGCAAAGCCGCAGTGTATGAGGTCGGGCCTTCGGCCCTCTGAGGAGTGAGTGCGGCGCTTCGCGCCTTTGAGGTTTTATGGTCGCGCCGTTGGCGCCATCTTTTAACTCAAAGCACTGCAAGTGCGACCTCACAGCTCAAAGGCTTGCAAAGCAAGCCGACCTCATACCTCTTTTCTACCTTTCTCTCCAGAGGTTTTGATATGCAGAATACATTGGTCGCTCCCGTTGGCATTTTAGGTTTTGGCGTCGAAGGCCAGAGCACCTTTAACTACCTGGTCCGCACGGGCATCAAGGAAATAGTGGTCATGGACAAGAACCCGGTAACATTGCCGGATGTGCCCGCCGGAGTGAACGTCAAGACCTTCAGCGGAGAGGGCTACCTGGACGGGCTCAAGGACTGCGTGACCGTGGTGCGCTCCGCTGGGGTTTACCCCATGAGCCAGGAGTTGTTCAAGTTCCAGATGAACGGCGGCCTCATGACCAGCCAGATCCAGCTGTTTTTAGAACAAACTAAATCCAAAAAGACGGTAGGCGTCACCGGGACCCTCGGCAAGGGCTCTACCGTAAGCATGATCAGCCACATCCTGACCAAGTGCGGTGTGAACAACGAGATTGGCGGGAACTTCGGTGTGCCCGCCCTGGACCTTCTGGAAACAGAAACCGCCGACCGGGTGAGCATTCTGGAGCTTTCCAGTTTCCAGCTCATGACCCTGTCCGTTTCGCCGGACGTGGCCGTAGTGCTTCGGGTCTCAACCGAACACCTGGACTGGCACAAGACCGTAGAGGAATACCGTGACGCCAAGGCGAACCTGGTCCGCTGGCAAAAGCGGGACGGGGCCTGCGTGTACCTGAAGGACGCAGCCCCCACCGCCAAAATCGCTTCTGAAAGCCCGGCCAGAACAAAGTACGCCGTCGCCCTGGCCGACGGCCCGAGTGCAGGCCAAGGCGACGCCGTCATCGAAGGCGCCACCCTGACTATCGACGGCGAAAAACTGTTCCTCTCCGACTGCAAGGTGCGGGGAATCTACCAGCTAGAGAACATGGCGGCGGCGACGCTTGCCTGTAAGGCCCTGGGAATCCGGGTGGCGGACGCCTTCGAGGCCCTCAAGACCTACGAGACCCTCCCCTTCCGCATGGAATTCAAGGGCGAAAAGATGGGCATCGAGTTCTTCAACGACAGCTACGCCACCCGCCCCGACGCAACCATCGCCGCCACCGCCAGCATGGACCGCCCCTTCGCGCTGATCCTCGGCGGCTCCGAAAAGAACGCCGACTTTACCGAACTTTCGAACATCCTCGTAAAAGAGCGCCCGAACCTAAGGCGCATCGCCCTCATCGGAGCCACCGCCGAACGCATGCTGGAATCCCTGTCGCAGGCCGGCCTCAAAACGGCAGGCGAAAACGGGAGCGGCATTCAGGCCGCCATCTTCCCCACCCTGGAAGAGGCCTTCCAGGACAGCCTGTCCATCGGCAAGGGCGGCATCGTCATCATGAGCCCCGCCTGCGCCAGTTTCGGCCTGTTCAAGAACTACAAGGAACGGGGAAAGGCCTTCGACAGGCTGGTGGAAAACTATGGCTAAGCCGTAGTCTTAGTTACTAGATTGTCTTATATCAAGAAACTTCTTGAAAACCGCAACACTAGTAACTCAGAACTCGTAACTGCCGCGTAGCGGCCCCAGTAACTGCGTAAAAAATTTCAATTTTTACGCCCTCCCCCTTTACAAGCGGGTCACTTTAATCTAAATTTGACCCGTTCCATTAAGGACCACGCGGTCGTGGTGGAATTGGTAGACACGCTAGCTTGAGGTGCTAGTGGGAGCAATCTCATGACAGTTCAAGTCTGTCCGACCGCAGAAGAGACCCGGCTTAACCGCCGGGTTTTCTTTTTTCTAAATTTGCGGGAGTGAACCGCTTTGAACTGCTAAAGACATCCAAGAAATCCAAGGCCCGCCTGGGCGTGGTCCATACCGACCACGGCGACGTAACCACGCCGATTTTTATGCCGGTAGGTACCGAAGCCACCGTCAAGGCGGTAACCCCTGCCCAACTTAAGGACATCAAGGCAGAAATCATTCTGGCCAATACCTACCACCTGTACCTGCGCCCCACCACGCCCCGCATCGCAAAGGCGGGGGGCATCCACAAGTTCATGGCCTGGGACGGCCCGGTACTCACCGACAGCGGCGGATTCCAAGTATGGAGCCTGAAGGATTTGCGCAAGATTACCCCCGAGGGTGTGGAGTTCCGGAGCATTCTGGACGGCTCGAAACACTTCTTTAGCCCCGCAAGCGTCATGAACGCCCAGCGCGAAATCGGCGCCGACATCATCATGGCCCTGGACGAGTGCACTCCCTTCCCCAGCACCGCCAAAGAGGCGGAACACAGCCTGAATTACACCCTCAAGTGGACCGCCGAAGCCATGCAATGGCTGGGGGAACACCCGCCTATCCACGGCTACGACCAGCAGTTCTTCGGCATTATCCAGGGGGGCATGCACAAAAATCTGAGGCAGCAGGCCATCGAACGCATCGCAGAACTGGGACCCGACGGATTTGCCATGGGAGGCCTCTCCGTAGGCGAGCCCACCGAAACCATGTACGAGATTGCGGATTTTTGCACCGATATTTTGCCCCAGGACCATGCCCGCTACGTGATGGGCGTGGGCACGCCCTGGAACCTGCTGGAACTCATCGAGCGGGGTGTAGATATGTGCGACTGCGTAATGCCTACCCGCAACGCCCGCAACGGTATGCTGTTTACCAGCGAAGGCGTCTTGCGCTACAAGGCCGCCCGCCACGCCGAGGAATTCGACAAGCCCGTGGACCCCAACTGCGACTGCTACTGCTGCCGCAATTTCAGTCGGGCTTATCTCCGGCACCTGCACCACGCCGGGGAATCTCTGGGCTTTACGCTGGCCAGCATCCACAACCTGCATTTTTACCTGCACCTGATGCGGGAGGCCAAACGGCACATCGCCGACGACACCTTCGAAGAGTGGAAAAAGGAACAGTGCGAGATTCTGCAGCGGGACTTGCAGTAACCACCAGCCAGGCCCAGTCTTGCTCAACAGCATCTACATCGAGATTACCGACGCCTGCAACCTGAACTGCAGTTTTTGCCCCTGCGGAAAATCGTCGCCTGGGCCGAGCGACAAATCTATCGCAAAAAGCGCGCCAACAAGTTCTGGCGCCCACCGCAACTTCATGGGTTCCGCCCTTTTCAAACGGTGTATCCAGCAGGCGGCCCTCCATGCCGAAAACGTCTATTTCCATATTTTGGGAGAGCCCACGCTCCACCCCGGATTCGTACACTACCTGAAGGCGCTGGAATCTACGCCGCTGAAGCTGAACCTGACCACCAACGGCTCCACAATCGCCCGGGTGGGCAAGCACCTGCTGCAAAGCGGGGCACTCCGACAGGTGAACTTTTCCACCCACGCCTACGGGGAACTCGGGCCAGACCAGGCTCAGCCCTACCTTCAAGACGTGCTGGACTTTTGCCGGATGGCCCTTGCAGAGCGCCCCGACCTGTACCTCAATCTAAGGCTCTGGAACGCGGGAGACTTTCCCGACGCAGACCGCCAGCGGGGCTGGAACCGCCTGATGCTTGCCCAAGTCGCACAGACCTTCGGCCTCGACGGCAAAGACGTTCTAAACCCGGAACATTTCTGCAGCCGACACAAGAGCTTTCCCGTCCAAGGCAGGCTCTACCTGCACCAGGATTCCCGCTTTGAATGGCCTAGTTTAGACGAGAGACGTGGTTCGACAGGCTCACCAACCTTGGTACAGGGAACCTGCCACGGGTTAGAAACCCATGTAGGAATCCTCCACGACGGGCGGGTTGTGCCCTGCTGTCTGGATTACCAGGGGCAAATCACCCTGGGAAACATCCAAGAACTGTCCCTGACCGAGATATTAAAAAGCCCCCTCGCCCAAAATCTGCGAGAAGGCTTCCAAAAGCACGAACTGCGCCACCCGTTGTGTCAAAGCTGCTCTTTTTGCAGGCGTTTCAAGTGAAAAACGCCTAGAAAGTCACCAAAAAAAGCACCAGACCCGAGAAAACGGCAATGAAGTTCGCAAGAAATGTGTTTGTTGTCAGGTTCTTGAGCATGACTCAATTTTAGAAAGAATATTCCATTTTTCAATGTAACAGAAATCACATTGCGATTTTCATCACATTTGTCAAAATGAAATTATATTTACAGTAGTTATGAACGAGACCCTGTTTATCCATTCGCCCATTACCTTGGTGCTCTCCCTGGTCGCAATTATCCTTGCCGCCTCGTATTCCACCATGATGGGGCAAAAAATCAAAGTTTCGTCACTTCCCTTTGCCGTCCGCTACCTTGTAATCACCATCATCGCCTGGAATCTGCTTGCCTTTGTAGGCACGCTGTTCTTTAGCGGGAACCACCCCGGTCTTGGCGGGCAAATCGTATTCGGCCTACAGGCCATGATCTGGATACAGGCGGGCAATACCATCTACAAGGTGGCCCTATTGAACCTCCATTCAAAATCCAACCTTCTCTGGAATATTTTCAATATTTTCGGCGTCGTTTTGGCAGCCGTTTCAACAGCAATTTTATGCCTGCACCCAGCCCTCATTACCGACTTTTCGCTGTTCGGGCACCACATCTTCGCCCACCGGCCGAATTTCGTACTGTTCAGCATCTTCTTTTTCATCTTCGTTTTCCCGGAACTGCTCCGCAGCATCTTTGTGTTGCTGCGGAATGCCCTGCGCACCAGCGACCAGGCCCAAAGCCAGATCAGCATCTACATGACAGGCGCCCTCGCCTTCTTCGTCATCATCCCTCTGCTCTTCGACTTTTTTATTCCCTTCGTCCAGCGCGGACAGACTAGCCACTTTATGCTGTGGTACCAGTTCTCGTACCTATTCCTGACCATTATCTGCGGGCAATACTACACCTCCATATCTTTCAGGAACAAGAGTGCCTCCTGGTTCTTGGACAAGTTGAGGAAAGACGTGGGCGACTGTTACTTTTCCTTTGACAACGAAGGGAACATCATCACGGCAAACCCTGCGGCTGAAACCCTTTTCCGCATGACCGAAACCGACATGCAAAAGAAAAAAATCCAGGATCTGCTGCCCGGGCTGGATATCAAACACGAAGGCAGCAAGAGTAATGTCAATGTCAAGATTTTGAACGAGCAGCACTCCTTCAACGTGAGCATCTACCGTATTCAAAAGTCTTTAACCACGTTCAGCAACGTGCTTTTGCTCAGTGACCAGAGCAACTCCCTGCTATACAAGCAACGTATCGAATCCCTGAACGCCCAGTTCGCCGAATACAAACAGGACTTGCTGCGTTACCAGGACCGTCTGGACAGTTCCCAGAAAAAATCCAACGAAAACGAATCGTTCCTCAACACCCTCATCAACGCTCTCCCCTTCCAATTCTGGGCCAAGAATGAGCACGGCGTCTATATGGCGCAAAACCAGCGGGACTTGCAAAAACGGGGCAACCTGTTCCATACCACAGACAACGCCGAAAGCATTTCAAGCTACGAACTGGAAGCCCGCGAAAAAGGCAACCCCAACAGCCACACCAGCTATGAACTTCTGGACGGCGAAGAAATTTCCGAAGACGAAGCCAACGTGCAAATCAACGCCGGAAAATTTGTGTCCATTTTCGAGAACATGTTTATTCCCATCCTTTCCAAGCATTCACCCTACAAGGTCATCGGTATCAAGATCGACATGACTGACCAGAAGCGCGTAGAAAGGGAAAGGAACATTCTCCAAGAACAAAAGAACATCCATTCCAGGCTCGAAGAGCTGGGCACCCTTTGCGGAGCCTTCGCCCACGACTACAACAACATCCTGGGATCCCAAATCGGATTCTGCCAGCTGGCATCGGAAATGCTTGGCGCCATCCAGTCCGAAGAAGTTGACGAAGGCATCAAGAAAAAAGTGCTCACCGCCGGAAACTTCGTGGCAGAAGCCACCAAGGCCGCCCAGCGGGGGAAAGTCTCGCTAGAAGAACTACTGAACACCATCCGCGGCCAGGCCAAGAGCTCCGGCGACACCATCGTTTTCGCCCCTTACATGATTATCGACGACGTGAAGAAAAAGCTTTCCCTGACCCTTCCGCCGAACATTTCCATCAGTTCCAGCAAGATGGACAAGTCCATCCGCATTTCGGGAATCCCCGCCGCCCTGGACCGCATTATCAGCAACCTTTCCAACAACGCTCTCTTCGCCATGAAGGAGATGGGCGGAACCCTGACCTTCGGGCTAGAAAAAGAATCCTTGGTCCATCAGCTGATTACGCCCTACGCCCCGCCGATCCCACCGGGAAATTACGCCAAGTTCACCATAGCGGACACGGGTACCGGCATGGATTCCAACACGCTGGAACGAATTTTCTCGCCTTTCTTTACCACCAAGGCTCCTGGCGAGGGTCTGGGCCTGGGTCTTTCTTCGGCGCTTCGCCTGCTAAAAGAGGGAAATGCCTATCTAACCGTGCAGACAAGGCTTGGCGAAGGAACTATTTTTAATCTATATTGGTCACTGTATAACGAATCTCAAGGGGAACAAAATGTCCACAGTTCTAATTATTGATGACGACACCCAGTTCAATCTGATGCTCAAGTCCGCATTGGAAATCAAGGGTTACGAAGTGGAAACCGCCGCCAACGGAAAAGAAGGCAAGGCTCTCTACCAGAACAAGAAATACGATGTCATCATTACCGACATCATCATGCCCGACGTAGATGGTTACGAAGTCATTCTGGACCTCCGCCGCATGGGCATGAGCGACCGGACCATCGCCGTGAGCGGTGGCGGACGCACTGCCGCCGATGACTACCTGGTGACCGCCCAGCATTTTGATGTTGCCGCCACCTTCAACAAACCCATAGACTTGCAGGCCCTCCGCGACAAGGTGGACGAAATCATCAAGAGCCACAGCTAATCCATGAATATTCTGATCGCCGATTTAGACGATTCCTTTATCAGCGACATCCGGCGTTCCTGGTCCTTAAAAGACACGGAACTTATCCTCTGCAGCGACAGGGAATCCCTAATGCCTCTCGTCAAGAAGGACTCTATAGACCTTGCGTTTATAGAGGTTCCCCTTTTGACCCACTCCAACATGGACATGGTCAGCTTCTTGAAGGAGAAGAACCCCGGCATCGAGATTTTTGTGCTCTGCGACAGCAAGAACTGGCCGGGCGCCACCAGCGCCATAGCGAGAGGCGCCAACAGTTTCTTGATGAAACCCGCCACCGTGGAGCAACTGGAAGATATAGCCAAGAAAATCCAGGCGCAACAGCAGAACAACTCCACCCACCAGCTCATGGAATCCCAGGTTTTGGACAGCCTCCTGGGAGACACCCCCGAGATGCGGAAAATCCTCAAGACGGTTTACAAGATTGCCCCCACCACGAGTACCGTCCTGATTACCGGCGAATCCGGGTCAGGCAAGGAGTTTTTGGCCAACGTCATCCACCGCTACAGCAAGCGGGCTAGTTCCCCCTTCGTGGCGGTAAACTGCGGCGCCATTCCCGAAAACCTGATCGAGAGCGAACTCTTCGGAAGCAAGAAGGGCTCCTACACGGGTTCTACCGCCGACAAGAAAGGCCTTTTTGAATCCGCCAACGGCGGCACGCTGTTCCTGGACGAAGTGGGCGAGCTCTCCCCCGCTACCCAGGTCAAGCTTTTGCGCTTTTTACAGAGCCGCGAAATCCGTCGCGTCGGCGAGACCGAAGCCCGCTACCTGGACGTGCGTATCGTGGCGGCCACCAACCGCGACCTTCAGCAGGCCATGGAACAGGGAAACTTCCGCGAAGACCTGTACTACAGGCTGAACACCTTCCACCTGCACCTGCCGCCCCTTAGGGAAAGGCGTGTGGTGATACCGACGCTGGTTCGTTACTTTGTCTTAAAGAACCAGGAAGCAACCGGCAAAGAGATTAAAGAATTGGAGCCGGCGGCGCAGTACGCCCTTTCCAAGTATGCCTATCCCGGAAACATCCGCGAGCTGGAAAATATCGTGGAACATGCCATCGTGCTTTCCGAAGACGGTATAATTAGGCTCGAAGACTTGCCCGAAAGCGTGCAAGAAGAAGCCCGGGAAAAGACGCTGGCCATCGCCCACCAGAAAAGCGATGCAAAGGAAGTGGCCGCCATTCCGTTGCAGCCTTCGAACACCTCGCCCAAGCAAGAGTCGGGTCGTAACAAGAGTGAAAACGACGAAGACGAAAGCGAAATCCTTTCCCTAGAAGAAATGGAGCGCAGGCACATTCTGCATGCCCTGAGCGTCTGCAAGAACAACAAGACCGAAGTCTGCAAGCGACTGGGCATCAGCCGCGCCACCCTGTGGCGCAAGCTCAAAGAACTCCAGATTGCGGTAGAAGACTAAACTTCCACCAGTGTTGCCACTAGGGAACTTTCCTTAGAGAGTCCTGCACCGGGAAAGTCTACGCCCTGGGAGCGTTTCCAGGCTGTGCGGGCCTTGGAACATACGCAACGGACCGCCGAAAGGACATCTGCCGAAAATTTATCCAGCGCAAATTCGCTGTAGTTGGAACTCACCATAAAAAAACCGCCGGCGTTCAAGAGCCCCGCGCACTCCGATACCAGAGGTAGCAGGTGTTCCCGCACGTTGAAGTTGCCGCCCTTGAACCGGGCAAAGCTGGGCGGATCCAGCACAATCCCGTCGAACTTGATTCCCTTCTTCAAGGCCCAAGGGACATACTCCAGGGCCGAGCCCCTGAAAAATTCTCCAGGGCGCAGGTCCAGGCCGTTCAAGGCATAGTTCTCACGGCCCTTGTCCAAAATCTTTCCGCTGATGTCGGCGTTGGTGGCGACTTCGGCGCCACCCAGGCGGGCGTGAACCGAAAAGGAACAGGTGTAGCTGAACAGGTTCAAGAATCGAAGCCCCCGACCAGGACCTTCGGCGACTACGTCGCTACCGGACGCACCGGCCGAAGACATCTTGCCGAAACGCTCGCAAACTTCCAGGCGTACATCCCGCATGTCCAGGAACAGCCCCGGATTCACCGTGTCCAAGAGGTCCACATAGAAGCGGGCCTTGCCTTCGCGAACAGTCCCGCGGGCAAGTTCCGCCGAACCCGCCACCACGTCCATACGGGGGTGTTCCAACGAACGGCCCGAAGGATCGGTACGGAACTTGGCCACCAGAAATTCCGGCTGGAACAGGTCCAGCACGGATTTCTTAATTTGTTCATAATCCTTCACTGCATCCGCAGAAAAGAACTGCAGCTGATAGCGGTCGCCGAAACGGTCCAGCGTCACTCCGGGAATACCATCCCCAACCCCGTTGAATAAACGACAAGCGTCGGTCACCTCCAAAAGAGATGACCGCTTGTCTGCCGCAATGCGGAATATGTCTGTCAGGCCGGCCAATGGATAAAGCTAATCGTTCATCATGTGGTCGTAGAACTTGCGGTAGTTGTCCTTGTCCTCGGTCTTGCGGATAGCAATGGCATCTTGGGGATGGCGGTTCAGCATACCCGTAATCATCTGCGGGATAATGTAGCCCCATTCGTACTTGTCGCGGAGCGGCAAGAACAGTTCCTGGATGGCATCCAGCACCGGACGCAAGTCGTACTTGGGATTCTTGAGGAAACTGAGCAACAGTTCCGTAGTGCAATTGCCAGCGCCTCGGCCCATACCGGACACGGAACCGTCCAAGTAGTCCACGTGGTTGATGATGGCCTGGATGGTGTTGCTGAAGGCCAGCTGCTGGTTGTTGTGCCCGTGGAATCCGAACTTCTTGTTCTTCACGATTCCCTTGTAACGGGCCAGTTCCTTATCAATGTCTTCTTGATAGAACGCACCGAAGCTATCTACCAGGTAGAGCACGTCGGCCTTGCATTCCTCTTGCACCTGGTGCAGAGCCTCGTCCAGTTCCGGACCGCGGTCACGGCTCACCGCCATGATGTTGAGGGTGGTCTCGTAACCCATTTCGTGGAAGGTATTCACCATGTCGATACCCTTGTCGATGTTCTTCACATAGCTTGCCACGCGGAACATCTGGTAAGGACTTTCACTTGCGGGCTTCACGGCATCCATATTCACGCGGCCCACATCGGCCATCACGGCCATTTTCATCTTGGAGTCGATACCGTCCTTCACTTTCCACAGCAGGTCATCGTCGCAGAACTTCCACGGACCATATTCCTTGGGGTCGAAAAGTTCGGGAGAATTCTTGTAGCCCATTTCCATGTAGTCGATGCCGGCTGCAGAGAGGAGGGTGTAGAGGCGACGCACAAATTCCAGAGAAAAATCGTGCTTGTTCACCAGGCCGCCGTCGCGGATGGTGCAGTCGAGAACTTTGATGCTTTCGTAGTACATGGTTAGGTTGTAGGTTATAGGTTGTAGGGGTTAGGTTTTATAGTCGGAGGGGAATTTAGAATAAGGGAAAGACCAAATCAATGGGTTTGGCAGAATTCGTCGAATTTTCTTTATTATTAACGCTATTTTTGCGTAGATTATTCAAATTTTGCTTCAAAATCAGGGAAATAGACACATTTGCCAACTTCTCGACCACCACCCTTACTACTAGTTTTCAGTGTCTGTATTTCCGAAAATGCAGCTTCCTGCAAAACAGAAAATTCATTTTATGTATATTTTACGCACATTTTGCGTATTTCAAAATCCCGATTTCACACCCCACACTCCACATTTCACATTCCACACCTCCCCTCGATCCCCTTCCCTCTTTTCTATCTTGCTCTTCAATGAGCCCCCTGTTACAAAATTCCATCGAAGGTAGCCGCCTCTCCCCCGCCGAGGCCCTGGATTTGCTGAAAAACGCCCCATGGACCGAAGTGGCGCAGGCCGCCAACATGGTACGCCACAGGATCAATCCCGGCAACAAGGTGGGCTACACGGCGTTTCGCATCGTGAACTACACCGACATCTGCGAAATCACCTGCAGCTTCTGTAGCTTTTGCAGGCCCGCTCACAGTCCCGAGGCATACGTGCTTAGCTTGGACGAAATCCGGCAGAAAACGCTGGAAGCAAAGGCCAAGGGCGCAGACCAGATCTTTTTGCAGGGTGGCGTGAACAGAGACATTCCCTTAAGCTATTACACCAACATCTTGCAGATGCTCACCCGAGAAATGGGCGTGAAGGTCCGGGGCTTCTCGCCGGTGGAACTGGTCCGCATCGCCGAATTCAACCACGTGGAACTCGACGACCTGCTAGACATTTTCAAAGATGCCGGTCTCAGTTCCGTACCGGGCGCCGGGGCAGAAATTCTTAGTGACCGCATGCGCCAAATTCTGTCTCCGAAAAAGCTCCCCGCCAAACAATGGTGCGACACCCTTGCCGCCTGCCACAAGAAGGGGCTGCCCGGCAGCGCCAACATCGTGTTCGGCAGCGTGGAAACACCCGAAGAAATCATCGAGCACCTAGATTATGTGCGCAGCACCCAAGACATCGCACAGGGCTTCAAGAGTTTTGTGGTATGGACGTTCCAACCGCAAACGGACAAGTTCCCGATTAGGCACGTGCGGGGGGACGAATACCTGAAACTGCTGGCCCTTTCCCGCCTGTACCTGGACAATATTCCCCACATCGAGGTGTCGCTCTTGGGCATGGGCCTTTCGCTGGGAGAACTTGGGCTCCACTGCGGCGCCGACGACATCAACAGCATTGTGATAGAAGAAAATGTTCTCCAGAACCACGGGCTTACCACCATCGATCAGGCCGAAGAATTTATCCGTAATGCGGGATTCATGCCATATCGCCGGAGTTTAAACTTTGACTAGATGACTTATTTATTTTGAAAAAACACACCCGTTTTTCGTAAAAAAATTTTTTTCTGGTCATCCCTTTACAAGCCTGCCAAATTAAGTATCTTTCACCTCGGATTTAAAAACGAGTATTGGCACATGTCCCTTCGGGGAGTGTGCCTTTTTTGTTTGATAGTCTTCGTGACGGGCTCCTTTCCGTCTTTTCCAGATGATTCTCTTTTGGAGGAATCCTATGAAGAGTAGGATATGGGGCCTTGTGGCCCTTGGAGGAGCCTTGCTCTCCTCGACTGCATTTGCAGGAACATGCAAGAACCTTGTCTTATACGAAAACGGCCAATCCATGGGCTTTATGGAAGAAACCACCCGGTCTTTCCCGGAAGCCCCCGAATGGTCCACCAACTGGGGCGATTTCGACAACATGAAATCCCCCTACATCCGCCTTTCGGGTATGCGAAACTACCGTGGAGACTGGACCGGCTCCCTGATTTTTGACGCCCTACCCGTTACAGTACAGGGAGGCTCCCTGAAATTGAAGGTGCGCTCCACCCAGGCTGGAAATTTCGGAGTCTGGCTTTCAGGCACTAGCGGGAACGGGAAAATCTCGTTCCACACGCTTGAAGCGGGCAAGACTCACGCCCTAGACATTCCCGTATCATCGTTGCTGGAAGGTTCTTCGGTAGAGGTTGACAAGGTTGGAATTGGTCTGTTTAGCGTACCCGCAAACCAATACACCACCCTATTTATCGACGACATTACGCTAACCTGCGCCCAGGAAGCTAATCCAAACGGAAACAGTTCCGCAACTACAACATCCACGAGTCACGATAGGGAGCAAGTTCCCTACCCCTTTGCAGAAATAAATCCCGCTTCTGCAGAGCGCTCCGGCCTTTTCGACGATGTTTACGACAGGCCTGTCCAATCCCGTTACTCGGCAAGCGAGAAAAGCGCCCTAAGCAATCAGACTTCCGAAAAATTCGTTATCCCCGAAGAAAGCCAGATAAGAATCCTGAATTTCAAGGATTCAAAAAAACTGACTCCAAAGGAATCCTGGCGCGGCTGGTACAACAGCCTGTTCCTCGTGGAAAAGGGCAAGCTGGTAGATAATGCCATTCCCAATTCCAAGCGGATATTCGAAGAAGCAGGAACGCTTGCCGCATCAAGCGACTACACAGTTCTGCCCCTGCTCGTGGCAAACATTACCTACGGTGTCGCCTATTGCGGAGACAGCGCCTGTTCCAAACAGGAAATCGAAAACTATCCCCTAGAACTGGTAGGACTTCCCACATCCTACGTTACGACGTCCAAGGTCCGAATCGCCTACGACCCCTACTTTACAATTACCCCCAGCGGGAAACTCCCCTCCCTTGAACTTTGTACGGGCGCAAAGTGCCTGGAACTGAAGCCAAAGTCCGAAGGGATTTTGGAATTCGATTCGGCCGGTATCCAGAAGGTACTGGTAAAAATCCATTCAGACAACAAGACTGTCGAGCAGACTCTTTTCGTGGAGGTAAAATAATGAGACGCTTCAAATTATTTCTGATGTCAATGCTCGCCCTTGCGGGAATAAACTTCGGTCAAACCATCGACTTGCAGTTCAGCGACGCCCTGGTACCCTGCCTTATCAAGGACGACATTTTTTCCAGTTCGGACTGCTATGACAAAAACGGCAAAAAAACAATCGTACAGAATCCAAGAGTGAGACTAAGGGTCATCGATCCGCCTTTTCTGGCGGAATCACGCTTCGGGTTCTATCTGGAGAAACCGTTCTTTATCATAGACGGGATACACCTGAGTACAGACGAAATACGGACCCTGACGCAGCTGCAAGACGAAACAGAGGAATTCGGCATTCCCGAAATGCTTAAATCCCTCGGTTACACTCCCGTACTCGTGCAGTTTACCCACACTGTGACCAGGTCGCTCCAAAAAAACAGCAATGTCTTGGCGGCGCTTTTGGAATACCTGAACGAAAGCAAGGAAATTCCGTTCCCGAACAAGTTGCAAGAAGGATTTGTGATTCTGGGAATCAGCCAGGGCGGGATTATCGGCCGTTATGGCGCATACCTGTACGACCACAAAAGAAAAGGTGAGGACGCCCCCGTCCGCTTCTTTGCCTCCCTGGATTCTCCCCATCAGGGGGCAGTCATGCCCCGCGGACTGGTGGCCTCCATCGACTTTTGGGCGAACAAGGCCGAAGTCGCTGCCGCCGAGGCTTTTTACGACCTGATTTCTTCGCCCGGAGCAAGAGACTTGTTGATTTATGACACCCAGGCGGGAAACACCACCTACACTCCCAAAACCGGTGCCGAAAGGTTCCTTTTCGGAGACTACCGCAAGGCCGCCGAATACAAGGGTTTTCCCGTTGTGCTGGTAGCACAGGGTCAACTCAAGGGAAAAGACCCGAACCACAGTAACAAGTACTACGAACTGGAACGCCACACGGAGATGCTTTCAAAGGTAATGGGCCGAGCCACCAGTTCCATCAGTTATTCCGCAAACGAAACTGGAACGTACGCCCATAATCGCAAATACGAATTCAATACCGATGTCGAAGAAACCACCAACAAGGGAAAAACATCCCTGGATTTTGTCCAGGGCAGCACGTACCCCTTCGCAAAGACATTGTATTTGTCACTGCGCGACGGAATGGAAGACGCCCTGCCCAAGAACTGGTCCAAAAAAGTAAAAGTCAAGGGCCTGACGGTCGCAGAAATTCCCCTGAAATCCTACTGGGACGACGACACCCTCTACCAGGCCAGCAGTACCTTTATTCCGACAGTAAGCGCTATGGACCTGAAATGCGACGGTGACCTCGCCATCCGCAAGGAATGCGCCCACAGTCAGGCTTCTAGCGGAATTTCTTTTGAAAGCATTGGAAACAGAAGTACCGCCAAGGCGGCCTACGCCGTTGATCCCAGCCACCCGCGGTATAACGAATCCATTAGCGGAAGGCATATCGAGTCCCCTTCCAAGGGAGGTAGCATCGACAAGAAGGTTCTATCCGGGATGCAAACCGACATTTGGCGTGTCCTCTGCGAACTGGCCAAGGCCGATTACAATTTTGCCACGAAACAATTCCGCAACCCGAAACTTGGAGGAATGTTCTCGCCAAGTACGTCCTGCATGGACCAGAGCAAAATGCCCGACCTCATCAAGAACGGCGGTATTCTCCAGAGCAAAAAGTTCAGCTATGTCCGCTACGATTTCAATACTGCCGAAACAGAACGAAAAAAAGAGGTTTCCTTTACACTCCCTGCCGGTTGGCAAAAGACCATGATTGCGGACAACGGCCTGGACGTTCCCCCTTCCAGCGTTTTTGAGGTAGAAGTAAAGGTCCTTGAACCGAAGAGCAACTGGATGAAGGCTGAGCTCCTGCTGACACAGAGCAAAAACGGCGGACACCAGGTGCAGTTTGCAGAACAGAACGTTCCCCAAGACGGACTGTTCCACACCATCCGCTGGCAGATGCCCGCCACAGCTGGCGCTCTGAAAAATTTCCGTTGGTTCCGTCTGGTGCTGAATTCCAACGGCGGATACGTGACGCTACGTCGTCCGAGGCTCATCACCAACGCCAACAGCTTCGAAGAGGTTCCTCCGGCTATCCCGTCGGCCAAAATCTACCCGAATACAAACTACAAGGTTATCCCCTGGTCCGATACGATATCGGCCAAGGACTATTCCGATGGTTTGGGCTCTGGAATTTCTATTGACTTCAAATCCAACCTGGACGGAATCCATTTCGATTTGAAGAAGAACTATTCCATGGATGCCTACAAGAACCTGAATGTGGTTTACTGGCCCGGAACATGCCAGAACACATCCATTTTCTTTGATGCCAAGTCCAAGAAAAATGTGAATATGGGTAACGGTAGTTTGCAAAATGGGCATGTTAGCAAAAAATTACCTCTGTCCGACCTGATCAACACCGACATCACGCCAAAGCATTCTCTTTCCGCTTCCCGCCTGGGATTGCAGGCGATGAAATCTGGTGAAAAATGCATTGTGCATTCTATTACCTTGGAATAATTTGGTTGACATTGTTCAAATAAAATAATATCTTCAAAAACTCAAAAGCGGTATCCCCTGAATCGGGGATACTGCTTTCAAGAAGGAAAAAAAATGAAAAAAAAATTGTTCACACTTTTGTTTTTATCAGTTGTGCTTTGTCTGCTTGCTGGCTGCAACAAGCCCTTTATGCAGACTATGGGGTCTAATCCTATGCCGGTCTATCATGAACCGAGATGGTCCGGAGAGCAACAGAAGAATTTTACCGTGGGTGCCGATTTATTCGGGACTCCCTATGGGATAGGCCGGAATGTGGACGAGGTTCATTCTGTAGGTGGCGACCTCTTTGCGCAGTACCGTTTTTTGGACGTGTTCTTTGTGCAGGCGGCATTTGCGGGGAATGGAGGTTCTTTGAAGTTCGACTGTAACGACAAGCCCTGTTGGGACACATACCGCAAATGGATGAATTCCAAAGAGGGTGAAGATTCCTATTCGTTCTGGTCCTTGCAAGAACAGGCGATGCTTGGGCTAGATTTCAACGTAGGTTTCGTTCAGTTTGGTTTTGGCGGAGGAATCATGCTGTCTCAATCCAACGGCGATTACGAAGACAAACGTAAGGAACTAGCAGAAGGAGATATCATAGACAGCCCTGCAGAAAGTTCCGAAATATTCCCCATAGTAGGAATCTGGTATGGTTTCAATCTTGGGAGAAATGCTCGCTATGGGGTTATCAAGAACGAGACGAGGATGGTCTTTTCGGACAATTTGTCCAATGAAGGTTCTTTGGTCGGCGGCGTAGGATCGGCCATGTCCATGGGCCTTGTCTATTACCATCCGTCTGGATTCCACGGCGGGGTGTCCACCTCGACGCAGGAGTTGTTCTCCATAAGTCTCGGCAAGACGTTCTCTTTCTAACCCAAGTGAATATTCGCCGATATTGTTTTTGGTCATATGCAAAAAGTTCCAGAAGAAATTCTGGAACTTTTTTGATTAAAGGAGGTATCGTAGAATCAGCCAAACGGGCCGCAGTCCTCACCACACTCCGGAGGATCGCTTTCGTTTAGCAAATTCGTCGTATAAACAAGTTCCACCTCAATCATCTCGGGTGCGGCATAGTCTTTCTTTTGTTTCTTTTCAATATTCATAAGTTTTTCTCCTATTTAATAACTTTCTTCTTGCCGTAGTAAACACCGCGAGAAGCTGGTTTACCGTTAAGCTTGCGACCCTTCAGGTCGTAGTTCTGCAGCATCTTGAACTCGCCGGTGCGAGTATTGAGGCCGCCGATAACCGTCTTGCTCTCCTCGCCAGTGGCGCTGCGGTTCACGACCACCACGTCCATGTAATCGGGAATCGGTTCGTAAGCGACATAGGTGTAGCCGGTAGATTTGCCAACGGAGTTTCCTTCGGGGGCATATATCATGTAGGCGCGGAACGGCGTAATCCAGGCTCCTGCGGCCGCCTTGACAAACTGGCCTATCCTTATCTTGTCCGTTTCCTTTCCGGAGAATCCATAGACCCTACCCAGGTCGGGATGACTTTCATCCCAGACAATCTTGCTGAGCGTTCCACGGAATTCCCAGCCGTCATCGCTACGGGCGGCGGTATTTGCCCCTTCTGTCGGCTGGATTACCGTGCCTCCATGGAACACGAGGCCACCTTCGCTTTCCAGTTCCACCATATAGGGCGTATACGCGTTGAGTTCGCCGTTTTCACCTATTTCTGTCATTTCGACCTGTTTCTTTCCAGATATGTCGCGACCAATTCCGCTGAAGGCCAGCATCTTCGACACGCCCTCAATGGCATTTCTGTTGATGCTGAATGGCAGCGTGATGGTAGAATACCCGCTAGCCGAGAAGGTTCGGTCAAAAACGACTGTATCAACCACTATAGGGCTCGGTATATTCACCCCTTCCGGATCGGTAAACGCACCGTCGATTGTAGCCGCCAGTTTTCCGTCAACGACCTCTACAGAAATGGCGGCATAATGGTCAAGGCCCACACAGCGGATGTTGTCGATGGCTAGACTTCCGCTTGACTTGTCATTTACACTATCTCCATCAACACGCCAGTCAAAGCCATTCGCGTACTGTATCACGGTTTCAACAGGAGTATATATTTCGTTACTGCCCGTCCATTCCTGTTGCATGGAAGCTATCGGAACAGTTATGGTCCGCCAAGACTCGCTAGGCGATGTTACCGCAAAAGTGGGGAAACCCCAGCCCATGTCCAACAGGTCATTCATTTTTTTACTCACCTTGACGCGGAACTTGTGGGCAGCGCCCTTGTAATCGTACTGGACCGCTCTGCATTGGGACAAGTTCATTTCCATAAAATCATTAGTAGATACGGCCGCATAGGGAGGTCCCCACTGATAGTCACCAACATCGTATGTGTATTCCATCTGCAAGGCATATTGGGAAGAACTTCCCTCCACGAAATCCAAAGTGGCCGTTGTAGCACCGCCGTTACCGCCTTGATCGGTCTCGACCCACCATTGCCCTATACCATCCCAAAGCGGGTAATAATCGCCGTCCTCGAAATCATCGAACAGAGCCGCGTAGGTCGTCGGTGCAGCCGCATCCGGAAGCACATTGCTAGAACTGCTTGCAGGTTCGTCACCGCTAGAGCTGCTGGAGTTTGCAGGCTGCAAACACTTCACGTCGTCGACGAGAAGGTCCGTTTCTCCATCGGGTTCCAGGACATGCCACTGAATATCGAGTGCTGCATCGATGTCTAGACCTTCAGCAACTGCACGATTCATATCGTAGGTTACCGTCATCCAACCATTGTCCGCCCTATTAAAACGCTCTGCATATATAACATTATTCTGGTTATTAAAGAATGCAAGATTATGCTCTAAGCCCTTGTACTTGTACTGCAAGGTGGCACACCCGCTCAGGTTCGAGATGTGGACACCTATACCAGCGCCCCCCTCCTCTTCGCCCACACGGGAAACCTGGAGGACCGCACCGACAATTCCCTGTTCGGAGTCCCTGGTCGTCACATCGTATTCCATGTCGTCAGGATTCTGCGACCAGCCCGGATGCGACATGGAATTTGCAATGGTCCAGGTGTCCGCAAATACGTACTTGTATTCGGCTGTACCACCCCAGCTGAAGTCTTCCACCAAGTAGGCTTCGACCACATCAGAGCTACTGGAACTACTGCTGGTACTGCTACTGGAACTAGCAGGCTGCACACACTCCACATCATCAATGTAGAGGTAATCGGGGTCAGGCTGACCAAAAATCTGGAAGCGGATGTCCGTCACGCGGTCTAGGGTCAGTCCCGCAACAGAAACCTTCTTGATTTCCCATTCGGCCTTAGCCGAAGCTTCCCCTACCCAATAGGTTTCATCATCATCATTATCGTATCGAATTATGACAGTATGTCCTGCTCCCTTATAGGCGTACTTTAGGGTTTTGCAACCCTCCAGATTGGGCACGTAAACATTGATTACCGCCGCACCGTCGCGAGGATTATCACTTTCGGGCATAGTTGAAGCAACCCCGACAAGGGCGGCACCGAAATCTCCCGTATAGGCGGCATCCTCCATCAATACAACACTACATCCATTTCCGTTATCGCAACTGGCATCCCAATCATTGGTGTAAGATGACGCTCCATAGCTAAAGACATAGGGATAAATCATCGTCCCGTTTCCGTCAAAGTCGGATACCACATACTCGTAAGGCTCTATCGGGTCTTCTGCCGGTTTTTCAGCCAGGCACTGCACGTTGTCGACAAAGAAGTTGGCTCCAGACACCTCGTTCATCTCCCAACTAATGGCATTTATCTGGGACATGTCCAATTCCTTTGGGGTTCCCCAATCCTCCTGTTCCAATCGGGAAGCGTCAATTAAGGCGGTTTCCCAATCAGGCGCCTCGTCCTGGACCATGACGGAATGGAAGTTACCATCCATGACACTGGGCATCTTCACCCTGAACTTATGACCCGGACCCTTGTACCTGTAGGATATCCACGAGCACCCGGCAAGGCCAGGGACTTCTTTTTCCAGAGATACCCCCGAATAAAGGTCTTCTTTAGGAACATAGGATGCCGAGGCACCCACGACTCCAGCGGCAGCGCCACCCCCTTCACCTGGGAAGAACACATTGAACACTCCCGGCTCCAGGAGTTCATTGCCGTATGCGCCATTGCCATATGTGGTGACATAGATATACCCTTCCACCTGATCGCCGTCGAAGTCATCAATCATATAGGGCGGTACCGGCGAGTCATTGGAACCGCTTGACGGGTCTCCGCACTGTACGTCGTCAATAAGGAGGCTGTCACCACTAGACGGACCAGCCACCTGCCACTGGATGGTAAACGGAACGTCAAGATCATCGGGATCTATGCCGGTCAAATCAAAGGTCATTTTGACCCAGTCGCCGCTTTCTGTAACAGATTGCGCAACCTTGTCACCAAGCGTAAAGCCATGGGCAAGCCCCCTAAACCTGTAAGAGAATGTTTCGCAACCCTTCAGAGTTTCTACATGGACGCCATAGCCGGCCCAGCCGCTGTCGCCTGTAACCACGCCCACGACACCACCGACATTGGAGCCATCTACATAGAATATACTCTCACCATTATTGTCGTTAGTCCAGTCGCCCTCCTTGCCACTTTCATAGTAGTAGTGATATTCATTAGCACTGTTGTTTCCATCAAAGTCGTCAATCACGTAATCATGACTGATAACCTCGTCTTCATAGATATTGTCACCAAAGTCATCACCAGAATCGTCAAAATCGGGATCGTCAGCCGGAACAGCGGGCAGGTCTACATAACTTGCGCATTGGGAATATGTCATAGCAGAAAGTCCGTTAAAGACATTGGCATTTACCCACTCACCACTGGCAGAATAGGTCCAGTTAGCAGGAGATGTGTTATCTACGTCGAAGTCGGCAAAGTACTCGCTATTTTCGGCCCCATCCTTGGTCATATTCCTGCCTGCGTTCCAGTTAGCCGATGAAAGTTTCTTCAAGTTCATCCAGGTTTGCCACTGGGGATTGTTCGCCATGCTGGGAGCGCCATCACCGCCATAACCCACAGTTCCCCATTCTGTCACAAACACGGAAAGTCCGGCCCCAATCGCACTATTCACGTCGGCCGACATCGAAATAAAATCATGGGCGTCAGAGCCATCGTCCTTGCCCGCATAGTAATGGAACGTATAGGCAATGTTATCATAACCGGTAATCGCATTTCCAACGACCGCACCAGGATTTCCAGACCAACTGGGAGTTCCCACCACAATCAAGTTGTTGGAATAGCGGCGGATAATGGGAATCACCTCATTGGCGTACGCCTTGATTTCTGGCCAAGTAATCATCGTGCAATTGGAACTGTTGCCATGGCCCTGACCCGCCTTGCATATGGGCTCATTGTAAATTTCAAAAATCACATTGGGATAAGAGCCCCATTTTTTCGCCTGTATCTTGAAGAATTCCTTGGCACGACCTACATTGTCCACCGCCGTGTGGGAGTGGTAGTCAATAATCACGTAAATATCTTGCTCGATAGCTGCCTGGACCGTCTCGTCCAGCAAATCCTGGTAATAGGCGGTCTTGCCGTTGACAAAGTAATGTCCATTACCCCATCCCTGGTCATCTACCGCCATGGCAGCGCGGATCACCTGGATGCCCTGCTGGCTTACCATTCCCGTAATGACATCATTTCTCCAAAAGCGGTTCTGGCTTTTTTCATTGCTCCAGAACAGGCTCATGCCCTTTACCTGGACCTCGTTGCCGCTGGTGTCAGAATAAGCATTACAACTGCCATACACACGACCTTCGTTTTGCGCGTTTACGCCCGTCATTAACATGCCGTACTGGCTCACGGGGCCTGTGCGCAGGGGCGTGATGTTGCTAGCGAATGTAGCGGAGAAAAGACCCAAAGTGAGTACACATAGGGCAAGGAGTTTGGGAAGGCGGAGTTGTAGCATAGGGCCTCACTTTCGCTGATTGCAAAAAAGGAAATTTATACGGTAAGTTATTTTGTAAATATAATTTAAAACAAACTATTATTTCTTATTGTAAATTTATTTTTACGCAATCGTTTTTTTGAGCGTTTTCCCATTATTTCGGCGGCCGACAATTCCAATTTGGAATAATCAATCTGCGGGTCCCGAACCATACGCAACGAAATCGCCCCTATAAGAGGCTTCAATTATCGATTTTGTTTATCACTCCACTTCTTTCCACTCGGAATGCCCCCGAATAAGCCTTCATTTTTCTACATTTGGCAACGCAAAAACTATAGGGACCACCCTCAAAAAAGGAACGAATCATGGCAAACAAAGTCTATAACTTTAGCGCAGGCCCGTCTGTCCTGCCCGAACAAGCACTCAAGGAAGCCTCGGCTGCCTGCATCGATTACGCCAACAGCGGTATCAGTATCCTTTCCATGAGTCACCGTTCAAAGCCCATCGAAAGCATGTTCGAAGAAACCGAACAGTTCCTCCGCGACCTCATGGGCATTCCCGAGAACTACGACATCGTGTTCCTGGGCGGCGGATGCTCCCTGCTGTTCTGCATGCTCCCCATGAACTTCTTGGACCAAAACGCCACCGCCGACTACGCGCTGACCGGCGTGTGGGCCAACAAGGCCTGCAAAGAGGCCAAGCTGTTCGGTAACGTGAATGTGGCCTGCGACACCAAGTCCGAAACCTACAGCCGCATCGACAAGAACCTCAAGCTCTCCGACAACGCCACCTACCTGCACATCACCGCCAACAACACCATCTACGGTACGGAATGGCACAACATCCCGAAGCCGAAGTCTGGATTCCTCATGGCCGACGTGAGCTCCGACTTCCTCGCCCGTAAGATCAACGTGTCTGACTTCGGCGTTGTCTATGGCGGCGCCCAGAAGAACATCAGCTGCGCAGGCGTGACCGTGACCATCATCCGCAAGGACTTGCTGGGCAAGGTGAACCGCACTATTCCCACCATGCTGAACTTCCAGACCCACATCGATGCGAAGAACATGTTCAACACGCCGCCGGTTTTCGCCGTGTACGTGATGAACCGCACCCTGAAGTGGCTCAAGGATTTCGGCGGTGTGGAAGCCATCGAAAAGGTAAACCGCAGCAAGGCCGCACTCCTCTACAGCGCTCTCGACAACTCCAAGGTGTTCGTGGGTACCGCAGCCAAGGAAGACCGCTCCATCATGAACGTGCCCTTCGTGTTCAACAAGGAAGTTGTGGCCGCCGACAAGGCTGACGACCTGGCCAAGGAATTCCTGGAATTCGCCAAGGCTCGCGGTCTGCAGCAGCTCAAGGGTCACCGCTCCGTGGGTGGCTTCCGTGCCTCCATCTACAACGCGATGCCGGTGGAAGGCGTGCAGGCTCTCGTGGACTGCCTCGGCGACTTTGAGAAGAAAGTTCTGGGGTAGCCCAACGTTCGAAGGGTTATCGCCTCAAGCCAACAATAAATTAGAGAGGTCTCCGCGAATGCGGAGACCTTTTCTGTTTTAAAAGAAGATCCCCGGTCAAGCCGGGGATGACAAATTAAGCGTCTTCGCTCTTCTTGAACTTGTTCACTACGTCGGGAACAATGTCCATGACCTTGGACACCAGTGAGCTATCCTTGCTAATGGGCATTACGCGCACGTCGTCGCCCTTGATGACCAAGAATGCTACCGGCTCAACCGAAGCGCCACCGCCAGAGGCAGAGGTATCGCCCTTGCCGGCATGACCGCCAAAGCCGAAACCCACGGATACGCGGCTCACGGGAACCACCGTAGATTCGCCCGCCTGGATAGGCTGACCAATGACTGTTTCCGCCTGGGTAATAAAGCGGAGTTTTTCCAAAAGAGTTTCTGCAAGTTTTTCAATAGCCATGGCTTGAATATAGTAATTAGGAATTCGGAGTTCGGAATTCAGAGTCGAAATAAACGCGGCGAAGCCGCCAAACCAAACAATTCCTAATTCATAATTCCGAAATCTGAACTAATATCGTGCTTCAAAAATCCGGTCGCCTGCCACCAGGAACTTTTGGTTCAGGTCAGGCCAGTCCATGTATCCCCAAACCACCACTACGCGTCCACCGGAGAGCTGGGTCGCCATCCCTCGGGCGCCATCTCCTGCCTTGAAATAGCAGACATCTTCGTCCGGTTCGATATTCCGGGGAATCGCCCGCTTCAACTGCTTTACCCACTCCAGGTAACGGGATTCCTCTACCAGGTCCCAACTGCGGGCCACATTCCAGGCCAGATTGTCGTCAGAATAGCTCTGCTCCAGCACAGGGAAAAAGGACTTGACACCCAAGAAATTTTTGGTCTGGATGGTAGTCCTGCCCGTCTCCCGATGTTCAAAGGGCAAGCTTAAGAATTCCTGAGGAAAGCCGATACGCACCCCAGGCACCGAACGGACGAAGTTTTCTAGGGTGCGCCGTTCGTAACGCCTGAAACTGTCATGCCGGAATACGAAAATCCGGTAGTCGGCGCGAATGCTTTGCTCCAGATATTTTCCGCGCAAAATGGAATGGGCCCCCTGGAACCGCCCGCTGTTGGTGTAGTAGTCCAACGCATAGACGTCTCCCTTAAATTCTAGCACGGAGACATTCAGCGTATCGCCCCACTGGGTTGCATACCGCAAGTCCACCTCACGCACAAAGCCGTTCCCCTGCACCTTGGAGGAATCCACCGAAACACGCATAGGTTTACGACCTTCGAACCGGAGCTTGGAATAATCCACCTTGACATGCTCTTCGGAGCAACCCCATAATGCAAACAAGGCTATCGCGAGAAAAAGACGGATCATGATTCTTTCACCCCGTAATCACAGAACTCGAAAATCGGGCAGTTGGCACAACTCGCCTGACACTCACGGCACATAAAGGATTTTTCCCCTTCTTCCAGGTAGAACTGAAGCGAATGGGCAACGGCATAGGGATTTTCTGGCAACAAGGCCACGCAAAAATCATTCAGCATTTTCTGCTTCTGCTCAGGCGAAAGGTCTGCAAAACCGCCTTCCCGGGCAGGCCCCATGATAGAGAGGAATCGTCTCGCCCCCATGGTCAAGGGCAGGTCCGGCCAACGGAAACGCTTGAGCCCTCGCCCCACCCCATAGCCAAGACCAGCGGGAGACTTTCCGCACAGGCGGTAAATGGCGGCGCAGGCCTTGGGCCGCGCGCCACGCTTTCCCATAAAGTAAATCTCTCCCAGGTCTCGCCACATCTCTTCGGGAGTGGAACTTGCAATCCAATTTTTCAAGTTTCCATGCCGGCGGACAAAAAAGCCCACGCTCCAAAAGATTCCCGCCACGTTCTTGAACAAAGACCAGTCCCGGTTTCCAAGGGCGGACTCCACAACTGCCTCGATGTCCCCACCCTTGGGCACAGGCAAAGTCCAGAGTTTGTCTCCGGGGAACTTGCGACAAAGCGCCGCAAGCAGTGCGCCAATTTCATCCATGCGCAGGTCTTGATACAGGGCCGTTCCAAGCAGAGTCCAGGCGATTTTTTCGTCGTCTGTTTTTGCATGAGCCGACACCTGCAAAACCGGATCATCCAGATTGGCAAAGCGTTCTACAAACAGGCGAAGCGCCCTGCCAAGGACAGGTTCGTCTTGCAGAAATCGTTTTGCAGAGACCATAGGGGCGTCACCAACGATTCGGGCCCTAAAGCGCCTCGCCCATCTTGACGGCAGAGCCCAGCCTGGACTTGAACAGGTCCGGATGGCGTTCCCGGATCTTCTTGTCCACCACGAGAATGACGGTACTGCCCATCTCGAAGCGTCCCAGTTCCCCGCCTTTTTCCACGCGGATTTCTTTGGAGGGTTTCCAGTCGTAACGCTTGCAGTCCCTAGGGAGCTTGCCCGCATTTACCAGAAGCTCGTCGGTGTAGGCCACACCGATACGGCCCACATTGGTAGCCCCGACCTTGACCACAAGCATCTCGGAGCCGTCGTCCAGGCGGATATGGCTGGTAAGGCGTTCGTTAATGCAGAACAGCCCTTCTACTCGCTCAACGCTGCCCACATTTACCGGCCAGAGAGTTCCCGGACAGTAACTGGCACCCACCACCGTTCCTGCAACAGGACTGTGAATGCGGTGGTAGTTGAAAGGCGCCAGGTAAATCGTCGCAAAAGCACCGCCTTCAAACCGCTTGGCCATTTCATCGTCGCGGAGCAGGTCCTTCAACGTGTATGTCTTGCCTTTCGCCTGAATCAGCTCCTGCTTTTCGTCGAATGTGGCCGTCTGGGAAAGCACACCATCTACCGGAGAAACAATTTCAGAGTCCGCAATCGGGCGGGCACCGGGTTTCAAGTGCCGGATAAACAGCTCGCCGATGTTGCCGTAATGTTCCAGCGGGTATTCGGCCTCTTCCATGTTCAGCTTGTAATAGGCGGCAAAAGCATTGCGAGCCACCTTCGAAATCACAGGCAGACGGAGGCGGGTCAAAGCACCGAAGGCACGGCTAGCGGCATTCTTCGGCAAGAGTTTCATGAAAATGTAGAAGGGAGTGTTCATTTTAGGGGTTAGGGGCTAGGATTTAGGATCTAGGGGTTAGGTGATAGGTACTAGGGGTTAGGATTTAGGATCTAGGGGTTAGGAGTTTGAGGTCGCTTCGCTTTGAGGAGTGAGGTCGGGCCTGCGGCCCTTTGGGGTATGAGATGCGAGTGGCTAGTGCCTCGCAATCCGCAACTCACACCCCATACCTCACAACTCACAACTCGCAACTCATAACTCATTACTCACAACTCATTACTTAATGATTCTCTATACTTTTCAAATTCGTAGAAAACATCTTCCAGAGGCGGGGGGCAAACGGTACAGCCCACTCCTTTTCGGGAGCTACGCGGCTGGTCGTCTCAGCGGTAAATTCAGAATAGACCAGGAACACAAGCTCGCCGTATCGGGCGTCCCAAAGACTCCAGAGAATCTTCCAGGTGTAACCGC
The DNA here is from genome assembly GCA_946414025.1 of uncultured Fibrobacter sp. GTDB lineage: Bacteria > Fibrobacterota > Fibrobacteria > Fibrobacterales > Fibrobacteraceae > Fibrobacter. The sequence continues at coordinate 91,923 of CAMKMX010000003.1, forward strand.
CACTGCTTCCCAGGTCCGGATCCATATACACGTCCAGCCGCACCGGCATAGAAACGTAACGCAGTTCGTAACGGCTGGCCAGTTCGTTCAGCAAGTTCCGCAGGGCCAGGGGCGGCTCGCGGACCAGCTTCTGTTCTATATTGTCCCGCTCCTGCCAGGGCGTAAAATCTTCCAGCTTTTTGCCGTCGGTAAATTCCGTCTGCAAAAGCAAAGCCGAAAGGCTGTCCATGTACAGGGTGTCCGATTCCGGCAGGCGCATGCCGGGCAGCAACAGCTCCCGACGCATCTTCGGGAAGGCCTTTACGAACAAGGAATCCTCGATACGGGCCAAGTCAAAATCCAATGCATCTGCGCTATAGCTGTGACACATGCGGCAAGTTTCCGGACGGCCAGCCGTCACCTTCAAGGTGGGCAACACGCCGACCACGGCTGTGGAATCCAGACGGCCGTAAGCGGCCTCGTTCCATTCCCGGTAAAACTTTTCCTTGGAAATTTTCAGCTTGATTTCGCCCCGTTCCCCGCATTCGGTGCAGGGAGCATCGCCCATGCCGGAATCACCCGCAGAGCCGCCCTCACCGCCACCGTTTTCAGAACCGGCGCAAGCAAGCAGAAGTATAGGCAAGCATGCCATCAGCAAAACGGCAAGCCAATTATTCGATCTAAAAGTCATGGATTAAATATACCTTTTTCTAGGAGTTTCCCGCCGGAGCCTGCCCTGTGGCTCGGCTGGCTCGCCAACCGTGGCTCGACAAAGCTCTCCAACCATGGTCCCCGAGCTTGCCGAGGGGTCGAATGGGTGGAAATGACAATGAAACACATTCGTCATGTTCGCGAAGGCGAACATCCGCTAAAAGAATGACAAAAAGGCCCGAGCTTTGCTCGGACCTTTTTAGAACCGACTAAGGCTCATGCCATTAGTCTTCGAACTTGTATTCCACAGCCTTGGCCTTGGAAACGTCAGCCTCGAGGTCTCCGCTCACGGGGAGCACGATAAAGGAGACCTTCGTGACACCGGTACCGCTGAAACTAGATTCGCGCAGCGTTATGGAATTCTCGTCAATGTCGAAGAGATCAAACTGAGCATAGAACACATAGTCATTCATCTTGTCTGTCTTGTAGTAGAAATTGTAAGCGGTGACAGTTCCCTTGGGAGCAGTCCAGCTCACAACAAACCTACCAGCCAAATCTTCATCTGCAACAGCCTTCAAACCGCTCAGGTTTTCGGGAGCCTTGGCCGTAGAACCGGTACCCGGTTCAAATGTCAGACGATTGGTTCCAGTGTTACTTGCATTGAACACACCACCGTCCTGAGAATAAGCCGTGCCATAAACCGTGTAGGTGGAGCCCTTGGTCCAGGTCTTGGAAACAGGCGCGATGGTGATGGTCTTCTTGTCGGAGCTCAGGGTCGCAGTCGTCAGAACGTCGGTACCGCCCCTGCTAACGCGCCAGTTGTTCTTCACGGAGTCGGCTACCAACTCAGAAGAGAAGGTCAGGGTGATATTCGTATTGGTATCAATCTTGCTCAGGTTGCTGTTGACCAACACCACCTCGCCAGCAGCGGGAGTCATGGTGAGAATCGGTGCCTTGACTACGTCACCAGCCCTGTACTGGCCGGCAGAGATAATCTTGCTTGCACCTACGGCAACAGAATACTTCTTCTTGTCGAATTCCTTCTGGCTAACCACGATACTGACAGCGACACCCTCAGGGAGGTCAGCAAACACATATTCACCATTCTTGTCTGTAGTGTCAACTACTTCAGACGGCACAATGTAGTTCGGCAGGGTGGCATAGACAACCACGCCAGCAGCAGCCTTCTTGTTGCCTTCATCGTCCTCATAGAGAACCGTACCCTTGGCATTCACGCCAGTCTTGTACATATCGACTTCAGCGACCACATCGGGTACGCGGGCCACATCGCCCATGCCCTTTTCTTCGACAACTACTTGGGTCTGGATAGTGGCATAGCCCTTCTTGGAAATCTGGAATACATGGTTACCCAGAACCTGCTTTTTCCAAGTGGAAAGACCGAATTCATCGGTCATATCGTCGTCATCGTCAACCACGGAATACACCTTGGCTTCGGCGATAGGCGAACCATCATGATTGTCCACCACCTTGATGGTGACAGTGGCTTTTTCCTTGGCTTCGTCGTTAGAATTGACGACTTCGTCGGCACCGCAAGCGACCAGGAATGTACTGGCGACCAGCAGAGCGAAAGCGGATTTCAAATTCATAGGATTCTCCTTTGATTAATTGTTGGCGAGAAAGATAGTAAAAAAGAGCCTTTTTTTTTGAGAACTTGCTTTATTTTTACATATAACTCGGAAAAAAAAGCAAAAAAGCAATGTCAAAGAACACCTTGAGAACAAAAAATTTACAATTCAGACGTTTTGGAGGGGAAGCGGGCAAAAAATTCCCGATGAAGCAGCATATCCCCATACCTGTCATGGTCGCTTGATTTTAATTCTTCGACTGTGTAGCCACTGCTAATTTGTTGTAAAACAACCTTGTTGGCGGATTCGTCATAGCAAAAATGAATTCGGAAGGTGCGGTAGGCAAGCACACCGGTTTTGGCAATTTCATCGATGGTCAGGCGGCGGCGCGAACTGTCAAAAACATCTTTGGAGAAATTCCCAAGGGAAAGCTGCACACGGGCAAAACTTTCCAAATCAAAGTCACTGTGTTCCGCAATCCAGCGGGCCTGTGCGGCAAAGGTTTCAGACGATTCTACTGTCCACGGTTCCCCCTCCTGTTCCTCCACCCAGCCCGCCTTGGCATCGGGGAAGGCATCCGCCATCGGGATGTAGGGTTTGATGTCCAGCACCGGAGTACCATTCAGCAGGTCCGCTTCGTCCACATACAAAGTAAGTCCATCGACTTTCAGAAGTCGCACGCAACTAAGCCCGATAGGGTTCGGACGGTAGGGGCTGCGGCTGGCGAATGTCCCTACGCGGTCCTTGCCCTTGGGCGGCACCGGCGGGCGCGTCGTCGGACGCCAGCCCTCGTTCTCGTGAAACTGGAATATGACCCAGATGCGTTCGAAACCTTCCAGGTCTCGGAGCGCCATCTCGAAATTCAGCCCCGGCTTCAGTTCGATACGGCCCGGATGCCCCACAAAGAGCCTCCCCTGCCGAGGAGCGTCGTACTTATAAACTGCATCGCCGTAGAATGTGCCGATTGGGGTCACCTGCATAGAGGACAATATAGAATTTACCGTCCTTTTTTCTACATTTGTGCCCGATGAAAGACAAGGCAAAAAAACTCATTGAAAAGTACGAGGAACTGGAATCGGAACTGGGGAATCCGGAGGTTCTCGCCGACCAGGCCCGTTACAACAAGATCCACAAGCAGTACAAGGGTATCGAAAAGGCCGTGGCAAAGGCCAAGGAATACCTGCAGATGCTGAGCGACCAAGAAGAATGGAAGGCTGCTCTTGGCGATTCCGACCCCGAGATGGTGGCCATGGCCAAGTCCGAACTTTCGGACATCGAAAAGAAACTGCCCAGCGTCACCGACGAACTGCAGATTCTGATGGTCCCCAAGGACCCCTGGGACTACCGCAACGCCACTCTCGAAATCCGTGGCGGTACCGGCGGTGACGAGTCGGCCCTCTTTGCTGGCGACCTGTTCCGCATGTACCAAGGCTATTGCAGCCGCATGGGCTGGAAAATGACCATCCAGGACGCCAGCGAAGGCACCGTAGGCGGTTACAAGGAAATCCGCGTGTTCATCGAAGGCGACAGCGTCTATGGAACTTTGAAATTCGAAAGCGGCGTGCACCGCGTACAGCGCGTGCCCGAAACCGAAGCCCAGGGCCGCGTACATACCTCCGCTGCGACGGTAGCTATTCTCCCCGAAGCCGAAGAAGTAGACGTGGAAATCCGCGAAGCGGACATCCATATGGACACCTACCGCTCTTCGGGTGCTGGCGGTCAGTACATCAACAAGACGGATTCCGCCGTTCGCCTCACCCACATCCCCACAGGCGTGGTGGTGAGCTGCCAGACGGAACGCAGCCAGTTGCAGAACAGACTTCACGCCATGGAAATGCTCCGTTCCAAGATTCTGGACGCCGTGATTGCGAAGAAGGAACAGGAAGAAGCGGCCAGCCGCAAGGCCTTGGTAGGTACGGGTGACCGCAGTGCCAAAATCCGCACCTACAATTTTCCGCAGAACCGCGTCACCGACCACCGTATCGGCCTTACGCTCTATAACCTGGACAAGGTCATCACCGGCGATCTGGACGAAATCATCAACGGACTCCAGATGGCCAACGCCCAAGAGAAACTGGGGAAGTTTAACGCGTAATGGAGATGCCCGGTCAAGCCGGGCATGACAATAAAATGCCGCAGATGACAGTGCTTGAAATCTTGAACCGCACCAAGGCCTTCTTCGAAAAGAAGGGCGTACCTGACCCGTTGCTGGACGCCCAGTACATCATCAGCCACGGTCTCAAGATGAAGAACCGTATGGACCTGTACCTGAATTTCGAGAAGCCCCTGACCCCTGCGGAACTGGACATCTTGCGCCCGCTGGTGGCCCGCCGTGGAAACCGCGAGCCCTTGCAGCACATTATCGGCGACACCAGTTTTCGCGGGTTTGTCATCAAGTGCGACCCTCGGGCCCTGATTCCCCGCCCGGAGACTGAATCCCTGGTAGATATGGCGAAAGACGCCCTAAAAGGAATCGAGAATCCTTTTGTCGTGGAAATCGGGACAGGAACAGGCGCTATCTCAATTGCCTGCGCTAAAGAAATCGAAGGCGCAAAGGTTCTTGCCACCGACATTTCCGAAGATGCCCTGGCCCTTGCCCGTGAAAACGCACAGGCCAACGGTCTGGGGGACGACACAAAAGTCACTTCGGCGAGCTCAGCGACCTTGTCCTTCGCACAGGGGGACCTGCTGGACGCCGTTACACTCGAGACAATCAAGAAGGCCACCGGCGATGTGTTCGGCGAAGCCTCCACAAAGATAGACTGCCTGATAGCGAACCTCCCCTACATCCCCGACGGAGAAAAGGGCAAACTTCAGCCAGAGGTGGACAAGTTCGATCCGGCGCTGGCGCTGTACGGCGGACCCGACGGACTTGACCTGGTTCGCAAGTTGCTTTCCCAGACCGAAGGCCGACTTAACGCAGGGGCTTCCATCTTCTTGGAAATCGGGTCGGAACAGGCCGAAATCCTGAAAAACGAAGCCGTAAACTACCCCTGGCTGGAATTTACAGGCGCCCACAAGGATTATTGCGACAACATTCGTTTTGTAAGCTACAAGGCCAAATAAATTTTTGTTCTATCTTTCCAGGAAGTGCAGGGGTACATGAGAAAGATTTGGTATACAATTCTTTTTGCTATGGCGATATTTCTCGTCAGCGGTACTGCTTTTGCCCAGGACACCGTTTATGTAATCCAGGTGGTGACTCCTGCGCAGGCGGAGGCTCTGCAAGCCCAGGACAATCCCGACCAATCTGCAAAAGAAAAACGCCCGAAAAGGCGGAGCAGTTTCTACCTGAACGGCGGCTTGGGATTTGATTACTCCTACATCTATTACGACCACCGCTATTACGACGAACACACCCAGTATGACGGTACCGGGGCGGGTATCGCTGGTGAACTTTCGCTAGGTGTTCTCATCAAGGAGCTTATCGCCGTCCATGGAATTTTCGACTTTTCCATAACCAACGGAGAGTACGATTTGGAAAACGGGATTCGGGAGCGGCCCGTACTCAACGGCGGATATTACCAGAAAAGCGGAAACGACAACGACGCCTTTGGTAACGACTTTGAAACAACAACCATCATGGGTGGCGCAGGAATCACGTTCTTCCCTTGGCTGCACAGCAAGCCAGATTCTTTTATGGGCGGGACATTCATCAATGCCGACTTACTGATGGGAATCATTTTGCTGGACGACCCTTACTACTTTGACATTCGCGACTATAGCCAAAGCAAGGACTGGTTCGCCTTCGCCATGAATCTCGAAATCGGAAAGGACTGGAAGGTTTCGGAAAGGACCTACGTCGGGCTAGCCCTGAAATGGCAAATCCTTGCTATTGCTTCCGGCGATGACATGGAAGGCGAAGAGGACTACGAGGATTACTACCATCACAACCACGTGATGAATTCATTCCAGCTGCTGTTCCGCGTAAACCGTAAGTAATCACACCCCTACAGGGCAGCCGAGGGCGCCCAGCACATAGATTTCGCTTTCGCCAGCGCGATAAAAAGGCAAAAGCATATCGTCATCTACAAAACTGCTATCTACCCCGCCCAGCTGGAGCTGTTCGTTGATACGGCGCCGGAATATGGAAAACCCGGAATCCCAGGGGGATTTTTCAGGGAGTTCAACGGAGTGGGCTTTATTTTCACCACGATACTTGCGATTCATACTGACCTCTTTTTTTTGGTCACCTCTAAAAATTCATTTTCAAAAATTTGGCTACAACACATCGTGCAGTTTCGTCACTCAAAGTGGCAAAGACCTCCAGTATTCGCCACTTTTCGTTCCTGCCTGCACTCGGTTTCGCTCAAATTTTCTTAACCAAAGCATTTTTTAGAGGTGCCCTTTAGAAAGACACACAAACAAGAAAGTGTCTTTCTGTGCAGGTAAATATAGAATCTATAGTATGTCAAAAAGTGACAAAAAGAACGCATATAGATCCTCGCCTTCGCGAGGATGACGAAAAAAATCGCGAGGATGACGAAAAAAAATCACGCGGATGACGAGAATAAGGCTTTATTCAATCACCGTAGCGGTGACTTTGGCGTGTCCCACCTTGTCAAGGCCGATATCCTTGCCGGCAGCCACACTCAGGTCTAAAATTCGCCCATCTACGTAGGGTCCGCGGTCATTGACCCGCACCACTACCGAAGCCCCCGTATCGTCCCGAACCACCTTCAGTTTTGTGCCAAAGGGCAGGGACTTGTGGGCACAAGTGTAATCGTTCTGGTTGAAAATCTCGCCACTGGCAGTCTGCTTGCCATGAAATCCAGGGCCGTAATAGCTGGCCTCGCCCTGGAGCTTGGTGCCTATTTCGGCCTTTTCCTTAGAGGCGTAATGCTTTTCGGGAAAACGCACATAACCCTTGCGGGATGCAATTTTTGCATTGGCAGCCGCACACCCAGATAAAGCAAAAGAAATCAAGGCACACAGAGCCCACAAAAAAAAACGCGACCGAAAATAACCTCTACTCGAAATCATACATGCTGTTGTAGGTGTTCTCAAGGATTTCATCTTCCTTGCTCTTGACTTCGGCCTTTTTCTCTTCGGGCTTTTTATTAACGGATTCGTAGTATTGTGCCGACATCTGATCGATATGTTCCACACTCTGCTTGACACGCCTGCGGAGGCGGTCTATTTCGCCATCGTTTATGGCAAGCCTATGATCCAGAACCTTGGCGGCATATTTTCCCCACGGCGTTTCCCTATGATTGGAGCGCAATTCGTTCAAGACAACAGAAACACTATCACCTCGTTCCGGATCCATCTGGAAATAGACGTATTTCATATAAAGCGCCTGAACCCCCGATTCCGTTTCGGGATATTCCCGATAAAGGCTGTCGAAGGCCATATAAGCCGTCGCATAGGCGGAATCCACCAGTTCCATCTGGTCCAGCGGGATTTCCGATGCCACCGTCCACAGGCTTTCTGCCTGCAAATACCGTTCCCGAGCCTCGTCATCACGGGTCTTGATAGTCACTTTCATTCCAAGGTTCGCCTGAGCCTGCTTGGCATATTCCGTACCCGGATATTTCTCAATAATTTCCTTGTAAAGCTCTTCGGCAGTGTCTTCGTCTCCCTTGTACTCGTCGTAAATAAATGCCCTGGCGTACGTAGCAAGCATCACCCGCGCAGAATCATTCGAATTCTCAATGATACCCGTCAGTCTGTTTACCGCGCTATCTACCTGGTCAAGCTTGAACAAGAAAAGCTCCGCTATCTGGAACTCCGTACCAAAGAAGCTGTCCACATTGGGAATAGAATCCTTCTTCAATGAGTCGTTGTTGTTCCTCATGGCAATCAGCCGTTTAAGGGCTTCACTCAGTTCACGGCTCTTTTTTGACCAATCGTTATAGCTGTGGGAACTGTAGCTGCTATCGTAATAGACAACAGCCTGTTCATAGTTCAATGTTTTCTGTTGCTCGTAATCTCCCATATTGTAGTAGCTACGGGATGCATACAGGGTCTTGGGGTAGTCCGAATTCACCTTGCGCAATATAATGAAGGCATCGGGATAGCGTTCCGCCATCAGGGTTACCTCCCCCAGTCGCACCAGGTACTCCGGCTGTTTCTGTTCATAATCGGGATTCTTGAAAAGAGCCTTGTATTCGTCGGCAGCCTTCAGGTATTCTTTCTGGTTTACCAAGCACTCCGCCGCCTGCTCGCCTGCCGTCTGCCGCTCACGCACATTCAGTTCCTGGATTTCCTTGGCAGTATAGTGCTGCCTGGACTTTGCCCAGTCCTCTTTCTTGAAATAGAGTCCCGCCAGGCGGAAATGAGCTTTTCCCCGCATGAAGGGCGTTCCCGCCGTATCTGCCAGTACCGCCTCCAGTGCGGCAATGGCCTGGTCCGGAAATTCTGACTGTTCGTCCAGCAGCGAGAGCAGGTTCAGCCCCTGAAAATAATAGGGATGGTTCTTGCTCGCTATAACTGGTTCTAGGGCAAAACGACTGATGTTGTACTCATGGTTTCGATATAGGCAATAAGCCCTCTGGTACTCTACCGCCGGCATGGAATCGTAATCCGAAAAATAGCGTTCGTACTCGTCGTACTTGACAATGGCCTTGCCCCATTCTTTCTTGTGGCGGAAAGATTCGCCAATCAGGAACACCGCCTCGGCGGTACGTTTCTTGTTCTTGGGGAATCGTTCCAATACACGAGAGCCCTTCTCGATAATCTTGTCGTATTTTTGGCGTTCTTCCATTCCCGGACTAGAAGCGTTCTCGTCGGGAACACTATCAAGCCTTGCTTCTCGAAGTTCGCCAGCCTCATCGTACAGGCGTTCCGCATTGAACATGTGGTTCAAATAAGCACAGCAGGTACAACCCTCCAGCAAGAGGGCGAGCAATGCTAGTGCCATGTAGCGGAAGCGAAGCATAAGAGTAAAGATACAAAAATAGACGAGAAGAAGGGGAAAACTGGCTAGTTATCAGTCTAATGTCTCATTACCCGCAACTCTGAACTCACAACTCAGAACTCTTGCAGGTACGTGCTGTAGTCACAGAGTTTGAGACCGGCTGGGAGAACGGACTTGTCAAAACGGACCATACGGATTTCTTTGGGCGTTCCGACAACACGGGCAAGAATTTCAAAATTATCTTGAGTTTCCCAGACCGCAGCATCAATCACCAGGTCTTCGCCGCAATCCGTTTCGCCAGTACTGTTTCCGATGCCAGAAATCCTTGAATTCTGCTTGAGAAACCTGGTGAAAACTTCCGGCGCAAGCCCAAGATGATTAGACGTGTTAGAAGAATCATAGACCACCACATGGACTTCCCTAAAACGGTTCAGGGAATCAAACACCACAGTGTAGGTGTGCTTGTAGGGGGCGTCGTAGAAGGACTCCTGCCAAACGTTCTTCTTGACAGGCCTGAAATTCTTGATGTCGTACTTCTTGAAAAATTCCGCCGGGGACGCACCGTAACGAACAAGGTAATGGCCGAGCATTGTGGAAAAATCATGGGTTGATGAAGGGGCCATAGATTCCCGCAGACTATCTACCGCACGGTTCAAGTCAGCGGCAAGTCCAGTCCCCTGCACAGGCATGGACGGCCGTGTCACGTTACATTCCTGTATGCGCTGCTGGATATCCGGATATTCTGGATCCTTGTTCTGGATTTCGCGGAACTGAATACGTGCGCGGTCATAGTCGCGGCCTTTCAAATAAGCAAGCCCAAGAGCCTCACGCAAGGGCATATTCTCGGGGTATTTTTCCACCAGGGGCTCCAAAATTTCCCAAGCCAGCTGGGAGCGTTCCATAGGAGAAATTTTACCGCCGCCTGCTCCTGGAGCCGTCTTTTCGCCAACGGTAGAAAGAGCAAGCGCCGCCCCTTCGAAATCAGGCCTAAAGGCCAGAATACGCTGGTAAATCTTTTCCGCTTCGTCATAGCGGCCCTGGTATTCCCATAGATACCCCCGCAAGAGCATAAGCTCCGCATCCAAGGGGTATTGAGTCAAGCCATAATCCAGCAACGACGAACAACTGTCCAGATTTCCCTGGTCGTGGAAAAGCCGGGCAAGCATTTCGTAACCACGAGGCTCATTCCCCGCCGAAAGGCTTATAGATGTACGAGCCTCCTCGACTGCCTGAGGCAAGCGGTTATTCTCCTTTAACAGTCGGGCATACCACAATCGGGACTCCACCAAGACGGGAGCCTGATCTACCGCAATCTTTGCCATTTCGAGAGCAACCGTCTTGTTGCCCGACTTGTAGGTCTTTCGGCTTTCCAGATACTTGGAAAGCCCGGATTCCGGATACTTGCCCTGCAGTTTTCCTATCAGCAAATTCAGGCGGTTGTTTTCCAAATCTGTCAAGGAATCCATTTCGAACAAAGTATTCGCCTCGTTCCAAAGGGAGACGACCATATCTGGATACAGCAACGACACCGCATTGAAAATCTCGTTGGCCTGAGCGTACGCCCCGTTACGGAACAGTTCGGTCGCACGGCGGATTTCGCCCTGAGTCTGGACAGGAAGCGATGCCAGTTCTTCCCGCATATCGGGGGAATCGCCCCTCAAGAATTCAGTTCCGGCCTTAATCCCAAAGGGAACCTCTGGAACCAACACCTTTGCCGGCGCCATGTTCAAATACAGGCGATAACCACCAAAGCCCGCCAAAGCCACGCAGCAGAGGATTAAAAAAAGGTATGCCGCTTTCCTCGATGTCTCGGACGCTAAAGGCATTACAGCTCCAAAAAGTCGGAGAGTTTTTCTTTGTGTTCCTTGCTTTTTTGCAGACGCCTAAGGGTCTTGTTCTTAATCTGGCGCACCCTTTCCCGACTTAGCCGCAAGTCTTCGCCGATATCTTTAAGGGTCGTGTCCTCAGAGGTGTCCAGACCGTAGAACATCTTCAGGATTTCTTCTTCCCTACGGGGGAGCGAGGCCAAAGTTTCGTCAATCATCTTGCGACGTTCTTCTCGCTCCATTTCCTCTTCTTGCTTGCCGTCGTTGCCAAGGACATCCATCAAGGTACTGACGGTATCTGCTCCAGAACTGTTGCCCGCATCATCACCGATAGGGGCGTCCAGCGAGATATCCACAATCTTTTCCATGACCTCGATAATGTCCTTCTCGAAAGGAGCAAACTCTTCCATGGCCATGGTCTTGGCGTAATCACCGCCGTTCAGCATCAAGGCTCGTTTAAAACGATTCACCAGGGCTAGCTTGTTGGGCGGAATGCGTACCGAACCCACCTGTTCAAAAAGGGCTTTCTGGATAGACTGGCGAATCCACCAGACGGCATAGGAAATGAACTTGACATCCTTGTTCATGTCAAAGCGCTTGGCCGCCTTGTAAAGACCAATATTGCCTTCGTTAATCAAGTCCAGCAGGGCAAGCCCACGCCCCTGATACTTGCGGGCCACAGAAACCACGAAACGCAGGTTTCCCCGGATCAGCCGTTGGAGAGCCGATTTACGAATTTCCTCCGTTTCTCCGGTCCTGATAATCGTCAGCAAAGCCTCTTCCTCTTGTTGAGAAAGAGTCGGGTAACGATTCAAGTCGCGAAAATAAAGTGATTCGTTAAACTCGCTCATGATTTTTCCAAAATATTCGGAGTAAATATTGTTTTTTACGCGTTTTTCGTCAATTCCTTCAGTTTGTCGTAGGGGTAAATTCCCGAACGGTGACCATCGCTAAAGGATAAACCTGCAGCGTAACGACCAATGGACTGAACCCTCTCCAGTTTAATATCGTCGGGAACAGTAGAATTGTCAAGCAATTTTTCACCGGTATGTTCATCTACGCACAGGGCACAGGGGCAAGCGAGGCGGAGTTCCCTGGCAGAACATGCTCCTCGTGTTCCGTCGTTCCACTCAAAGCCTAGCTTACCATCTCTTGTCCTGAAGACTTTCTTGGGCTGGATCATACATCCTCCTCCGGAAGTTCGTCAAAGGCATAGTTGAAGTTCTTGAGCACACCGTCACCATCGGCCTTGAATACCGAGAGGGTACGCACAACGGCATCTGCCGCCTGCAAAAAAGCCTTCGCCGATTCCGAATTCGGGTAACGGAGCACCGCAGGTGTTCCTTCGTCTCCGCAATCGGCAACCGCAGGTTCAAGAGGAATCTTTGCGATTAACGGCACACCCCAATTTTTGGCTATGCGTTCACCGCCGCCTTGGCGGAAAATGTTGTGGTGCTTGCCGCACCCGTCGCAGATGAAATAACTCATGTTCTCCACGACTCCCACCACGGGCACGCCAACGGAGTCAAACATGGCAAGCCCCTTGCGGCAGTCGGCAAGTGCCACCTCTTGCGGAGTGGTCACCACCACGGCTCCTGCCATGGGGCAGTTCTGGGTCAGCGTCAACTGGATATCTCCCGTTCCAGGAGGGAAATCCACCAGCAGGTAGTCGAGCTTGCCCCAGCGCACCCGGTTCAAGAAATGCTGAATCATCTGGCTAGCCATGGGGCCACGCCAGATGGTGGCCTTCTCGGAACCGGCAAACATGCACATGGACACAATGGAAATGCCGCCCTTGGCTTCTACCGGGGCGATGGTATTGTCTTCGAAAACCTGAGGATCCTTGTCGATACCGAACATGAGGCCCATGCTAGGGCCATAAATATCTGCGTCCAGAATCCCTACGCGTGCACCGGACAGGCTCAGCGCCATGGCGAGGTTCGCCGTCACCGTGGACTTGCCTACCCCGCCCTTGCCAGAGGCCACCCCAACAATATGAGAAACCTCGCCAAGGAAAGAAACCTGGGGCTGTTCGGGAGCATCGCCCACGCGCCCCGCATTGGAGGTAAGGGTCACCTCCACTTCAGACGCGCCCAGCCCCTTCACAATAGAAACGCACTGGTCCTTGAACCGGTCGCGGATGGGGCATGCAGGAGTCGTGAGCACCAGGTCAAAGGTAACCTTGGTCCCTTCGATTTTCAGATTCTGTACAAAGTTCAGCTCCACGATGTTCTTGTGCAGATCGGGATCCTGAACTGCCCTGAGGGCGCTTAGAATATTTTGTTCATTCAACTGCATATCTTTATTTTTAAACGTCATTCAGAGCCCAGCAGGGGCGAAGAATCCAGTTCCGAATAAATCAAGCCTAGATGCTTCGTCGCTACACTCCTCAGCATGACTTGTATCATTTACACATCTAAGAAAATCTCGGCATTCGAAGAAGGTGGGTCATACAAGGCGGCCATTCCTCTTCGTAATGGCTCACCAGAATAATAGTCGTTTCTTTAGAGAGCAAGTCCAGCAGGTGGAAGAACTTGTCCCGATAGCCCTTCTCCAGCCCCTGGGAGGGTTCATCCAGCAAAAGCACCTGGGGCGGGCGGATAGCGGCTCGGGCCATAAGAATCACCCGCTTGTCTATGGGCGAAAGCTTGCGGACATTTTCTTCGGGGTCTTCAAAGCCCAGGTAGGCAAGCCATTCCTTCGCCTTGGCCCGTTCTTCCCAGGTGGTGTTGTCCGCCTTGCAAAGATTCGGCGTAAAGCCCGTGCAGAGCACCTCCAAGAGGCTCAGGTCTTCGCGGTACTGGAGCGCCAGTTCCGGAGAAAAGAATCCCAGTTTCGCCTTGTGGTCCCAGATGTTCAGGCCATGCCCCGGACGTTCGCCCAGGAGTGTAATGTCGTTTCCGTAAATCTGGGGGTGGTCCGCCGTTAAGAGCCCGAGCAGCGTACTTTTCCCTGCACCGTTCTCCCCCATGACCACCCAATGTTCGCCCTTATGGACCTGCCAGTTCAAATTCCTGATAACCGTCGTTTCGCCAAAACGGACGTTGACATTTCTTAGATCGAAAAGGACTTTCCCTTTATTGTCATCCCCGCTGTCATTCTGGAGCCACGTAGTGGCGATAGAATCACGGGGATCTCCAAGCCTACACTTCAGGTCTACAACCTCGTAGTCCGTCAGTTCCGCCTTGCGGAATTTCGGCTGGACCGCCACATCGGGCAACGAACCGGCGTATTCCTTGAACACCTTGTTCTCGAATACAAAGGCGGGAATCTCCGGAATCAATTCGTCTTCACGAGCAAGACGCACCACCACATTCAAGTTTCCCCGTTTGGCAAGACCAGCCACACAGCCAGCCAGGTGCACGCGGTACTCCGGGTCCAGACCGCCGAACAGATCGTTGAAATAAACCCACTCCGGTTTTTCCATCCACATGCGGGCCAGCAGCACCCGACGGAGTTCCCCGTTAGACAGGCTCAGGAGCTTTCTCTCCAGAATATCCATCGGCAAGTCTGCGATGACCATGGCCTCGTCAAGCTTCGCGGGGTCCGTCTCTGGAAACGGCACGTCGTCGATATAGCGGTCCGTCTGCAAAAAGAATTTCTTGTTCAAGAGCAGGTTCTTGACCAGCGGAGCCTCCGAATCGTGCAAGCTGATAAAACGTTGCTGCCAAAATGGCGCCAGGGCCTGCTGGATTTTACGCTGCATGGACTCGGACATGGTAGAGACATTCTTGCGCTGGTTCAAGAAATGAGTAATGACCCGGTCCAGATCCGCACCGTCGGTGCTAAAGATCTGCACCTGAGGGAACTTTTCAATCAACGCTTCAAAACGCCCGAATTCCATAAGCCACACCAATCTAGATTATTAAAAGAACATGGGCCAAAGGCCGTCTATAAAAAGCACCGTGCAGCAGGCCACCAGGGCAACGCCCACCAGCCCAAACCGGAACAGGGATGCCACCACGGCCGTTACAAGAGCAAGCACGCCCGACAGCATGGAATCCGTAGAGTAGAAGATGGCAGGCACCGTCATGGCGGCAAGTACCGTGCAGGGGATGTAGGCCAAGAAAGACTTGACAAAAGGATTGCTCAGCTTCCCTTTCAAAAGCACAAAGGGAACAGCCCGCAAAAGGAAGGTCACCCCCGCCATAACCATCAAGAAGGCAAAGTATTCCCTAAGGTTCATCGTCTGACTCCTTGACCGGGAAGAACAGGGCCCCAAAGAGAGAGGCCACTACCGCACAGATGATGATGGAAAAACCGTAAGAGACTCCCTGCAGTACAGGGACATACTTGAACGCAAGACTCAAGGCGATGGCCACCAGCACCACAATCAATGTGGACAGATGTTTTTTGCAGGGGGGCACCACAATGGCCACAAACATGCCATACAAGGCGACTCCCAGGGCGTTGGTAATCCAGGAGGGCAAAATCTCTCCTGACACAGCCCCCGTAAGCGTTCCCAGAGACCAGCCGATATAGGGCAGCACCATCAGGCCAAAGAAATAGCGGGGTGTCACGCGATTTTGCTGGGCCATGGACACGGCAAAAATTTCGTCGGTGATTCCCGTGGCCAGAAGCAGGCGGTAAGGCGTCGTAAAATCAGACGAGACTTTCTGGGAAAGGGTAATGGCCATCAGGGAATAGCGCAGGTTGATAAAGAAGGTGGCGATAGCCATCTCCAAAAAAGTGCCGGCGGCATCCACCATGATGTTAAGGCCCGCAAACTGCCCCGCCGAAGTCAAGTTGGTCATGGAGATGAAGGTCACCAAGAACCAAGACATAAACTTGGATCCGGCGATGCCGAAAGAGAAGGACACCGCAAAATAGCCGATGCCTATGGGTAACCCATCTTTCACGCCCTTCAAAAACATACGGGCCAAAGATAGTAAATAGTGATTAGGGGTTAGGGGCTAGGATCTAGGGGGATGAGGAATGTGAGATTAGTAATGAGTAGTCTGTTATGAGTTGTGAGGTGCGGGGCACGAGGAAAGTCATCCTCACGAAAGTGAGGATCCGCTTGAGATTTTAGCGATTAGGTATTAGGACCGATAGAAACAAGAAGGTTTAATGTGGGAAGTGGAATGTAAGATGACAAATTGGGAATTATTCATTTCTCACTATACATTTCACATCACACACTTGTAAGTACCGTCGGCAAAGGCTTTACCGTATGTTGATACGGCTGGTCTTTGCAGAGCTTCCGGTCACAACGCGGACCATGTAGCTACCCTGCGGGAGTCCCTGGAGCGACACTTCCCTGGTCCCTGCGAAGCTATCCTGGAATGTCTTCACCCGGTTGCCCAGCATATCGAACACCTGTACGCGAACAAGGGACGGCTTGGGTACAGCCACGGTCAAGACATTATGACGGAAAGACATCTTAAGCTGAGCAAAAGCACCCGCAGAAATCGCCAGAGAATTGTCTCCATTCGATCCTGAGTAATTGCTGTCGGAACTCGGGCCAATGTAATTGCTGTTGGAACTGGCTTCGGCATAATTGCTGTTAGAGCTCGGACCAACATAGTTCGCACTGGAGCTGTAAACAATTTCACTACCAGAACTCATAATGTTCGACTCGCTGCTGCTGCTGGATTCTTCGGCAGAGCTGCTGGAAACTGCAGACGCAGCAACAATATCTACGCTAATTTCGTACTGGGTTCCGTTGACCGTAAATGATTCTGACCAGTCGTCCTTATAGAGATATTCAGTTGATCCGGAATTGCTAATGGTGAGAACATTTCCATCAAGATTAAAGGCTAGCCAATATATACCCCAAGAACGTTCCCACGTTTCCACACCGCTAATCGTAACTGTCTCGAACGTATCGCCCTTGACAACCGTCTGTTGCAGGTTCCCGCTGATGACAATACCATCTGCGGCACTACTGGACTCAACAGATGTACTGCTTTCTTCAGTCGTCTCGGAGCTGGAGGATTCCACCGTCTCGCTAGAACTAGATTCCACCACTTCTTCACTAGAGCTGGATTCTTCAACCTGCTCGGAGCTTGAACTTTCTACAACCTGTTCAGAGCTGCTGCTCACGACAGGTATAGCCTCGGTGCTGAATGTGGCTGTATAGGTAGCAATACCCGTCACCTCGGCAATCTCCGGATCCCATCCAGCAAAGGTATAAGAGTACTCCGCATCGGAATCCCTTGTCGGAATTGCGCCCTTATATTCGGGCATAGCGCCATACTCAACCTTTGAACTCTGCAGGGACGTATCGTCATAGTTCAAGAAGGTAACGGTGTACTTGTTCTTTGTAGCCGTATAAGTCGCCGTGTAAGTGGCATTGCCCGACACGGCAGAAATCGCCGGACTCCAACCGGCAAACGTGTACGTAAATTCCGCCGAGGCCTTCTTCGTAGGATTGGCCGGCCTTGCAATGTTTGCTGCAGAGGTGCCATACTCGTACTCTCTCGCTTCCAACAGAACTTCACCATCGTCGTCCACAAAGATTACGGTGTAGGTGTTGGCAGAAGAATTGTATGTTGCACGATAAGTAACATTCTTAGTCACCGTCGAAATCTCCGGTGTCCATCCTGCAAAGGTGTAGGTTACGCCATTGTTGCCGGGTTTTGTAGGATTAGCGGGTTTTGCAATGCTTGCCGCAGCAGTACCGTAATCATACCATGTCGCTTCTTTCAAGACGGTCGTTCCGTTTTCGTCCACGAATGTTACCGTGTACTTGTTCAGCGCGCTGTCCACTACCGCCGTATAGGTTGCAGCACCTGTCACCGCTACGATTTCATCGTCCCAGCCGACAAACGTGTAACTATACTGGGCTGTATTAGCCGGTGTCTTGCCTGCGGGGGCTGTAGGCACGGTCCCGTATTCCACATTCTGCGTGGTCGTAGAGTTGTCACCATTCTTGAAAGTAATGGTGTATTTGCGCTTTGTTGCCGTATAGGTTGCCTTGTAAGTGGCATTCGCTTTCACCTGCACAATAGTCGGCGTCCAGCCTGCAAACGTGTAGGTGTATTCAGCTGTAGCATTCTTTGTGGGATTCGCAGGCTTTTCAATGTTTGCAGCTGCAGTACCGTAATCGTATTGTTTAGCCGCTTTCAAGATTTTTGTAGTATCTTCATCCACAAAAGTCACCGTGTACTTGTTTGTTGTCTGGGCGAACTGGGCGGTATAATTTTCATCCTTCGTGACAGTAGCCAGTTGGGGACTCCAGCCAGAGAATGTAAATGTGTATTCCGCAGTAGCGGCCTTGGTAGGCGTATTTCCCGAATAAACAGGAAGACTACCGTAGGCCACAGAATCCGCTTCCAGAACAGAATTCCCGTTCAAGAACTTGATGGCATAGCGGTTCACGACGCTGTCAAACATTGCCGTATAGGTCGCGTTTTTGCTTGCGGCGACAATTGCCGGGTTCCAGCTCTTGAATGTATAGGTGTACTGTGCCGTAGCCGCCTTGGTAGGAGTAGCACCCGTATAGGCAGGAACAACGCCCTGTTCCACCTCTACCGTCTGCAAAGTGGTATTGCCGTTCTTGAAGGTAATTGTGTAAGTTGGAATTGCAGAACTACTGGATTCTTCGCTAGAGGAACTACTTTCTACAATACCACAAGAAGTTTCCACCCACCAATAAGTTTGCGAGACATCATCACTGATGTATTGCGGAGCAGGGTTACGTTCCGGATTCATTGTATAGCACTTACCTTCCGCCATATTCTTGAGGCCCGAATTGTAGCAGTAGTCGCCATAGTCCCCGGACCCATTCACAAAGGCAATGCACGGCCCACCCATAGAACCGCTAGAAGACACCGCCGAGCTGCTGGATACACTCGAAGACGAGACGGAACTGGACGAAACGCTGCTGGAAGACACTGAACTGGAAGAAACGCTTGAGGAGGAACGTGCAGAACTGGACGAAACGCTGGAACTGGACTTTGCCGAAGAACTGCTGGATACCGCTTCGGGGAGGCCCTCGCAACGGACATTGTCGATTTCCAGAGAACCCGTGGCACCGGTGGTCCCGGAGACCTGCCAACTAAAGGCCTTCACATTCTGCCGAGCCGAATTCACATCAACAATCGTTTTCGTCCAGTCGGGCTGGGTCATGGAAGTGAGTGTCACCGTTTTCTTGGTCCAGCTATTTGTCGTGGCAGCAGAAGCCTGATGGTAAGCATAATCTGTCACCAAAGGAGACTCCATACGCACCGAATGGGCGGCTCCCTTGTAGTAATAACTGATACTTGTACAGGAATTCAAATTGACAGTGCTCTTGTCTGCGAGCAAGTCAACCGTAACACCCACCTGCGGGTCATATAACAAATTGCCCTTTTTCAATGCATAGGACGCCTTTAGAGCCTTCGAAGAATTATATCCCGTCGAGAAAGATGTCGTGACAGTAGACTGTCCACCATCTCCGGCATCAGTATACGTGGACCACTCGCCACCCCATTCAGAGAATTCATCGCCGTCTTCAAAGTCGTCGATGAGTGCGGTCAAATTGCTGGGAGTCGGAGCAGCCGACGAGCTGGACGGCCTGCTAGAAGAACTCTGTGCGGTTGAACTGGAAGAATTTCCTCCGCCACCGCCAAGGGAAATGGGATGCTGCGCCGCAAATTCATAAAAAGCATCACCCGGATCCTGAATGGTTATGCCGATAACACCGTCAGAAATACGGTTATTCAGGTTATTCACGTTCATCCAATCCTGATAATCATTATTACTTGCACCACCTACACCATAACCGTCATCAGCGATAATCTTCTTACCACCCATAGCCGCGCTGGCCTGGGCCCATGTCATCGTGTTTCCATTATCACCACGAATACGATTTTGATCGCCCTGTGTACGACCACCCGAAGTAAATAGGTAATCCACCTTAGACGCGTCGAATTTGGCATACCAAGTAGTGACAAAGTCATTCATCCATGGAGAAATATCTACTGCTATTTTGGCATTAGGGAGTTTGGACTTGATAGCATTTACAATATCATTAAAGTACTTACCGCAAAGGCTATCGTCAGGAATGCCGCCACCGACCTGATTAAAGTTAGAACGGGCATCCCCCGAGGCGGAATACTGGAAAAAGTCCGGTTCAATAAGCCAGATGGTGGTTCCGGACGTTCCAAAATCATTCGCTACTCCTTGTGCCATTTCCGTATAGCGCGAAAGGATTGTACTCCACTGCGTACGGATAGTTTGTGCCCCGTTGGTGCAATGGTTGGGCGATCCCACATCGCAATCGACATATCCCAAATGCTTATCCCATTCCGCAATCACATAAGCATAAAATACCGGCGTTAGGTTATAGGTTTTAGCCGCCTTCAACATCTCCCCTTCCCAATAAGGATTGTATATATCACGGCTGCCATCACCGATATACATTGCCAAATGGGAAAGGCCCTTCCCAGACAGGTTAACGCCTTTAAGTTCACCTTTCCACTGCCGCCCATAATTGAAATGACTTTCGTCAAAGGCGGCAAAAGCTGCAGAAGACAGCAAAAGGGATATGATAGCAGCAAGTAATCTTTTCATAGTTCAACCCTTTCTGATAATTTGCTTAAAAAATAATATCTAGCGAGCAAGCGTTCAAGTCAAATTATGGTAACAATTTGTTACCAGGGTAAACAATTTGTAAAATTAAATTTTCAAGGCTTTTTTGGACTCGTAACTCCGTTTTAATAGTAAACACTAAACACGGAGATAAATATGACCACAATCCAAGATACCCCCTACGGGAACCTCATGACGGACCTGCTTTTCAAAAAGGCCTTCAACCCCGACAACGAATACACCAAGGTAAACCTCATCAACCTGATAAACGACATCCTCGCCCCGCAGCTAGAATGCCCCGTAGTAGATGTCCACTCCCGCGACAAAGAGCAAAATGCGAGCGGAAGCCATGCCAGCCGTTGCAGTATTCTGGACCTGCACTGCATAGACAGTGTAGGCAGGCTTTTTTCCGTGGAAATTCAAATTCGCTGGATGGAACATTTTTTGAAGAGGGTAGTCTATTATGCAAGCCAAAGCATTGTCAGCCAGGGAGTTCCCGGCAGCGATTGGGACTACAACTTCAAGCCAACCTATACTATCGCCATCAGCAACGACAATTACATTTCCGACGACAGATTCGTGCACCATGTGTCCTTTTGCGATTTGGAAACCAAGACCCGTTTTGGCGGGTACATAAACTTCACATTTATCGAATTAAGGAAATTTCCAGGACTAGACGCACGGTTAAACTCGCTAAAGGCCTGGACATACCTGTTCAAGAATTTACACAAGATAACAAAGCTTCCTGACAATCTGAAAGATGAAAAATACACCCGCTTGCTGGAAATCGCAAAAGTTGCTAAATTCAACAGGGACGAACTGGAAAAATATAGGAGTGAAGTCATGAGCTTGGAATGGGACGATTCGGCAGTTCGAATAAGCTACCAAAACCTAGGCCGAAAAGAAGGCAGAGAAGAAGGCAGAGAAGAAGGCCGAAAAGAAAGAACCCGCGAGCTGGCGAAGGGATTCCGAGATTCGGGAGTTCCCATTGAATTGATATCAAGACAATCAGGTCTTTCCGAAGACGAGATTCGCAGTTTATAACCTCTTTGTTCCCTTTTAATTTACTCTGGTTTACAATATAAAAGAGGCGGATTTTTCCGCCTCTTACGTTATTCAAAGTTCAGCCGAATCGAGATGGCGGTTCACCACCGCCACGATGACTGTATTTTACTTACCGGACCTGCATCCGGATGGTCTTGGCCATGGAGCCCTGCTGCACGCGCACGATGTAGGCGCCCTTGCCCATGCTACCGAAGGTGTGGGCGAAGGAGCCTGCAGCCATGCTCTCGCTGTGACTTTCGATGGTGTGGCCCATCATGTCGAACACCTGAACCTTCACCATGCCAGCCTTGGCCACGGTGACCTGGAGGGTGTTGCCGTGGATGCTGGCGGAGAGGCCTGCAGGAGCGGCGACCACGCCGATGGCGGTGTTGGCGTACGGGTTAGTGCCTGTACCGTTACCGTTGGTGCCGTTGCCATTGGTGCCGTTACCGTTAGTACCGTTACCGTTGGTGCCGTTGCCATTGGTGCCGTTACCATTAGTACCGTTACCGTTGGTGCCGTTACCGTTGGAGCTGGAGCCGGCGGAAAGCTTGCCGACGCACTTCACGTTGTCGATATCCAGTTCCGTACCGATGTTGGCCTGGGTCAACTTCTCGTCAACCACCCAGGCAAGGCCCTTGACTCCCGCCCAGGAGAAGGCCTTCACGTCGGACGGAGATGCACTTGCCACCCAGTCGGGCTGAGTCATCACGCTCACCGTAACGGTGGTCCAGCCACTGGAAGCGTTCTGGTTCGGGGCTACGTGCTCGTATCCCTTGTCCTTGGTCACGCCATCAACAAGACCGCGGAGGTGGTGGCCCGAACCCTTGTAATCGTACTGGATGGCGGTGCACTGAGCCAGGACACCCGCACCGAAATCGACACCCATGCCAACAGACGGATAGTCGGTAGAGCCGGAGGTGATACCGCCGATGCCCTTCATGGCGGCATAGGAGTTGGTGCCCTCGGAAACAATCATGTCCCAAGTCTGGTTCGCATCCTGAGTATTCGTGAGCGTTCCACCGGCCTTGTAGAGGTACCAATAGGCGTCGTCGGCGATATTTTCCGCAACGGTGTTGCCGTCATCAAAGTCGTCGAAGGTTTCGGCACCGCCGGACACCACCGTGCTGCTGCCAGAACCACTGCTGGTAGCGCTGCTTGCACTAGATGCCGTCGGTTGAATCGTGCCACCGACGCATTCCACGTCGTCGATATCCAGCTGGGTACCGATGTTGGCCTGGGTCAGCTTTTCGTCGACCACCCAGGCAAGGCCCTTGACCGTTGCCCAGGAGAAGGCCTTCACGTCGGACGGAGAGGCGCCAGCCACCCAGTCGGGCTGTGCCATCGTGGTCACCGTAACGGTGGTCCAGCCGCTAGAAGCGTCCTGGTTCGGGGCAACGTGTTCGTAGCCCTTGTCCTTGGTCACGCCATCCACAAGACCGCGGAGGTGGTGGCCCGAGCCCTTGTACTTATAGCTGATGGCGGTGCAGTTGGCCAGCGCACCCATACCGAAATCGACACCCACGCCCACAGACGGATAGGTGGTATCACCAGAGGTAATGCCGCTGATGCCCTTCATGGAGGCGTAGGAGTTGGTGCCATCGGCAGAAATCATGTCCCAGGTCTGGGTTGCATCCTGGGTGTTCGTGACAGAACCACCAGCTGTATAAATGTACCAGTAGGCGTCTTCGGCCACGTTTTCGGCAGTGGCGTTACCGTCATCGAAGTCATCGAACACAGAAGTGCCAGCCGTTGTGGTGCTGCCGCTAGAAGAGGCGCTAGAGGGGTTGGTGCTGCTATTCGACGACGAGCCAGTACCACTGCCAGAGGCCGTAATTTCGCCATCGACGCAACGGAAGTTATCGATATAGAGATAGTTCGCGCCGGTCACGTCCTGCACTTCCCAAGCAAACTTGTCAATCTTGGAATGATCCAGAGTCACCGTGGGAGACTTTGCACCCCAGTTGCCCTGGGCCAAGTCGCCCCATTCAACGGAGGCAGTCTTCCAGGATGTTGAAGCGATAAAGCTGGTGGTGTGGTAGTTGTAGTCCTTTACTTCGGGAGTCTGAGCCTTAAATATGTGGGCGGCACCCTTGTATTCATAGGTGAACTTAGTGCAGCCAGACAAATCGTAGATACCTTCGTCTTCGGTCAGGTTCAAACCAAGAGCGACATAAGGATCGTACTTGTACGTTCCTGCATTCAAAACAATGCCTGTCAGGGCAGCCATACCTTCGGTGGAGTTGTCACCCTCAACCACTACGACATAACCATCACCTTCTTCATTCTCGGCATTGGTAATGGTAGAGGCGCCATTTCCGTTTTCATCGCCCGGATTACCCTTGTCGGTATAGGCATACCACACGCCACCGGAGTTGGCAACACCATCAAGATCCTCGAAGTCGTCGATAAACTCAGAAGCCTGGGCTTCGCCGCTAGAAGAAGAGTTAACGGCGCCAGTCCTCCATACGGCGGTGGCGGCGTGGCTCTTCAGCTGGTTGTAAGCAAAGGCTCCGGATGTAGAATAACCCGACTCCTGCCAAGCAGAAGGATCAGTGTAGTTACTTTGATTCCTGAAAGCAGAAGCAGCTTCATCCTTATTGCTTACGGACCAGTTGCACCAGGAAATCTTCTTGGAATCCAGGAACTCCATCCAGGCGGCAGCATCAGTAGTGTTGTTGACACCCTGACCATCGGACGTGCCGACACCCCATTCCGTCACGAACACCGTGAGGCCTGCCTGCATGGCACTGTTAATTCTCTGCTTGTAAGATGAATAGCCACTGTACTCACCACCATTAAGATTGTGAGAATTTGCATAGAAGTGGAATGTATAGGCGGTGTTGTTGCCCGAATCGGTCACCTTATTGTTAATGGCCTCTTCCGGATGGAGGGAGTACTGGCTTGTACCCACGACAACCAAGTTATCCGTACCACCGTTGTTACGGATGGTCGGGATTACCTGCTCAGCATAACCCTTGATGGTAGTCCACATACCTTCATTTTTGGGCTCATTCCAGACTTCAAAAATCACGTTCGGGTAGGAGCCCCATTTTTTGGCCATATATTCGAAAAAACTTTTGGCTTCGTCCACTTCATTATTGGCATAATGGGCATGGTAGTCGATGATGACATAGATGTCTTTATCGATAGCGGCCTGTATGACCACATCATCCCTTGTTCTAGAGTTGTTGTAATCACCAGCTCCAGGCTCACCAGAAGTTCCGTGGGCCACGCGGATTATCTCCACGTTCCATTTTTCTACAAGGGCGTTCACCACGGAGGTCGTGTAGAAGGCGGAACCGGCATCCCAGTAGTCCCAGTACATGCTCATGCCCTTGAGCTGAACCGGCGTAGAGTTCCCGGTCTTCGATCCGTAAAGCTGTCCGTTCTTCGCCTGAAGCTTACCGTAGTAGCTCACAGGGCCGGCAAACGCGAACACCGCCGCAAGTGCCATGAGGGAGATGATTTTTTTCATGGGGATAGTCCTTGGTTAGTTTTATCTCGAGTAAAAATAAACTTTGGGGATAGTTTTTTCAAGTCAAATTCTATTTACATGGGGTGGCGTGATTTCGCTCACAGGGAAAACAAAAAAAGGCGGGGATTAACCCGCCTCTTTCAACTTTGTAAAAGTTTACTTACCGGACCTGCATCCGGATGGTCTTGGCCATGGAGCCCTGCTGCACGCGCACGATGTAGGCGCCCTTGCCCATGCTACCGAAGGTGTGGGCGAAGGAGCCTGCAGCCATGCTCTCGCTGTGACTTTCGATGGTGTGGCCCATCATGTCGAACACCTGAACCTTCACCATGCCAGCCTTGGCCACGGTGACCTGGAGGGTGTTGCCGTGGATGCTGGCGGAGAGGCCTGCAGGAGCGGCGACCACGCCGATGGCGGTGTTGGCGTACGGGTTAGTGCCTGTACCGTTACCGTTGGTGCCGTTGCCATTGGTGCCGTTACCGTTAGTACCGTTACCGTTGGTGCCGTTGCCATTGGTGCCGTTACCATTAGTACCGTTACCGTTGGTGCCGTTACCGTTGGAGCTGGAGCCGGCGGAAAGCTTGCCGACGCACTTCACGTTGTCGATATCCAGTTCCGTACCGATGTTGGCCTGGGTCAACTTCTCGTCAACCACCCAGGCAAGGCCCTTGACTCCCGCCCAGGAGAAGGCCTTCACGTCGGACGGAGATGCACTTGCCACCCAGTCGGGCTGAGTCATCACGCTCACCGTAACGGTGGTCCAGCCACTGGAAGCGTTCTGGTTCGGGGCTACGTGCTCGTATCCCTTGTCCTTGGTCACGCCATCAACAAGACCGCGGAGGTGGTGGCCCGAACCCTTGTAATCGTACTGGATGGCGGTGCACTGAGCCAGGACACCCGCACCGAAATCGACACCCATGCCAACAGACGGATAGTCGGTAGAGCCGGAGGTGATACCGCCGATGCCCTTCATGGCGGCATAGGAGTTGGTGCCCTCGGAAACAATCATGTCCCAAGTCTGGTTCGCATCCTGAGTATTCGTGAGCGTTCCACCGGCCTTGTAGAGGTACCAATAGGCGTCGTCGGCGATATTTTCCGCAACGGTGTTGCCGTCATCAAAGTCGTCGAAGGTTTCGGCACCGCCGGACACCACCGTGCTGCTGCCAGAACCACTGCTGGTAGCGCTGCTTGCACTAGATGCCGTCGGTTGAATCGTGCCACCGACGCATTCCACGTCGTCGATATCCAGCTGGGTACCGATGTTGGCCTGGGTCAGCTTTTCGTCGACCACCCAGGCAAGGCCCTTGACCGTTGCCCAGGAGAAGGCCTTCACGTCGGACGGAGAGGCGCCAGCCACCCAGTCGGGCTGTGCCATCGTGGTCACCGTAACGGTGGTCCAGCCGCTAGAAGCGTCCTGGTTCGGGGCAACGTGTTCGTAGCCCTTGTCCTTGGTCACGCCATCCACAAGACCGCGGAGGTGGTGGCCCGAGCCCTTGTACTTATAGCTGATGGCGGTGCAGTTGGCCAGCGCACCCATACCGAAATCGACACCCACGCCCACAGACGGATAGGTGGTATCACCAGAGGTAATGCCGCTGATGCCCTTCATGGAGGCGTAGGAGTTGGTGCCATCGGCAGAAATCATGTCCCAGGTCTGGGTTGCATCCTGGGTGTTCGTGACAGAACCACCAGCTGTATAAATGTACCAGTAGGCGTCTTCGGCCACGTTTTCGGCAGTGGCGTTACCGTCATCAAAGTTGTCAAACACCGGAGTCGGACCCGTGGAAGCAGAGCTTTCCACGGAAGCAGAACTCTCTACAGAAGCGGAAGATTCCGGATTTTCAGAAGCGGAGCTTTCCACGATTTCGGAAGCGGAGCTTTCTACGATTTCGGAAGCGGAACTTTCAGGCTGTTCAGAAGCAGAGGAGGATACAACACACTGAGCCCATTCCCAATAATCCCAGAATCCCCCCGATTGAGTATTCTCAGGGGCAACGGTTACTGAATCAGGAACATTGGCCTTCTTTTTGTAACATTGTCCATCCGTACCAAGGCCTGTGTAGCACTGTCCATCAACCACCGCCGTTCCAGCCTGGAACTCCACACAAGGCTGCGATGAAACGTCTTGCGCCATAACAGCCGTAGCTGCTACTGCCAAGAATGTTAAGGATTTTTTCATAATTTTTCCTCTTTTTTTGTTATTTCCATGAAATATACGATTTTATGTCAATTTTGTTTAGTAAAATATCATTTACTTGGTGTCTTTTTCGAAGCAAAAAGCCCCTCTCGGAGGGGCTTTTCAGCGATATCTCAATGTCAGACAACGAGTTAGTTTTCGTTGTTGTGCATTTCCATCTGTTCGCGGTCCATGGTGTGCTGCAAGTATTCCTTGAAGTCACGGTCGATGTTCACGCCGTCGAAGTCGATGTCATCGTTTTCCAACACGAACACGGCGCTGGGGTTATCGAGCCAGCCGACCACGTCCACGCCTTCCAACTTCATGGACTTGTCGCCAGCGGCCTGGGCCACGTATTCCACCTTGGACTTGGCCACCCAGCCCTGACCGCAGTTGCCCTTGACCAGAACTTCGGTATCGCCGTCCTTGACGATGGTAAGTTCATCGTTAAAGCCCGCGGTGCAAACCACAGAGCCACCGCCCTTCTCCTTGGTCAGGTCAATATCGCCCAGCTTGGACTTGACTTTGTTGGGTGCTGCGAAAGCAGCGGCAACCATCAGAGAAAGAGCAACAAACAAAACCTTTTTCATGTTATTCCTCGAAACGGGATAAAAATATTCGTTAATGCAATAGGAATATACCTTTTATTTTGGCAATTTGTGAGATATTCTTTTAAATTTTTACAATATGAAGCGTTTTTTTTGCATTTTATTGATTTTTCTGGTGGTTTTGGCCGCTTTTGCCGGGATCCAAGGTAAAAAAAGACTGAACGCCGTCTCAAATAACTCCGAAACAGTACTCCTGGAAATCCCCAAGGGAAGTTCCGCGTCCAAGGTCGCCCAGATACTGGACGAAAAAGGCGTGTGGAAGGACGGACTGGCATTCAAGGTCCGGAACAAAATGGACAAGCCAAGCCTCAAGGCGGGCTGGTACGAGATTCCGCCACGGCAAACCCTGGAACAAATTTTCGCCCTGCTTGCAAGCGGCAAGAACGCCGTACGCAAGGTGACTATTCCCGAAGGTCGGGCAAGCTGGGAGATTCCCGCCTACTTGAAAAAGGCGTTCCCCGACTTGAACGAGGACCGCTGGAACAAGTTGGTCCAGGACCCGAAGTTCGCCCAGTCCCTGGGCGTAGATGCAAACTCGCTGGAAGGCTATTTGCTGCCCGACACCTACCCCTTCGCCATCGATGCAAACGAAGAGACGATCATCAGACAGATGGTGGCGGCGAACCTGAAAGTACGGGACGAGATGAAAGGAAAGCCAGGCTCCAAGTGGGCAACTCTCGGCAACTGGCACAAGGTGCTTACCCTTGCAAGCGTAGTAGAAGAAGAAACCGGCAAGCCCGACGAGCGGTTCTTGATTGCAGGCGTTTTCCACAACAGGCTTGAAATCGGCATGCCCCTGGGGGCAGACCCCACGGTGCGGTTCATCTTCAGAAACTTGACCGGGCCCATCTACAAGAGCCAGCTCAACAGCGACAGCCCCTACAACACCCGCAAGTTCAAGGGTCTGATGCCAGGCCCCATCTCGAACCCGGGGCGCAAGGCCATAGAGGCGGCCCTATTCCCAGCCGACACCAAGGCTCTTTACTTTGTTGCAAAAGATGACGGTTCGGGAACTCACTTCTTTAGCAGCACGCTCAGCGACCACAACAAGTTCAAGGACGTAGCGGCGAAGAATAGAGGGGAGTGAGTTGTGAGTTGTGAGGTGTGTGGTATGGAAAAAGAATTCGTCATGTTCGCGCAGGCGAACATCCGCTTACTGCAACCCAGCGGATCCCCGACCAAGTCGGGGATGACATTCCTCAAAGCGAAGCGACCTCAAATCCCTAGCCCCTAGCCCCTAGCCCCTAGATCCTAGCCCCTAGAAACTATAATTCCCGACGCGGACAAAGAAGGTGTAGTCCATCACGTCACCCAGTTCGTCGAGAGTTTCGCGGTCCACCAGGCGGGACATCCCCGCAGATACTGAGATGGACTTGTACGCAAAGCGTAGCGTCGGTTCCAGAATAAACTTGTCGGCCCCGAGGTGCGCCGTCGGATTCTCTTCGAAGTCCCGCACGTAGGCACCAAACACCCACATGCCGAAAATACCCTTATGAAGCCCGAGGTTTATACGGGCAAGTCCATAGTGGTGGCTCAGCAGTTCCGGATTGTACCATTCCCCAGTCCAGGGGGTGGCCGCAACACGCCTGCGGTAGAAATTGTCCAGCGGCAAGAGCCCCGTTGATTTGGGATAGACATAACCATGACCTTCGTCGTGATACATATCCACGCCACCACCCAGGAAAAGTCCCAGCGTCAAGAAAGATACCGGTGAGCGGCTGGCGTACATTTCCAGAGAAAGCTTGTGGTATATGGGAATCAGTTCCGCAATGTCAATCTTGTAACGCACGGACTGGAGTCCCCATTCCAGGAACAGGGACTGTCCGCTATAGGAGAAGAACGGATCCGTGTCGCCGCCTTCGTAGCGGTATTGGAGGGCAGGTGAAACGGGCCATGTTTCCAAATCGTCCATCCGGTACACTTGGGCAAAATCAATAGTCCTGTCTCCCAACATGAATGTAAGCGATGTCACCTGGTGGGCTGTCAAGTGGTAATCTACCCACATGTTAAAGTCACTTCGTTTTTCACCGCGAGGCGTCGTGAAATATGCGTTATCTTCTAAATAAGATTCAAAAGGCCGCAGGGTCTGCCAGTCATAGCGGAGCCCTACCGACCAGTCCCTGTTCCACAGGCGGGAAATTTCCAACTTGGGACTTACGCCGTATGACCTTGGGCCTACGAATCCCGAAACCCCGAGGGCGATATCCATCTGGTTCACGAAGGAGAGCGTCATATCACCGTAGGCATGGGGCCCGATGGCGCTGGACCCGAAACCGCCCACAGAAACATCTACCGTCGGGGCGACCTTCGCACCGACCAACACGTTCCCCGTCGGCAACATGTCAAAGGAAACGGAATCGTAGGCAGGTTCCTTGGAAATTTCTTTCAAGAAATTTTCGGGCGCCACCATGCCCGTGTCGCTTTCGTCCCAATAAGAGGCTATTGTGGAATGGGTTTCCGCAGACAGGCTGTCAAAAGACGGTTTGAACTTGAACCATGGGGCAGCCACCTTCTTGAAAGTCAAATAGTCCAGCGAGTCGTTCCTGAAAGGGATTAGTTCCGTAGCGTGGCGTTCCAAGGCAGAGAACCCCGCCTGAATCCATGCCGTATAGGCAGAATCCGTAGCGTAATGGGCGCGGAGCACTACACCGGACTCCTGGTAAGACAAGTTCTGCAGGGGCTTTTCGAAAAGAATACGCTGCCAGGGGGAATTCCAGGACGACACGGAAGCAAGAGCCACCCGGGGAATTCCAACCGAAATAATGGGGACTTGCTCATAGACATCTTCAAAGGGCACCGCAAGCCCCGGACACAGTTCTCCGGAGTTGTAGTTTTCAACCAGCGGGAGACTCTTGAACACATACTCCGAAGTATTCCATTGTTCGCCGTTACAGCCAAGCACCGTAAAGGGAATCACCGCCCCGCGAGGTACACGGTTCATGGCTTCTTGAAAGCGGAGCTTTGCAATGGCATACCTATGGGCGGAAGTATCCGGTTCAAAGGACTTGGGAATTTTCCGCAAGGTCATGGACGAATCCGGCTGCAACGCAAAACGGTAACGCAGGCTGGGCACGCCATCGGGAGAAATGGGCCACCTGGCCTGTTCCTGCTTTTTATTGTACAGGTCGTCGAACATGTTATGGCCCACGTAGCCCTGCAGGTACGGGTCCAGCAGCACTCGCTGGATATCGTCTAGTGTCATTCCGTGAGTCCAGAGGTAACCCACGAAAGCGCCCCACGACGTACCTACCACGGAATCAATGCGGACCTTGTAGGTTTCGATGGCATAGAGCACGCCCAGATGGAACCAGGGAGAACGCTCGCCGCCGCTGAGGTAGAGAACGGATTTTTTTTGTTCGGGACTCGAGGTTCGAGGCTCGAGGCTCGAGGCCTGGGGAACGGCATCATCAGCCGACAAATCTATGGTTTCGCATTTCCACGATGTGTCGGGGGAAGCCTCCCCCTCGCTCCCGCCGCATGCCACTCCCGACACTCTCTTGTCATCCTCGCGTAGGCGAGGATCTCCTATCAGTTCTCCCTTTTCTGCGGCGTCCGCTACCCCCTCTGCAGGGGACACCCCCGCAACGCCCCCGCTGTCAGGGTTCGAGGCTCGAGGCTCGGGGCTAGAGGTTTGAGGAATGTCATCCTCGCGTAGGCGAGGATCCGCTTGAGAGGTTTGAGGTTCAGATGTAGTGGGAACAAGACTATCCGCAGGGGCCTGCGCCGTAGAATCCTGGGCAGCCGTCATCTGCGACAGCAGACTGTCGGCAGGTTCTGCAGGCAACAAGGAAAAGGCGACCAACAGGATGGCCGCCACCTTCGGCATAAACCGCCTAGGCAAACCTTGCGGGATTGGCCACATACTTAGCCGCTACCTCTTGAGCCACGTATCCGGAACGCACCAGTTCTGCAAGGCTATCGTCCATCAGCATCATGCCTTCGGAAGCCGAAGCCGCAATGACCGACAGCAGCTTGAAATGGTCTCCAGTGCGGACACACATGGCCACGTTCTGAGAATTGAAAAGTACTTCCCAGGCGGCAACGGCACCGGAACCTTCGGCAGCTCCCGGAAGCAGGCGCTGCACCACAACCGCCTTCAACGCAGAAGAAAGCATGGTCCGGACCAAAGCCTTGTCTTCGGGCTTGGCGGCCGCCACAAGGGCGTCCAGGGCACCGGCGGAATTGCCGGCGGTCACGTTACACACCACCAGGGCACCTGCCTCGGCGGCCTGAAGCATAGGCAAAAGGAAACTGGGGTCAAAGTCACCCATCCACAGCAAATCTATTCCGCTGCGAATAGCCTGATCCACCTTCTCGGCCACGCCACCGACAGAATCCTCCAAAATGAGGCTGCTGCCCTGCTTTACAGGAAGTTCTTGGGCCTTGTCCAAGAAGCAGGCCCTTAAAATCTTGGATTCGCAAAGGGCGCCCACATAAGCCGTGGCGCTGGTAGTCTTGCCGGAGCAAGCCGGGCCAGCAAAAAGTACTAGGCCAGAACTGAAGCCCAGCATATTCTCTACAGCAGGAGGAACTCCGAGGGCGTTAAATTCCGGGCACTCGTTCAAGAGCGGACGGAATACGGCCCCGTTACCGAGCGCCTCACGGAAATACCGTACGCGCCAGCGCATGCCCTGCCAAGGGCCGCCAATCATGGAGCCGGATTCCCCTTCCAGGGAGCCCAAAAATTCAGCCAAGGAACCAAAGGGAATAACCGGAGCGTCGGGAACGGCGCAAACCTGCCCTGCCAAGCGAATTGCAGGAACGGCACCTTCGGTAATAATCAGTTCACTACTGCCGGTATTGACGGCATATTCCAAAAGAGATTCAATTTCTGCAGCCATCTTTATGCCTCCCCGCCTGCAGGATGATACGCCGCAAAGCGTCTAATGTCGTTTGCCCGTTTCCAGGCTTCTACACCGTCGATGTAACCCGCTTCCACGCATTTCTGCAGGGAATCGTCCAAAGTAACGCCCTGGTCTCGCTGGCTACTGATAGCGGCATTCAGCTGGGACAGGTCACCCTTGCGGATCATGCCCGCAATAGTAGGCGTCACCCGCACGGCTTCGGCGGCAAGAACCAGGCCCTGGTTGTCTACCACGGGAACCAAATGCTGCACGATAACGCCCTTCAGCTGGTCTGCCAGGGAACTAGCCAAAGAAGACCGTCCACTTTCGGGAACAGAAACCAGGAGCCTCGAAAGCAAGGCGTGGATGTTGTTTCCGCGAGTAACGGCAAACACCAAAGCGCCAGAATTGGCGGCCTGCAAAAGCAGGTTCAGCTCGTCCACATTTTCCAGATGGTCAAAGCAAATCACGTCGGCACCGTCACGCATGGCAAGGGCGATTCCGTCTAGCCCCGTACGGACATGGAGTCCCACCTCTTTCTGGACTAAAGC
The DNA here is from genome assembly GCA_946414025.1 of uncultured Fibrobacter sp. Lineage (GTDB taxonomy): Bacteria > Fibrobacterota > Fibrobacteria > Fibrobacterales > Fibrobacteraceae > Fibrobacter. The sequence goes on from CAMKMX010000003.1 coordinate 125,041, forward strand.
GCCACCACCGCCCTGCAAGATTCTTTCAATAGGCCGTTCGATGGTCTGGATGTAGCACGGACGGTTTGCGGCAATGGTTTCGGCGAAGGCGTTCACCGTAGTGGTGCGCCCGCTGGCCGAAGGCCCAGCTACCAGCACAAGGCCGCTGTTGAGTTCCGCAAACTGGGTGCAGAAAGGCGGAAGATTCAAAGAATCCAGAGCCGCCGCCTCCGTAGGAATCACCCGGATAGACACGCTGGGAACGACCCCGTTCCAGGTTACGGAAATACGGGCACGACCCACACCAGCGAGGGCGATGGTCTTGCTGAAGTTCCTGCCGGCCACCACCTGGTAATCGTCGGCAAAACCTTCGGAGGCTTCGGCCAAAAGTTCAGAGATGCGGGTCTTATCTACCACCTGTTCGGTGGCCGGGAACAGCGCACCAGACTGGCGCATAACCACCTGACGGTTGGAATAAAGGTAGATGTCCGTAGCTCCGTACTGACGGGCAAATGCAATCATCTTTTTCAAGGACATGATGGGGAGCAGAGTCTGGGGCGCTTCTACCGCCGTTCCCTCTCCAGAAGAAAGGGCGAACTGGCGGGGCAGTTCCTGCTCGCCTTCTTCGGCCGAATCTTCGCCTAGTTCCTCGGCAAGGGCGATGGTCGAGATACTTGTAGTTTCCAGACCGGAAACCTTTTCCACCACCATGTTGGACGAAGAAGATTCACCGTAAATGTTGTTGCCCTCGATTTGCAAGGCGGGTTCGTCATCTACAGGTTCGGCCACGGCGGGTTTTGCCTCTACAGGAGCGGGCTTGGGTGCCGGAGCTGCGGCTGGAGCTGGCTTAGGGGCAGCGGGTGCAGCCTGTGCAGGTTGGGCTGCAGCATTAGCGGCTGCATGCTTCGCTTCCAGGTTCTGCACAAAGGCAAGGACCTTCGCGTACATGGCCTCCTGCAATATGCCAGCCTTTACCAGGACCTGGCCAATATCCATAGATTCCGTAATTTCGCCCCAATGGGCCTTGACCTGATCCTCCGAAACCACCTTGTTGTGGACGAGGACCTGTGCCATATACTGATTTCTCATAGGAAATCCCTCCGGCTGAACCACCAACTAGCGATGGCTAAGAAAACACCAACATAACCGATTGCGTAAATCGTATTCCAGAAAAGATACATGTCCGGCAGGGCTAGCCCGTGAACCACATAGCTGGTCACGTTGTAGCGGTACAGCCCCGGAAACACGGCGTGAATCACCACGGCCAGCTTTTCCAGCAGTGCCGTAGAAGTATCCCCCATCTCGCCCATGCGACTGGCAAAACGAATCTGCTCCAAGAGCTGGTTGCTCAGGTGGCCTGCAAAATAAACTCCCAGAGTGAATAGGGCACTCAGGATAGTGGAACTGAAACTGCTGAACAGAAGCGCTACCGCAATCACAACCGCCAGTTCCCAGAAAATCAGGTAAATCGCCGTCAGCAGGCTTACCGTAGGTTCCGAATTCGTGAGGAACAAAATGGAGTAGTAGATGCAGGTGAGAAGCGCCAAATGGACGGCCACCACCGCCAACAGCCCAAGGTACTTGCCCACGATGAAGGTGGCGCGACTGATGGGCTTGGACAACAGGGTGAGAACCGTCCGACGCTGGATTTCCTTTTGCACCAGGCTGATGCCCACGAAAATGGAAATCAAAAGACCCGAAAGGCTCATCACCGACAGGGTGGTGGACTTGATGACGTATGCCCGGTCGAATACGGACCATTCGCCAAGCACAATGCTGAACAGGGCAAGGCCCACGGCCAAAAGACCGATATTGTAAAGAATCTTGTCGCGGATAGATTCACGGAAAGTATTGAGGGCAATAATGCCGATATGCTTAAGCGTCTGCACGGGCAATCTCCTCGGTCAAAATGTCTTCTAGGCTCGGACGCTTGTGGTCCATCTTTTCTACCGCAATCCCGTTATCCAGGCAGTAGCGGAGCAGCCGGTCACGGGCGGCATCGTCGGCGCAGATGACCTCCTGGGGGTGCCCTGCCAGGGCGACGCCTTCGGGCAAGTCCTTGGCGGCAATGGCGATGCGGGTCCGCACATGGTATTCGATACCGCAGGAATCCGTAATCTCATCGACGGTTCCTTCACGAACGATACGGCCATCCACAATCATGGCCACCCGATGGCTGATGGATTCCACGTCACTCAGGAGGTGGCTGGAATAGAAGATGGTCACCCCGTCCCGGTTCAGTTCCAGAATGGCCTCCCGGACATCGCGACGGCCCATGGGGTCCAGTCCGCTCATGGGTTCGTCCAGAATCAACAGCTTGGGCTTGCCGAGAATGGCCTGGGCAATTCCCACACGCTGCATCATGCCCTTGGAGTACGAACGCAGACGGCGGTCAATCCAGTCCTTATCGGCATGGAGCAACTGCAACGCCCAGGTGATGCGTTCGTTCAGAAGGTTCCCTTCTAGCCCCACCAGTTTGCCGTAGAACTGGAGTAGTTCGCGACCCGTAAGGTAGTCGTAAAAGTAGGGCTGTTCCGGAGAATAGCCAATAAAGCGGCGGCTCTTGACATCGCGGGGGCTGATGCCGTTTACCAGCACCTTGCCGGAATCAAAATTCAAAAGGCCGGTCAGCACCTTGATGGTGGTAGACTTGCCCGCCCCGTTGGGGCCGATAAAACCGTAAATCTGACCCGGTTCCACATGAAGGCTTACGTCCTTCAGCGCCAGTTTCGGTTTCATCAAGAAACCGCTCCTGTAGGTCTTGTGCAAATGCTCAATCTGAATCATAAACTACTCTTGGTCGTCTTTCTTTCCAAAAATCCGGCTTTCGGTTTCTTCTATTTCGCGACGGCGCTTGTCGGCACGAATCTTCTTGTTCACAAAGAAATAGATGGTAGCGCCAACAAGGTACACCGCAAGGCCCGAATAGAAGAAGGGGTTGATGGAGGTTCCTTCTAACCCCGGGAAAAGGTTCAACAAAACGCTATGGCCAAAAAGGCTCAAAATCACCAGCACAAAGCCCAAGCCACGCAGGACATAAGTCAAAACTATCAATTTGCTCATTGATACCTCAAAATGGTACTTTTCACCATTGAAAAATACACATTTTGATGGCGTTTAACATGTTTTCAATGTTTAATTTGATGTTTTTAAGTCAAATTGAACGATATAGGCGTCAATTAACCGAAATCTAGATGGCGGCTCATGGCCGCCATGACGTTTATTGGGCCGCCATGACGTTTAATTGACTGTTTTGAACGACCCGTTTTTCATATCTGGGTTCGGCTACGACTAATTTCTTTGCCGTTTAGGCTTTCACAGACAAACCTGTCGGCGCAGACCACCTCGTAGTCGGACCCGCCGTTGAACACGTTGGCGTTGCCGTATTCTTCGTGAAGTTTTTCCATACGGACACGGCACGCAAACCTACGGGACAGATTGGCGCAGCAAGTGGAAATTTTATCGTCAGAAATTGACACCGCCATAGATTTATCCCTAAGAGATATTTGAATTTCGTTGACACCCGCTGCCGAAAGCAGGAACACGATATCGCCTATGGCGTATTCCCGGCAATCCAAACCAGACAATACCGAATCGGCGTTATCGACCCAAAGCCTACCCGAAATGCTGTACTCGTGATCCATAGCGGAAATTTACTATTTTTTGCGAGAACAGGAGATGCCCGCCTACGCGGGCATGACATCAGCGAATGGCACGCGCACGCAAGACAATCACACCTGACCCGTATGCGAAACCGATAGCGAAACCGCTACCGCCTGAGCAGAGCTTGCCAGGAAAGTTGCAGCAGTTCCAGTCGCCCACGCGTGCGAACTTTGAACTGGTGAGCCCTTACGGTGCAGCGGGCGACCAGCCGAAGGCCATTGAGGAACTCACCGAAGGTTTCAAGCACGGAGAGCAGTTCCAGACGCTGCTTGGCGTGACCGGTTCCGGCAAAACTTTCACGATGGCGAACGTCATCAAGAACGTGGGCAAGCCGACACTCATCCTTACGCACAACAAGACGCTTGCGGCGCAACTCTACCAGGAATTCAAGGCATTCTTCCCCCACAATGCGGTGGAATACTTCGTGAGCTATTACGACTACTTCCAGCCCGAAGCGTATATTCCGCACACGGACACCTTCATCGAGAAGGATGCCAGCATCAACGACGAGATTGACAAGCTCCGCCTGCGCGCCACCGCGAACTTGCTCACCCGCAGGGATGTGATTATCGTGGCTTCCGTGAGCTGCATCTACGGTTTGGGTAGCCCCAGCGAATACTTCGACCTGATGGTGCGAATCAAGAAGGGTGACGTCTACGACCGGGACAAGATTCTGCACGACCTGGTGCGAATCCAGTACACGAGAAACGATTTCAGCCTGGAGCGCGGCAGTTTCCGCGTGCACGGCGACGTAATTGAAATTCACCCGAGCTACGACGAAGAAGGCCTCCGCATCGAACTGTTCGGCGACGAGGTGGACAGGCTCGTTCGCTTCAACATCATTACCGGCGAAGTCACGCAGGAAATGGACGAGATGACCATCGCTCCGGCAAAGCACTTTGTGACCAAGGAAGAAGGCCGCGCAGGCATTTTGCAACGCATGCAAATGGAGCTCACCGACCGCCTCGCCGAACTGGACAAGGAAGGCAAGGTGCTGGAATCGGCCCGCCTCAGCAGCCGCACCCGCTACGACATGGAAATGATTCGCGAGACCGGCATGTGCAGCGGCATCGAGAACTACTCCCGCATTATCGAGAACCGCGCCCCGGGTACGCGCCCGTTTACGCTTATCGACTACTTCGGCGACGACTGGCTCTTGATGGTGGACGAATCCCACGTGAGCATTCCGCAGGTGGGTGGCATGGCCGAGGGCGATAAGAGCCGCAAGACGACGCTTGTGCAGTACGGGTTCCGCCTCCCCTGTGCCTTGGACAACCGCCCCATGAACTTTGCCGAATTCGAGTACATGTACCCGAAGCAAGTGCTTTTCGTGAGCGCCACCCCCGGCGATTACGAACTTACCAAGACGGGCGGCGTGGTTACCGAACAAATTAACAGACCCACCGGACTTTTGGACCCGAAAATCGAGATGTTCCCCATCAAGGGCCAGATGGACGTGCTGCTGTACCGCATCGAGGAAGTGGTCAAGAACGGCGACCGCGTGCTGGTGACGACCCTCACCAAGAAGATGGCACAGGACCTTACCGACTTTTTCGTGGAAGCGGGCATCCGTGCGCGTTACCTGCACAGCGACATCAAGACGCTGGAACGCCACGAACTGATTCGCGGACTCCGTACCGGAGAATTCGACGTGCTGGTGGGCATCAACCTGCTGCGCGAGGGCCTGGACCTGCCCGAAGTGAGCATGGTGGCCATCCTCGATGCCGACAAGGAAGGATTCCTGCGCAACTACCGCAGTTTAATCCAGACGATGGGCCGCGCAAGCCGTAACGTGAACGGCACAGTGCTCTTGTTCGCGGACAACATGACCGACAGTCTGGAAAAAGCTGTTAGCGAAACCGCCCGCCGCAGGGCCGTGCAGGAAGAATTCAACAAGGAACACGGCATTACGCCGAAATCCGTGACCCGCAAGCTGGAAGACGACCTGAGAATCGCGGATCCCCTTGGAATCGACGGTGACGATTCCGTCGATGAGGACGAGGAGATCCCCGCCTTCGCGGGGATGACAAATGGGGAACCGGGCATCCGGCCGATGGAACCGCTGCAGCCCAGTTCTAGACGAAAGACGAAAGACGAAAGACGAAAGAAAGGTTCGAGGCTCGGGGTTCGAGGCTCGAAGCACGATGTAAGAAAGGAGATCCCCGCCTCCGCGGGGATGACAAGTTCGCTGGAAGACCTGGAACGTCAGATGAAGGAAGCCGCCGCGCGGCTCGATTTCGAGGAAGCGGCACGGCTACGGGACATTATCCGGAATATGCGTTAGGGACAGTGACCCCGTAAGGGGACGAGACCGGACAACGGACGGGCTCGGTGAGACGGGGCGGAACGCCACGGCGAGTATGGCCCGACCCGCCCTTCGTGATGAATTGCGCCAATCTTTGGGGCGGGGAACGCCCAAAAATGCCATTTTCCTTGAAAATTTCGCTTTTTCGTTTGCTTTTTCGGCCATTTTTGTTTATTTTCAGAGTCAGAAACTTTTTATGAGGGAACAACTATGAATTTTATGAAGAATCTTTTCCTGGGCTCTGTCTTCGCCCTGGGTTCAATCGGCCTTACCGCTTGCGGTGACGACAGTTCCAGCGCCGGCGATGGAGACTCCTCCTCTTCTGCCGAAGAACTGGTCCTTTCTTCGGTCTCCGAGACTTCGCCCTTGGCGGACTTTTCCGAGGTCGAGGCAGAACGTACTGCTGACGGCAAGGGCGGTTGGGTTCTGAAGCTCACGGGAAATATCGCTACCGAAAGTGATGCCTTTGAAACCCCGGGTTACGACGGCGACCCGATAACATATATGGTTGATAGCCTTTCTTTCGATGTAGGCAGAAAGGAAGACGGTAAGGTAATCAGGGTCGGCAATCTTCCCGTTCCTGTCAGAAGTACTTTTAAATTTCCAAAGGAACAGTTCAATCCACTCTTTGCCATTGACGAAATACCTCTGAACCAGGACAGCATCGGCTGGGGAGATTTTGTACTGTACATTACCGTCTATATGAGTGGCAGCGCGGAGGAGAAGACATTCACCTTTACCGCCCGTCTAGAAGCTGAATTTGATTTGCCGAAGCCTGCCGAAGTTTCTTCTTCTAGCGTCGCCGAAGTGTGTACGCAGTTAACTCCTGTCGGAGATACATTGTCCAACATTTCGACGTCTGTTGTTAAAAAGTTCGAAATCAATTTTGCTGGAGGAGCTACCGCCCATGCTACGATTAGTTTCAAGGATGAGACCGGCTACTTGGTTGCCGCTAGTGGAGTTTCTTTCAAAGAAATCACTTCCTATGACGATGAAATCAACAGCAGAGGTATGTTTGCACCACCGGCCGCGCCTGTTTGCCTCGAAAAATTCACTACCGGCAATGATTCAATGAATGAAATTGAAATGCGTGAAAACACCAGGTGGTACATGGCCATCACACCTGATGGAAACTTCCCCATCAACCCTGTCCGACTGGAAGCCAGTGGAACTGAGGGTAGAATGTTCCTTACTTACTACAAGAAAACCAACTAGTCTAATTCCTGTATGATATCGACCCCCGAAAGGGGGTCTTTTTTTTCTTTGCACTCGCATTTTACACTCTTCGAGTGTCTTTTGCTAGGCTCGGAAGTGGGCCTGTAAACAGTCCCGTTTCACTCGCCTTACGCAAAAGTTTCTAAATTTACGCCCGTAATTTAACACGCCTGCACAGACTGCGCGGGCACAATACGGAGTAAATCATGCTCAAGAAACTTTCTAACTTCCCCGGCATTAAGGGACCCGTTGTCACGATCGTGATGGACGGTTTTGGTATCACCGATAAGGTCGAAGGCAACGCCATCAAGGCAGCCCGCACCCCGACTCTCGACAACCTCTTCAAGATGTACCCGAACGTGCTCCTGAAGGCTCACGGCCGCGCCGTGGGTATGCCGACCAACGAAGACATGGGTAACTCCGAAGTGGGCCACAACGCCATCGGTGCCGGCCAGGTCTATAACCAGGGTGCAGCCCTCGTGCAGGACGCAATCGTCTCCGGCGACATCTTCGGCCGCGACGCCTGGAAGGAAATTGCCGAAAACGTTCGCGCCAAGAACACCGTGCTCCACTTCATCGGCCTCTTCAGCGACGGTAACGTTCACTCCAACATTTCTCACCTCAAGGCCATGGTTGCCCAGGCCAAGAAGGAAGGCCTCAAGAAGGTCCGCGTGCACATCCTCCTCGATGGTCGTGACGTGCCGGAAACTTCCGCTCTCGATTACGTCGGCCCGTTCGAAAAGTTCCTCGACGAACTCCGCAGCCCGGAATTCGACGTCTGCATTGCTAGCGGCGGTGGCCGTATGCAGATTACCATGGACCGTTACAACGCTAACTGGAAGATGGTGGAACTCGGCTGGAAGACCCACGTGCTCGGCGAAGGCCGCTACTTCGACAACGCCACCCAGGCTATCGAAACTCTCCGTGGCGAAACCAAGGCTATTGACCAGGATCTCCCGCCGTTCGTGATTGCAAAGGACGGCCAGCCGGTCGGCACCATCAACGACGGCGACTCCGTGGTGTTCTTCAACTTCCGTGGCGACCGCGCCATCGAAATCACCCGCGCCTTCGAAGAAGAATCCTTCAACGAATTTGACCGCAAGCGCTTCCCGCACGTCTGCTACGCCGGCATGCTCCAGTACGACGGCGACCTCAAGCTCCCGAACCGCTTCCTCGTTCCGCCTCCGGCAATCAAGGAAACCAGCGGCGAATGGCTCGCTGAAACGGGTGTCAAGCAGTTCGCTTGCTCCGAAACGCAGAAGTACGGCCACGTGACCTACTTCTGGAATGGTAACCGTTCCAGCAAGTTCGACGGCGAAACCTACCTCGAAATCGAATCTGACGTTGTTCCGTTCGAACAGCGCCCGTGGATGAAGGCTGCCGAAATCACCGACGCCATGATCGAAGCTTTGAAGAGCGGCAAGTACCAGACGCTCCGCTGCAACTTCCCGAACGGCGACATGGTGGGCCATACCGGTTCCTTCCGCGCCGCTACGATGGCTATCGAAGCCGTGGATATCGGACTCGCACGCCTCCTCCCGGTGATTGACGCCCTCGGTGGTGTCGCTATCATCACGGCTGACCACGGTAACGCCGACGAAATGTACGAAATCGACAAGAAGACCGGCATGCCGAAGGTCAACAAGGACGGTACCTTCAAGGCAAAGACCAGCCACACGCTCAACAAGGTTCCTTGCATCCTTTACGACAACGTAACGGGCGGCAAGCTCGGCCTCAAGGAAGGCGACTGGGGGCTCTCCAACATCGCAGCAACGACCGCGAACCTCCTCGGCCTCGAAAAGCATGAGGCTTGGGACGACTCGATGCTCATCATCAAGTAATTCAGGATGTCATCCCCGCTATACGATACTTGGCAACTTGTTGCCTCAGTAGAGTTATCCTCTTTGGGGAGAAGGCGGGGATCTCCTTTTGGCGAAAAAAGGGAACCCGCGAGGGTTCCTTTTTCATTCGGGGTTTTAGGGGCAGGGCCCCTAGGAGAAGGGGTAGCTCCGGAACAAGTCCGGGGTGGGCACCTGGCCCGGCTTGGTCTGGAGCAAGGGGAAGGCCTTCCCCCTTACCGCAAGCGGCGTAATCCCTTGGGCATGGGAACTTCGGTGCCGTCTTCTTGCAAAAGGTAGATGTTGTCCAGGCTGATGTAGCCCTTGCCGCTGTAGCGGGCCCTGAAGGCGAAGTTCTTGATTTGCTTGGGGTCCAGCTGCGGGATGGTCTTGCCCCAGCCCTCTTGCGCCATGTTTTCCCAGATGAGGGTGTCACGGACCCAGGAGCCGCGGGTGTTTTTCAGGCGGACCATGAACTCGTCGTAGTCCTTCACCTGCTCGCTGGCGATTTGCACCTCGAAATAGCCGTCGGGATTGTTGTGGTTGGTAGCGTAGTCGAACACGATACCTACGGAATTCTTGACGGCTTCGGGAATCACATAGTAAGCTCCGGCAAAATTGGGCCAGCCCTGTGCAGGAGGCTGCTCGATGATAAAGTCGTGACGGATGAATCCGCCGTGAGGGGGCGCCCCGTTAAAGACCTTGGCCTCGATACTGGTAGCGTTGTCGCCGTTGGCCACCGGGTACCAATCTACCGCATCCAGGCCGTTGTCGAAATTCTGCATGACGCTGGTGGTGCGGTAAGCCCCGCGGATGCGGAAGGGAATCTTGAATTCCGTAGCCTTGCCGCCCAGGCCGCGAATCTTCAGCGTCGCCGTAGCAGGCCCCAGTTTCACATTTGCAGGCATGGGAACCTTCACATGGAAGCTCTCGATGGAGGCGTTCCACAGGCCGTCATCGGGCTTGAACCACCTGACGATTCCCAGCTCCGGAATTTCAAGTTTGCCTTCTGTCAGCTGGCCGTACTGCTGCACGGCGGTGGCGAACAGGTCCAGGGTATCGCCTGCCAGCAGGACCTTCTTTTCGAGGGCGGCGGCAATGACCTTGGGGTCTGCGGCAGAGCTTTTCGTCGCCGAATCCAGGCCCACGACCTTCGGGTTGATTTGCACGACGGCAAGTCCAAAGGGCGGTACGGCTATGTCCCTGGACTTGGACGGATTGATGCGACGTCCGCTGGGGCCCATTTTCGGGTAGGGGTAGGCGCTTTGGTTCGTGCCGATCCACTTGAACTGTTCTTCGCCAAAAATTTCTACTTGGGTACGAACCAAATCGCCTTTGCCCACTGTCGGCGTCGCATTGGCAGAATCCGTGTCAACGCTCGTCCGGTCAATCTGCACCAGCTGCGTTATGTCGGAGAGGTTCACCAGCATCACCCGGGCAGAATCCCCCTTGCCGATGGCGTAGGCCACCACATCGGGGCTGTTGCTCTCTACCGGCAACACCGCGAACCCGCTTTCCAAAAAGTCCATGAAGGTCATGTAGACGCCGTAATATTCTGCCGTAGGCTCCAAGGACTTCCAGTGGTTCCAGGAGCCTTCCTTGAGGAGCGCCGTCATGCTGATGGTTCCCCAGGTATCGTCGGGCCCTTTGAACAGGTTGCCGAAAGCGTCCCAGGGAAGCACCTGCAGGCGGTTGCCGAAGCGCATGGCGTGCTGGGCAAAGACGCTGGCCATAGCGGTGGCCTGAGGGTAATCCATCAGCAGGCTGTAGCCCTGCACGCAGGTGCTGAACTCCGAAAGGAACACCCGGCGCTCCCCTTCCAAGTGGCGTTTCATCCACATGTCCAGCGTGTCCATGTTGGGTCCCACATCCAGCATGGACTTGAGCATGTCGGCAGGCTTCGGGTCGTTGGGCGTCCAGTAAGGATAGTTGTGCAAGTCCACCACATCCAGGTAGCGCTTACCGTCTTTCTTTTCTGCCTCCCCCACAATCCGCAGGAACTCTTCCATCCAGTACTTTCCATCCAGAAGGCCCGCACCCTTCTGTTGCATCTTGTGGGTGCTGAACAGCGGGCCGTGCAAGATGATGCTGGAATCCACCGCCTTCATGGCGCGGGCGTATTCCAGATAGCGGGCCGCATACTGCCTTGCCGAAATGGGGCCGGACTCTTCCCACTCGCCGTCCAGTTCGTTGCCGATTTGCCACTGCTTGATGTTGTAGCCCTTCACCTTGTTGGCATAACGCACCCAGGCGGCGGCCTCCTTGGAGGTTCCCGTGCCCGCGTTCACGCAGATGACGGCCCTGGCATTGGGGAGCGTCTTGATGTATTCCATGAAGGTCTCGAAATCCCACTTGATGTCGGTCCAGTCCGTACGGGCGATGTCGCCGTTCCTGGTGGACATGGCGTAGAACTTGTAGTTGTTGCCGCCCAGCAAATCCGTCTCGCCGCTGTAGAGTTTCATCTCGCAAATCTGCACGCCCTTTGACGGCAGGTCCGTGGTCTTGAAACGGACGGCCACGTAGCGGGTGTTAATTTGCTTGAACTTGTACTTGGTGGTAGCGGAATTCACCCGCACCGTGGCTTCCACTTTCAGCTTGTTTTCAAGAGCCTGGTGCACGCCGGGATATTCCGCGTAGTCTTCCGTCCAATAGGCCAGTTCAAAAGCCTTAGGGCGGAGCTTACCCCAATCGATCTGAATGGAATCCAGATTCACCTTTTCAGGGAATTCCACCACAATCCAGGGCGGGTCCACCGGGTCCAAAATTTCGCCCCACCACATGGTCTCCATCTTGCCGTCGGCCAGGTGGCTCCGGCGGACAAAGCCGTAGTTGTCCTTGGTGGTGCCACGGTAAGCGGTCTCGCCCAAAAAGCCACGGGCCCACTTGGTCTCGTCGGGGGTCCAGAGTCCCGCTTCGTCGTACTTGCCGATACCGTTCCAGTGGTAATCGTTAGAGAGACTTCCATTGGGGAAACGGAACAGGGTGTAGCCGCCATCGACGAAGGCCGGAGTCATATCGTAATAGCGGCTAGGCGGGTTCCAAATCGCCAGGTCGGCGGACATCATGTTGTCCTTGTTGATGACAACGCCGGGGTGCAGGTCATCGACCTTGACCACGTTCTGGGAAGCAAAAGCCGGCAGGGCAAAAAAAGCCGCAAGGGCAGAAACGACAAAAGATTTCATGAGAACCTCTTGATACAATATACATCAAAAAAAAGATCCCCGTGATTCTATCGGGGCTTTGCCCCTCCAGAATGACAACGGGGATGACAATCGCCGCAAAGGCGGATGACTTTTGGATTACTTCGCGACGGCCAGTTTTACTTAGCAGCTGCTTCGAAAGCCTTGCTCAGTTTTGCAAGCGCCTCGTCGCACTCATCTGCCGAAACATTCAGCGGCGGAAGCATACGCAGCACGTTGCCCTTGGCGCTAAGCACCATGAGCTTTTCGCCCCGGGCGGCGGCGATGATGTTGCCCACCGGCATGGATTCATCGAGAGCCACACCGAGAATCAGACCTTCACCGCGGATTTCCTTGGCGAAACTGTACTTTTCCACAAGGGCAGCCAAACCGGCCTTCAGCTGGGCGGAACGTTCTTCCACATTCTTCAACAGGCCCGGAATCTGCTTCACGACAGCGAGACCTGCGGCGCAAGCAATCGGGTTACCGCCGAATGTGGTACCGTGGTCGCCGGCCTTGAGCTGGTCGGCAATCTTCTGGCGCAGGAGCACCGCACCCAGCGGAAGACCGCCGCCGATTCCCTTGGCAAGCGTTACGAGGTCCGGATTCAGACCGTACTTTTCGAAACCGAGGAAGGTTCCGAGACGGCCCACGCCCGCCTGCACTTCGTCAACGATGACGAGGCAACCGAATTCTTTCTGCAGGCTGTTGATGGTCTCGACCATTTCCTTCGAAAGAGTCATCACGCCACCTTCGGCAGCAAGGCTTTCAAGCATGATGGCACAGGTATTGCTATCCACCTCGGCCTTCAAGGCAGCGCAGTCGTTCCACGTGACGTGCACGAAGTCACCCGGCATAGAGCCGAAGCCTTCCCTGATGGCCGGCTGGCCCGTCGCAGAAAGCGCTGCGAAGGTACGGCCATGGAAGCTGTTCACGAACGTCACGATTTTCTGGCGATTCTTTTCGCCCTTCCGGTCGAAGTACTTACGTGCGAACTTGATAGCGCCTTCGTTGGCTTCGGTACCGGAGTTGCAGAAGAAAGCCTTGTCGAACTTGGTGATTTCAAGGAGGG
>CAMKMX010000004.1 GCA_946414025.1 uncultured Fibrobacter sp.
TTCACCACAGGCTTGTTTTAATCCACCCGTTCCCTAACGGCAATGGTAGAATTTCGCGACTGATGGCCGACCTGCTCATGCAGCAACTTGGCGAGCCGCGGCTCTACTGGGGTGACGCTAGCCTGACCGACATTACGGATTTACGAAAGAAGTACATTGATGCGCTTCATGCCGCCGATTCCGGGGATTATACAGAACTGATTAAGTTCGTGACAACATAAAAGCTACTTGCGAGCCCGCATAACTAAAGGTATATTCAGAAAGAAGTCTTGTAAAGGAGGCATTTGATGAACAATCTAAAAACCAAACACATACTTGGTTGGATGCTTTTTTGCACGATTATGCCAATCATTCCCATAGTAAGTTATTTTGTATTTTTAGATCACTCGCACATGAGAGATGGAGGCCTATTATTAATCTATCCTGGACTTGCAGTACTACTCGTCATCCCTTTGAGTCTGCTGAATTTATTCCTTTTCAAGAAAAATCTAAATACCGATGTGGCCAAACGGATTGCAACAATTCCCTTTGGGTTCAGCATCGTTTGCTCAGGGACACTTTTCTATATAATGATTCGGTTTATTTTGAGCAGCAATTACGGTGCCACCTTCATGCCGGTATTCATCACCGCCATTTATCATGTTATTGCATTCAAGGCGATTTTCTGGTTCAGGAATAAAATTGATCAGAACGCATCAACCGACTCCTGATTTCAACCCATGCTCACCTCACCCATCGACAACATCCTCGTAGAAAAAGCGAAACGCCAAATGCACCTGCGCAACGGCGAGAACATCGTCAAGACTTACAGAATTTCTTTGGGCAAGAATCCTGTGGGAGCGAAAGTCAAATCCGGTGACAACAAGACGCCCGAAGGCGACTACACCATCGTGCTTCACAACCCTAAAAGCAAGTTCCATTTATCGCTCCGAATTTCGTACCCGAACGCGGAACAAGTCAAAGCCGCGAAAGAAGGCAATTACGAACCCGGCGGCGACATCATGATCCACGGCTTCCCGAATAAGGTTCCCGCGTTTCTCTTTAAATTTTGGCACAAGTGGAAAGACTGGACCGCCGGTTGCATCGCCGTCACGAACGACGAAATCGAAGAAATATACGCTGCCGTCAAGGACGGCACTCCGATAACCGTCAGGCCTTAGAGTGCCGGGTAAACATTCGCATCCCGGGAATCACACATGGTCCGCAGCCTCGTTTTTCTAGTCAGAATGTGATGTCAGTTCTTCACAAGGAGCGGGCAAAGGTTCATTCATCAGCGTAAAAACAATGTCTTGCCACCCATAGATAAACGTTCCCATCTCAATAGGAAGTTCCAAATACAACGAACGTAGATTTAATGTAACCGTACCATTTCCAAATTCACCCCCATCCGAGATAGTCCAGGTTCCACTATCATCGCGCAGCCTAGAATAAGTAATGCCTTCAGGCCTAATTTCAACCTGATTTTTGGTCATCACAAAAGAATCGTCGTCAAACAAATAAAGAGCATACACAAAAACTTTCGTGGTGTCATGAACGTATTCAATTTGGGCTTTTGCCTTATACCATGCCACCACATTTTTTGATTCATAGTCCTTTAGAAAAATAGCGGGAAGAGTGTCGGCTACATTTTTTGCATAGGCGACGACACGCTCTACATCAACTTTACCCTCAGAATTCAGGAAAGAGCCCTGATGAGTTCCTTCATCTTCGATGTTAGCGTCATCATCTATAATTTCAGGCGATTTACCCGTTTCGCTGGTTTCCGGTCCCTTATCCACCCCAGAGTCTTCGCAACCAACGAAAGCCCCCATAAAAATCACCAAAGCAAGAAAGAAAAAATATTTCATAATAAACATAATATACATAAGCCTTGGCGCTTTTTGTATGGTATTGTTTGCACTTTTGTAAAAAAGTATGTATTCAGAGCGTATTCAAAAACGGCTGCACAACACAGTCCATAGAAATTTTCGCATTAAAGAAAATGACTTCGGGTTTTAGGGCGGCACCTCCCCCTCCTCTTTCAAAAACATCCAGGTTAAAAGCCTGGGCGTTTTTTATATTCTACCACATGAGACTTGCAAAGATTACGCGAATGAAACGAAAAGCACTTGCCATTAGTGTAATGATTCTTTGTTGTTGGGCCTGCTGCGGTTTTTTCTGCACAAGCCAGTGGGATTTATACCGGAGTTGCGGACTACAAATACATATAGAGCCACCCGAAAATTCCGATTCTGTTCATATTTCCGTATACAACGATGGGACTATCTATCATTTGTTTCGAGATACACTAATCCACCCCAAATCCAATCCTGCAGATTCTTTCAGAAGCCTAGAAGTATACGAGAACGAAGTCGACTTAAAGGCTTCGGACTGGGAGTATGGCAAGTTTTTTATGGCAGAAACCGTTTTCTGCGGAGACAAAAAGACAATATTCCCCGTAGTCTCGCTCAATGTCCGTAAAGGAAGAACTTCTGCCTGGATTGAAACCTTTTACTCTACGGAAAGTAACTACTTGTCTTCTGTGCACGAACACTTCGACTATGATTCGTCTTTACCGCCAGATTATGATTTTACCTCTATTGACGAGGATTCCACGTACTACATAGAACAGCGTTTCGTTCCCATTGTGAACGATTGTGGTATAGACTCCACGTATTTCATCGAAATTGAATATACAGAACTATGCCATAAACAAAGTGATAATGCTCCGCCATGGCCTTTTGATTAGCGGTTAAGTAAATGAAGGCGACCTTCCTAATCATATTTGTTCTAGTTGCGCAAGTTCTTGCGGACTCCCCACACATGTATTTTGACGGTGTTGATCCGGAAGAATACGAATCGAGCATTGACTCAATGCCGATCATAGCGGATTCCGTTACAAAACTCTTTTCTCTGCCAGACTCATCCTTAATACACGCTGCAACAGACGCATATTCTTTTGAAGCGGTTTTTAACCCCTTCCGGGACAGCCTTATTCTTTTTTATGCGGAACACCCCGAAGAACCGTTGGATTCACTTCGGCAAGAGGTTTTGCTTCATTGGTCATGCCGGTACCTGCTACGTTGTTCTTCCCGAAAGCCAATAGGGAGCGGCTTTTACTTATCGCGAGGGCAATTTCAATTTTTTGACGACAATAACGAAGAAGGAATCGACCTAATTCTTCCAATCATTCCTGATACATCGTACTACTGGATATACCTTGAGCAAAAGCAGCATATCGATTCAACGGTAGCACTACAAAAACCGAATGTCCGCCATAAGGTACAAAGTGCACTCTCGCAACTAACATACCGGATGAAGCGGGATTCTTTATCAAAAAAAGAACGTAGGAAACTCGTACAACTTATGGACCGGCAAATCGACTCCGTTGCAATGGACTACCATCTGGGATTGTACGGGAGTTCTCAGTTAAGGCATTATGCATCACGTCGAATATTCGCAATGGACCTTTCTTTTTTTATGGCGATGCCCACCATTGACGAGTCCTTCAACAAAATCAGGTTCTACGGCGGGGACATTACCGCAAAGGCAATAACGTCAAAAGGGGACTTCGGTTTAGGATTTAGCGTCGGCTTCGGAAAAAACGAAGGAGACGACATCCGCTACGAAGACATCTACCACAAGGGCGGGGAAACCGCAAGCGGTGTAGCTCCATACATCAGCTACGGCTATCCGGTTTTCGACAATACGGATCATAGGATTATCCCTACGGTCAAATTATGCTACTACAGCGGTAGTTCCGGAGACGAATCGATTCCGGCAGAAGACGATACACACAAGCAGTTTTTCTATTCCTTGGGATTTCGTTACGAATACACCGTCAATGCCCCCGCCGACAAAGAGGACTATCGTGAAGGGCTCCTGCATGACGCCGTTTTCGCGACAATCAATTTCGGTTTCGATGTAAACATGTATGCCGCCGATGTCATCGCCATCAGGGCATTTGTCGGGCTTGGCTTGGGACTCTTTAAGTAAAAAGATTCCTCTTTAAGTTCTGGCACAAGTGGAAAGACTGGACTGCCGGTTGTATCGCCGTCACCAACGACGAAATTGAAGAAATCTACGAAGCCGTCAAAGACGGAACTCCGATAACCATCAAGCCCTAGAAGGTCGGGTTTTAGGGCGGAGCCCTAGGCGAAGGGGTAGCGGAAGATGCATGGAAATCCCCGCCTGCGCGGGGATGACAAGAAAAAACGCAGGGATGACATGCAGCAGAAGTCAGGGGAAGGCTTTCCCTTACCCCATATACTTCGACTTATACCCAGCATCTACCCCAGTCGTTTGTTCACCACTTCCCAGTTGACAATGCTCCACAGTGCCTTGAGGTAATCCGGACGGCGGTTGCGGTAGTCGATGTAGTAGGCATGTTCCCACACGTCGAAGGTCAGCAGCGGCTTGAGACCCTTGGTGAGCGGGTTCTGGGCGTTGCCTTCCTGCGTAATCACGAGCTTGCCCGAAGCATCGGCGGAGAGCCAGACCCAGCCGGAACCGAAGAGGCCTGCGCCCTTCGCCTGGAATTCTTCCTGGAACTTTTCGAAGGAGCCGAAGTCGCGGGCGATGGCTTCGGCAATCTTGCCCGAGGGGGCGTTGCCGGCCTTCGGGGCGGCAAACTGCAAGAAGTACATGGAGTGGTTCAGGAACTGGCCCGCGTTGTTGAAAACGCCGCCTTCGGAGGTTTTCACGATGTCTTCGAGGGACTTGCCTTCGAAGGCGCTGCCCGGAAGCGCCGCGTTCAGGTTGTTCAGGTAGGTCTGCAGGTGCTTGCCGTAGTGGAACTCGATGGTTTCGGCGCTGAGGGCGGGGGCCAGGTCCGCCGACGCATACGGGAGGGCGGGCATTTCAAACTTTCCGTTTTTCTGTTCGGTCATTGTGTCTCCTTTTCGCGGCTACGCCGCGGTGTGAGGTGTGAAATGTGAGATGTGTAGTGAGTAATTTTAATTTCACATTACACACTCCACATTACACATCAATTAAATGCTTGTCTCTATATAGTCTCGCCTAAACGTGCCGTTGCCGAGCAAAATGTCAATGGGCAACTTCTTGAACTCATATTCGTAGGGCGGCTGCTTCCAGGCGAAATCCTTCGGGTACTCGTTGAAAATGTACTGCAACAACTTCACCGCCATGTCAAAACTACGGAACTTGTCGCGGTCCAGCACGTGAATCTGCGCGCCCCCGCAAATCTGGCCCGCGCCCTTGTGGAACGTGGGCTGGAAGTAATTCTCGCGGAAGTACACACCGGGAAGCTTGAGTCCGTTCATGTACTTGCATAGCTTTACGGCATCGATAAACGGGGCGCCGAAAATCTCGAAGGGGCGGGTTGTGCCGCGACCTTCGCTCACGTTGGTGGCCTCGAACAGGCACATGCCGGGGTAAACAATGGCGGTATCGAGGGTCGGCATGTTGGGGCTGGGCAGAATCCACGGAAGTCCCGTCTGGTCGTACCACATCTTTTTGTCGTAGCCTTCCATGCCCAGTACGTAGAGTTCGCACTTGGGGAAGCGTTCTTCCTTGAACTGCACCGCCAGTTCGCCGATGGTTTTTGCATGGCGCGTGCGGATGCTGTGGAGACCCACGAAGCTGGTGTAATTCAGGTCAAGCACCGGGCCTTCTTCGTCAATGCAGTTGATGGGGTTCGGGCGGTCCACCACAATCACGGGGATTTCCGCCTTCTCGCATGCCTTCATACAAAGGAACAGCGTCCAGATGAACGTGTAGTAGCGGGCGCCAACGTCCTGCAGGTCTACAAGCATCATGTCCACGTGGCTGAGCATCTCGGGCGTGGGTTCGCGGTGTTCGCCGTACAGGCTATAGACGGGAATGCCCAGTTCGGGGTCGGTGTAGCCCTCCCATTCGATCATGTTGTCTTGTGTGTGGCCCTTGATGCCGTGCTGCGGGCCAAAGAGCGCCGAAAGCTTGAACAGCTTGCCGTCGTATTCCTTGAGGAGGTCAAGAGTGTAATGCAGGTCCGGGAGTACCGAAGCCGGGTGGAGGACAGCGCCGAGGCGCTTGCCCTTGAGGCTAGCGGGGAAAGTTTTTTCGAAACGGGAGAGTGCGAGAGAGACCATATGATAGGGGATAGGATTTAGGATCTAGGGGTTAGGAATGTGGTGTGTGAGGTGTGGGTTTACAAGATGTGTTAAAAGTTAAGAATTAAGAGTTAGGGAATGGGCGGCCATTTCAAGAAAGGTCTTTCTAAAGCCGGGTTTAAGAAATTTTTACCCCAGAGGGGAATATTTCCCTAAAAAATGACAAAAATGACAAGCGTATTTTTTTATTTTTCCCCCGTGAACAAAAAAAAGCAAAGGATAAATTATGGCTTATTTGAACAAAGTGATGCTCATTGGCAATATTGGTAAGGACCCTGAATTCCGCATGAGCCAGACCGGTGGACGCAAGCGCGTCTCCTTCTCCCTCGCCACCAGCCGTCGTTACCGCGACAACAACGGCGAGCAGAAAGAACAGACCGACTGGCACAACATTGTGGGTTGGGGTAAAACTGCCGACATTATCGAGCAGCTTGGCGTGCACAAGGGCATGAGCCTCTACGTAGAGGGCACCCTCACCAACCGCAGCTGGACCGACCAGAACGGTCAGAAGCGCTACGCTACCGAAGTCAACATGGACACCTTCCAGCTGCTGGGCCCCCGCACCCAGGGCGGTTCTCCCTCTTACCAGGGCGGCAACTCCTACCAGGGTAGCTCCAACAACTACAGCCAGCCTCAGGGCGGCGCTCCGGCATACGACGCGCCCATGCCCGAAGACGACGGCTCTGACCTTCCCTTCTAGCCCATGAACTCGGACGTAGCTGAAATTGCCCTGATGTACGTGCTCCCCCTGGGAGTCACGTTCATTACCATATTGCAGACGGCAGCCTCGGAATACCGCAGCCAGAAGCTGGCGGGGGCGTTCTTGTCCCTCATCGTCGTTGTCCTGGACTGCCTGTTCTACTTTAGCAAGAACTCCTTCATCGCCTACAACAACGACGGCGGGCTTCTGCTCGCCTTCGGGAGCCTGTTCTTTTTTGCGATTCTCTACGTAATCAAGAGCGACGAGACTCCGGCAAAGGTGGCAAACATCCTTTTTGCCGTGCTGATGCTTGCAGGAATTGTCGGAATTTCTTACTGGGATAGACCTACATTGGTCATTACCTCCCAGTATTCCGCAGCAGACATTGCCGCCCAGAACGCCATGTACCAGGACTACATTACCTCGTTCCAGAACGGGACCCCGACCAAGGCTACAAAAAGCAAGGTGACCGGAACCCAGATCAGGAACTCTGGCGCAACAGGCGAAAACGTGCAGGGCCAACGGCCTGCAAGGCCTGCCACTCTTTCCGAGGGCGCAAAGGCCCGACTGGAAAGCTACATGGACGAATCCCGCACCGTCATGAAGCGCATGCAAGAGGTGGAATCGGCCATCAGCGGCTTTGGCAAACTGCCGCCAAATATTTCGGAAGCAGACCGCGAAGAGTGGAGCCGCAAGGCCCTCGCCATCAGCAACAATGCCATGGCCATCAACAAGAAGGCCTTGGGGCTATTCCACCCCCACGAATCCAGCGAAGCCCATGCCGAGCTGATTCAGGCCACCGAAAGCCTGCGTCTTGCGGCCTATTCCCTCTATACCTACACCCTTCAAGAAAACGCTGCTGACCAGAAAGCTCAACTGCAGCAGGCGAAGGAACAACTGGGTCAGTCCAAGATTTTCCTGGACCGCTTTATTGCGGCCATCCAGGGACTCCTTACAAACTACAAAGAACAACCAGAAGAAAACTAAAGGTTAATTATGATTCGCAACGTAGCCATTATGGGTGCCACCGGCGCCGTCGGCCAGGAAATCCTCTCCATCCTCGAGGAACGCAACTTCCCGCTGCAGAGCCTCAAGCTCCTCGCCTCCGAACGTAGCGCAGGCAAGGAATTCAAGTTCAAGGGCGAAACCCTCAAGTGCGAAGTCCTGAACAAGGATTCTTTCAAGGGTATCGACCTGGTGCTCAGCTCCGCCGGTGCAGCGATTTCCCAGGAATTCGCCCCCATCGCCGTGGAAAACGGTGCCGTGGTGGTCGATAACACCAGCTTCTTCCGCATGGACCCAAAGGTCCCTCTGGTCGTGCCCGAAGTGAATCCCGAAGATATCAAACTCTACAAGGCTGAAAATGGCGGCAAGGGCATTATCGCGAACCCGAACTGCACGACCATCATGATGGTCGTGGTGCTGAACCCCATCGAGAAGATTTCTCACATCAAGAAGATTCACATTTCCTCTTACCAGAGTGCCAGCGGCGCAGGCGCCATCGCCATGGAAGAACTGAAGCAGCAGTACAAGGACATCATCGAGACGGGCACCACCACCCACATCAACAAGTTCCCCTTCCAGCTCGCCTACAACGTGATTCCGCAGATCGACAAGATGACGGAAAACGACTACACGAAGGAAGAAATGAAGATGTTCAACGAAACGCGCAAGATTATGCACTCCGATGTGCGTACCAGCGCTACCTGCGTGCGCGTGAGCTCGCTGCGCTCCCACTCCGAATCCGTGTGGTTCGAAACGGAACGTCCGGTCTCTGTGGAAGAAATCCGCAACGCTTTGAAAAACGCCCCGGGCGTGACCCTCAAGGACGATCCGCAGAACTACGTGTACCCGATGCCGCTGGAAAGCGCCGGCAAGGACAACGTGTTCGTTGGCCGTATCCGCAAGGACCTCGCCGACGACAACAGCAACACGCTGTGGCTCACCGGTGACCAGATCCGCAAGGGCGCTGCCCTCAACGCCGTGCAGATTGGTGAGATGCTCTAAAGGCGAGCGCAGCGGGAATGCTTGCATTCCCATTGCCGAGCCGCCGAGCATCGGACTCCGAAGGAGTCCAAATTCTCGCTAAGGGCGTGTAATTCTCGCTATTACAAACATCAAAAAGCCGTCCCGAAAAGGACGGCTTTTTTTATTCCAGTTCTTTTAAATACCGGCTCAAGGCGTCTTGCCAGGTAGGGAGCGGTTTGAAACCCGCCTCTACCAGTTTGGACTTGTCCAAACGGCTATTGAAGGGGCGCGCCGCCTTGCTTAGGCCGTATTCTGCCGTGGTCACGGGATTCACAACAGTAGAAAGCCCCGCCTGGCGGTAGATTTCCTTGGTGAAATCGTACCAGCTGATAAATCCGCCCTCGTTGGTAGCGTGGTAATAGCCGTACTTTTCCGTCTCGATCATATCCACCAGAAGGCGGGACAAGTCGTAGGTGTAGGTAGGCGTTCCGATCTGGTCGTTCACCACCCGCACGGTATCGTGAGTCTTGCCCACGCTCAACATGGTCTTGATAAAGTTCTTGCCGTTGAGGCCGAACACCCAGGCGATACGGACAATGAAGTATTTTTCTAGAAGTCCGCTTACCGCAAGTTCTCCTTCTAGCTTGGACTGTCCATAAACATTCAAGGGTTTGTAATCCTTGCAGTCGGGCTTCCAGGGTTCCGTGCCCTGGCCGTCAAAGACGTAGTCCGTGCTAATATAGACCATCTTGGCATCAACCTTCTTACAGACCTTGGCGATATTTTCTGTACCGCGGGCGTTGATGGCAAAAACCTTTTCCCGCTTGTCCTCATCTTCGGCCAGGTCCACGGCCGTCCAGGCGGCGCAATGGACGATTACGTCGGGCTTTACCCGGCCCAGCACCTCTTCTACCGCAGACGCATTGGTAATGTCCAGCGATTCGTAGGGCATGCTGGTCACGGGAGAGCCATCCTGCACACCCGCGTAAGCGGGAGCGATGTCACTCCCTACCCCGTCGTAACCGCGCTTTGCCAGTTCGTTCATCACGTCGTGGCCAAGCTGGCCTGCTACACCTGTCACAAAAACTTTCATAACAACCTCTTTGACCGTAATTTACAAAAATCTATATTTCTCCACATGGAAAAAGCACCCAAGACTGTCAAAGAATCCGCCACCGTCACCCACGACATCGTCCACCCGGGCGACTCCAATTCTTACGGAATCGCCTTCGGGGGCTACCTGATGGGGCTTCTGGACAAGGCGGCCTGCATTGCCGCCCGCAGGCACTGCGAAGGCCGCGTGACCACCGTAGGCATCGACGGCGTCCGCTTTTTTAGGCCAGCGGAAGTAGGTATGATTCTCGACATCAAGGCCTCTATTAACCGGGTGTTCAATTCTTCTATGGAAATCGGCGTCAAGGTGACGGGTACGCCCCTGGAACAGACCGAGACCTACGACATCTGCCACGCCTACATGACCTTTGCCGCCCTGGACAGCAAGGGCAAGCCCACCGGTATTGCCCAGGTAATCCCCGAAACCGACGAAGAAAAGCGCCGTTTCGAAGAAGCCCTCGCCCGCCGGGAATCCCGCAAGCAGTTGAAGAGCCTGTTTACAAGAGCAAACACCTCTCCCCAAAAACCCTAGCGAAACGCCCTCCAAATTGCTAAAATTGGGCCCATGACTGGAAAACAAGTCAAGGACCGTTCCCTTATCAGTCTTTCTTGGCCACTTATCCTGACCTTTGCCGTCGGGATTTTCCAGCCCATGATGGACAGCTGGTTTCTTTCCCGCACATCGGAAACGGCAGCCGCCGGCGTAGGCGCGTTAATGCCCATCATCGCCACCATCTTTACCGCCCTCCACGCGTTTTCCCAGGCGGGTGCAAGCATTACTTCCCAGTATATCGGTGCAAGGCAAGGTAGCCACGCCAGGACTACCCAGACCCTGGTACTTGTGGGCAGCTTTTTACTCGGCATTTCCATCACGCTCTTGGTGTTTCCCCTTTCGGGCACAATCGTCTCCCTGATGGGCCTTACCGACGACCCGGCATTGTACGCAAACCAGTTCCTTTCCGTGGTGGCATTCGGCTTTGCCTTCCGGGCCCTGCAGGCCACCCTCATCGCCTTAATCGCCACCCACGGCCTTACCATCTGGAACCTGATCAGCAACGTGCTTACCATCGCAAGCAACGCTGTGCTGAACTACATCTTCTTGGAAGGTCTTTTCGGGCTCCCCAAGATGGGCGTCTACGGCGTGGCCCTGGCCACCGCCATTTCCTGGGGGCTCGCTTCCCTGATGCTCTGGATTGTGCTAAGGTTCAAGGTCCACCACGTCACGCAGAAGCGGGACCTGGTCCGTTCCAGGGTGATTCTCCCCGACTGGATTCGCATCGGGCTCCCCGCCGCCGCAGAACCCATCAGTTTCCAGCTATTTCAGGTGTTCATTACCGCCATGGTGGTCTATGTAGGCACTACCGCCATGACCGCCCGCGTCTTTGCGGGGAACTTCTCTGCGGTGTCTTGCATCTTGGGAATCGGCCTGGGTAGCGGAAACCAGATTCTGGTGGCCCACCTGGTAGGCGCCCATGAGTACGACCGTGCTTCAAATCAAATCAAACGCACCTTTATCATCGGGAGTATCAGCGGACTGATTTTCTCTATACTGGTGGCCCTCAGCGGCGAACACCTCATCGGCATCTTTACGCAGAACCCCGAAGTGATACGCCTGGGCTGCATCTGCCTCTGGTGCGACGTGGCGCTACAGCCCTTCAAGGCGGTAAATTTCATCATCACATCGGCCCTACGCGCCACAGGGGATTCCAAGTTCCCCGCCATCGTCGGCAGCGCCATGATGTGGACCCTGGGCGTGGGTACGGCCCTGTTCCTGGCCTTCGGTCTGAAACTTGGGCTGACGGGGCTCTGGCTCGGCATGGCCAGCGACGAATTTTACCGTTCCATCGCCAACTTCTGGCGCTGGAAAAGCGGACGCTGGAAAACCAAGGCCGTGGTATAATACCAAATACCTTATTTTTGGCTTATATTCCCAAAATTGCCGTTTTTCTGCCAAATTTTATAATAAATTGTAGATAATGGCAGTGCAAGAGTTGACATCCAACCAGAAGCACATCGTGGACGTGCTTATCAAGAAGAATCCCGCCCTGAACCGCGAGATCCTGGAGAATGCCATTGTCTTTATTGCAGAGGCCCACAGCGGCCAGTACCGCAAGAGCGGCATGCCCTATACCGAGCACCCCTACGAGGTGGCCAAGATCCTTGCGGACCTGAAACAGGACCAGGCCACGGTGCTTGCCGGGCTACTCCACGACGTAGTAGAGGACACGCCCCACACCCTAAGCGAAATTTCTGAAAAATTCGGCGACGATACCGCCTTCATGGTGGACGCCGTCACCAAGATTACCGCCGCCCAGCAAGAGAGCAAGACCGCCCGCAAGGCGGAAACCTACCGCAAGCTCATTACCGCCATGGCGAAAGACCCCCGGGTCATCATGATCAAGATTGCGGACCGCATCCACAACATGCGGACCATGCAGTACATGAAGCCCGAGAAACGCAAGATTATCGCCCAGGAGACCCTGGACATCTACGTGCCCCTCACCCACCGGTTCGGCCTGTACAAGCTCAAGACGGAGCTTGAGGACCTGAGCTTCAAGTACGTGAACCCGGTAGAGTACCAGAAACTGGTGGACGCCCTTATCGAGAACAAGGAAGCCCGGGAAAAGTACATCCAGTCCGTCATCGGGCCCTTGCAGATCAAGCTCGCCCTAGAAGACTTCGACTGCACCATCCAGGGCCGCACCAAGAACATTTACAGCATCTACAACAAGATGATTGCACGGGGTTGCGAATTCGAAGACATCTTCGATATCTTCGCCATCCGTATTATCGTGGATACCATTCCCGAATGCTACCTGGCCCTGGGCTATGTCCACAACCTGTGGCCGCCCCTCCAGAGCCGCTTCAAGGACTACATCGCCACCCCGAAGCCGAACCTTTACCAGAGCATCCATACCACGGTCATCGGGCCCGAAAACAAGATGGTAGAAGTCCAGATCCGCACCAAGGACATGGACCTGACGGCAGAGAAGGGCTTTGCCGCCCACTGGGCCTACAAGCTGGAAACCCAGCACGAAGGCGAAGAACTGGCCTGGCTAGACCACATGGTCAAGCTCCAGTCCGAAATTTCGGACAGCCGCGAATACCTGGACTTTTTGAAGGTGGACCTGAAACCCGAGGGAATCGTGGTGTTCACCCCCAAGGGAAACTCCATCGAACTGCCCGACGGGGCTATCGTGCTGGACTTTGCCTTTGCCGTACATACGGAGCTCGGCCTCCACTGCATAGGGGCCCGCATCAACGACGAAGTGGTAAGCCTGGACAAGCCCGTACCACACGGGGCCACCATCCAGGTGCTGAAAAGCCCCACCCAGGAGCCCAGCCCGGAATGGCTGGAGATGGTGACCACCACCAAGGCCAAGCAGGAACTGCGCAAGTGGATGAAGACCAGCATGCAGCAACAGGCCAGAGACCTGGGCCGTGAAATCTGGACCCGTGAACTGCGGGTCTCCAAGATGGAAAAGGACCAGTATCCTTCGGACGAAAGTACCGCAAAGCATTTCGGCACGCCGAACATCGAGACCTTCTACGAACGGCTGGGCCAGGGAGAACTCCCCCTGCAGGACATCCACCGTTTCTTGAACGGCGGCGAGAACATTTCCAAGGAAGCTTCGGCCCTCCGGTTTTTCCCAACCTTCAACAAGGACAAGAAGAGCCCCGTCCAAGACGACATGCCCCTGGAAATCGGCCAGGAGACCAACCTGGTGGTGCATTTCGCCAGCTGCTGCGGGCCCGTGCCCGGCGACAAGATTGTGGGAATCATGCGGCCACAGGTGGGTATCGAGGTGCACTCCCTCAAGTGCCCCTGTCTCAAGGATTTCCCCGTAGAACAGCAGATTCCGGTGCAATGGAGCCCGGACCTTTCGGAGCCCTTCACCACCCACCTGATCGTGGAGACGGACAACCGCAAGAACATTACCTTCGACGTGCTGAAGGTCATCAAGGACGAAAACCTGTTCCTGGACCAGATGAGCGTCGTAAGCAAGCAGTCCTCCGGCAGGATCCGTATGGAATTCAAGGCCTTCCGCAAGGAGCAGGTGGATTCCGTCACCTACAAGATCCAGCAGATTAGCGGCGTGCGGGAGGTTAAAAAATCATGATGACGCCCCTGCACCATAGCGACTACACCCTGAAGAACAGGGCCTTCAACTGCCGCATGCGGAACCGCTACTACGAAGAGGTCTATTACGCCTTCAGGGCGCTGTTGCCCAACGACTATAACGGCACCACCGGCGGCAAGTTCGACGAAGAATGGTTCGCCCACCTGCAGCAAGAAATCAAGCACTACGAGCGCCTGATTACCACTTGCCTGGAATACGCCCAGGCCGCCATCTTTTACGGCAAGGCCGAAGAGGCCACGCTGTATTCCAAGGACAAGCGCTGGGGCATCCTGCAAGAAGAAATCTTCCTGGTGCACTTTCTGCGGGAACTGCTTTCTACCACCCACTATATCATCGCCCGAATCGACACCGACAAGATGCTCCACGACTGGGGCATAAACATGCAGGGCATGAAAGCGCAACCGGTGGACAAGGGATTCGTCAGTTCTATCCAGGAAAAGCTTTCGGCCATGTCCCTTGCCACCATCAAGGAATTCCGGGAGCTGGTAAAGCATATCGTTGAACGGTTCCAGATAGGCAACACCCTTTTTGGAACGATACAGGAATTACAGAACTTCTACTAAGAGAAGTTGCGAGTTGTGAGTATTGAGTTATGAGACATTAGAGAAGGAAATCTTGAAACCGAAGACACTGACAACTGACAACTGATTACTAACTACTAAAACCATGTCCGAATACATCATCTTATCCATATTCCTCTTCTTGGGAGCCTTCATCGCGGCGGCGGCTACCGTCACAGGACTTTTGCTGGGCTACCGTACCAAGAACACCAAGAACAAGATGGCCCCCTACGAATGCGGTATGCAGACCATCGGAAACGCCCGTATCCAGTTCAAGGTGGGCTACTACCTGTTCGCGCTTTTGTTCCTGGTATTCGACATCGAAGCTTTGTTCCTGTATCCCGTGCTCATGAACTTCAAGGAAATCATGGCAGGGAACACGCCCCTCGCCCCTGCGGTCGTTATCATTGACCTTGTGATATTTATGGCCATTCTCGTTTCCGGCCTCGCCTACGCCTGGAAAAAAGGAATCCTGAAATGGGAATAATTAATTACGC
Source organism: uncultured Fibrobacter sp. (assembly GCA_946414025.1). Classification (GTDB taxonomy): domain Bacteria; phylum Fibrobacterota; class Fibrobacteria; order Fibrobacterales; family Fibrobacteraceae; genus Fibrobacter. Next base: position 15,070 of record CAMKMX010000004.1, read on the forward strand.
TCCAAAAATCCTGGACCCTATTCCGGGCGGTAAGTACGTGGTAAACGCCATCGACTACGTGGTGAACTGGGCCCGTGCAAACTCCATTTGGCCCTTGACCTACGGCACTAGCTGCTGCGCCATCGAGATGATGAGCAGTTCCATGGCCCGCTACGACATCGCCCGATTCGGAAGTGAAGTATTCCGCAGTTCACCTAGGCAGGCGGACCTGTTTATTTTGGCGGGAACCATCACCCGCCGCATGGCACCTGCCATCCAGATGCTGTGGGAGCAGATTCCTGGCCCCAAGTACGCCATCGCCATGGGCGCCTGCACCATCAGCGGCGGCCCCTTCATCTACGACAACTATTCCGTAGTCCGCGGTGCCCAGAACCTGATTCCCGTAGACGTGTTCGTCCCCGGATGCCCGCCCAGGCCCGAGGCCCTTTTCCACGGGCTTTTGACCCTCCGTGAAAAAATCCTGAAGGAGACCTGCCGTAACCCCTGGCAGGTCGGCGAACCCAAAGACGTGTCCACCATGGACCGCTACCGCGAAGCCGCCAAGACCTGGGCCGCCCTGGAAGAGATGAAAGACGAAGAGATGGCAGAAGCCAGGGCCAAGTTCAAGGAAGAAAATCCCGACTACAAGTCCAGTTTCAAGCCCATCCGCGTCAAGAAAGAGGACTTTCCCGAAGTGGAACGTGTCCCCTTCAAGCGCATGGGGCTTACCCAGTCCGACATCTACGCAAAGCTGAAGGAAAGATTCCCGGCGGTAACGGTGCATACCCACAGCGAAGACCCTGTGGAAGACGTGGTGGCCGCCATGCCGGCGGACCGACCGCTAGAAGTGATGGTCACCCCCGAAGACTACCTGCCCATGGTGGAATTCATCAAGGATGAGGCCAGCCTCAAGATGGACTACCTCATCGACATCGTAGGCATAGACTACGACGACCATTTTGACGTAGTCTCCCAGTTCCGCAGCATGGAACACGGACACAAGCTGTTCCTCTGCCTGCAACTGAAAAAGGACTTTTCCATTCCCGAAGAGCAGCGGGCCACGGCACTCCTTGCCCACGCTCCCAGCATCAGCCACCTGTACCCGGCGGCGGAATTCAAGGAACGTGAAGTTTACGACATGTTCGGCATCGACTTCGTGGGCCACCCCGACCAGCGCCGAATCTTCTTGGACGACGACTTCGTAGGCTACCCCCTGCGCAAGGACTTTACCCACCCGGAAATGATCAGGAGGCCCGTATGACAGGAATGCTTCCTCCGGGATTCCGCATCCAGCGTGAAACCAACACCGAAGAATTTTTCATCAACATGGGTCCCCAGCACCCCAGTACCCACGGGGCCCTGCGCCTCGCCCTCCGCATGGACGGCGAGACCATCGTAGAGCTGGTTCCCCATTTCGGCTATATCCATCGCGGCATGGAAAAGCAGGCCGAATCCATGAGTTACCTGCAGTACATCGCCTTGAGCGATCGTCAGGACTACCTTACCGCCATCCAGAACAACCTGGGAGTGGTCATCGCCCTCGAGAAAGGCATGAACATCGGCGTTCCCGAGAAGGCGGAATATATCCGCGTGATGCTGCAGGAACTGGGCCGTATCGCGAGCCACCTGGTGTTCTTCGCCTGCTTTGGCGGCGACCTGGGCGGACAGACCTGCCTGCTGTACGGTTTCAAGGAACGCGAGATGATCCACGACATCTTGGAAGAGGTGACAGGCTCCAGACTTACCACCAACTTCTTCAGACCGGGTGGAAGTCGTTACGACGTGCCCGACACGTTTATCCCGCGGGTCAAGGCATTTTTGGACCACATGGACGACACCATGAAGGACTACGAGCGGTTCCTTTCCAAGAACATCATTGTTCTGGAACGCAGCAAGGGTATCGGCATTCTCTCCAAGGAAGACGCCATCGCCTACGGATGCTCCGGTCCCGTGCTCAGGGCCAGCGGCGTAAACTTTGACGTGCGCCGGGCGAACCCCTACAGCATCTACGACTCCTTCGATTTCGAAGTTCCCGTGACCTACAACGGGGACTGCTACGACCGTTACACGGTGCGTATCGCCGAAATCCACGAGTCCATGAAAATCCTCCGGCAGTGCATTGATCGGTTCCCCACCGAAGGGCCTTGGCGCTCCAAAGAAAAGCCAGTGCGTTTGCCGGTGGGCCGCTACTACAGCGAAATCGAGACCGCCAAGGGGCTCTACGCCACCTACGTAGTAGCCGCCACTACCGGCGAGAAGCCCTACCGCATACACACACGCGGTCCAAGTTTCCCCCACATCGCGGCCCTCAACAAGATGGTCCAGGGCCACAAGATTTCGGACCTGGTGACCATCCTAGCCACCTTGGACCCCGTGATTCCCGAAATTGACAGGTAGTTTATGTTTGTCCCTTCCGTTACCAATCCTATCGGCGATTTTGTAAGGAACCTGGTTCCCCAGGTGACTGCCTACCTGCCTGTAGCCTTCCAGTCCGAGACTTTGGACAGCGTTGTCGCCTTCTTGATTAACGCCGTCATCTGCATCATCGCGGTCTGCGCCGTGAACATCGGTTCTGCCCCTATTCTCATCTACATGGAACGCAAGGTCTGCGCCCACGTGCAGTGCCGTCTTGGCCCCATGCGCCTGGGATGGCACGGTACTATGCAGACCATCGCCGACGTGCTCAAGATGCTCTTCAAGGAAGTCTATGCCCCCAGTGGTGCAGACAAGCTGATGTTCTACACGGCACCCATGATCGTGCTGATTGCCCCCTTCATGGTTTGTGCCCTGATTCCCTTCAGCAAGGACCTAGTGGTGGCCGACGTCTCCATGGGCATTCCCCTGATTATCGCGGTGAACGGTTTCGGCGTGCTGGGCATTTTGCTTGGCGGCTGGAGCAGCAACAACAAGTACTCCCTGCTTGGAGCCTTGCGTAGCGGCGCCCAGATTATCAGTTACGAAATCTCCTTTGCCATGATCCTTCTGTTCGTGGTGATGATTTCCGGATCTACCAACCTGATGGACATTACCATGAGCCAGCAGGGAACGGTTTTTGACTGGTGGATTTTCAAGATTCCCGTACTGGGCTTTATCGCCTTCATTTTGTTCTTCATTTCCAGTACCGCCGAAATGAACCGCGCCCCCTTCGACATCGCCGAAGCGGAGCAGGAACTCACCGGCGGCTACCACACGGAATACAACGGCACGCCCTTCGCCATGTTCTACCTGGCCGAATACATCGCCCTGGTCACCAACTCGGCTCTGGCCACCACCTGTTTTTTGGGAGGATTCCACGCCCCCTGTATCGGCTTTGCTCCCGTGGATAACGTGCTGAACATGGTTCCCGGCCTGGTGTGGTTCTTCGGGAAGGTATTCTTCATGATCTGGTGCTACATGATGGTGCGCTGGACCTTTGTGCGGCCCCGCGTGGACCAGCTCATGGATTTCGAATGGAAATTCCTGTTGCCGGTGAACCTGGTGCTGCTCACGGCAGGTGCGGCGTGGATAGCGATTAGTGGGTAGGATTGTTTTATGCAAGAGAGTAGTTCATTCATTCCGTACATCAAGCGTTACCTGAAGCGCTGCATCACGGGCCCCTGGAGCCTGTTGTGCGGGCTGTCCGTGACCTTCAAGTATTTTATAGACCCAAGACGCATCGTTACCGAGCAGTATCCCGAAAACCGGAAAACCCTCAAGATGCACCCTCGCTACCGCGGTCGTCTGGAAATGATCGAAGACGCCGACGGCAACAACCACTGCACCGCTTGCGGCATGTGCGAGCGCGCCTGCCCCAACGCTTCCATCAACGTGCTTTCCACCAAGAACATCGCCGGTAAAAAAGTGCTGGGCCGTTATGTTTATCACTTTGCCAGCTGTACCCAGTGCGGGCTCTGCGTAGAGGCCTGCCCCTTCGGGGCTATCCGCATGAACCAGGATTTCGAGGTGGCCACAACCGACCCCAATACCCTTGAAATGATTCTCAACAAGAAGGAGGGACAGGGATAATGTTTCCAAGCCTTCAGCTTCCAGAACTAGCGCTGTCGTTCCCCCACGGGGGAATGGATATCGCCTTTTACGCCGTAGCCATCGTCATGCTCGTGACGGCGGTCTTTACCGTTGCTGTCAAGAACATCTTGCAGAGCGCCGTGTTCCTGATTTTCTCCTTCGTGACTACCGCCATCCTCTACCTGCTCCTGCATGCGGAATTTATCGCTCTCGCCCAGGTGATGGTCTATATCGGCGGCGTGGTGATTTTCGTGGTGTTTACCATACTTCTTACCAGCCACCTGGGCGAAGACGCCTTTGCCACCAAGATTCCGAGAGTCTTTGCCGCCTTCGCCCTGTCCATCGCCTTCGTGTTCGTGATGGTCAAGTGCCTGCTGCCCATGCCGGAACTTTCCAGCGGTGCGGTGGCTTCGGCTCCGGACTATTCCAGCCTGCAAAACTTTGCCATGCGCCTTCTGGGCTACACCCAGGATAGCTTCATCATCCCCTTCGAGGTGGTTAGCGTCTTGCTCCTGATGACCCTTATCTGCGCCATCACCATCGCCCGCAAGACAAAGGACGAGGTGGAAAAGGAAAAGGAGGTGAAGCAATGAACCTGATGAACTGCCTAATTCTCGCCTTCCTGCTCTTTGGCATTGGCGTGTGGGGCCTGATGCGCCGCCGCCACCTAATCGGCATGCTCATTTCCATCGAGCTCATGCTGAACGCCGCCAACATCAACTTTATCTCTTTTGCCTACTTTACCGCCCAGGACTCTACCGCGGGCGCCCTGTTCAGTATTTTCGTCATCGCCGTCACCGCCTGCGAAATGGCAATCGCCCTTGCCATTATCGTCACCATGTACCGCAGGCACCACAGCCTTGACGCCGACCAGTTGAGGGACTTGCATGATTAACGATATGACCCTCGGTTATTTGATTCTGGCATTGCCCCTGCTCACCTTCGTGGTGAACGGGCTTTTCCTGGGCAACAAGTGCCACAAGGCGGCAGCGGCTCTCGCCATCGCCTGTAACGGCCTTGCTTTCGTGTGTGCTGCCACCTTGGCGGTGCATTACTTCACCTCGGACTTTGCCCCGAACAAGACCGTCCTTTTCCAGCACGACTTCCTCACCTTTGCAGGAAACCTCGCCGCCACCATCGGCATGCTCATCGACCCGCTTTCGCTGATGATGCTCGTGGTGGTGACCTTCATCAGTTTCATGGTGAACATCTACAGCGTGGGCTACATGCGGGAAGACCCTTCCGCAGGGCGGTTCTTCAGCCTGCTTTCCTTGTTCAGCTTCAGCATGCTTGGCCTGGTGATCGCCACCAACCTTTTCCAGATGTTCATCTTCTGGGAACTGGTGGGCGTTTCCAGCTACCTGCTCATCGGATTTTGGTACCACAAGCCCTCGGCGGTAAGCGCCTCCAAGCAGGCCTTTATCCTCACCCGCTTTGCCGACAGCTTCTTCTTGTTCGGCATCGTGCTGGTAAGCTACGTGGTAGGGAGCTTCGACTTTTCTACCCTGAACGACTTGAGCCTCCACGCCTTCAAGGGCGAGACCATCAATCTCGGGATTTGCACCGTTACCAAGGCGGAAGCCCTGGTACTGGGCTCCGTGATGATTTTCACCGGCGGCTGGGGAAAATCCGCCATGTTCCCCATGCACATCTGGCTTCCTAACGCCATGGAAGGCCCGACCCCGGTCAGCTCCATCATCCACAGCGCCACCATGGTGGTGGCGGGTGTCTATCTGGTGGCAAGGCTTTTCCCCTTCTTTGCCATCTGCGACAACACCTTGAAATTGATTATGGTGGTAGGAGCATTCACCATGGTCTTTGCGGCGGTCATCGCCTGCACCCAGAAAGACATCAAGCGGATTCTCGCCTACTCCACCCTTTCGCAGCTGGGCTACATGATGTTTGCCCTGGGCGTCTGCAAGATCGGCCAGGTAGTGGTGGCAACGGGCTGGACAGCCTCCACCTTCCACATCTTTACCCACGCCTTCTTCAAGTGCAGCCTGTTCCTGATTGCGGGCTCCCTAATCCACCAGGTCCATACCAACGACTTGGACGCCATGGGCGGCCTCCGCAAGAAAATGCCCTGGACCTACTGGTGCTGCCTTATTTCCGTTCTCGCCATTTCCGGCATTCCGCCCTTCTCCGGATTCTTCTCCAAGGACGAAATAATTCTGGCGGCGTTCCAGAGTCACCATTACGTGGTGTTCGGCCTAGCTCTCCTGACCAGCGGGCTTACCACCTTCTACATGTTCAGGCTCTTCTTCTTGGCCTTCCACGGGGCGCCCCGTCACGAGGGCGTCAAGGCGGGACATGTCCACGAAGACTTTGCCATGACGCTTCCCATCGTGGTCCTTGCCGTGCCGGCACTCTTGAGCGGTCTTTTGGGCAAGGGCGTTTTCGAGAAGTTCTTCGTGGTCGGAAAACTCCACGTTCCCACCTTGGTAAAACTTTCCCACGCAAGCTGGATTCCCGTGGTAGCCGTGGCCGTTGCGGTGGTGGCCCTTGCCCTCGCCTGGTTCATGTACGGGCGGCCCAAATCCAACATTGCCCGAGCGCTAGACGATACCAACCGCAGTCGCATTTACAAGGTCATCTACCACAAGTTCTACTTCGACGAAATCTACTACGCCGTGGTGCGGCAGTTCATCTTCGGAGGTGTGGCCGCCACGGCCCGCTTTATCCAGGACTACATTATCGAAGGAATCCTCGCCTTTACGGTCTGGTTCACCCACAAGCTGGGCGACCTGGTACGCACCGCCCAGGCAGGCTACCTCCCCTTTTACCTCGGAACCCTTATCGTCGGGCTTCTGCTCTGGCGCTTTATCGGAGGGTTGCCCCTGTAGGTGCTTATGGAAACTGTACTCTTCAATCTGATTTGGGTCATTCCCCTTTTGACGGTGCTCGCCTGCATCCCGATTCCAGCCACCTGCGAACGCGCGCTCCGAACGGTCCATACGGCATCCGTCAGTTTTGTGCTCCTTGTGGTCTGCGTGCTTACCTACCGCGTTTTCGCCCTGGGTGCAGCCCCAGCCGACCCGGCCTCCGCCCCCTTTGCACTACGGTTCTTTACCGACATTCCCTGGCTTAATGCTTTCAACGCCCACTATATTGTAGGGGCCGACGGCCTCAACATGCTGCTTCTGGCCCTTACCGCCTTTATCGTATGGGCGGGCGTGCTGGTGAGCTACAAGATCAAGGGTAACCAGAAGGTGTTTTTCGCCCTGATCCAGCTTTTGGCCACAAGCGTCTATGGCGTGTACATGAGTTTCGATTTGGTGCTGTTCTTCGTGTTCTACGAAATGGAAGCCCTGTGCATGTACCTGATGATCGCCTGCTACGGAAGCGGCCGCAGGGATTACGGCGGCAAAAAACTGACCTTGACCCTCGCCTTCGGTTCTTCCATGATTCTTGCCACCCTGTTCGGGCTCTACTTCGAAAGCGGCACGGGCAGCTGGAGCCTCATGGAAATTTCAAAGGTGACTCTCCCCATGGATTTCCAGATGTGGGCATTCCCCCTGATGTTCATGGGCTTTGCGGTCAGCTCTTCCCTGTTCCCCTTCCACTTCTGGAGCCCCGACGGCCACTCCGCAGCCCCTACCGCCGTTTCTATGCTGGCGGCAGGCGTCATGATGAAGATGGGCGCCTACGGATGCCTTCGCTTTGCCATGTTCCTGATGCCTGAGGCCGCCAAGATTTGGCTCCCCTACGTGGTGGCCCTGCTCATCTTCAACGTGGTGCTCGGTCCCTTTATTGCCATACGCCACAAGGACCTCAAGTACATTACCGCCTACAGTTCCATCAGCCACCTGGGCCTTATCTTCTTGGGTCTTGCGGCTCTCACGCCGGTGGGGCTCCGGGGTGCTAGCCTCCAGATGATTTCCCACGGGTTCTTGACGGGGCTCTTCTTCGCCACCATCGGCATGATTTACGAGCGCACCCATACCCGCGACATCACGGAGATGGGCGGCATCATGAAAAAGATGCCTTTCCTGGGTGTCGGTTTTGTGATTGCGGGCTTTGCGGGCCTTGGCCTGCCTGGTTTCAGCGGGTTCATTGCCGAAAGCACCATCTTCATCGGGGCGTTTGAGCAGGATTCTACCCTCACCCGTATCGTCACCGTCCTTGCCATCCTTTCCATCACCACCACGGCGGTGTATATCCTGCAGACGGCCAACCGTATGCTCCACGGCCCCATGCCCGCCAAGTTCCAGACGCTTACCGACGGTTGCTTCCGCGAAAAGCTGGTCATCGTGGTGCTGGTTTTCTGCCTGCTGTTGATCGGTATTTTCCCCAGGCCTTTTGCCGACATGCTGGACCTGAGCATCGCGCCTATATTTGAAAAAATCTCTGCAGCCGCGCCTGCGGTGGGAGGTTAGCCATGTTTGATTTTGTCGTACCCAGTTTTATCGTCCCCGACTTGCTATTGCTGCTGTTCCCCTTCATTGTCATCGGGAGCAGGCTTTTCTGCGACGCCAAATCCAACGTTCCCTGGCGTATCGCCAACATCGGGTTCCTGCTCATCTTCATGCTGCTGAACTTTATCCCGCTGGCTGGAGGCGAGGGCCGGTTCTTTATCTGCAACTGGCGAGTGGACGACTTTGGCGTGTTCATGCGCGAAGTACTAGTAGTCTCCGCCATTCTCGGCATGTGGTTTTCCAAGGACTACTTTATGCATGCCGCCGCCGGCAAGCCCCAGATGCACCAGATTGCGGAATTCATCGGGGCTATCGCCTTTGCCACCTTCGGCGGCGTGACGGTGGTGAGCGCCTGCGACACCATCACCTTCTTCTTGGGTCTTGAAATCGCCACTATTCCCATGTACGCCCTGACCGCCTGGAACAAGCAGGACCAGCTAGGTTCCGAAGCCGCCACCAAGTACATCTTGATGGGGTCCGTGGCCACCGCCTTCGAGCTGTTCGGCTTCAGCTACCTCTACGGTTTTGCCGGGAGCCTGCATTTCGACGCCATCCAGAGAGCCGTGGCCGCCGGGGCTTCCCCGCTCTTGTGGATTGCGGTGCTGTTCCTGTTCTGCGGAATCGGTTTCAAGCTCACCCTGTTCCCCTTCTACACCTGGGCTCCCGACGTTTACGAAGGCGCTCCCACGCCGGTGACGGCGGTGCTTTCCGTGACCTCCAAGGCTACTGCCATCGCATTCCTGGTGGTGCTGGTCTATGGGCCTCTTGCCCCTGTGCAGGAGCAGATTGCCCCCCTCATCGCCCTGCTTGCTGGCGTCACCCTCTTTGTAGGTAACCTGGGTGCGCTAAAGCAGTACAGGCTCCGCCGGTTCATGGCCTACAGCTCTATCGCACAGGCGGGCTATATCATGGTGGCCCTCCTCGGTACTGCCGCCATGGCGAAAACCGCCATCATCTACTACCTGTTCGTGTATGCGGTGTCCAACTACCTGGCCTTTTTCGTGTTCGGCATTATCGGTCACCACCGGGAAGAGATATTCGACTCCCTGCGGGGACTTTCCAAGCAGAACCCGAGCCTTGCCATTGCACTTGCCATTTCCATGTTCAGCCTGGCGGGAATCCCTCCCCTTGCTGGTTTCTTCGGCAAGTTCCACCTGTTCTTCAGCGGGGCGACCACGGGCCACTACATGCTTATCGCCTTTGCGGTGCTGAACAACGTGCTCGCCCTGTTCTACTACCTGCAGCTGGTCAAGAGTGCCTGGGTCGATGAACCCGACGGACACCTGAACCCCCTGCGCCTTACCCGCAGGCAACGTGGCGTCATCATTTTGCTGTCTTGCGCAGTGGTGATTCTCGGGTTCCTTCCCTTCCTCAGCGACAACATCTTTATGGGATTCAGCGGACTATAAGCAAAAGGCCCCGAGTTTCCTCGGAGCCTTTTCTATACCCGGATCGCGATTCGAACGCGAGTTTGATCCTTAGGAGGGACCCGTTCTATCCAGCTGAACTATCCAGGCAATAGCGGGACAAATATATAAAAATTTCCACTACTTTTCGACGCTGGTCACATTTCCGCCGTCAATTCCCTGAATATGGCAAGTCCTCTGCGGGAAAGGAATGGTTATTCCCGCTTCGTCGAAGCGGCGTTTGATTTCGTCCGTGTATTTCCAAAGCAGGTTGAAATAGTCCGCATTCTTGACCCAGGCCCGGAAAGCCACCTCCACGGAACTGTCCGCCAGGGCTGACACAAAGAACTGCGGTACGGGATTTTTCAGGAACAGAGGTTCGTTTTCCACCAGCTCCCGCATAATTCCAAGTGCCTTGTCCGTAGAGTCTCCGTAGCCGATGCCCACTTTCAGTTCCAGACGACGGCTCACGTTCTTGCTGTAGTTCACGATGGGCTGCCCCCAGAGGGAGCTGTTGGGAGCAGAGACATACAAACCGTCCACCGTTTCAAGAGTAGTATTGAACAGTCCGATACCCTTGATTTTCCCCTTGATGGAGCCGCACTCGATGTAATGGCCCGCCTTGAAGGGCCGAATGAACATGAGCAAAAGTCCTGCCGCAATGTTGGAAAGGGTGTCCTTCAAGGCAAGACCTATGGCAAGGCTTGCCGCACCCACCATAGCCACAAGACCCGCCGTATTGACCCCTGCAATATGGAGCACCAGCAAGAGGGTCACCACGTAAATCGTGTAAGACACCAATGAATAGACCAGGGGGCGTGCCGCAGGGTCCATGCCCCGAATTTCGGCATGGGTAATAATACGCTTGAAAATAAACAGAAGCAACTTAGCAAGGCCAAGAATCAACAGGGCCAAAATCAGCCTTTGCAACAGGGAATGCTGCATCAAGGCGTACATCCAGTTTTCAAAAACTTCTTTACCGTTTCCCATATCCCAAATTTAGAAAAATATCGACTCCTTTTTTCTATATTTGTTCCACTTTCAATTCCCTCCAACAAGGAACACTTATGAAAATCGCCGACAAGACCGTGGTCCAGATGCACTACACCCTTACCTCCGACGAAGGTGCCGTTATCGATTCTTCCGAAGGTCGCGAACCGCTCCAGTACATCCAGGGCGCCCACATGATCGTGGTAGGTCTTGAAAAGGCCATGGTAGGCCACGACGTTGGCGACAAGTTCGACGTGAAGGTCATTCCCGCCGAAGGCTACGGCGAATACGACGAAACCCTCGCCCAAGAGGTGCCGCTGAACGTGTTCCAGGGAGTGGAAAAGGTAGAACCCGGCATGTTGTTCTACGCCCAGACGCCTATGGGTCCCATGCCTATTCGGGTCAAGTCCGTTTCAGCAGACAAGGCGGTCATCGACGCCAACCACGAACTGGCGGGCAAGAACCTGAACTTCGCCATCGAAGTTGTTTCTGTACGCGAGGCCACCGAAGAGGAACTGAACCCCAAGGGCCACTGCTGCTGTGGCGGCAAGGGCGAAGGGGACTGCAAGTGCGGCGAAGAAGGCCACGAGTGCGAATGCGGTGGCGAAGGTCACAAGGAAAACTGCGACGGCAAGGGCGGCTGCGGCTGCCCCAACCACGACAAGCACCACGGGGTGTGAGGCGATGTGGAATGTGAAGTGTGGAATGAATTATTCTTAACTTATCATTTCACATCACACATTTCACATTAATTTCTTGTCTCCGTCAGTTTTCGCCCCTAGCCCCTAAATCCTAGCCCCTAGATCCTAATCTACACCTGCGATTCCGGGTATTCCGCACCGAAAGCGTGACCCGAAACAGAAAGTATTGGCGGGAACTGGATGCGCTTGGCCAAGGCAATCCCGCGGAAACGCTTGTGCCAGGCCCGCATGTCTTGCAGAGCCTCTTCGGGAGTCTTGAACAGGGACTTGAAATACTCCAGGTCCACGCCCAAATCCTTGCAGTAGCTTTCAAAGCCTGCCGCCAGGCGAGCTTCCGTGCTTTCCAGACTGCTCCCCCATTCCACCCATTCGGCAAAGAGCTTGTCGTGATACGGGTACTTGATGGGGTCGCCCTTTCCCTCGTCCACGTTCATGGCGTCGCTGAGTTCCGCGCTGGCAGGCACGTCTATAGAGGCCTGGGGGATAATTTCTTTGTCGCGGTTGATGTAGCGGGCCAGAGCATACACGTCCGTTTTCCACAGGTCGCCCAGGGCACACATGACGCCGCAACTGTCCCCGTACAGGGTGCAGTAACCGGCGGTAGCTTCACTCTTGTTGCCGTTGCAGGTAATGCCCGCTCCAAGCACAGAGGCCACCGTCAACAGCACCGATGCCGAGCGGGTTCTGGCCTGCAGGTTCTCGTGGTTGATGCCTTCCACCTTTATGGGGGTATCGTCCCCTTCGAACTTGCACTGTCCCAAGCTGTTGCAAACGGATTCTACGATGGCAGAAATAGGCGCCACCATGTAGGGGCAGCCCAGATTTTTCGCCAGGTCCGCTGCCGCATTCCGGGTAGTAGCCGAATTGAAACGGGTGGGCATGTTAATCAGGTAAACGTTCTTTGCACCAATAGCCTCCGCATAGAGGGCCGCCGACACGGCGCTGTCGATACCACCGCTAGCCCCAATGACCATGCGGGGAATATGGAACTTTTTCAGGTTCTCCCGAATCATGAACACCAAGGCATCGTGGATAAGGGCAATGCGGTCAGGCTCCACAACGGTATTCTGGGGGAATCCGGAAACAGAACCGTCCTCACCCACCTCTACCAGGCATTCCGACGATTCAAACCGGGGCATGGCAAACACCTGGTTTCCGCCTTTGTCCCAAATGCCGCTGCCGCCGTCCATGGCATAAATGTTCTTGCCGCTGTTTTCGGTACCTACCAAATCCAGGTAGAAAATCGGCCACTGCAATTTTTGGGCATGGCCTGCACAGGCGTTGCGGACAACCAGGTTCTTGCCTTCCGTAAAGGTGGAAAGTCCAGAAAGAACCTCGAAATCGTAGCCCCATTTTGCAGGTTTCCCTTTGCTAAAGAACACCCCACCGTCAGAAAGCATGTCGCTTCCGCCCAGCAGGATTTCGATTCCTTGGGAAAGTTCTGCCACCTTGTCCCTGAAGCCCCCACATTTTTGGAGAAACTCGACCTCGTCTCCTAGGGATCCCAGCATGGTAGAACCTTCGATAGCGTTCTGGGGCAAAAGCACCAGGTCGGCACCGACCGCCTTGCCTCTTTCCACGGCGACCCTTATCGCTTCAAAATTTTCTTCGGGTTTTCCAGCCTGCACAAAAAGCTGAGCCATAAAGACTTTCATATAAGCTCCGATTTTTTTTGCAGAAAATATAGGTTTTTATTCCTTCAGCCCGCGGTAGTAGGCCTCCAGCTTGGCACGGCAGGCCTCGAAGCACTCCTTGAGGGAGGGGTCGAACTGGGAGCCCATTCCTTCCACGACAATGGAATAGGCCTTGTCGAAGGACATGGCCTCCTTGTAGCAACGCTGGCTCACCAGGGCGTCGTACACGTCGGCCACCGCCATAATGCGGGCCTCGTAAGGAATATCCTCCCCTTTCAGCTTGTTCGGGTAACCTCCCCCGTCGTAACGCTCATGATGATACCTAGTCACATTGCACACGATCTTCACGAATTCAGGAGTCTCCACCGAAGTCAGCAGGTTTTCCACAATCATGGCGCCCTTCTCGGAGTGGCTCTTCATCTCTTCGTATTCCTCCGGAGTAAAACGGCCGGGTTTCCGCAAGATACGGTCATCCACGGCAATCTTGCCGATATCGTGCATGGGAGCCGCCGTAATCAAGGTGTCGTAGAAGAAATCTGGAAGACTGCGGCTATCCTTGTTACGCAGGTAATCCACAAGAATCGAGACCACGTTGCTGGAACGCTTGATATGGCTTCCCGTATTGCTGTCGCGGTTTTCTACCATGTGGGCCATACCAACCAGCATCTGTTCCTGAAGGGTGTGAATCTGGGAATCATTGTCCTTGAGCATCTGCTCCAGGCGCACATTGTCGGCACCCAGCATATTGATGTAGTTGTGGATAGCGGTCTCGTCTTCTATCTTGAACATGAACGCCTTTTCTCGCCTAGAAAGAGGGAGTTCGGCGTACCTGATTTTGTAGAACTTGTCCGCCTTCTTGAACTTTTTCTCAGTGACAAATATGCCCTTCGACATTTCCTTAATCCAGACAATAAGCAGCCGGTTCAACCTAGAATTATTGGGAAACCTGTAATCGATCCTGCATTTTTTCAGGTTCGGGAATGTCTCGAAAGCCACCTCGTTGCAGCCCAGGTAATTGTATTTCGAAGTAACCAGGACAAAGCTGTCCGTATTCCTGCCTTCTAGCACCTGGGAAATAAACTGTTCCACGTCGTAACGCTTGACCCGGTAACAAATGTAGAGCAGCGCGAACTGGGCGAACACGTAAACCGCAGGCATAATCAGGGTGTCATATTCAAAGAACCGTGACGTGAAAAACGACAAAATGGAAACGATTTCGATCAGCGAAAGGGCGATAAGACTATTAAACGACACGTTCTTCTTTTTCATGAAGGCATAGACAATCAGGGTCACATTGCAGACCACATAGCCAACCATGAGGCAGTTGAAAATAGCGTGTCCAGTCCCGTACACGGCGGTATAGTTACCGGCACCCTCAATCTGGATATATTCGATAGACTTGTAGTAAAAATCGTTGAAACCTACCGTCAACGACATGCCGAAAATGACAAACACCACCAGCATGAACAGGTCGTGAGCCAAGGCGGGAATCCGAATTTTGCAAACGGACAGGCTCGCATCGAAGGTGAAAAGCGGCAAAAAGATGGTCCCCGCGTATATCACCTTGTTCGCAAGGACCGCCTCGTCCCGGCCAGAGGACAGGGCCAGCATCAGGTGGCCCAAACACGAAATGAATACGGAAAAAAACAGCAGGGAGTAATGCCCATTCTGCTTGGAATTAACACGATACTGGAGTATCATGTTAATCGCTGCGATAACGCAGAGAGTTGCAAAATAAGCAACGAGCATTGCCAAACACCCCTATCCGTTCAAGCTTCCAACATTAAATATATATTGAATTTTTCGGTTTGAACAAATTATTTTGGAATTATTCGTGCGAAATCTGTTTTTATTGTTACGGAATTGTCACATCGCTTTAATGAATAGGGAGGGCGCGCCCTCCCTAAAACCCTCCCGACACGCTCAAATACGCTTTGCTTTGGAAAGAATTGCCGGTCTGCGTTTTATCCCGTGAGCACCTTCGGTGCAAAAAAAAACATCCCGTCCTCAAAAGGGCGGGATGCTTAATTTATCTAAAACGAACGAGTTAATCTGTTCGACTAGCCTTCAGCCGGAGCTTCCGGAGCAGCTTCGGCAGCAGGTGCTTCGGCAGCCGGGGCAGCCTTCGGAGGGAGCAATGCCTTCATAGAAAGCTTCACCTTGCCCTTCGGGTCCACACCGAGGCAGAGCACTTCGACTTCGTCACCGACGTGAACGACGTCTTCGACCTTCTCGACGCGGTGGTCGGCAAGTTCGGAGATGTGCACGAGGCCGTCGCGACCCGGGAGAATTTCGACGAATGCGCCAAACGGCTGGATCGTCTTGACCTTGCCCTTGTACTTGCGGCCCGGTTCGGGTTCGGCAGTGAGTTCTTCGATCATGCGGCGGCAGACTGCAGCGGCCTTGCCACTCGGGGCGGCAATGTCGATGTTGCCATCGTCGTCGATGTTGATCGTGCAACCCGTCTGAGACTGCATGCCCTTGATCACGGAGCCACCGGAACCGATGACGTCGCGGATCTTGTTGGTCGGGATGCGCATCTTGATCATGGTCGGAGCCTTCTCGGAAACCTTCGGACGCGGAGCGGCGAGGCCGAGTTCAGCCATCTTGCCGAGGATGTGCAGACGGCCTTGGCGAGCCTGTTCCAGAGCTTCGCGCATGAGTTCCGGCGTAATGCCGCGGATCTTGATATCCATCTGGAAGGCAGTGATACCTTCGGCAGTACCCGTCACCTTGAAGTCCATATCGCCGAGGTGGTCTTCCGTACCGGTGATGTCGGTCAAGATCTTGATCTTGCCGCCTTCCTTGACGGAACCCTTTTCGGAGATGAGGCCCATGGCGACACCTGCGACCGGAGCCTTGATAGGAACGCCAGCGTCCATCAAGCTGAGGCAGCCACCGCAAACAGAGGCCATGGAAGAAGAACCGTTGGATTCCTGAATTTCGGAAACCACGCGGATGGTGTACGGGAAGTCTTCCGGCAGCGGAAGAACGGCGGCGAGAGAGCGTTCGGCGAGGTGACCGTGACCGATTTCGCGGCGGCTCATGCCGAGGCGCTTGCATTCACCCACGCAGTACGGCGGGAAGTTGTAATGCAGCATGTAGCTCTTGGAGCCTTCGCCCTGCAGGCTTTCGTAGCGCTGTTCGTCGGCCTTGGAGCCGAGCGTGCAGACCACGAGACCCTGGGTTTCGCCACGCTGGAAGATCGCAGAACCGTGAGCGCTCGGGAGAACGCCGAGTTCGATTTCGATGGGGCGGACTTCGGTCGTCGTACGGCCGTCGAGGCGCACGTCTTCGTTCAGGATCATTTCGCGCATGGCAGTGCGTTCGTAGTCGCTGAAGATTGCCTTAGCGTCTGCAACGAGAGCAGGATCCTGTTCTTCGTCCTTGCCAATGATAGCGAGAATGCGTTCGTCTTCGAGCATCTTCGCGCAGAGGTCTGCCATAGCCGGATAGAAGTCGGTCTTCACCATGTTGGAGTGGACGTCCTTGTTCAGTTCGTCCCACACGACTTCCTTCACCGTGGCGAGAAGCTTTTCGTGGGCTTCGCCAACGTGCTGCGGCTTGAGTTCCATCTTGGGCTTAGCGCAGCGGTCCACCAGTTCCTGTTGGGCCTTGCACATGGCCTTGATGGCTTCGTGACCGGCGAGAATTGCGTTGATCATCGTGTCTTCGGACACTTCGTAGGCACCGCCTTCCACCATGCAGACGGAATCTTCGGTACCGGCGACCACCAGGTCCAGATCGGCGCAGGCCATCTGTTCGTAGGTGGGCATCACGATGTTCTGACCATCGACCACGGCCACGCGTACGGCGGCAACCTGCTGTTCGAAGGGCAGTTCAGAAAGACCGATAGAGAGGGATGCTGCAGACACGCCGAGCACATCCGGTGCGAACTTGCGGTCAGCAGAAAGAACCTGCACAATCACCTGGACTTCGCGCGTGAAGTTCTCGGGGAACATCGGGCGAATCGGGCGGTCGATGATACGGGCAGAAAGAGTTTCCTCGTCGCTGGGGCGACCGGCTTCACGCTTGTTGTAGCCGCCCGGGAGGCGACCAGCAGCGTAGGCCTTTTCGCGGTATTCGACGGTCAGCGGGAAGAAATCGCCTTCCTTCTCTTCGCCGTAGCAAACGGTAGAAAGCACGAAGGCGTCACCCATCTTGGCGACAGCAGCACCACGTGCCTGCTTTGCAATACGGCCCGTTTCAAACGAAATGACGCGGCCGTCGGGGAGTGTCACGGACACTTCCTTGGGGTCCAGCATCTTGCCGTACTTTTGATGATATGCATCAATAGACATAGATTATCTCCAGTCCGCAGATTAGCCGCGGAGACCGAGTTCCTTGATGAGGGCACGAGCGGCGACAATGTCCTTTTCGCCGTAGTACTTGAGGAGGTTCTTCCTCTTTGCAACCATCATAGACAGGCCGCGCAGGGAGTGGAAGTCCTTCTTGTGGGTCTTGATGTGCTCGGTCAGGTTCTTGATCTTTTCGGTGAGGATAGCGACCTGCACGCGGACGTTTCCGGTATCCTTTTCGTTGGCGCCGAACTTGGCGGTGAGCTCTGCAGCTTTTTCCTTAGTGATAGTAGCCATTATAGCCATTCCTTTTTTTGATTGTTTAACTAATTACATGTTTATGCCCGAGTTTCCCTGCTTTAGGCCCAGTGGAATTGGCGAATCTGGACGCAGGACCAAGGCAAAAATGCAACTACGGACCTGAAATATAGGTAATTCGGGGCTCGTAATCCGGGATCCGGAACAAAAATGCCGCGAATCCGCCCCAATTTATCATTGCGACCCTCACACACTTGTCATTGCGAGGCCCGCCACACTCTTGTCATCCCCGCGAAGGCGGGGATCTCCTTGTAATTCTCACTACAAAGGGGGAAGCCTCCCCCTCGGCGAAGCCTTGCCCTTCCCCATGTCACCCTGGAGCGTAGCGATAGGGGATAGGGTCCAAGGCAAGTCTTCCCCTACCCCCTCTGCGGGGACACCCCGCAACGCCCCCTAGATAATCCGAGTCTCAAGGGCACAGTCGCCTGCAAAAAAGACCGTCGGTCGCGCCTTCACTTCGTTCGCCGCTACCCTCCGGATTTTTTGCCTAGCAACCATGCCCTCTCGCCTCGAAAAATGGGTTCGCTACGCAGGAGGTTGCTCGGTCACGGCGTTCCCTCGCACCCACCGTCTCTCATAATCCCCCGTCCTTCAGGTCGGGGAAAAATTTGCCTTTGCTATTCGGGTCAATAATTCCATGCAATTTGATTTTTCCATCGGAATCAGCAGAAAAAAAAAGCGCCAGGCAAAATTTTATGAAGAAAGTCAAATTTCTTCCCTATTGCAATGATTTTTTTCGCAACTTTATCGGGCACCTTATAAGACACCACATTCGCTCTAAACCACCAATACTCCATTTCCTTCAAAAAATCCGCATCCAACGGCCATCCCGACGCATCTGGGATTACCGAATCTACACCACAACAGGGACAAATCGCCGTCCGACGGCGGTCTCTTTCAACACACCAATCCACAACCTCCGAAGCAGGGTATGTATTGAGGCAACAGAAACATCCGCACATTTTTGATTTTTTCAACAAACGCCAATTCTTAAAGCAAGCATTATGGGCTTCGCGATATTTTTGCGGCATTTTCTTTTTCGCCATACTAACCTCCTTTTTTACCAGAACAGGTTCTTGTAACTTGTTCCCAAGGCATTTGCGAGCCTGTGGGCCATCTTGCGGCCAATCGGCTCCCTACCCCGCTCCATCGCAGACACCTGCTGCTTGGTAATCCCCACCTTGTCGGCAAGTTGCTGCTGCGTGTACCCAAAGGTCGTGCGAAGCAGTTTCAAACTCTCTGCGGGGGTGGAACACGACTCCATTTCCTTGAACCAATCGGACTTTATAATCTCGACTGGCTCTTCGTCTTCGGCATTGAGCACCTCTACATTAGGAAATGCGGACTGAAAATAGAGCACCACAAAATCGGGGATATTCTTCCCCTCAAAGGTGAAATTCACCCCTTTGGCATCCTTACTAGTAAGGCGCATTTTCACGGTTTCCAACATAAGTGACCTCCACTTCGATTCCTTTTATAGTTTCTATCCAGCACGCCGCCCAATGGTAAGAAAGATGGCAATGATACGTGTTCGTACCGGTGAGTTTCTTGTAATTCGGCCAATGCGGCAATACCGGCCCAATCTCCGCAAGATCCCTGACCAACTTAGCGAAAAGGACCTGTTCTTTCATGGGCATAAGCCTTGCCGCCTTAAGAATTCTGGGTTTTGTAACAACTCTTCTCATAATATATACAATTTCTTTACCTTTGTCAAGATTTTTTCTTTACATTATTTAACTGTACAATTCAACGCTCAAACATATTGAGCGGCTCACTATTTATCTTGGACTTCATATAGCCTCCGTTGTGTAGCCGCATTTGCGGCTGGTTGATTGTCAGAGGCGTTCTGCGTGTCGGTGATTAAGAAAAACCCTTAAACGCAAAACGCACCTCGCCTTAAAACAGCGAGATGCGTCATCGGGCTTTAATGTACCTAAAAGTTAGAATCTTGGCAAGAGCAGCACAAAAAAATTTACAATTGCCCAACCTATGTACTTTTTAGTACAAACTATTACCCAGTGATTACCGCCCTATCTTCACAGTCCGCACACTTGACCCAACCTTGACCAGGTAAACTCCCGGGCGGTCCACGCTGACAGAAACACCCGTCGCAGCAGGAACCCTGCCTGAGTGCAGCACCCTACCCTGCATGTCCAACACATCGCAAGCCTGGCCTGGACGCACCCCTTCAAGATGAATGGACTTGCCCACGGCATAGGCCCTGAACAGGGGAACATTTGCCGCAATGGATGGTATTGCCGTTGCAGAGGCGCTAGAAGCCGGTTGCACGGAGGAGTTGCTAACAGGAGATGAGGCCGAGGAACTGCTGGTAGGCGCAGACGCAGACGATGTCACCGACGCCGAAGACGACGGACCGCTCTGATTAGGAACAGCCACCTCGATGTAGTCGATGTCCACATGCCCCCAGTTCTTGATGATAGCGAAGGTATTGGCCCCCGCCTTCAGCGATACCTGAACCGGCATATCCTCAAAGGCCGCGGCAGCCCCGCCCAAGTTCCCTTCAAGCGTTACCGGGAACTG
The DNA here is from genome assembly GCA_946414025.1 of uncultured Fibrobacter sp. Classification (GTDB taxonomy): domain Bacteria; phylum Fibrobacterota; class Fibrobacteria; order Fibrobacterales; family Fibrobacteraceae; genus Fibrobacter. The sequence continues at coordinate 35,357 of CAMKMX010000004.1, forward strand.
CTGGGATTTCACCTTGGAACCATTCACGTAGATATCCTGGGTCTTGGCATTAGCCGCAGTATTACTGAAACGGATTACAATCTCATATTGACCGGCGACAGGTACATTGATATCGAAAGTGATGTTACCCGTCGTTTCGGTGCGCATATATTTACCGCCCGATGCAGCCTGATTTGTCTTTTCAGTACACCCGGTGCAAGTTGCATCTTCCGCCTCAAGACGCACGGTCTCATAAGAGGAACTTCCCGAAGAGGAAATGACCGAAGACGAACTGGACGGATTGACCGACGCACTGGAGGGCGGCGTAAAACTTGACGAATACCCGATGCCAGACTTCGGAATCTTGAAAAGTTCCGCACAGTCATTGCGGACATCCCGGATTTCCTCTACCACGTGGTTCTTGCTCTCTACGCAGTCGTTCTTGTCAGTGTCGCTGTTGTCGCACCAGCCTTTCTGGGCATACTTATCGGCGGTGACCGGATATTTGACAAAAGATTCATACTTGCCTACATTGGATCCCGATTTATTTCCATCTGCAGGCATCACCACTTCCTCTACATAGTAGCGGAAATGGGAATTGTAGTAGGGCAATCCCTGCTTGAGCGAATTGTAGAAGTAGTTTCCGGTAACGGTCCAGGAAGCACCCTTCATGTCGATGTTCGCATCATCATGGTCCACCTGGCCATCATAATTGGTACTATCCCCAATAAACATGTTACCCTGGACAACGCCCCTGACAGTTCCCTCCTTCACGTCAATGTTCTCGGCCGTTGTCGCCTTCACAATATTGCATGTAATCTTCGTATCATTCACGCGCCAGTCATAACCACTATAACGGTGTTGCGATGCACTTTCGCCCCAAAAACCGGCATTCTTATCGGACTGCTGCGACGACGCCCAACCCTTATAGTAAGTGCCAACATAAATACCTTCACCGTACTGGGCAACATCGAACCCAGAACCATGAATAAAGTTACGGTTCAGGGTCACCTGCTGGCTGGAATCCCGAACATGGACCAGTTCCGTTCCGGTGTGGTACACCTCGCAGTCTTCCATCAGGGCACCGACAGAATTGTCGAATACCACACCCTTGCTGAAGGTATGGATTTTCAGGTTTTTAAGGATAACGTAATTTCCCGTTACGTGGATGCCGTAGTTGCTACCGACCGAAGTACCGTAAATCTCAGGAGGATTTGCAGGGTCTGAACCAGCGAGAACTATGGGATTCGCGGCAGTACCGTCGGCACCAAGCCAGATGCGGCCACAATCGCGGCCAGTCTCGTTCACGAACTTGTCGTTTTGGCAGTTGGATGAGGGCAGTTCATACTTGCCCGAAGCTACCCAGATGGTATCCCCCGCCTTGGCATTCAAAGTAGCCGAAGTCAATTCGGTGGTAGTAGAAACATTCACCTGTTTGGCGAAGGCAACCGACATGGAACTGGCGGCCACCATGCACAACACCACAAAACTTCTTCCTTGAAGAATACTCATAGACACCTTCCAAATGCTCCCCTTCAGTAATATATTCTTTTTATAACGGGAAAGCACACTTAATTAGGAAAAAAAATGTAAAACGGCCCTTTTTCAACGGACTTTCACAACCCATTTCAGCCCGCAAAACGCCCAATTTTCTAAATTTTCGCCCACTATGAGCATTTCTATCCCTCAGTTGCCCAAGGGCACCCGCGATTTTTACCCGGAAGCGCAGCGCATCCAGAACTACATCTTTGACACTTGGCGGAGCACCGCCGAAAGTTTCGCCTACGAAGAATACGAAGGCCCCATGTTCGAGCATCTGGAGCTTTATACGGGCAAGTCCGGCGAAGAAATCGTGAGCCAGCTCTACAACTTCAAGGACAAGGGCGACCGCGAAATCGCGCTCCGCCCCGAAATGACCCCGACCCTTGCCCGCCTGGTCATCCAGAAGGCCAGGGAACTGAAGAAGCCCTTCAAGTGGTTCTCTATGCCGCGGCTTTTCCGCTACGAAAAGGCACAGAAGGGCCGTCTCCGCGAGTTTTTCCAGCTGAACATGGACATTATCGGCACCGAAAGCATCTACGCCGAAGCCGACCTGATGGCAGCCATCGCCACCATGCTCCGTAAGTTCGGCCTGAAGGACAACGAATTTGCCATCGGCGTCTCCAGCCGGAAGCTCTTGGCCACCTACCTGGAAGAAATCGGTGCACCAAACCCCTCCCTTGTTTACCCGGTGCTGGACCGCCGCCTGAAAATCGGGCCCGAGGCGTTTGCCAAGGCTCTCACCGAAGCAGGCCTCTCCGAAACGCAAATCAAGCAGCTGGACGACTTCATGAGCTGCAAGAGTCTCGAAGAAGTCCGCAACGCCGTGAAGAGCGAAAACGCGGCCGCCGCACTCAAAGAAATCGAAGATTTGTTTGAGACGCTCGCTGCCGCGGGCTACGGCGATTGCGTGAACCTGGACCTGAGTATTGTCCGCGGTCTCGCCTACTACACCGGCATCGTGTTCGAAGTCTTCGACAAGGGAAAATCCATGCGCGCAATCGCCGGCGGCGGCCGCTACGACAGCCTGACCGAAAAACTGGGCGGCGAACGGATTCCTGGCGTGGGCTTTGGCATGGGCGACGTGGTGCTGGCAGACCTTTTAGCCGAACACAAGCTGCTCCCCAGCCCCAAACAGAGCGTGGATTTTTACATCGCAAGCTTCACAAACGACATGAAAAAGGTCTTCGAGACCGCCCAGATGTTCCGTGCAGGCGGAAAGGTCGTGTCCCACCCTCTCGCTCCCATGAAGATGGGCAAGCAGCTGGATCAGGCCAACTACCAGGGCGCCACAATCGTCGTCTATGTAGATGGATCCAAGGCAGGGGCCGGCGAGTTCGAATACAAGGACATGCGCACCGGCGAAATGTTCGTGGGCAACGCAGACACCATCGTTGAACGCTTAAAAACCGAGGTGAAAAAAGCAGAATAAGCCAGGGCGTTGCGGGGCTGGCGTCTGAAGCCCCGCTAGAGGGGGTCGCGGATGACTCATGGAGATTCCCGGTCAAGCCGGGAATGACATGGGGCAGAAGCGAGGGGGAACCCTCCCCCACCCCGACATCCTAAATCCTAGCCCCTAGATCCTAGATCCTAGCCCCAAAATCCTATCCCCTACCCCATGATGTCCCCCCTCAAAGTCCTTCTTTCCATCATCAGCCTGTTCGTCGTCCTCGGCGTTATCGCCGTAGTCTATCCTGACGGTGGCATCAAGGTGGGCGAATACACCCTGCGCTACCCGAAGCTCACCGACATCTTCGAAAAGCAGGCGCCCAAGGACTCCACCGCCGACTCTACATCCGTGGACCCCGAAGAGGCCATCCGGGAAATGATGGAAGCCACCAAGAGAAAGGAATTTGCGGCCTACAGCGACTCCCTCAAGTACTACGAGGACTTTTTCAAAAGCGGCAAGACCCGCTTCGACCTGCCGGGCGATGACCCCGCCTGGTTCGACCGTTTCTTCTTGCACCTTCAGCTCGCGGAACTGGACAGCAACGTAGTCCATATCGTCCACTACGGAGACTCCCAGCTAGAAGAAGACCGCATTTCCGCCACCATCCGCGAAGACCTGCAAGACGAATTCGGCGGCGCGGGTCCAGGCATGATGCCGCCTATCCTTACCATCCCTTCCCAGACCACCAGCCACTGGAACGAAGGGGAACTCAAGCGCTACATTCTGTTCGGCCCCAAGGAAGAAGAGGCGGACCACAACCGCTACGGCCCCCTGGCCCAGTTCGCCGACCTGGAAGGATCCGCCGTCATCGGCATCAAGAAACGGGAAGACCGCAAGAACGCCTTCCCCCACGTAGGCGGCTACTCTACGGTAAAGGTCCTCGCCGGCAAGCGTGGGTCACTACGGCTCAAGCTGGTTTACCAGCGCACCTACGCAGACACCGTGGGACTGAACGAAGACAGCACCTTCAAGGTGAAAAAGCGCACCGCCTTCGAGACGGCGGCCGCTCCCGAAGTGGAACGGATGACCAAGCTCAACGTCTATACCTGGAAACTCCCCGACACCACCTCCAACGCCAAAATCTACCTGGACGGAAGCGCCGAAATCTACGCCATTTCCGCCGACGGAGCCTATGGCGTGGCCGTCGATAACGTGGCCATGCGAGGCTCTTCGGGCACGGTGTTCCACCGCATCGATTCGCAACTGCTGGCGGAATCTTACAAGGCCATGAACGCCCGGCTCATCATCATGGAATACGGCGGCAACCTGGTGCCGGGTACCAACAGCGGCAACGTGGACTGGACCAAGAAACTCATCACCAAGCAGATCCAGGCTATCCAGAAGGCGAACCCCGACGCCGACATCCTGTTCATCGGCCCCGCCGACATGGCAAAACAGGTAGACGGCGAATGGAAAACCTATCCGGGCCTTCCCCTCACCATCAAGACCCTTCGCGAAGTGGCTCTCGAAAACGGCGCCGCCTACTGGGACATGCACCGGGTCATGGGCGGAAACGGCTCCATGATCAAGTGGGCAAACCGCGAACCCGCTCTCGGCTTCACCGACCACATCCACTTCACCCGCCGGGGCGCCGCCTACATGGGAGACCTGTTCTGCGCGGCTCTCCGCATGCACTACGACTACTTCAAGTTCCGCGACCGCCACGGCCTTAACGACGAGAAGATGAAGGAACTGCAACAGTGGAAGGAGAATTCGGAATTCGGAGTTCAGAATTCGGAATTAGGGCAAGACAGTTCTGCCAGCGAAACAAAGGGGGAAAGCCTTCCCCTCGCTCCTGGCGCTGACGCGTCATCCGCTACCCCTTCGCCTAGGGGGACACCCCCTAACACCCCCGCGCAGGATTCTAGCGTAACGAAGGAGGATGCCGCCCCATGATCCGCTTCCTCCTCGTCGTCGCCCTCGCGGCCCTTTCGGCCTTTGCCAAGGACCTGACCATCGCCCCCGGCAGTTACAGTCTTGACCTCGCCAAGTACGACTTTATCGACACCACCATAAACGTCATCCAGTTCCCCAAAGGGAACGAGGCCTTCACCAAGTTCTTCGAGAAGATGGATACTCTGGTGTTCGAGAACAAGGGGCAGGTGCGAATCATGCACATCGGCGGATCCCACCTGCAAGCCGACGTGATTTCGGGCCGTATCCGCGAGCACATGATCAAGGAATACCCGGGAGCCTCGGCGGGCCGCGGCTTCGTGTTCCCCTACTCCGCCGCCCGCACCAACACGCCCTCCAGCTACGCCAGCTACTACAAGGGCATCTGGGACAAGAACAAGAACGTCCAACGCGAAATTTCTAAACCGCTTGGACTGCTGGGCATTGCGGTCAGCACCAGTGATCCCCGTGCCGAAATCACCCTGATGCTGGACAAGTACAACTCCGCCCCCATCTGGGGAGAGACCCGTTTCCGCCTGTTCGGCTACAGCGACAACAATGACGTGGTTCCCGTGCTGCGGGTGGATTCCACCGACATCTACGGCGTACACGACACCGTAAGCCAGAGTTACGTTTTCGAAAGCCCACGGCCCATCGACACCATCCAGATTCAGTTCCGCTGGATGGACTCCCTGAAACAGGCTTCCATAGCGCAGTTCATCAACGACTCCCTGCTGCAGGATTCCCTCGCCAGGCTGGCGGATTCCCTGAAGATGGATTCGCTGAAGTCAGACGAGAAAGGCTCGGGGCTTGAGGCCCGAGGTGCAGTTTTGGACGGTAAAGATTCCAGCAAGACAGAAAAGGCAAAAGTTCCGGCCAACGTTTTGAAGCTGCAGAACGCACAAGTGCAAAACGCAGCGCCAGAGGTGGCGCGTGACTCCATGTTCCAGGGGGAATGCGACGTGCTGGACACCGCCTGTCTCGCCCGCGAAGAAGCCAAGACCAAAGATTCTACGGCCCGCGACCGGTGCGCCGAACTGGCGGCCAAGAAGGCGAACATCAACTACGAAGAAGGGGAACAGGACCCCACCAACAATCCTGACGACCACTGCTTCACGGAACCCGCCGCCGTCCCCGACTCGGTCAAGAAAAATGCACGGCCCAGGTTTACCCTCACGGGAATCCTTTCCGAAAACGACTCTCCGGGTATCATCTACACCAACGTAGGCATCAACGGTGCGAAGGTCCACGACTACTTCGAAGAGGTCTGCCCCCAGTTCGAAAAAGAGATGGCGTTTTTCAAGCCGGACCTGGTAATTTTCGCCATCGGCATCAACGACGCCAACGTGCAGCGCTTTAACGACAAGCAGTTCCGTGAAGATTACGACAGGCTGATCGAACGGTTCAAGAGGGTGAACCCCGACGCGGCGTTCATCTTCGAGACCAACAATGACATGTTCCGCAAGGTCAAGCGGAAAAAGTTCGTGCAGCACGGCAATGGCGAAGTGGCCCGCAAGTCCTTCTTTATGCTGGCCGACAAGCACAAGGCTGGCGTCTGGGACAAGTTCAGCATCATGGGTGGCCTGGGTTCCATGGCCAAGTGGGAACACGCGAGCCTCGCCAAAAAAGACAAGGTCCACTTCAACCTGTCCGGCTACAACCTTTTGGGCGACCTGTTCTACAAGGCCCTTATCCAGGCCTACCAGGACCACATCGCCAATTTACCCGCACAGAAGAAGCAAGAGAACAAGCCTACGGCTCCACAGACGAAAGACGAAAGAGGCAACAGGTAAGCACAGTGTCATCCTGAGCGAAGAACCGAAGGTTCGTAGCCGAAGGATCTAATAAGATGTCAAATAGCTACTACACATATATGATGACAAATCAAAGTAACTCCACTCTATATATTGGGGTCACTAACGATATTGAACGTCGTGCACTTGAACATACAAACGGCAGTGGTGCAAAATTTACATCAAAGTACAAAATCAACAAACTTGTTTATTTTGAACGCTATACCGAAATAACAGATGCTATCGCAAGAGAGAAACAATTAAAAGGTTGGAAAAGAGAAAAGAAAAATAATCTGATAAATCAAATGAACCCAGAATGGAGGAACCTAATGAAGGACTAGATCCTTCGACTACGGGCGATGCCCTCCGCTCAGGATGACACTTTATGTTGGATTACTTGATACCATATCTTACTAGAACGTTTTCGTTTGACCCGAACAGTCCCCTGCTGTTTACGCAGTTCTACTTCTGGGGTTTCTTCGCCGTGGTGTTTGCCATCCTCACCCTGATCAAGAACCGCATTCTGCTCCGTAACGCATTCCTGTTTGCCACCAGCATGTTCTTCTATTACAAGACCAGCGGAAGCTACGTGTGCATTCTCGTGTTCTGCGTGGTGGCGAACTTCTTTATCGGCAAGTGGATCGAAAAGGCCGAACAGCACTGGAAAAAGAAACTCTGGATGATCATCGTGGTCATTATCGACCTGCTGGTGCTGTGCTACTACAAGTATTCCTATTTCTTCCTGGACGCCCTGCGGGACTTTACCGGCATCGAGCTGCACGTCTATAACTTCTTTGCGGCGGCCAGCAACAAGATGTTCGGTACCCACTCCCTGGTAGATACCATCATCTTGCCAGTGGGCATTTCCTTCTTTACATTCCAGGCCATCAGCTACTGCATCGACATCTACCGCGGAAAAATCAAGGCCGTGGACAACATCTTGAATTTCGGGTTCTATCTCACCTTTTTCCCGCAATTGGTGGCGGGCCCCATCGTGCGAGCCGACAAGTTCGTGCCCCAGCTTTACAAAAAATATTTCCTCCCCCGTCGCACCTTCGGCATTGCCGTCTTCTGGGTGCTGAACGGCCTTGCCAAGAAGGTCATCCTAAGCGACTACCTGGCCACCAACTTTGTGGACCGGGTATTCGACACGCCCCTGCTCTTTACGGGCCTTGAAAACCTGATTGCCCTGTTCGCCTATTCGCTGCAGGTGTATGCCGACTTTTCGGGATACACCGACATCGCCATCGGCGTAGCTCTCCTGATGGGATTCCGCCTGCCCCAGAACTTCAACAGTCCCTACAAGGCGCTCTCCCCCACGGAATTCTGGCGTCGCTGGCACATCTCCCTTTCCAGCTGGTGGCGCGACTACCTTTACATCCCGCTGGGCGGTAACCGTGGCGCCTCTGTGGGCACCTTCTTCTGGATGGGATTCTTGAGCCTGGTGGCCGTTTTACTTTCGGGCAGTGTCTGGGTGGGTGTCGCCCTGGGCGTATTCTTCCTCTACATCGCCATTTATGCCTACGTCAAGCCCGATTCCCGCAAGTTTATCACCACCAACATGAACGCCATGGCGACACAGGTCGTAGGCGGCTGGTGGCACGGAGCCAGCTGGAACTTTATCATCTGGGGTGGCCTCAATGGTTTCGGCCAGGTGTTCAACAAGATCTGGGTCAAGCGGAGCATCAACTTCCGTGCCGTCGCTGCATTCTTGCTGTTTGCCGCCAGCGCCATCACCTTCAAGCAGACCCACATCGCCATCTTCGCCATTACCACCGTGTGGTTCGGCGTGCTGTTTCTGGGCATTTATGCAGTGCTGGTTTTCCGCCTGTTCAGCGACAAGACCTTCCACTGGCTCTACGTGGCCTGGAACGTGAGCCTCACCTTCGTGTTCATCACCTTTACCCGCCTCTTCTTCCGCGCAGGCTCCAACCTGGACCCGGCAGAGGCCAACGAAGTGGCCTGGAACACGGCCAAGAACATGGTCCAGCAAATGGGTACCGCCTGGAAGTGGGATACTCTCGGCACCATTGCCTGGGAACACATCAACATCATTTTGGTATTTGTGGCCGGCATGTTCATCCACTGGATTCCCAAAAAAGTCAAGAGCCGCTACCGCATCATGTTCGCCTCGCAGCCCATCCCCCTGATGGTTGCAAGCACGGCGTTCATCATCTTCGTGATGTACCAGTTCATGAGCGCGGACAGTTGCCCGTTTATCTACTTCCAATTCTAGCGGCAGAGCCGCAATGTGAAGTGTGTAGTGTGTAATGTGTAATGTAAAGTGACTAATGTGTAAGACTAATTACACACCTCACATCACACATTTCACACTGCCGAGAGCTTTGTCCGTTCATCGTACAGGCCTGCCGCAATGTGGCTGAAGGCTTCCACCACCTTGGGGTCAAAATGCTTGCCAGCCCCTTCGGTAATGATAGCCATGGCCTTTTCGAAAGTGAAGGGTTTCTTGTACACGCGTTCCGCCACCAGGGCGTCAAACACGTCAGCCACGGCCATAATGCGGGCAGAAAGCGGAATTTCGTCACCCTTTATGTGGTTCGGGTAACCTGTTCCGTCCCACTTCTCGTGATGGTAATGGGCCATCTCGATAGCCTCTCTCAGATACTCCGCTTCCATGGAGTCACCCGTATTGGCCACAATCTTCTGCAGGATTTTCCAACCTTCGGTGGTGTGGGACTTCATGATTTCAAATTCTTCGTCGGTCAGTTTGCCGGGCTTGTTCAGAATCAAATCCGAAATGGCAATCTTCCCGATATCGTGGAGAGGCGCAGAGCGCTTGAACCTGGCGATGCTTTCGTCAGTGAGTTCGTCCGCATAAGTGCCCTCTTTCTTCAACTGGCGGGCAATAGCTTCTACGTAGGCGGCCGTCTTCTTGATGTGGTTTCCGGTACCTTCGTCACGGGCTTCCACCAGTTCCGCAAAGCTCACGACGATTTCATCTTGCATGCGGGTAATACGTTCATTCTGTGCCTTTATCTGGATGATATAGGCAAGAAAATCTTCGGCCATGGTAGAGAACGCATTGTAGAGGTTCTGGATTTCGTCATCGGATCGAATATCTATGGCCTTCACGCGTCGCAAACTAATCTGGCGGCCTACATCGGAATTATGGGCAAAGGACATAGCTTCCTTGGACATCCGATTGATGGGAATCACTATGCCTCGTTTCATGGCTTCGGCGATCAGGCACATGATAACGAGAGAAACTCCAAAGAACAAGGACAATTCCTTGATAAGGAACGAAATTTCGTCCATCAAAATGGACTCCATGGTGATGTCAGCCGCCACATAGGCCACAGTCGTTCCGCTGGAATCCTTCAGGGGCTTATAAACCGTCAACAGCCATCCGTAAGAATCATCAGATACCACCGGTCCAATGGAATCGCCTTTAAGAAGCGCCGGTAAATACTCCTCAAAGCTCGGGTCAAAGGGCACCACATCCCCCACCTGACTAGGCTCTTCGCCATCGGTCGACATCAGGTCAAAGATGACATGGCAGCCATCTTGAGCAATGTGATAAACATACAGGTATTTTGCCGTAGGGAACCCCTCCCTGATGGCATACAGTTCCTTTTCTGTTTCCTCGTAGCCTTCCGCTTCGCGGCCTTCTTGCAGATACGTCATCAAACGGTTGCCGTCCAACACAATGGCTGCAGCGTCTGTAAGGCCGTAGGCAATGGAGGTGTACTTGGCAACAGCCTTTTCTTGGTAAAGGAAATAACCGATGTTTGCAACGAAGACAGCCAGAAGCAGTTCCGAAACAATTACGACCAGCATCACCTTCCCGAGCAGGGAATACCGGACCGCCATTCCGGCATTCTTGTCATTCACATTCCGTTGAAAAACATGATTCAGGTAATTCTTGACTCTGCGAGAAATGAAGTGGAATGCAACAATGGCAACGATAACGGTTACGGACTTGTCAAAAAGGTCCACCACCACATCGGCCATCAACTGCGAATTGAAAACACTGGTACCTAAAACTTCGTGAAGGTACTGGGCGAATGGAGCCGACACGCCAGTTCCAAAGCTCTGACGATGAAGGTAATAAGTGAATACAGAACCAAGGCCTCCCCCCAGAAGAGCGTAGCAGAATATGACCACAAACAACTTGGGAATACTGGAGAAGAACTTCTTGTTGTAAAAGAATACTGTTGCAAGACCTATGAAAATGCTTATGACTCCATAGAACATGGAGAACGAACCCGACAAGCTCTTCACCAAATTCGTGGTAAAGCCAACTAGCACTGCAGGGAAAACACCCCCCAGCATAGCGACAAGTATGGTGCCGATACAATCAAGGAAAAGAGGCAAGCCAAAGACGCCCACAAGCTTGTTGGGCACGATATTCAGGAGGATTCCAAGAACGATGAGAAGGACTCCACTCCCCACACCAATCCATTTCTTTTTTCGTTTGTCCTGCATCGTGGTAAAATTTAAAATAAATACCGAATTATTGAACATTTCGCCCAAAAGTTCACGGATTTTACTAGCTTTCCTCGCTGTTTGTTTACAAAAATTTACAAAACAAAAGCAGAAGCCTCTTCAGCTGGAAATCTTTCGCATAACTCATTGACACTCAACGACTTACGCGCGCTTTTCGAGAAAAAGAATCCAACAAAAAGCACCCCCTTTTCTATAATTCTAGCTAGTTGAAGAATCGAACTTCGACATTCCTTAGGCCCGCCGTAATCACGACGGCGATTGTGGGTGCATTGGCTCTTTGCACCTGGTTGTCGGACTATTTGCTGGATGTAATCCTTTCAAGCCCCCACAGTTTCGGATCTCTTGAAATTTCACCCCACGGGCACCGCCAAGACGGCTACCTGACACACCACTGGGATTCCATCGCTATCAAAACTGGTGAAAACACCTTTATCCTGAGGAACACGGACCTGGACATCACCCTGTTCCAGGAGAACCGAAACATCCAGCTGCAGGCCGGCGAGGTCAATGTCAGCATTTCTTCTGCAGGACCGCCCAAAGAAAAGAATGTCGAAACAGACAGTTCGCCACCATCCCTGCCGGAACAGGTAAAATTCTACGTGCCGGTGAATATCGGTGTCGGAAAACTTACTGTAGAAATAGACTCCAGCAAACACTGGGAGGCCAAAGACATTTCTCTAAAGAGCGAGGGCTCCACCAAGGCCCGGTTTAGCGCTGATAGCATCAAGGGCGATTTCGTGAAATACCCGGCCAAGGTCGGCGTGTCCCTGGATTTCAAGTCCGATCAAATCAAGATGAAGGGTAAGGTGGTGGCCGGCCCAGATTCCATTGCTGTTGACGCTTCAACCTCCAAGAAAAACTTGGCGGCCGTATCCACTACGACCTCTTTAGACGTCAAGAAGGTCGAAGATTGGCTACCCGTCAAGATTCCCAAGGGAGCACCCACCATCGGCAAGCTCCACGTGCAGACCAAGGCAAGCCTCCACCCCAAGACTGGTAAGCCCAACTACGATGTCACCATCAAGACCCGCATCGGAGAGTTCTGGCCACTGATGCCGCTAAACGCCACTATACGCGTCAAGGGCGATCAGAAGCGATTCCATTCCGACGTTTTATTAAAAAATGACGAGGGCGGAACCATACATCTTACTGCCGATATGGACACGAAACTCAACGGAACCGCTTCGGGAAAAGTGGAGAAGATGAGTGCGCTGTTCGGCCCGCAGATGATGCCCCTTGACATGACCATCCATTCCGCCGAAAAGAAGGGCAACAAGATAACGGCAAAAGTGGAGACCCGACAAGGCTCCGTGGTCGAAGCAAATATCGATCTGGACAGCGACATCCCTGTCACCTACACAGGCGACATGTCACCGCTTGAACCTTGGGCTCTAGACTGGACCAAGGGAGAACTCGTTCTCAAGGACAGGTTTAAAGTTTACGGCACTGTTTTCGACGGAAAGACCCGAATATTCGTCAAAATTCCGAACGTGGAATACGCCTACCAAATGAAGGCGGATTCCTTACAGACGGTGCTGCTCATCGACAAACACGGTATCGATTTTTCGAAAGGAATCATCTATACGCCCAAAGAAACTTTTGACTTCACGGGCGATGTGGTCTGGGACGAACCTGCTCCCCACACCTCCTGGAACGTAACCCAACGGCATGGCGGGAGCGCCAGGGCATACGTGACCATCATGGATTCCATTACCATTGACGTCTCTGCCGACCAAGTAGAGATATCCACCATACCTTTTGCCAAGACAAAACTGAACGAAAAATTGAACGGCAAGGTAACCGGCAGGTGGACACAGAACTTCGATACCAACGTAGGAAAAGCCGATGTCAGCATGGACGGGTATTTTGACCCCTACAACCTGAAGGGGAGCGTTTCTGCAAGACAGAACGGCGACACCATCTTTATTGACAAGGCAGAGGCCATACAAAGCCAGAACAAAGTTCAGGGCGAAGCCATATTCATCTTGCCCAACGATTCCAACCCAGATTTCAAGCCTACGGGAGTCCTACCCATACAGGTTGTACATGCCTGGGCAGCATCTGAAAAATTCAACATTCCGCTACTGCTGGACCCAATCAACGACACCACATTCACCTCGGGCTTTATCAATGGTGACATCGCCTACGAAGAAAAAGTTGGATTGCAGGGAAATATCGAATTCACCGACATCGAGTTCAGCAAAATTCCGCCATATCTTTTCAATATCAAAAAAATGAACCTCTTTGCCGAAGGTAGCAAGGTAGAACTGAACGCCTACTTAGGAATCGGGGGCGGCGGCTGGACCGGCACTACACAGGTTACCCTGGACAACGTGTTCAACGACAAACGACACCTGAGCCTTTCTCATAGTACCGACAACGGAGGAAACCTATGGGCCGAAGGATTCATCGACACCGCCTTGGTATTCACGGGAAACGTAAACATGAACGGTTCGTGGTTTATTCCAGGCACCGTCAGCGAAATCAAGAAAACTGATCTGCAGATTGCCCTCACCGCAAATATCCGGGAAGGCTTAAACGGCATCACCGCCGACCTTCAAACAGATTCCACTTATTATCAGCCACCCAAGCTGAACTATATGTTCCCGCTACGTGCAAGAGGACACCTAGAAAAGGGAATTCTTGACATCACAGAAGCTTCTACTCAAAACGACAGCGCCGAAACCATTTCGGGAACATTGCAATTTGACCTAAACAAGATGCAGCTGCAAGGTATCGACTTGCAGTCAGAAAAATACACCATCCACACAAAGCACCATACGCTACTTCTTGAAAACATTTCTAGCCACATGGAAGACAACAATGACGCTCTCGTCATTTCTACAGAGTTGCCTTCCATCCAATACCTTTTCAACCATGAATCATACGGCGATGCAGAAGTTCTAGGACAAGGCGATATCAAATTCGTCATACCCCATTCCATAGACGGCCTTATCAGGAACAAGAGTATCGAAGGTAACATCTCTATTGACAAAGCCGTGTACAAGAAAGACTTGGAAATTGAAGTAACGCCTAATTCCCTAGACAAGATTTTAGCCATGTTCAATAACGCCATAGCAAGACTGCGAAAGACGGAAAACAAAGAGGCAAAGATTTCTGCAGCCAGTCCCATCAACCTATCTGTACATGTGATGGACACGCAAAAGGATTCCATTGAAATTCTTTCACCCTTCGCCGCATTCCCCTTTACCTTTGACATTTGGGTTTTGGGCAACACCAACAGGCCGCTACTTCGCGGCGATTTCACCAACGCCAACGCAGGATTCATTGGCGTCAAGGATGTCTATAACTTCGACTTGAACTATTTCCGAATCAGCTGGGCCGATGTACCCTGGCAAAAAGGCGTCATCGATGTTTCCAGTTCACAAGAACTGCCATACTGTACTGAAACAGACGACAACCAAAACGAAACATGCCCTGTCAATTTTGACATCCAAGGTACTCTAACCAATCCGATTGCCACGCCTAATTCAAACTGCGGCCGAGAGTCCAGCGCTGCCGCAATTTACTACAATATATTCCTGGGCTGTATTGCAGATGATACCGATGAAAATACGGACTGGAACAAACTTGCAGGAAAGGCTATTGGAAAATTCCTTTCATCTACCGCCAACAGGACTCTTGGCGGTGAATACATCGGCGATATTGACATGAAGGTGATGCTCTTCAACAGCAACACGACCAATGAAAGGGATTCAAGCTACTTCAAAGTTCCCGTTTCTCTTGACCGATGGGTCAAGGACCTAAGCTTGATCTTCGGATATACACAAGACCAGAGCGAAAACCCCACATACGATCAGGCACTGCAATTCGGCGTAAACTACACCCTCCCTGTATTCCGCGAAAAGGAATATTCTCACAAGAATCACATCAACCCCACCCTATCTTTAAGCGGTCTGCTGGTATCGAAGCAGTACTTGACCAATACCGGTACCGAAGGCAACGAGAACCGCATTGAAAAGAATGTGGGTATCAACTACACCTACAGGTTCTGGAATCCTTGTCTTTTGGGCGTTGGACACTGTGAGTCCTACGAATCGCCTGTTGAAAAAGATTCCGAAAAAGAAAAATCCAAAACAGGGGCAAAGCCATGAAAAAGATTCTAGCGATTCTCTTTGCCCTTGCATGCACAATTTGGGCCGACGAAGGAGATAAACACCCCTGGTACATGAACTTTGACGGAAACCAGGTGTTCTCCAGCTACCAGCTAGAGGAGCAGTTGGATATTCCAGAAGAATTCGGGAAGCTGGACACCACAAAACAAGATTTCATGATGAGGCTTTCCCTCGAAAACGTTCGAGCCCTGTACTACTCCAAAGGTTACTTCAGCCTAGATATCAAGATGGATATCAAGCGCGAATACCTAGCCGCAGACAGCATTCAAAGCGGATACCTCTTCACTTTAGACGAAGGAGTGCGTTACCGGTTCGCAGGGACTCTTCTAAAAATGCCACAGACCGATAGCGTTGAAATAGACACGTCTTCACTAAAAACCTCTCACGACAGAGTATTTGAAGACAACGATATTTCAGAGGACCTGCAATATATACAAACGGCTTTCCGCAAGGCAGGATACCTACATGTCTATCTGGACCACCTAGAAAAAATCGATACGGTCGCAAAGAAAATCTATGTAGAAATTACCGTTCAGCCCGGTGCAAAGGTAATTATGGGAAACATCATGAGTTCCGCCAAGAGAGTCGCCGACCGTGGCGAAAGAAACGCTCCTCAAAAAGAAGGACTCACCGACACCGCGTGGCTATCTTCCCTATGGAAAATCCCCCAAGGCGAAACCATCGACGGTAAACAATACAACACATTCAAAAACAAGCTTTTTTCAACACAGATGTTCACCCAGATAAAAATGAATGACTCCTTGCGTGAAGACGGCCTTTCTGACGTACACTTAGACGTAACAGAACGTGTACCCGGCGAAGCCCGCTACGGATTCTTCTACGAAGAAATCTACGGATTTGGCGCCCAGGCCTACGCCAAACACAAGAACTTCATTGGGCACTTCCATGAATTTTCCACTGGCGGGCAAATTGCACAGCACAAGCAGGAATTTTCCGTTGGTTACGCAAATCCCCTCCTGTTCGGAACATCTTTCTCGTTTATCCCTACCGCCATCCGTTTCGACGACCGCCTTAGTTTCAACCACGAAAAAATCAACCCGCCGGCTTACCCGGACAGTATTGAAGAACGTTACGAAGTTATCAACCGCGCGGACCTGACATTCGGCATCACCAACCATATCCGTTTCCGTGGGACTATCGATTCCCGTTATGTAAAAAGAAACGAAGACCAGCTGCTAAAGCAAAAGCAGGAAATCGCCCTGACCTTTGACTTTACCGATGACTATTTTAATCCCACCAAGGGAATACGCCTAGCGCCTACGTTCGGTATGGGTCTCAACCTAACTGCTTCCCTTGACAATCCCACCATGATCGGCAATCCCTATACCTATTCCGAAGGTACTGTTAATCTGTACCATCCCTTGTTCTGGACATTCTATGGAGCGGTAAGCGGAAGCGTGGGCAAGTTCTTTGATTCTGCCCTAGAAGACGATGCCCGCGTATTCTACCAGGGAGGATCTCGTTCTGTTCGTGGCTACCGGTTCAGGAGCATCTATGCTAGTTACACCGACACGGTTACCGCAAAAGATGGAACGCAGAAAGAGCGTATCAACACCGGTCTCACACCATTCTACTACCGTTTCAATCAGGAGCTCCGCTGGAAAATTCCAATCAAGAGCTGGAGTCGCTGGCAAATCGTGCAGTTCTTCGACTGGGCAAAAGTCATGGACGAAGAAAGCAGTCTCTATATCGAAGAATCCGATGCCAGTTTCGGCCTTGGAATTCGCTACCACTGGCAGTTCCTGACATTCCGCCTGGATTACGCCATCAACAAGAAGATGAAGAACCTGGGGCAGTGGGAAAACTTCGCCTGGAGCCGGTTCGCTTTCGACCTATCTCAGGCGTTCTGATGTAGCGATTAGTGAGAAATGGCTTCGCGGTATATGTCCGAAAGGGACATTCCCCGTTTTTTCAATTGGCCGACAGGGATCCCCGCCGATAAAAGAGCCGCTCGCAAAGCTCCTTCGTCTATTTGAGACTGTACCTCGATTTCAAAACGTGCGGTTTTCCCTTCTTGCTTTTGAAATTCATCCTGTAGATTTCCGAAGCGCAGTACCACGCCCTTATCGATGATGGCATAATCCGTCGCTTCGGTTTCCATTTCCGCCAAAATATGGGAACATACGATGGCCGTGCCGCCCAATTCCTTGCGCCAGTCACCTATATAGTTCCACACCTGTTCACGGGATTCTGGATCCAGGTTGGCCACGGGTTCGTCGAGAATCAGAATTTTAGGCCTATGTACAAGGGCTCTTGCAATTTGCAGTTTCTGCTTGTTGCCAAGGGACAACTGGGACAGTTTGATGTCCAGGGAAGGTCCACTTATTTTTTTTAAGACTTCCCCTCCTCGTAAAACAGCCTCGCCCCTTTCAATCCCGTAAAATCCGGCAAAATAGCTGAGGTATTCAGCCACGGTCAGGCGTGGGTAAACACCTGGATTTTCCAAAAGTACGCCAAACTTGTTTGAATCCAAGAACCCCTTGCCGTTTTGATAGGCCGACGCTATTTTCAACGTTCCAGTGTAATGAGGCAGCCTTCCACACAATAGTCTCATCAGCGTTGTCTTGCCTGCCCCATTGGGACCAAGAAGAGCAAAGAAAGAACCTTCCTCTATTTCCAGGGACAAGTCTTTTAACGCAAAGCTCTCGGACTTTGGATACTTAAAGTTCAACCCCTTTATAGAAACAAGACTAGACATTAATCATTCTCGACAGGGAAAAGTTCTTCACGACGAAATGCCTTTTCAGGATTAACCAGACGGTTGAGCGCCTCGGTAAGCAAGTCCTGGGTGTGGCGCGGAACCGGCTTTTTCCCGAGCCTCGCCTTCTGCACCATCTTGTGGTTCAGGTTTCCTGGCAACTGTTCAACCACGTCGTGATTGGTCCAGTTCCCAGCTGAAAGAATTTCGTCAATCTTCGTCATACCCACAAATTAGAAAAAGCCCGGGGAATCAACCCCGGGCTTTTCAAAGATTCAGTAAGAGACCTTATTCCGTGAAGGTGGCCACGCACTTGGTGCCATCGTCATCCGGCGTCACATAGTGCATTTCGATACGGCGGTTCTCTTCACGACCGTCTGCCGTCTTGTTGTCGGCCACCGGAGCGCTATCGCCGCAACCCACGGCCTTGATACGGTTCTTGCCCACGCCGGACTTGATGAGGAGGTTCATCACCGCCTTGGCACGGTCAAGAGACAGCTTCTGGTTCTTGGCGGACTTACCCACGTTATCGGTATGACCCTGGATAACAATGTTCAAATCCTTATAGCGGTCTTCAGTGGTGAGCTTCTTAGCCACGCCCTTCAGCACCGTCTTGGCATTGGATTCGAGAGTAGCCTTGCCGCTCTTGAAGGTCACACCCGTAAGCTTTTCAGGAGCCTGAACAGGGCAGCCATGGCCGTCGGCACCGGGTTCATCCGGGCAACGGTCAATACCCTTACAGACATTTTCGAACTGCTTCTGGAGTTTCTTCGTTGCAACCCATTCAGAGCAGGCGCCATCGCCATCCGGGTCAGGATCGTCATCGAAGGGGCAACCCTTGTTCCAAGCAGGACCGTTTTCGGTGGGGCAGCGGTCCGGAGTCTTGGTGGGGCAGATATCCTTGAACTGATCGTGCATGGACTTCTCGAAGACCCAGGAGGCGCAGAGAGAGTCACCGTCGACATCCGGATTATCCATGGGGCATCCCTTCGCCCATTCCGGACCGGATTCTGTCGGGCACTGGTCGATACCCTTACAGATGTCGTCGAACTGATCCAGCATCTTCTTCTCGGATACCCAGGCGTCGCAGAGTCCGTCACCATCGGTATCGGGTTCACCCAGCGGGCAACCCTCGTTATTTGCCGGACCAGACTCGGTCGGGCACTTGTCGATACCCTTACAAGACTTTTCGATAAACCACTTCTTGGCGATTTCCTTGTCTTCGGCAGCCTTTTCGAAGTAGTAACCCATCTTCTTTTCAGTGACCCACGGGTCGCAAATTCCGTCGCCATCGATATCGGGATCTTCCCACGGGCAACCCTTATTGGCCTTAGTTCCCGCTTCACCCGGACACATATCGTAGCCGGCACAAGTCTTTGCGAACTTACTTGCCATACCCTCGTCGGTAACCCACGGAGAGCACATACCGTCACCATCCGGGTCGGGTTCCTTGGTCTTACAACCGTTGAACTCAATCGGGCCAGGCTGAGTCGGGCATTCATCGATACCGTCACAAATATCCTTGAACTTCTTGGTCATCTTCTTCTGGGATACCCACGGGTCACAGACGCCGTCCTGGTCTGGATCGGGGTCATCCAGTTCGCAACCATCTTCACCTTCACCCGGCTCGTTGGGGCATTCGTCAACGCCTTCGCAAACATCGGCAAACTCATCTTCAAAGCCTTTCTCGGCAACCCAAGAATCGCAAACGCCATCTTCGTCGGAGTCCGGGTTACCCAACGGGCATCCCTGGTTCAAGCGATGTCCACGATCGTCGGGGCACTTATCTTCATTATCAGTCACGCCATCACCGTCACGGTCCTGCGGAAGCAGGAAACCACTCCAGGTAAGACCACCATAAACGGTATATTCGGGATTCACACGAGCAGCAGAAAGCTGGACTCCGTTAGGACGGTCTTCAGACTTCCAAGTCTTCAGGTTGGACAGTTTTTTATCCCCGCCCAAATAGTAAGACGCACCGGCATGAATATCCAGTCCAACAGGGGTATGGAAAACCAGGGCTCCAGTCAACTGCTGCAACTCAAGGTTTTCTTCAGCTCCGGCGTTATACGTGAACTTGTCCATCTCTATATCCATGAAGTATTCAGCAAAGATAGAGAGGAAATCCACAAAATAATATTCAGCAGCAGCACTGACGAAGGGGACATTCATAAAGACGTCGCCCTCGCTGCTGGTATAGCGATAACCGCCGTTCACGTGGATCAAGAACGGAATGCCATCGCCACCATCCAGCTTGCTAAAGTCTGCCGTTGCGGCAAGACCGAATTTCATGGTTGTGGAATTGGAGCCGAAAGCAAGACCTTCACCAGTCTCCTTGTTGATGTACTCCAGTTCACGGACCCAAAGACCCTGCTTGTTCTGGTCGGCAGTAGGGAATGCTGCTCCCAAGAACACGGCTACGTCCATAGGCTGATCTTCGGGCAAGGGGAACCGAATCTTCAAGTCACCCTTCACATTACCAAGACCGCCCGTTTTGCGACCGTCATCATTTACCGCGTTGCCGAACTGGTCAACAGTCGGAAGGTTAAAGTTGTCGTAATAGACAGGAATCGCGACACCCACGTCAAAATAATGCCAGATACCGAGGGCAAAACCCACATTGGCACTCAATGCGGTGAACTTGGAAACTTCACCCCACCCTGAGCCATTGGCTCCTCTCGCTCCGTTCAGGTTGTTGTAGCCATCGGCATAGTCCATGAGGGCAAAAAATGCCAGTTTGGAATGTCCAAGGGACTGGCCGGACTGGGTCTTGTTCACACCGACAAAACCTTCCTTGTTCAATGTCTGTGGGTGGGCTGCAAAGGCTCCTACAGCAAGAGCCAGGGCCAATCCCGCAATTACTCGTTTCATAGAGTCTCCTTAATGAGGGTAATTCCCAATACTTTCGCTAAAATATAGCTTTTACAAGCCATTATTCCATATTGGAATAGGCAAAATGAGACAAATAGCACACAATTCATCCGCTTTTTTTGCTTTGTTTACGAAAAATTACACCGTCTCCTCTGCCTATTGCAAAAATTTTTCGAAAATATCGGGATATAGGCGGCACAGACTGGTAAGCCCGCACCTGCTGATGATAAGGTGGTCTATCACAGGTATCTGGACAATCTTTCCGGCGGAACACATCATCCTTGTCAAGTGCAAGTCTTCTGTACTGGGCTCGGAACTCCCCGAAGGGTGATTATGGACCAGAATCACCGACACCGCACGGTCCTCTATGGCATGGACAAATGTTTCTCTCGGATGCACCAAGGTCTGGTTCACAAGGCCGGTAGTCAGTTCGTGGATATTGATAACCACATTGGAAGAATTCAAGGTCACCAGGACCATGTGTTCCTGGTTCTCGTATTTGAGATAAGAAAGTCTAGGTTCCAAATCTTCTGGTGTAATGACATTAATGGCTCTTGCCCCAAGCATATACCGGGACGAAAGTTCCAAGCAGGCAAGAACCTTCGAAGCCTTTGCCCGACCAAGACCGCGAACTTTCAGAAGTTCCTTCATTGTCGGAAACTCGTTTACCGTTGACAAGTAGTCCGAAAGATTCCGTGACAGCTGAAATACATCGCAATTGGAGCATCCGCTACCAAGCACCAAGGCCAAAAGTTCCTCATTGTTCAGGGCACTTACGCCCATCTGTTGCATTTTCTCTCTGGGTAAAAGATTCTGTTCGCTCACAATTCCTCCTTGAAAAAAAGCGTCTATGTATTAAACGCTTTTTTCAAGAGAAATAAGCCTGGTAAATAAAAATTTTACACAATCAAGCGAAAGAGATGTAAAAAACTAACGGGAAACCTGTTCCCATAACTCACGAGATGTTACACCGTAGTGTTCCTTGAGGGACTTGTCCACATCCTGGCGGTAAAAACCCTGGATGCAGGCCTTGAATTTAGGGAACTGCTCCCTTGAAGTCCGGCTGCCATTTACGCGGAACATCTTCTTGACCATTTCCAGAGAATACCAGTAAAGTTTCAGAGCCTCATCGGTCCGAGATTCCCCTACGAAAGGCGCTACAAGGGCGTCCAAGGAAGGAGGCGAACCCGAAGGGCGATCCTTGTCATTTCGGCTTCCATCCACAAGCTGGGCAATTCCCTCGTTTAGCCACAAGGGAACCTTGGCCCTTGTCATGGCACGGACAAAGGCGTGAGTCAGTTCATGGAAGATTACGGGGCGGTAAAGTTCCCTATACTGCATCATTCCAACAGGAATACGGAGTTTGCCGTCGAAAATCGCGCCCACCCACTCTGGTCTTGGACCTATTCCCTGGTATTCGGAAGACTGATACAAAACAACATGCATCTTGTTTTCTGGGCGGAAATCAAACAGATGACACAGGGAATCGTAAGCCACTTCCAGTACAGAAAGCGCTTCCAGAACATCGTTTCTGTTCGGCCGGCCCTCGAATTCTACACGGAAATGCATGGACCGGGCAATACCCAATTCTTCCATCTCCTTGAGAAGTGATTTCGATTTCTTTTCCAGGAATTCCAGGTCTTCGTTTCTGTAATTCAAGGTTCCAATATAAGCTATGCAATCCTCGTAGCGTTCCTGCTCGTAGAGGGCTCCTGCCAGGTGGAGCTGCAGGTTCCTATCACCGGGATTTTTTTTCAACAAAGCTCGGACGGCTTTTTCAGCGCATTTCCAGTCCGCTGCCTCCTGGCATTCGTTGAATTCATCCACAAGACGATTCGCCTCTTCTATGACACGATTCTTTTTTGACACATCCATGTATGTGTGTACGCCATAACCCAGGGCGACAACAGCTGCGACGATAGCGAAAAGTATTCGAAAAGGAGGCTTGCTTTGCGGCATATGAAAAAGATAGCAAGCGGAATATTCTAGATTTAGCGCCGAAAACAAAAGGTCGGCACATTTTTGTGCCATAGGAGATTATCATGGGTTTCAAGTGCGGTATCGTAGGCCTCCCCAACGTAGGCAAATCGACAATCTTTAACGCCATCACCAACGCCGGCGCCGAAGCGGCGAACTACCCCTTCTGCACCATTGAACCCAACGTGGGCATGGTGAGCGTGCCGGACAGCCGCCTCGACGAACTGGTGAAGGTCTATAACCCGAAATCCATTGTCCCCGCCGTTACAGAATTCGTGGACATCGCTGGTCTCGTGAAGGGTGCGGCCCAGGGCGAAGGCCTCGGCAACCAGTTTTTAACCCACATCCGCGAGTGCGAAGCCATCATGGAAGTCATACGCTGCTTCGATGACGAGAACATCGTTCACGTGAGCGGTTCCGTGGACCCGGTCCGAGATGTGGAAATCATCGAAACCGAACTTATCTTGAAAGACCTGGATTCCGTTGAAAAGCGTCTTGCTACCGAGGCCAAGGGCGCCCGCACCGGAAACGCCGAAGCCAAGGCCCGTCTCGCCGCCTGCGAAAAACTCCGGGACACCTTCCAAGAAGGCAAGGCCGCCCGCACCGTGATGCACGACAGCGAAGAGATGGAAGGCATCGTCAAGGACTTGGCCCTTCTCACCGCTAAGCCCCTCTTCTACTGCGCCAACGTAAAAGAAGACGACATTCTCACCGGCAATGCCTACGTGGACAAGCTGAAAGAATACGCCGCAGCAAACGGTCACGAAGTCATCATGATTAGTGGCAAAATCGAAGAGGAACTCTCGGCTATGGAACCTGCGGACAAAGCTGAATTTCTCAAGGAACTGGGCATGAAGGAGTCAGGTCTGGACGCCGTGGTGCGCAAGGGCTACGAAATTCTCGGACTGCGCACTTTCTTTACCGCAGGCGAAAAGGAATGCCGCGCCTGGACGTTCCACGCGGGCTACAAGGCACCGCAGTGCGCAGGCGTCATCCACACGGACTTCGAACGCGGCTTCATCCGTGCAGAAACGCTGAGCTACGCAGACTTCCTGAAGCACGGCAGCTGGAATGCCGCCAAGGAAGCGGGCCTTGTCCGCACCGAAGGCAAGGACTACCTGGTGCAAGACGGCGATATCATGTACTTCTTGTTCAATGTGTAGCACCTGCGGTGCAGTTATGAGTTGTGAGTTGTGAGTTATGAGTCTTGAGTCGTCAGTTGTGAGTAACGTAGTGTCCCAAAACACACAACTGATTACTGACAACTCACTACTGACAACTCACTACTATTATTTCTTACCCTGTTCTGCCGCATTTTTCGCAGATCGTTTCGCCCGTAAGTCATCTATAATCGGGCGGGCAATGCAGGCCAGGTTCATGGCTGTTCCGATAAGAATCAGTACACTGGCACAGTAGATTCCAACTCCAGGATCTACACGAAGTACATTCATACCGATCGTATTACAAAGAGCCCCGATTTGGGAAAGTACCGCCCATAGCGAGAACATAGAAAGCATGCCCAAAGCAAGAGAGCCTAGGGAGGCGTAATAGCCAAAGGGCGCAAGCAGTGCAAAGACCGCAGCCAGCAACAACGCCGCTACAATGCCGAACAAGTGGAGCATGGGTTCCATCTTCGGGAAATTGGGGATAAAGTCCTTGAACCGCTCAATGGACCTTGGGTTTCCCTCTTCCATCTTTTTTAGCAAACTCGTCGCCGGTTCCTTGAGTTCGGTACCCAAGTCAAGGCCAAAAGCGATCTCGTACATGGAGGGTTCTGCAATGACCTGATCGGTGCAAGACACATTTGCTAGCGGCATCAACAAACCCAAAATGGCCAATAGATAAGGTAAGCCAACCAGCCTCTGGAAAAGCCTAAAATACTTGTTGGGCATTACTTACCTATGACATCCAGGGGATACACGCAACGGAATCCAAGAGTTTCAGACCAATACCTGGGGTCTTCGTCATCCCTGACAGACATATTAAGCATCTTTTCCTTGTCTTTCCAGGAACCGCCCTTGTAAACCCTAGTGGAGCCGAACAGTGCGCCTGTCGGGTTAGAAGATTCCACCCAGAACGAAAGCATAAAGTACTTGTCGCGGGTCCATTCGGCCACATTGCCGGACATGTCATAAATGCCCCAGGCATTGGGTTTCTTGGTAGCCACCTGTTGCGGTCCATAGGCTTCATCTTCTTTACGCTTGTTGTAGGAGTTTTCCCTGTAGATGGCGTAAACAGATGGATCCGGAACAGAATCCAGCACCCAGGGTGATCCTTCGATACTCCCTGCACGGCCAGCAAATTCCCACTGGGCCTCAGTCGGCAAGTCTCCACCGTTTACCTGGCACACCTTACGGGCGTTTTCCCAGTTGATGTTGTGGACCGGTTTTTGCGGGTGGAAGAAGGTTGACTTGTCCTTGACCCGTTCGGCAGAATCAACACGGAGCATAATCTTTTCCATGAGTTCCTGAGTCATTTCGGTCACCATCATGGCAAAGGGAGACATTTCCACCACATTGCCGTAGTAGCGGAACGAGCCAGAATCCAGAACCACCAACTTGCCGCGAAGGGGATCGTTCACGATTTTCTTTGCAGGTTCGGCCTGGCTTGAAGACGAAGGAATCTCCACCGAGGAAGAACTGACCACAGCCCCGGACGAAGAGGAAACCTCTTCTACCGCTGGAGGAACGGGCTTCGGGAACAACCAGTCCTGGACTTCCTGCTGTTCAAAGATATACTGGGGCAACATGAAACTGCCCTGAGCTTCAATAATCTGGTCAGCGACCTGGATTTCCAATTTCACATAGCGGTAATGGTGTCTCGTGAGGCCATCTTTCCCATAAATCCACACGGGCTTGTTGTTCTGCAAAGAAACGATAATCCTAGCGCTCCCGTCCGAGGCGGCAAGAAGCGCCGCCAAAGAATCAGAAGCATAGCCCGGAACATGTCCTTTCCAGGTTACGTCGTAACGGAAAACGGGCTGACTAAACTTGAGGATCAGGAAATCCGCCTGGGCCTTTGCCTGGACAGGCGCTATAGCCGATGCGCTAGAAGACGCGGGCAGATTTGCAGCCGGAGCGGCCGTTGAATCAGCTTTAACTGTAGAGTCCGAAGCAACCGTTGAATCAGCAGCAACCGCAGAATCCGTTGCAGCCACAGATTCCGCCGCAGGGGCAGGGACAACAGGATAGACCAGGACAGCACCAGCAGGCTCTGGCAAGGTTGTAACTGTGTCGTAGAAAATTGAATCGGGCACCAGGTAAAAGCGGGCCGGTAGCGCATGGAGACTATCGAATTTCTGCTTGAAGGCCTGGTCGATAGCAGAAACACCAGACAGCTTTGACTTACGCCACAAGTCCAAGGCCTCCGTATGCACCACATCGTAGCGGGTCGAATAGGCCTTGTAAGTAGGATCGGTCTCGTCGATTCCCACAGAAACCGCCAGTTTCTTAGGAGGATACACCTTGGCAAAATCGTTGGTATCTATAGAATTCAGCACCGAAATAAGTTCTCCAACATAGTTATCGTAGAGAACTTCCGTATATTCAAGATTCGGGGTGGCGGCAATCTGCTCCACCGTCACAGAAACAGGACTTGTCGCAGGCGCGACCGATTGAATCTGAACAAGATTGGGTTTGAAAAGCAAAGTCTTTCCACTCTGGACCATTCCAATATCCGTAAACGGTATAAAACCGTCTGCCGAGAATACAAAGGCATAGGGACCGGGTGCTACTGGAGAAATGGTCTTACCCACATTGCGAAGCCTGCTGTCCAGAGACGATATCTTTATGGCCTTGATGGAACTTTCCACCTTGACAACACCCGGGAGCGGGTCTTCGTTCAGCACCTGCCAACGACCGTTCTTCATGAAAAGCAGCTTGGGCACTCTAGGAGAATAGATGTAGTCCTTGTCGAAATAGATATCCTTTTCATCCTGGAAGGCCTTGGAATTCTTGGTGGGGTAAAAACGCAACCGAATCACATCAAATGCAGTGAGCTGGTTCTTTTCCAGACTAAAGGCATGAAGTCGTCCATAATTCGCAGGATCGACCTTCCCTTGGACCCAGTAGTATTCCTTGGGGGTTTTCTTGTGACGCAAAAAGAGGGCGTTTTCCTTCAAGGGCAGCGTAGGTGCAGTAGTCGTCACCGAACCAGGTATCCTGATGGCCATTTCGGGAAAGGGCTCAAAGAGTTCCCCGACCTTGTACTGTTCCTCGGCCACCCTAAACATCTTGTCGCCATCGGCAAGAGCCAACACCGGCAACAAAAGCAAAACGGGCAGAATGCGCAACAAATGCATAATCGCTCCTGTAAATTCTCCTAGACGTCGCCTCTCGGCGGCTATTTTCAGAAAAGATAATTACTTGGGGCGATTTTCATAACCGAAAAGCCGCTCCTACGGCCGAAAAATCAGTTATTTGCGCCCATTTTCAGCAAATAACCGCCCTGACTACCGCCAGTGGGGCCCAATTCCACCTTCCAGTCCGCCATGCGGATAATGTCGGGGTGATGCTCAATGACAATCAGGGTGTCGCCACGGGCAGACAGGCGACGCAACAGGTTCCAGAGAATCTGGATATCCTTCAGGTGGAGCCCCGTGGTGGGTTCGTCCAGCAGGTATACCATCTCCCCCGCCGATTTCCGGGAAAGTTCCGCCGCAAGTTTCAGCCGCTGGGACTCGCCACCCGAAAGGGTGGTGACCGGCTGGCCCAGCCTCAGGTAACCGAGGCCCACGTCCCGCAGGCATTCCAGCTTGGGCAAGATTTTCGGCTGGTCCTTGAAGAACTCGCAGGCTTCGTCGATACGCAGGTCCAGAACATCGGCGATGTTCTTGCCCTTGAAAGTAACAGTAAGGGTTTCCTGGTTGTAACGCTTACCGCCGCAGACTTCGCAGGTTTCCCAGATATCCGAAAGGAAATGCATTTCCACCGAGATGGCGCCGCGACCTTCGCAGGCCTCGCAGCGGCCACGGGCCAAGTTGTAACTGAAACGGCCGTAGTCAAAGCCCTTCACCTTGGCCTGTGGCAGTTTGGCGAATAGCTTGCGTATGTCGTCAAACACGCCCGTGTAGCTCGCGGGCGTGCTGCGAGGCGTTCCGGAGATTGGACTCTGGTCCACCAGCAACACCTCGCCGCTTTGCTTTTTGCGGCCTCGGGCCTGGAACTTCTTTTTCAGGGCCGGGAAAATTTCATCTACCACCATGGAGCTCTTGCCCGAACCGGACACGCCACAGACCACGCTGATGGCGCCCTTCGGGAACTTGACGGAAAGGTTCTTCAGGTTGTTTTTCTTGAGCCCCTTGAACTCGTAGAACTCCGAATCTTCGGTAACGGGGCGAACCGCCATCTGGTTTGTCACGGGAATAGAACCCGTAAGGTACTTGACAGTCTCGCTCCGGGGGAACTGCTGCAGGGCGTAGGGCTTGGAAAGCTGCTTTGGAGAGCCTTCCGCCACCACCTCACCGCCAAATTCACCAGCTGCAGGACCCATGTCGATGATGTGGTCCGCCGCCTGCATCATCTTCATGTCGTGTTCCACCACCACCAGGGTGTTTCCCAAGTCCCGCAAACGGTACAGAGAATCTAGCAGCTTGGCGGTATCGCTTTCGTGGAGGCCTACCGTGGGTTCGTCCAAAACGTAGAGCACTCCTTCGAGACCGCTACCGATCTGGCTTGCGAGACGGATACGCTGGGACTCGCCACCGCTCAGGGTGTCGCCCGCGCGGTCAAGCCCGATGTAGCCAAGGCCCACACTGATGAGGAACTCCAGACGGCCGATGATTTCACGGAACAGGGGCTCCGCCACCGTCTTCTTACTTTCACCGTTCTTTTCGTCCTTGAAATTTACATGGGTGAACCAGTCCAGGGCCTCGGAAATACTCATGTGGTGGACATCCATGATATTCTTGCCCGCGATACGCACGGCAAGGTATTCGGGCTTGAGCCTTTCCCCGTGGCAATCGGGGCAGACTTCGCCATCCTTGAAATGTCCAAGACCAAGGCAGGTATCACAGGCGCCCCAGTGGGTATTGAAACTGAAATGCTTGGGATTGAGGGCAGAAGCCATGTACCAGCCGCAATCAGGGCAGCCCGGCTTTTCGGAACAGGCGAGGCGTCCGCCCTTTTCGTCTTCTACATACAGGATTCCGTTACCGTCACGGTAGCCCCGTTCAAAGGCCTCTACCAAGCGGGCACGGTTGGATTCCTTGACCACCACGCAGTCCACCACGGCCAAAAGCTGACGCTCCCGGGTAGGGATTTTCGGCAGCGGGAGCTCTACCAGTTTCTTGCCCAGGTAAGCCTTGCGGTATCCCTTTTCCGTCAGGATTTTAGACAACTTAATCACATCGTTGATTTCGAAAGGAGCAAGCACCGTCACCATCTTGTTCAGGTCACGGTCAAAGGCATACTGCATCAGGTCACCCGCGGAGTACGAATTCACAGGCTTCCCGCAATGCAAGCAATGCGGCGTGCCGACCCTCGCCCACAAAATGCGGAAATAGTCGTAAATCTCGGTGAGGGTCGCCACCGTACTCCGCGGACTCTTGCTGGCGCTTTTCTGGTCGATGGCGATAGCCGGGGCAAGTCCCGTGATGGAATCGATACTCCCGTGGTCAGGACGGCCAAGGAAGCGACGGGCGTAAGTACTGAGGGTCTCCACAAAGCGGCGCTGGCCCTCGCTAAAGAGGGTATGGAAAGCGAGGCTGGACTTGCCCGAACCCGAAACTCCGGTGATTACCGTAAGCTTGTGCCGGGGAATAGTGACATCGATGTTTTTCAGGTTGTGCTTGCGGGCACCGTGCACCTCCATATCCAGGGAGTAGGCCTCCCCCGCCTTGAGGGACCTGTCGAACTGCTTGTTCTCCCCATGCTTTTTCAAAAGCACAGGCGCCAGGTATTTGCCGGTCTGGCTTTTCTTGTTCTTTGCAATCTGCTCCGGAGTGCCTACGGCCACGATGCGTCCGCCGCCTACACCCGCTTCGGGCCCGAGGTCGATAATCCAGTCGGCGCACTTGATCACATCCAGATTGTGCTCAATGACCACCACGCTGTTCCCGAGACTCCGCAAGCGGTTCAGGCATTCCAAGAGCCTGCGGATATCTTCAAAGTGCAGACCCGTAGTGGGTTCGTCCAGCAGGTAAAGGGTCTTGCCCGTGCCCGGGCGACGCAGTTCCGAGGCAATCTTGATGCGCTGGGCCTCGCCGCCGCTGAGGGTGGTAGAAGGCTGGCCAAGCGTCAGGTAACCCAGGCCCACTTCCTTGAGCAAGTTCAAGGGTTCTGCAATCTTCGGCAGGTCCTTGAAAAATTCCGCCGCATCGGCAATGCTCATTTCCAGAATTTCGGAAATATTCTTGCCCTTGAAATAGATTTCGCGGGTGGCATCGTTAAAACGCTTGCCGTCGCACACATCGCAGGTCACCTGCACACTGGGCAAAATGTGCATGTCCACCACTTTTACGCCCGCCCCTTCGCAAGCGTCACAGCGACCGCCCTTCACGTTAAAGCTGAAACGGCTCTTGGTGTAGCCACGAACCTTACTTTCGGGCAGGCTACCGAACAGGTCGCGGATATCGTCCCAAATCTTCGTGTAGGTCGCCGGATTGCTCCGGGGCGTGCGACCGATAGGCGTCTGGTCGATTTCAATCACCTTGTCGATGTTCTCGAGACCTTCCAGATGGTCGAACTTGCCCACAGGCTCTTCGGAGTTGTAAAACACTCGGGCGAGTTCACGACGCAGAATCTGGTTTACGAGAGTGCTCTTGCCGGAGCCCGAGACGCCCGTCACTACAGTGAAGGCGCCGTCCAGCGGGATTTCCACGTCGATGTTCTTCAGGTTGTTTTCGGATGCGCCGCAGATTTTCAGTTTGTGGGTATTCTTGTCAATCCTCTTGCGGTTTGCCGGAATCTCGATGGCCTTGCGACCGCTCAGGTAGGCGCCCGTAAGCGAAGACTTGTTCTTTTCCAGTTCTTCTACAGTTCCGGCCGCCAAAATCCGGCCACCTTCTACGCCGGCACCGGGCCCCACGTCTATGACGCAGTCGGCGTGACGCATGGTGTCTTCGTCGTGCTCCACGATGACCAGGCTGTTGCCCTGGGCTCGCAGGTGCTCCAGCATTTCCAGGAGCTTGTCGTTATCCCGCGGGTGGAGCCCGATACTGGGTTCGTCCAGAATGTAAAGCACCCCCTGGAGCCCAGCCCCTACGGCACTGGCCAGGCGGATTCGCTGGGCCTCGCCACCACTCAGGGTAGAAGCCTTGCGGCTGATGTTCAGGTAGCCAAGGCCAACAGTCCTCAAAAAGTTCAGGCGACCCCGGATTTCGCGGAAGATTTCCTTGCCTATCCGCAGTTCCTTTTCGGAAAGTTTCAAGCCGTTGAAAAAATCGGCCGACTTATCGACGGACCAATCCGTCAGTTCCGTGATATTGTGGCCATGAAACTCCACCGCATTCGCCATGCGGTTGATGCGGGTGCCTCCACACTCGGGGCATACTCCGATTTTCATGAACTTGCGGAAATGGAAAATATGCCACATGTCCCACAGTTCCTGCATCACGGAGACCACACCGCTTTCGTTGCCACTGGGAGGGCCGTACAAGAAGGCGTGGCGCTGCTTTTCGGTCAGTTTTTTCCAGGGAGTATCCAGGGAGCAGTGCATCTCGTTGGCGATGGTCCGCAAGTTCCGCCAGCCAAAATCAGAAAAGATAATCGTGCCCGTGTCCTTCTTTTGGCAAGCAAAACAGCCCTGCTTGATAGAAAGGTTCGGGTCGGGCACTACCAGGTTCAGGTCGAACTCGCAACTTTCTCCCATGCCCTTGCAGGCGGGACAGCGACCCTTGGGGTCATTAAAGCTGAAGAACCGGGGTTCCAGTTCCGGAATAGAGATACCGCACTTGGGGCAAGCCAACTCCGTACCCTGCAGGCGGTATTCCTCCTTCGCATTTCCCGCTCCATCCTTGCCCTCGCTCGACGACAGCAAAAAACTCACCAGTTTTCCGCCGGTCAGCTTCAGCGCCCCTTCCAGAGCCTCCCGCAGGCGGCTCATGTTCTTGCGTTCAAGCGTCATGCGGTCGATGACCGCCTCGATGGTGTGCTTCTCGTAACGCACCAGGGCAGGCACTTCTTCGATCCTGTAGATTTCGCCATCCACCCGGGCGCGCACAAAACCGTCTTCCTTGAGTTCAGCAAGTTCCTTGCGGTATTCGCCCTTGCGTTCCTGCACAATGGGGGCCATCACCGTAATCTGCTTGCCCTCATCGCCTACATACAAATTATCTACAATCTGGTCCACGGTCTGAGCCTTGATGACCCGGCCGCACTTGGGGCAGTGAGGCACGCCCAGTCGGGCAAAAAGCAGGCGGTAATGGTCCAGAATCTCTACCACCGTACCCACGGTACTACGGGGGTTCCGGTTCACCGTTTTCTGGTCGATGGAAATCGTAGGCGAAATGCCGCGAACGCTCTCCACCTCGGGGTGTTTCATGCGACCGATGAACTGACGGGCGTAAGCAGACAGGGATTCTACGAAGCGGCGCTGGCCCTCCTGAAACACCGTATCAAAAGCGAGGCTGGACTTGCCCGAACCCGAAACGCCGGTCACCACCACTATAGAATCGCGGGGAATCTTCAAATCCACATGTTGCAGGTTGTGTTCGTGGGCGTCGCGGATATCGATAAACTTGGTCATAGAATTAAAAATGAGAAATTTTTTCGACCACAAAGATAGTGAACATTTGGATATTATTCAAGTTCCATTTTGCTTACCTTGCCAAAAAAGGGCTTTTTAGCTATATTCGGCACTCACCTAACGGGGATATAGCTCAGTTGGTAGAGCGACAGGTTCGCAATCTGTAGGTCATGGGTTCGACTCCCACTATCTCCACTCAAAAGAGGCAGACTATCGTCTGCCTCTTTTGTTACATAACAAGACCGTTCGCGCTAAATTCCGGTACAAATTCTCCGGTCTGCGCTCACTCTCGCAACCGCCCTCGATTAATATCGAGGGCTTTGTTGCTCACGGTCGGCATTTTGCCGGCCTTTTGTTTTGTACCTTCGCCCGGTAATCAGCCCGCACCTAGGCAAAATAGACAAAACTGGTCTTTTTCAGTTCCTTCAGGGATGTCAGCACCGCATGGTCCGGGCCATTCAGGGCAGACAACGCAGAACAGATGCTTTGCTCCAGTTCGGCTTCACTTTGCCCGTGGAACATGGCGTAAACATTATAGGGGAAACCTTCGAAAGGGCTGCGCTCGTAGCAGTGGGAAACGTGAGAGTTTTCGGCCAACAGCGCTCCCGCCCGTTCCGTGTCCGCAACGGCAAGGCACACCATGGCATTTGCCTCAAAACCCGCCTGCTGGTGTCTGAGGACTGCCCCGAATCTGCGCATGATTTTTTGATCCAAATCACCGCGGATTTCGGCGACGTCTATTCCCAAATCAGAGAAGGGCGTTTTGGTGTGGAGAATATCCTGGCACAGGAGGTTGATCCGGCGACGGTCCTTTGCCTCAGGGACAAAGGGTTCGGCACCTTTCGAATCCAGCTTATCAACAACCTTACTTTCCGTGGCCTGGCCCGACGCAGCCTTCATCACCGTATTGATCTTGAACATCTTGCTGGCCGAGAGCACATGGGCATCGTGCAGGGCCGTTTCCGCCTCCAGGCCCCGGACCGTTTCCTGAATTTCGAACTCCGACCGGGCGATGACGGTGAACCAAACGTTGTAGGCGTGACTCCGGACATAGTTGTGGGTGATGGCTGGAATCTTATCCACCGCCGCTGCAAAACCTTCCAGTTTATCTTCGCTCACCACTCCCGTGCAGAGTCTGGAGATGTAGCCCAACCTGCGGGAGTCATAGACGCCACCCAGACGACGGATGACGCCGGACTTGCGAAGGCGTTCCACGCTATCGAAAGCCTCTTCTTCTGAAACGCCAAGAAGCCTTCCCAGCGCGGCGTAGGGGCGTTCCTCCAGCGGGAAACCGTCCTGGACAATTTCCAGAATTTTCCGGTCTAGAGCTTCCAAGAGAATCCCCTACCCCGGATTTCGTCCTTCACGGTTTCGCCCGCCTGGACAGCAGCTCCCGCAAACAAGATGGAGTTTTCCACACGAGCGCCTTCGGGCAGATCCACTCCATTTTGGACAACTGAACAGCCGACCTTCGAAATGCGACTCTGCACCGTTGAATGCAGATGGTCGCCGACCCAGCTGTTCAGCCCCAATTCCTGCAGGCGGGCGTCGCAGGCAGCCTTCAGGCCCGCGGGGCTTCCCATGTCTATCCAGGTGGCATCCATCTGGCTGCAGTCCACATAAATCGGGTGACCTGCCGCAAGTTCCTGTTTCCAGAATTCCCGGATGTCGAACTCACCGTCCTTGATGCGGGCAAGGGCCGCATCGCTGTACCAGGACACTCCCGAGAAGGTGGCGGGTTTGCCCTGTTCTGAACCGAAACGGCCTGCCACACCGGCCAAATGTCCGTTTCCGTCGACACGGAAGGTATTTACCTGAGGGAACTCCACCGCCAAGAGCGCCACGTCGCAGCGGTCGCGGCGGGCATTCTCCATAAATTTATTCAAGTCGAAACGGCAGTAGGCGTCGCCGTTCATCACCAGGAGCCCGCCGCGGTAACCTTCGTTGTATATGCGTTTCAGGGGGCCTGCGGTCCCGAGGATTTCCGGCTCTTTCCAAACTTTCTCGAACCCGAGACGCGTACCTTCGGCTATCACCTGTTCTGCAAGATAATGGGCGTTGGCATGGAGCCGCACAGGCCCAAGCTCCCTGGCACGAATCGCCTGGATTTCCAGGATGCTCTTGTCCACCACAGGCACTAACGGCTTGGGCATGTCTTCGGTCAATGGCCGAAGCCTCGTGCCGAGGCCAGCCGCAAGAATCAAGACATTGAGTTTTTCCCTTTCCAAATTCTTCTCTTTCGTTTCGTTATAATAAGGGCCAAGTAAAAAACGCCCACAGGCCATACCCGAGGACGTTAAAAAAAATCAAACCATCACGGGACTACTCGCCGGTGCGGTAGTTGGGGGCTTCCTTGGTAATCGTCACGTCATGAGGGTGAGATTCACGGAGGCCTGCACCCGTAATGCGTACGAAGGTCGCCTTCTTGTAAAGTTCTTCCAAGTTGGCAGCACCGGCATAACCCATGGCAGAATGGATACCGCCAATCAGCTGGTAAACGGTGTCGCGGAGCGGTCCCTTGTAGGGCACGCGGCCTTCGATGCCTTCGGGAACGAACTTGCGGGGTTCCTGGACGCCACCCTGGAAGTAACGGTCGGCAGAACCTGCCTTCATGGCACCGAGGGAGCCCATGCCGCGGTAGCTCTTGTAGCTACGGCCATCGGCGAGGATGACTTCGCCCGGAGCTTCTTCGGTACCTGCAAAGAGAGAACCCACCATCACAGCGTGGCCACCAGCGGCCAAGGCCTTCACGATGTCGCCAGAGAACTTGAGGCCACCGTCAGCGATAATCTTCACGCCGACCTTGCGGGCCATCTTGCCGCATTCCACCACGGCGGAGAACTGCGGGTAACCCACACCGGCCACGATACGCGTCGTGCAGATGGAACCCGGACCAATACCCACCTTCACGATGTTGGCACCGCACTTGGCGAGTTCTTCCACGGCTTCCGGCGTGCAGACGTTACCGGCGCAAATCGTGAGCTTCGGATATTTTTTGCGAACGGTCTTCACCATGTTGCGCACACCGATGTGGTGGCCGTGAGCCGTATCGATAATGAGCAGGTCCACGCCGGCATCCACAAGGGCAGCCACGCGTTCGAGCGTATTTGCAGACGTGCTTACAGCGGCACCCACCAACAGCTGGCCGTTCTTGTCCAGGCTAGCGTTGGGGTTGTTTTCGCGCTTCAAGATGTCGGTCATCGTGATGAGGCCCTTCAATGCACCAGAGGCATCCACCAGCGGGAGCTTCTCAATGCGCTTTTCGGCCAAAATTTCCTTGGCCTTGGCAAGGCTCACCTTGGGGCTTGCCGTCACCGGATTCTTGGTCATCACGGTGCGGATCTTCGCGTTCATGTCACTCACGGTGCGCAGGTCGCGGCTGGTAAGCATGCCCACCAGCTTACCCTTCGAGAGAATCGGGAAACCGCTCACCTTGTTACGGGCGCGGAGTTCAAAGGCTGCAGAAACCGGCTGGTCCGCATCGAGGGTCACCGGGTTCACAACGATACCGGACTGCCACCGCTTGACCTTGCGGACCTCTTCGGCCTGGTCTTCCACGCTCATGTTCTTGTGGATGATGCCGATACCGCCCTGCAGGGCGAGGGAAATGGCCAAAGGAGCCGTAGTCACGGTGTCCATGGCGGCACTGATGATAGGAATGTTCAGCTTGATGTTGGGAGCGAGCTGGGTGCTCACGTCGGTCTGGGCCGGCAAAACAGAAGATTCAGCGGGAACAAGAAGGACGTCGTCAAACGTCAGGGCTTCTGGCAAAAGTTTCATAATAGACCTCTTTTGCGTGGTAAATATAGAAAAAAAGAGGCTAGGGTCTAGGGTTTAGGGGCTAGAAAAAAGCGTAAAAAAAGCCTACAGCGAGAAGACCCGCTTGATGTCGTCCACCCGTTCCGTTACCGTGAGGGCGAGCTTCAACAGCACCGCCGCCTTCTGGGGCGCAAGTCTCCCTGCGCAAATACAGCCGGGGGCAAGAGTTTCGTTCAACGTCACCAGCCCGTGATGGGTGCGGCTCGCTATGACCACAGGAATGTCGATGCGTTCAAGGACCTTGGCCCAGGCCTGGCTGAACTCGCCCGAGCCCGCCCCCGCAATCACAAGGCCGTCCGAAACGCAGGCGGCGTATTCCAGCACCTTGGGGTTTGCATCTACCGTAAAATAGACCACGTTCACCCGAGGCAGCTCCTGGAGTTTCGACACGTCAAAAAAGTTCTGCTCCTTGAGGGCGTTCCAGTTGGAGCCTTCGCCGGGAGCGTCCACCCCCATGGCGTTTATGGCCGAGGCGCTGCACTTTTGCACGCTGCGGGCATCGAAGAGTTCCCCTGCAAAAAACACCCACACCAGGTTTGCCGGAGGATCGTCGTCGATGGCAAAACCTACCGCTGCACGGACTGCTCCCAAGAGGTTCGCCGGACCGTCGGGGTCCTTCGCCGTGGCGGGCTTCATGGAACCTGTCAAGACCACGGCTTTTTCGCACTTGACCGTAAGGCTTATAAAATAGGCAGTCTCGTCCATGGTGTCGGTACCGTGGGTCACCACGATTCCATCGATGGTTTCGTCTTCTTGCAGTTCCCTGATGCGGTTCGAAAGCTTAATACATAGTTTGTCTGTAATGTCGTCGGAATTCACGTTGCAGATTTGCTCCGCCGTGACTTCGGCGTATTCCGAAAGTTCGGGCACAGACTTTACCAGGTCTTCGGCAGAAATCTGACCCGGAACATAGCCCGTGCTCTTGCCGGGCTCGCCCACGCCGGCAATAGTTCCGCCGGTGGCCAAAATTGCAATTCGCTTCTTTCCGCTTGCCATCTTTCCCCCTACAAGTCCCGCGACGAAACGTTACCCGAGTTAGACTTCTCGTCACCTAGCTCGTGCTTTCCGCCACCCATCTTCTTGAACTTTTCGCGGATGAGTTGCAAGTCGTGCTGGTAAGGATTCCGCTTGAAATCTTCAAAAGCCCAGGCCGTAGGGTGAAACTGTCCCTTGGCATATGTCAGCAACATGTCCAGCCACACGCCTCCGCCCGCATAAAGCTTGAAGGGACCCCGCTTGTAACTGGGGAGTACCACCTTGTCCAGGTCCATGTAGCCGATGTCGATGTTCACCCGGCGG
Source organism: uncultured Fibrobacter sp. (assembly GCA_946414025.1). Taxonomy (GTDB): domain Bacteria; phylum Fibrobacterota; class Fibrobacteria; order Fibrobacterales; family Fibrobacteraceae; genus Fibrobacter. Next base: position 72,983 of record CAMKMX010000004.1, read on the forward strand.
GCGTCGGGGTGTGCCGCCAACGCCATGGTCAGTTCCAGGGCGTTGCTCCGTTCTTTTTCAAGAGCGATGGTCTCTGGCGGAATTTCCTTTTCAAATGATACAACTCCACGATACAGACCTTCCCCCATCTCGGGCGTATAATAGGGCGTCTGGTCAAAAGCGAAAAGTTTTCCCCTGTGGCGGATACTCCCCCAGGTGCGTTCCAGGGCGTCAATTACTTCCGGTAGCCATTCCAGCCCCGGCTGCAGCACAAAGGCCAGCAGTTGCGCATTTTCCGAAAATTGCGATGCTTTCACCTTGCCCCCACTACTTGCCGTTGTAGCGTTCCATGCACTTTTCCATGCCGAGCTTGAAATAGCATTCCACCAGGGCGGGAACTTTCGCGATGGCCTCTTCGAAAACGGGCCGGTCCTCAGGCGAAAACTTCGCCAGCACCCAGTTACTCAGGTCGAACTTGGGCGGACACTTGCCCACGCCAAAACGGATTCTCGGGAACTTGTCCCCCACATGCTCGATGATGTTCCGAAGCCCGTTCTGCCCGCCGTGACTGCCGTCCTTGCGGCAACGGATGCGCCCCACATCCAGGTTGACATCGTCGCTGAACACCAGCAGATGGTCCACCTTCACCTTGTACCAGGTCATCAGGGCCTGCACCGCCTCGCCAGACAAGTTCATGTAGGTCTGGGGCTTTGCCAGCAGGCATTCCTCCCCCGCGATGTTCACCTTCATGGTAAGCGCCTTGTGCTCGCTTTTCCAGTCCTTGTTCGGGTCGGCCAATTTCTCGACGGCCATAAAGCCCGCGTTGTGGTGGGTGTTGCTATACTGGGTTCCAGGGTTTCCGAGTCCGACAATGATGTACATAGTTTCCTCGACCCGAAATATAGAATCGTTATACGCAGGTAGAGAACTGAGAACACTATGGGAACACTTTCTTTCGGTTGGAAGAAAAAAAAACAAAAAAGAACCATAAAATGCCCCATCCCGTTCTATATTTGGAACCAGTTTTAACCTAAAAAAGGAGCATACATGCTTTTCAAAAAAATTCTTCTGTCCTCTGCTCTCATCTCCATGGCCGGTCTTATGGCCTGCGGCGACGACAGTTCCTCCAACTCCGGTTCCGGCGAACTCCCCAAGAGCGTCCCGACCTTCTTTGACTTGGAAGATGTCGAATGCAACGCCGACCGCAAGTGCGAAACCATCATCGTGGAAGATGGTCCCGACACCTACGAATGCAACGGAGAAGGGCAGTGGAACATGCTGATTAACAGCATGCCCTCCAAGATTTGCCCCGCCGAAGAAGAAAAGAAGACCGAAGGTGACGACAACAAGGTGCCCGAATCCTCTGCAAGCGATAGCGGCGACAACGACGGCGATTCCTCCAGCAGCGCCGAAGAAGTCACCGGCCCCACCGGCGACCTGGTTTCCTGCGTCGTAGAAATGTTTGGGGAAAAAGCTTGTGACGAAGTGGCCAAGGCCGACGAAGCCAAGCTCACAGCTCAGTGCGAATTAATTGGCGGGACAATCAACACTGCCGGCGGCTGCAAGGCCGATGACTATGCCGCAAAATGCTCATGCAAGACAGGCAACCACTACGATTCCTCTTGCGACGGTTTTACCTGCAACGACTAATCCCCCCAACTCCATAAGGACAAAAGGTTTCCGCCTTGCGGGGACCTTTTTTATATTTAACATCAACCCAATTTTCTCCAAACAGGAACGCATATGCTTTTCAAAAAAATTTTCCTTTCCGTCGCCCTCGTTTTTATGTCCAGCCTCGTTGCCTGTGGCGACGACAGCAGTTCAAATGCTGGCGACTCTTCCGACAGCAAAGACAGCACTATCACCAGCAGCAACTCCGAAGAAACGGATTCCAGCGAAAGTAAGAACGAAGAATATAACACTGAAAAATATTCCGAAAGCAACGACAACTGCATTGACAAGAGCCAGTGCGATGCCATCGTCAGGGGAGATTTCTCCACTTGGCATTTTGTCCGTGCCGACGCCTTCGGTGAACCTACAACCTACACGTATTCCGTTGACGGTTCAAAGCTAATTCTGGACATCGATGGAAAAGTGAACGAGAATTCGTATAGTTTCTACGATATGACAAAGGAAGCCAGCCAAGAAATGGCATTCCTTGCCGTGCGTTCCACCTGTGAAGACGGCATGGAAGTCGAAGGCGCCAACTACTGCGACTAAACCTATTTCGCAGAATATTCCCGCTCTATCCGAGCAAGATCCTCGCCCCATTCGGCGAGGATTTTTTGTTTCAGTTTCTTGGCCAAAGAGGGGGCGCGCCCTTGGGTAGAGACGGTTACCGCTATATTTTCGCCAAAGTCCATACGGGCCGGTACAATAAAGTCCCCGTCCAGATAGTCGCAGGCGTTATTCACCAGAATACGGCGCGCACGTGCATCATTACTCACCTGGGCGTTTACCGCCGGCTGGTCAGTACAGATAAACACCATAAAGATACCACGAAGGTCCAGTGGTTCGTAGGGGCGATTTTTTATAGCTATGAGGTGCGAAGTATCAGGTCGGGCATTGCCCTTTGAAGTAAGATTTTCGAATTCCGGGTCAAACTGCGGAGCAACTACGGTAATACGTGCTCCCGTAGGCAAAAGAGTCTTGACCTTGCGGAAAGCAATACGGCCTCCACCGACCACAAGAACGTTACGGCCCTCTAGGTTCAGTTCGATGGAAAGAAGGGACCTATTCGGAGTTCGGATTTCAGAATTCGGGGTTATCGAGTGGGCATTATTCTCTACGGCACGCAATCCAGAAACTACCATGTCGCCAAATTCCTTCCAATCGCCAAGGCAAGGCAAAAGGGTTATGGGAATCTGCGGAAATTCCGCCTGCAAACGGGCCACCACGCGGGGCACGTCGTTTTTGGCATGCTGCCCGTTCAAAAGCAGAAACGGCAAAAGAGTTACCGATTCCGCATCTTCACGAAGCAAGGTCCGCAAGTCATTTTCCAAATCCAGAAGACTCGTGCTCGCCACACGGGTACCGGGCAAGTCATGGTGCAACTTGTCCAGGATTTCCTCAAAGCCCTTATAGGCTCCCGGTAAAATACAATGATGGGCGATAATCAGGATAGCTTTCACGAGTAATATTCCACAATTTTTTTCACGAGGGAGTCCATGGTGGTCTCGTCAGAGGTGATAGTTTCAAAGCCGTGCTTACGGGCGGTAGCTTCGGTCAGGCGGCCGATGCAGAAAGAGGTTCGAGGATTGAGGTTCGAGGCACGAGGTTCGGGGTACGAGTCCGAACCTTCAACGCTTTGTGGCATGACTTTAACAAAATTCTCCACAGCGCTGGAGCTTGCAAAAACAACGGCATCAGCGGATTCAACGGCTTCACGCTTCCATTCCGGGAGTTCAGAAACTGGAAGAGTCTCGTAAACCACCCAGCGGGTCGCCCGCGGCAAAAGTTTCTGTAAGGTGTCGTCGGCAAGGTTACCCTGCAAGAGTAAAATACGACATTCTGCACACTGCGAAGCCAACAGTTTTCCCAGTCCCTCGCCGGTATGGTCCTCGGGCACGTAATCACAGCGGATGCCGTACTCCAGCAATTTCTTTTCGGTAATTTTCCCGACACTTGCGATTTTCTTGCCGGCAAGGATACGCACATCATAACCGGCGTCAAACAGCTGCTTGAAGAAACTTTCGACGCCGTTCACGCTGGTAAAAGCAAGAACATCGAAGTCTGCGAGGGAATCAAAAATGGCAGAGGAGATCCCCGTGATTCTATCGGGGCGTCGCCCCTCCAGAATGACAGCGGGGATGACACAAGGGCATTCCAGAGTACGGGTTTCTATCATCGGAGTCTCGATGACTTCGGCGCCGAGAGCCGTAAGCCTTGCAGTAATCCCGCTTGCCTGCTTTGCCGCGCGGGTTACTACAAGTCGTTTACCCGAAAGAGGCAGGTTCTTTTTCCAGGCGAGACTCTTACCAAGCTCGACGACGCCCCCCATGATGGTGATGGCAGGGGCCGTCACCTTTTCGCGAACGATGGTCTCCCCCGCCGTCGCTAATGTAGCCATGACCGTCCGCTGGTACGGAGTCGTTCCTTTCTCGATAAAGGCAACCGGTGTTTTCGGGTCCTTACCGCATTCCACAAGGCGCTGTGCGATAAAATCCATGTTGGCAATGCCCATCAAAAAGATGAGGGTGCCGGGGCAATGCGCGAGGGCTTCGAAGTCTAGAGAGATCCCCGCCTGCGCGGGGATGACACCGGAAACGGGAGCCGCAATGACATCTCTCTCATGCCCCGTTATGATATGGAAGCTGGTAGCAATTCCGCGATGGCTTACGGGAATTCCTGCATAGGCAGGTACAGAAATGGCAGAGGTGATGCCCGGAACAATCTCGAATTCCACGCCGGCATTCACAAGCTCCAGGGCCTCTTCGCCGCCACGACCAAACACGAAGGGGTCGCCGCCCTTAAGGCGGGCAATGGTCGCACTCGGCATTTCGCAGGCGAACTGCACCAGCAGCTTGTTGATTTCGGACTGCTTGACCTTGTGGTGCTGCGGCATCTTGCCCACGTCCACCATCTTCGCCTTCGGATTGCACATCCCGAGTATAGCAAGGGACACCAGACGGTCGTAAACCACCACATCTGCCTTTTCGAGAATTTCCTTGCCACGCAGGGTCAAGAGTCCCGGATCGCCGGGACCAGCACCAATCAGATAAACCTTTCCAGACATCTGATGTAAAAATAAAAAAAGAGCGCCTGTCCGCAGGCCCGAACACGCACTCAAGAAGGTTTTTCCCTAACCCCTAACACGTCAAGCGGATCCCCGACCAGAGCCTGCCCTGAGCTTGTCGAATGGGTCGGGGATGACATACCTCATGTCCCGAGCCTTGAACCTCACACTTCACATTCCACATTTCCCTAAATCCTAGTCCCTAGATCCTAGATCCTAAACCCTAGCCCCTAGATCCTAAACCCTAGCCCCTACATCATAATGCTCACGCATATAGGCCAAAGCCTTTTCGGGAGCCAGAGGCTTGCTGAAATAGTAGCCCTGGATGTAGCGACAGCCTTCCCGTTTCAAGAACTGCAGCTGTTCTTCCGTCTCTACCCCTTCGGCAATCAAGTCCAGGTTCAAAGTGTTGGCAATGCTAATCACCATCCGGGCAAAAGTGGCATCCTCTTCGTCGTCTGCGATGTGATCGATAAAGGACTTGTCCATCTTGAGGGTATGCACCGGATAGCGCTTGAGGTAAGAAAGGGAACTGTAGCCCGTACCGAAATCGTCAATAGAAATCTGAAGACCCATGTTGGAAAGAGCCCGCATAATGTCTATGGCCTTTTCCACTTCGCACATGGCGGTATATTCCGTTATTTCCAGCTTCAAGTTCTTGGGATTCAGGTGGGTTTCGGCAAGCACCCGTTTTACATCGTCCACCATGTTGTCCAGGGTGAACTGCTTTGCAGAGAAGTTTACGGCCACACGGATATCGCTAAAGCCCATATCTACCCATTTCTTGGTCTGCTCGCAAGCCATCCGCAGAATCTGGGCACCCATAGGCACAATCAGGCCAGTCTCTTCGGCCAGAGGGATAAATTCTGCAGGGGATACAACCCCGTGCTCAGAATTGTTCCAGCGGACAAGAGCCTCGAAACCGGACACCCTGTTTCCCTGCTCGATATCGACGATAGGCTGGTACACCAGCACGAATTCCTGGGCCTGTATGGCTCTGCGGATTTCGTACTCCAGCTTGTAAAGCTTCATGGCCTTTTCGCGGATTCCACCAGCAAAGAACTGGATGCCACCGTGATTACCGCCCTTCTTCAAGTCCCTGAGCACTGCCGTGGCGTTAGACAGCAAATCTTCTACGCAGTCCACGTCCTTGTTTACCACGACCGCCATAGACACGCTGATATAGAGTTCCCGACCGTCCAACTGGATAGGGGTTTTCACCTTGTTGTGGAGACGCTTTACCGTAGGCATCAAATCATCATCGGAACCCTTGCCTTCAATATCGTGAAGCACCACCGCAAACACATCGGGACCAATGCGGGCCACGCAATCGTTGTTCCTGCAAGTGGAACGGATACGGTCAGAGACAATCTTCAGAACATTGTCGCCAAAGTTCATGGAATAGGATTCATTGATAGCGCCAAAGCTATCGATATCCAGAAGCACCACCGCAAAGGTGTAATCCGGCTTCTGAGCCGCCATATCTACATCTACCTTCAGCTTTTCCAAGAAGAACTTACGGTTATAGACACCGGTAAGGGCATCACGATAGGCGTAGAACTGACGGTTGCTTTCTTCCTGTTCCTGAGCACTTGTAATGGACCCGATAACGCGGATGGGCCTTCCTTCCTCGTTACATTGGGGGCGTCCCGAAATCATAATTTCAGAGCTGCCGTCCTTGGGAACATTCAAGAGGCGCAGCTTCGCCGAAAACGGCGAGTTCTCCTCTAACGAAAAAGAGAATTTTTCCTTGAAGGTCGTCCAGTCACTTTCCAGGACGGCATTCTTGAGGGTATCAAAAGAATCTACAATGCTGGATGGCTGAATGTTCAAGAATTTCGCCACCCTGTTAGACCAATATGCCTTTCCCGTAGGCACGTCGAAAGTCCAGAAACCGTCGGAGGACACGTCCACCAGCATCTGGAACAGTTCGTCCTTTTCGGAAAGGTCCTTCTGGTAATCGCGGGCGGGAACCTGTTCCACCTTCTCGGGAATCACCACATCGTTACGAATCTTTTTTCTGTTGCCCTGAACAGGAAACTTGTAAAAGAGGGCCACGTACGCAAGAAAGGAAATTGCAAAGAAATAGGGAATAAACCCCATAGGTTTTTCAGACAAATGAACGATGTCGGGAATAAATGCGGTAAACAGGAAACACGCAAATAAAAGCGCAAATCGCAAAACCGAATGTTCGTCAAACAATCTCATATTATCCCTAATAGGGTGAATATAACTTAAAACAGGGAATATTCGGGGTCTCCCCACAGTCCAACTCGGACTATTCCAACTTGGAATATTTACAGCTCTTCTAGCCTAGAATAAAGGTTGTAGAGCCTTTGGACTCCATTTTCAAGCCCATAATAGTGCTTGATGTAAGGAATAAGTAAGGTTAGGAACAGGATATCCAAGGCCAAAACCAGGTACTCCGGCATGGCCACAAAAAAAAGAAAGCCGCCCACAGTAAGCAGGGCAAAAAGAATCATGACCAGCTCGTGAACCAACCTTTCGTGCTGGAAAAATCCGATATGGGTTCGAACCGAGAGCAACTCATCGCGCGAAAGGGGCGTACCCAGGGCAATACGCTGCTCCAGACTGCAGGCGTAATTTTCAAGATCCTTCAACATATCCTTCAATATATAGATTTTTTTCAAAAAAAATGAGCATTTCAACCATAAGAATATTATTTTCAGTATATGGAGTCCCTAAAATTCAATTCACTCCCCGAATTGTTCTTCGCCACCTGTCATCGAGAGGATTTTGGCGGCTGGTACCAGCGACAAAACGGGGACTGGACTCACTTTTCAAAGGAAAGCCTGGAACGAGATACCCAGGCCCTGGCCCTTGCACTCCATAACCACGGGGTTAAAGAAAGAGAAAGCATCGGAATAATCGCCGGGAGTTCCCCCTACTGGATCATGGCAGATATCGCCACCCAGATCAACCATGCCCATGTGGTTCCTCTTTTCCCGAACATTTCGTCGGAAAATTTCGTTTTCCAGTGCGAAGACTCCCTTGTCCGAATTCTGGTCATAAACAACTTGAACGACCTGGATGCGCCCCTGAGAGATGCCCTCTCTAAATTTACCACGATTATCTGCATCGACTCCGCCTCGCCTCTCCCAGAAAACGGAACATACTGGGACGACCTATTGACCGAAGGCTACGGGCTGATGCAAGAAACGGACAACACAAACTGGCTGCAGCACCAAATTCAAAGCATACGGCCAGACGACCTTTTCAGCATCATCTACACCAGCGGCTCCACCGGCAGACCCAAAGGGGCAGAACTCTCCCACCGGAACATGCTCTCCCAAATCCAGAGCATCCTGGACCTCTATACCATAGATCCAGAAAAAGACCGTTGCCTTACCATGCTGCCCGTAGCCCATGTATTCGAGCGGATGGCTGTCTATTTTTACATTCTGAATGGCGCAACCGTCTATTTTGCCGACTCTCCCAAAAATGCCGCCAAAATCATGACAGAGGTAAAGCCCTCCGTAATGATTGTGGTTCCCCGCATTCTTGAGCGGCTTTACGAGAGCATGACCGCAGCGGCAGACAAGGCCAGAGGGCCTAAACGGCTCATCATCAAGAATGCCATCAAGCTCGCCAAGCTGAACGATCCCACCAAAAAACGCAGCCACGGCATGAGGTTTTTCGACAAGTTGGTCTATTCCAAGATGCGTGCTGCCATCGGCGGAAATTTCAGGATAATCGTTTCCGGCAGTTGCGCCTTGAACAAGAGCATCTTGCGTTTTTTACTGAACATCGGGCTTCCAGTTTACGAGGGTTACGGCCTTACAGAATGTTCCCCTGTAGTCAGCGCCAACTGCGACCACGCCCTTACTCTAGGCAGCGTGGGTAGGCCCCTAAAGCACCTGCAGGTAAAAATTGGCGAAAACAACGAAGTCATGGTGAAGGGCGACAGCGTATTTGCAGGCTACCACAACATGCCGGAACTCAACGCCGAAATCTTTACCGAAGACGGATTTTTCAAGACGGGAGACCAGGGAAGCATCGACGAAAACGGTTTTCTTTCCCTTACGGGCCGCATCAAGGAACTCCTAAAGACCAGCACCGGCAAATACGTAAGCCCCAACCCCATCGAGCTTGAAATCAGCCGTCACCCCCTGGTGGAGCAGGCCCTGGTCATTGCCAACGACCGCAAGTTCGCCTCTGCCCTTATCTGGATTAACCCCGAAGGGGCTAGGCGCCTGCTCCGAATTTCCAAGGACGATTTTCGCATGGACCTTGCGCTGAAATCCCTTAGGGTCCGTGAATCTATCCTCCGGCACATCACCCGCATCAACCGTAAGTTGAACCACTGGGAAAAAATCTGCCGGTGGAGCCTCATCGGGGACGAACTTACCATAGAATCCGGTCTGCTTACCCCCACCCTAAAAATTCGCCGAAAAATTGCCGAAGAACGCTACGCCGACAAGATTGAAGGGATGTATTCGACACCCATCTCCTAGATTCTACCCCCTATCCCCTATTTTTATTTATATTACAGTTATTCAAACAAAGAGGATTACCATGAAAACAAAAATCTTTACACTCCTGGCCGCATCCACCTTGGCCTTCTTCACGGCCTGTAGCGACGATAGCGGAAGCAAGTCCATCGCCGAAATTTGCGCCGACGGATTGTCCGAAGACTGCCTTGTCGGCACGTGGACACTGAAGTCTATTAGTCAAAAAAGCGACAAGAGCGTTGTCATTACCGACTTTTCTTCAGCCCCTGGAAAAATGGAATTCCGTGAAGACGGAATCTACCGCTACACACGATCCGCTATGGGAAGTTGCGGTGGTGCTGACGAAGGCGAATGGAGCATCTCCGAAGATGGCAAAAACCTAACATTCTTCGAAAACAAGCAGGGAGACTGCATTGAATTCCAGAAGAAATATGTCGTAACACCTTCTATCGAAGTCGTCGGCGAAACCGTCACCTTGAGCCTCAACAAGGTCGTTTTCCAGCAAGACGAAAGCGAAGGCTTGGATGCGGGTAACGACACCGAGGTGTTCGTCCGCACGGAATAAGCACTCTATTTTATGGATACAAGAGTCTCGCAGTCATGCGGGACTCTTTTTGTTTATCGCCAGCGATGCTTTTCGTATTCGCGGAGGGACTTGACCGCGCCCAGGATCTCTCCACTGCCCGTCACCTGCGGTTCGATACGGGCAAGGAACGCTCCCACCGTCTCCCCCGGCATACGGACAAAACCTTGACGTTTCAAGATTTTCTCTGCACGGTCAAGGGAGCGGGCCCATTTTTGCGTGCGCAGGTCTGTTTTTTGACGATCCTTGTGTCTATTTCTTTTAAGTAAGCTACGGACAAGGATTACCAGCAAAAGTAAAAAGGGAATTCCGTAAACCAAGGGATTGTCCAAAAGCCCTTGGGTAGTAACTTGCCAGTCATCCACCACACGACGCCACTCCCCTTCTTTTAGCAGGTGGAAAATACGGGCAAAGCGCCCGCGCACACCCTCCCACCAGGACTGCCAGCCGGAAGTTCTTGCAAACAGCCCAAGCCTCATTGGTGGCGTGGGGTCAAAAGAATACCACCGGCCATTCCAGAGGACCTCTACCCAAGCGTGGCTGTGGTACCTGCGAAATACAACATAGTCACGATCATCGATACGTTCTGGATGTGCAAAGCCCGTCACATAGCGAGCCTGAATTCCCTGGTGCCGCAAGAGCAGCACCGAAAGGGTGGCGTAGTATTCGCAAAAGCCTTCCTTGGCATTCCAGAATGCCCGGAGCGGCTCCCTCGTGTTTCTATGGACACCAGGAACAACCAACGAGTACTTGAAGTTTTGGACAAAATAATCCCGTATGTCCGTCAGAACCGCTCTTTCATAAGAGCCATCTGACAAAGAATCCTGCAGAGAATCCCTTTGGGGCAAGTTCATTGCCTTGGCGACAGAATCCACAAAGGCGACATGGGACTTTCCCATTTGCAAGTAAACAGAATCGCCCTCGTCAAAATCAGTTTGTCGAGAAGCCCCATCATCGGAATCGCCTACAAAATAATACCAGTCCCCATGAGTCCCGTTAGCGCCAGCAAAAATTCCCGTTTTGTAGAAATCTAGGGAATCCGCATTCTTGGCGGCAACGCCCAGCGCATTAAATGGGGCGAAAAGAAAACCGAAATTGTCCAGAGCAGACTGGACCCACACAGTACGCACATTTTCACGCCTGGTGGAAGAATCCACAAGTTCAAAGACCGGATAGTCGATGCGGTAATAAGCCGGATAGAGTTTCTGTTCAGGCTTTGCAGGGAGTTTCCAGATGTTGCCCAGGTATTTTTCATAGACGGCGGCCCGCAGGTATTCGGGAGCATCCCTGTCCCACACCCGCAAAATCACCTGACGGTTATACCTGGAACTGTAATTGTTGGAGAAAGATCCCAAGGACACCACGGGGTCAAAGCCCATGACCCGATTCCGCTCCATGTAATCCCTGGCCCAGCGACCGTCGTAACTCCGGTGGCTTTTCCAGTATTGCCAACCTCCCAAAGAAGTAAAACCGAAGAAGGCAATCAGCAACAAGAACAGCCCGTACTTGTACCAGGCCGTCTTTGTGCGCCTGTAGGCAAGAATAGCAAGCAGTATGCCCACCGCTCCCAAGATGCCTCCGGTGCGCCCCGCCTGGAACATTCCCAAGAGCAGAGCCGCCACGCCATCAAAAATGACAAAGGCCTCAAAACCACCCCGCCCAAGACTCCGTTTCTGGAGCCACGCCAAAGTTAACAAGTACCAGGCCGGAATAAACACTACGTAAGGGGAAATTCCGTTTTCCACCTCGGGAGTCACCACCCACCACAGGGCATAGGGAACGATAGCCCCATAGGCAAAACGTTTCTTGTACAGGGGCGTAGGCTTTTCCAGCCTCCAGTGAAGGTACAAGAATCCCAAGGCGAAAATAATTCCAAGCGGGAGCATCTCGCTGGAGATTCCCAGATTCACGGAAGCAAGCACCAGGAATAGCGTCTTGAATATTTCCCTCAGGGATTTTCTCATGGGAGCAAATCCTCCTGCCTAGTCAGGGAAATTTTATCCTTCAAAAGGGAGCTGTGGACCATCAGGGTATCGTCACCCGCTGCCGTCGGGACTTTCCCGTCACAGACAAGGACCTGCTTGTGGACCAGCGGGTTTTCTTCCCGATGGAGCCCGAGACGTAGCACCGGCCCCATGGGCCTTGCCGCCGGAGACCAGGGGCCCTCTGTTGCAGACCCGCTCTTTTTGAAAGGGTTTGCCGTCGGAATCCGGGCGAGGGCGGCAAAAAGGCTGTCGCCACCGTCGCTTGCGTTCAAGGAAATTTCTTCGTCGTTTATGAAGAACCGTCCAAGGATTCCACGTTCCATGAACCAGGCACCCACTCCTGCCGCAAGGCGTATAAGGTCCTCTTGCAGGGAGCGTTCCTGCAGAGTGTTTCCCCGCACATCCAGCACCATCACGATTCCGGCTCCACGTTCAGCCTCAAATTCCTTGGTAAAGGGCCTTCCGTAGCGGGCAAAGGCCTTGTGGTGCAAATCCCGCAGGGCATCCCCTTCCTGGTATTCCCGCACGCCCGAAAAATCCAGCCCGCGGGCAAAGCCGCTGGTCAACAGAGGCGCAAAGACCATACCGCTACTACCCCAGGTCAAAAAATCAAAGGCCGATATTTTCACTGGTTTCGGGTAAACCAGAAGTTCCGCGGATCCCGCCTTGGCACTATACCGCAACATGCCCATGATTTCGGGAATCAAGAGAGACACCTTCCCTACCGTAAAGGCGCCACGCTTCTTGGTTCTGACCTTGCACTGGAGCATTGCGGATTCGCCCTGATTCACAAGCACATAGGGCGATTCTTCGCTTGCAAGACTGGCATCCATGCGGAAACAGGAAAGGGATACCGCGTCTATCCGGTTTTTGGCAGTCACCTGCACCTGGACCGTTGCCGTTTCGCCTTCCACAACAGGAGAAACTTCTATAGCCCCCGCTTCAAAGCGGTTCTTTCGGCAGGTCATAAAGAGGGAGGGGAACAGCGCCAGGAACAACAGAAAATCCAAGCCGCAGAAAATCCAGGCGGCCCAGAATCCGGGCACGAGTCCCGCCACCATAGAGAAAAACATCAGCGCAAAGGCACTGTGGCCGGCGGGCATAAAGTACTCCTGCCAGATAAAGTAAAGCCGCATGAGAAGCCCCGTCCTCTTGGGAGTCCGGGGGTACGCCTCCAGCAGCCACCTTATGGAAGGAACCTTCGACATGTTCCCCGCTTCTACTTAGGGATTTTCACCTGGGTGCGGATAGATTCCAGAATGTTTTTCACCGTAGAGGCGTTTCCGTCTTTCGCAAAGACACGGTGTTCCATCACCGCGGAATACACCCGCTGGATGTCGTCGGGATTCACGAAGTCCCGGCCCTGGATGTAGGCAGAAGCCTGGGCCATCTTGATGAGGTTGATTCCTGCACGGGGGCTTGCGGCCAGGCGTACGGCTGGGTTTTCACGGGTGGCCTGGACCAGCGACACCACGTACCTTTCCAGGGATTCGTCCACGTGAACCTTGCGGACGGCATCCCTCGCCTTCAGGATTTCTTCGGGCGTGGTAACAGCGGTCAGTGTGTCCAGGGGTTTACCTTCCCGATGGCTCCGCAAAATCTGCAGTTCCGTTTCCGTAGAGGGGTAGCCCAGCGAAAGCCGGATCAGGAACCGGTCCATCTGGGCCTCGGGCAGGGGGAACACCCCGTGGAATTCCACCGGGTTTTCCGTGGCCAGCACCATGAACAGTTTAGGCAGCGCGTGCCGTTCCCCTTCCAGGGAAACCTGACGCTCTTCCATGGCCTCCAGCAGGGAACTCTGGGTGCGGGGCGAGGCGCGGTTAATCTCGTCGGCCAAGAGAATCTGGGTAAACACGGGCCCCTTCCGGATTTCAAAGTCCCCCGTGTTCATGCGGAACACCGCCCCGCCGGTCACATCGGCAGGCAGCAGGTCCGGCGTGAACTGGATGCGGGCGAAATCCGCCCCGATGGCTACCGCCAGGGCCTTCGCCAAAGTGGTCTTTCCGGTACCGGGCACATCTTCTACCAGCACATGACCGTCGGCCAGCAGGGCCATGACCAGCATTTCTACGGACTCCCGCTTGCCAAGCAACACGGAGTCCAGGGCGTTCAAAAGTTTTTCAATCATGTTCACAATATAACAAGGTTTTGGATGCTAGCGACTCGATGCCCATCTCAATCTCGGATTCGGGCAGTGGTCCTCGTGACCATCGGGCCAGACCCACACCTCGTCGGCAAAAGGGCACTCCAGCGATTTTCCGTCACAATCCTTACCGGACACGGCACAAGAACCGCCTCGGACTTCGAAATGCAGACTTCCTTCGCAACGAACCCTGTCGGAGTGCAGCACTGTTCGTAGCTGTTCCACGGCACCTTCGGGCAAGGCAAACCTTTCCCGCAATTCTCGTGACGCACAGCCCAAAAACACCACCGGATTCCACTTGATCCGGTTGATACCGACTCGTTCCGCCCATCGCAAAAGTTCCGGCGCGAAATCCGCATTTTTCCGATGGAGCGTCACCTGCAGTGAAACAGTGGCCACAGCCCGCAAACTATCGTTCTCCATCAATAGCCTACGAACATCCAGCAGTCTTTCCACATTAGCCTTCCACTTGCTTTCGGGCAATCCACCCGTCTCGTAAGAAAGGGTACTCACCTTGATGTCGATGCAGGCAAGCAGCAGGCTTTTCAGTCCTTCGTCACTCCCCCACTTTTTAGGAAAACTTCCGTTGGTGGTCAGGTTCATAGGAATCCCGAGGCTCCCGCACAATTCCAGCAGTTCGTCAAAATGAGAATAAAGTAAAGGCTCTCCCATGGTGGAGGGAATCACCTCCCGCACACCTGCATATTTTTCAATGGAACGCCGAGCCACTTCTATGGGCATTACGCCAAAGCCGGAGGGCACTCCCCGCTGGTTCAAAAAACACAGCGGACAATGTAAATTACATGTGTCCGGATTGGTCAGTAAAGTCAGACGGCGCATGGGATAATTCTGATTTCTGACTCCAGATTTCGGAGTTATAGTTCCGAACTCCGAAATCCAAATTCTGAATTATTTATTCTCTCTCAGGTACTTAATCGCCGCAAGAGCCGCCCTGGCGCCTTCGCCTACAGCTATAGACACCTGCAAGATACCGCCGGTACAGTCCCCCGCCGCATAGAGTCCCGGAAGGGTGGTCTGCAAATCGCCGTCCAGCACAAGCTTTCCCTGGTCAAAAGCGGCACCCGCCTTCAATGCCAAATCCGTAGCGTTGGCGCTACCTAGGGCCACAAACAGCCCGTCGAAGTTTTCTTCGGTACCGTCTTCGTATTGCACGCCCTGGAAAGCTCCTTCGCCTACCAACCCCTGCAAATGCCGCTTTTCGATGCGGACCTTGTCTGGGAATTTTGCAGAAACTTCTGCACCGTTGGTCAAAAGGGTTGCAGAACCCACCACCTGCAAAAGTTCTTCGGTTTCGTGGAGGGCATATTCGCCGTTCCCTAGCACGGCCACGTTCTTGCCCTTGTAAAAGAAGGAATCGCAGACAGCGCAATAACTAACCCCGTGGCCTTCCATCTCGGCCATTCCCGGCAGCGGGTGTTTTTTGCGAGCAGCGCCGGTAGCCATGATGCAAACCTTGCCATGATAAGATGCCGTAAGCCCCTTGGCCACAAACTGCGAACCGTCGAACATCAGGTCCATCACTTCGTCATCTACAATCTGCGCGCCAAGATCCAAGGCCTGCTTCTTGCCTACCTGCAAAAGCTCTTCGCCGGTCAGGGGCTTTTCTAGGCCGTAATAGTTCTGGATAGCATGGGCTTTAGAAAGCGCACCACCGTCTTTACCCACCAACAGCACATCGAGCCCAGCACGGAGCCCGTACAGCGCCGCAGAAACACCTGCAGGACCATATCCCAGAATCAAGATATCCGCTTCAAAGTTATCCATCTCAGCCTCCTAAAAGACTACGCCATCGTTTCCTTGATGCGGGCCCATCCGTCTTCGGGAATCTGGGCGCCCATCACCTGCACTACTTCGTTAGAAACAAGGCTTCCCAGGTTGCCGGAGCGTTCCATGCCCCAGCCGTTCATGTAGCCGTACAAAAATCCCGAAGCCCACAGGTCGCCTGCACCAGTGGTATCAATGGCCTTTGCAGAACCTGCCTGCACGCGGGTCACCACTCCATCTTTGGCAATCAAGGCGCCACGCTTTCCGATTTTCACCACAGCCACTTTCGCCTTCTTGGCAAGCACGTCCAGTGCCGCCTCTTCCTTGACGCCGGCATAGGCAAAGGCCTCGTCTTCGTTGGCGATAATGATGTCGATCATCTTTTCTTCGAAAAGTTCATCGAACAGTTTGCGGCAGGCATCCACCACACCAAAACTGCTAAAGTCCAATGCGGTTTCTACACCCAGACTACGGGCAAGGGTAAAGGCCTTCTTGAAACATTCCCCGTTGAAGGCGCGGTAACCTTCGGCATAAAGCAGGCCCACGTCGTCATAGAGGGCGGGCACAAAGTCATCGCTCCCTAAAAAGTCAGACGCCCCGAGGTAAGTCCACATGGAACGCTGGGCATCGGGAGTCACCGCCGAAAATACACAGCCCGTAGCCGCACCGGAAAGACCCAGCTTGGATTCCACGCCGTTTCGTTCCAGGTGCTTCTGGAAAATTTTTCCCAAGTCGTCGTCACCGATTTTAGAAATAAAGGCGGCCCTGCCCCCTAGACGCGAAAGTCCCACCATAGTATTGCAGGTAGAACCTCCAGGCACGCGCACAGGGTTCTTCAGCGACAACAAGAACTTTTCCATCTGGGGCCAATCCACCATGTTCATGCCGCCCTTCTGCACTCCCTGGGATTCAATCCAGGAGTCATCCACATTGGCCAGAATATCTACCAGGGCTGCGCCCATTCCCAAAACTTTTTTCATCAGTAACCTCTCCTACGGCGCAGCCTTTCGCTGGCCTTCAACAAAAACTGTCGTTCAGATTCCGTCAACGACTGGATTCCCTCCGCATTGACTTTTTTCAGGATTTCATCCATCCGCTTCTGTTCGTCCATGTAAAAGACTTCGCCTTCCAGAACTTCGGGTTCTTCGACACGAGCTTCTGTCCTTTGCCCATCCCGATTTTCGGTATCAAAGGGATTGTTCCATTTTTTATAGCGGCCGGGGTGCTTGGAGAACAAACGGAAAAAACCGGACAATGGCGAATTGTAAAGAATACTGGAGCTCTTGGTAAACACATTCTGGTACAAGGCCATGTAGATAAAGCCCGCCACAACACCACCCAAATGGGCGAAGTGGGCGATAATATCACCCGAATTCGCAAACATGATATCAAAGGCAATCACCACCCAAATGGCATGCTTTATTTTCATGGGAATAAAAAAGAACATCAGAATTCGGCGTTCCGGGAAAAACTTGTAATAGGCCACAAATACACCCATCAAGGCGCCAGAAGCACCGATTATAGGAATTCTCCCATCCAACAATCCAAGCAGATATGTGGCTTCACTGAGAAGAGCTCCAGAAATTCCACATAAAAAATACATGATGGTAAAATGCTTGGCACCCATCCATTCCCCGACCTCTGCACCAAACATCCAGAGCATCAGCATATTGAAAAAGAAATGCATGAAATCTACATGGATAAACATGTAGGTGATATAGCGCCAAATCTGTTCAGGAAGAAGAGGAATAAAACCACCAAACCAAACAATATACCTTTGCAAATTTTCATATCCGACACCGGGCAGGTTCAAATGCAGTCCCAGCATGCCGCCCACGATGGCCGCAATCGCAAACACCACAGCGTTTGAAATCAGCAGGACTCGAATAACTTTGGGTAAGAATCGAAAAGGAGTCATAGTTAACGGCTAGTTTTCAACAACAACGGGATGACTTCGACATGGACATAGTTCGAAAGTAATTCTCGACCATCCACCGTATCCGAAACGCCGGCCTTCAAGAGTTCGCGAACCACGGAACTGCTTAGCGACAGGTGTTCCGAGGCGCTGGAGAAAATAACCGTTTCGCATTCGGGATAAAGGGTCCGATTGTTCCAGGCTATAGACTGTTCATATTCAACATCCATAGCGCCGCGCACGCCACGGACCAGAAACTTCGAACCGACGCTTTTCATAAAGTCTACAGTCAATCCATCATAAGAAGTCACTTTCACGTTCGGGATACCCGCAATAGACTTGTTTATGAAGGTCAAGCGGTCCGATTCCGAAAACATGTTCTTCTTGGAGGCGTTTACGGCAAGCACAACCCACAGCTCATCGAAAAGGGCGGCGGCCCTTTTGACAATGTCCAAATGCCCCAAGGTAAACGGATCAAAGGACCCCGCGAATACAGCAATTCTTTCCATGCTGTAAATATAGTCAATAGGGGTTAGGTTTTAGGGGTTAGGGGTTAGGATTTAGGGGGGGGCGTTGTGAGGATGACGTTCCTACGACCTATAAATCACCAACGAGGATTCCCCATAGCGGCGGACCTGAACCAGTCCAGCGTCGGAGGCCTCTTTGACCCATGCGGGTAAGTTTCGACTGGGAGCTTCGAACACGGCCACACCACCAGGATTCAGCCACTGCCAGAAAGAGCGCAAGTCCGGATATTCCATATCCTTGAAGGGCGGATCCGCATATATCAAATCAAAGCCGCCTTCGGCACACAAGTCCTCTTTTTCCAGAGTCAAGGCATTCTTTTCGTACAAAGTAAGTTTTGACTCAAGTGACAAAGCCTTGTACCCCTGCAGCAAAAGATGCGCTTGGGAATGAGCCATTTCTACAGCCACCACATGTGCCGCCCCGCGGCTCAAAGCCTCTATTCCCATAATGCCCGAACCAGCAAAAAGGTCCAGCATACGGAATCCATCTACGGATTGCAAAATATTGAACAAAGCCTCGCGGGTCCTTGAACCCGTAGGCCTGGTTTTCATACTTGGAGGAGAGGGGACCATCCGTCCGCGAAGGTCCCCGCCCGTAATGCGTATCGGCATATTAAGGAACGACGAACATCACGAGCTGCATAGAACTCTGGATGTCGCGCTTGGCAAAGGCCATCTCCATTTTCGTCACACCCACGCGGACCGGAGATTCCAGCAGGGCCGTTGCAAAGTTATGCAATTCCGGGAAATCCGAATTGGCTGACAACGTGTAGGAATAGCGCTTATAAACACCAAAGTCTTCAACTGAAGGCTTTTCAAGTCCCTTGAAAGTAAGCTTGGCATTGGTGGCAAGGGCTTTCAACGCCTTCACTTCTTCTGCAACTTCCGCAGACTTCACAAAATTCGTGATCGCAGCAAGATTCGGAGTCGAAACATTGAACAAGCCAAACGCGGTAATGTCCGTGGCCGGAGCATTTTCCGGAAGAGGCGGAGTTCTGAAATCGGCGCTCACCGCTTTCAAGCGTTCCAAGAAGCTCCGCTGAGAAGTAGGCTTGGCAGCCACACCTCGAATGTAGAAGTAGTTGGGCGTCTGGAAGATGCAGTCAGAAAAGCCCACATCATCAGGTGTAGCCGTAGAAAGGAACGTAAGGAACTGGGCACTTGCCGCTTTCTGGTAAGAAAGTTTTTCCAGAGGCAGGTAAGACTCATAATTCGTTCTACTGTTGTTGTACAGGGCCTTGGGATTAATTTCACTCACCACCTGCTTCACGGTCATGCCTTCGCGCATCTTGAGCACGGCCTTCTCGGCGGCAGCCTCTGCTTCCAAGAGTCCACCGGCAGAGGTGGTCTGTCCTGCACCCAAGGTCAAGGCCTGGCTCGGGTCTTCGGCACCAATCAAGGACAAGTATGCTTCGGGCAAAGCGCCCTGCAGGGGAGCAGGTACACCGAACACGCTCAAGAAGCAGCTGAACGCCACCACCACAAAGGCAGCGGCAAGTCCGATTGTCAGCAACTTGGACTTAGAAGATTTCCTTGCCGCACGGACATCGGTCACATGGACCGGATTCACGTTTTCCATCAAGGATGAACGTTCGGCAGCTTCAATCAGGTTTAAATGAATCATACTTCCTCCATCAGGTTCAGGGCAGCACCGATAGCACCGGCACAGCTGAGAACGGCGGCAGAATCAGCTTCTTCCACCGGAAGTCTAAGGCTAGAGAAAGAATCCATCAGGACAATCTGGTATTCAGGAAGCGCACCCTGTAGGTTTTTCATGAACAGGGGATCCGTCGCCAGTTCGCCGCACAAATGGATTTGCTTCACATCAAAAGACACATCGTCTTCCTTGGCATAATCGATTTGCTCACGAATGCCGTTGGCCAAGAAACCGTATGCTTCTTCGGCGGACTTGTCCACCAGGGAAAGGGTAGATACACAGCGCAGGTCCTGGAGCCTGTCCTTGGAAATCCACATCATGGTAACACCCGCAAAATCGGCCTTGATAACGCATTCCAGCCCTTCGATATGGTCTGCAGCATCCATCAGGTTCAGTAGCGAGAGCACATCCACTTCCATGGTCTTGGGCGCTAAGCCCTTGTTGCGGAAGCCTTTACGGACTCCATCCACCCATTCACGACGGACGGCAATCAAAAGCACGGTCTCACCGACGGTGGCGTCGCCGCACAGGACCTGATAGTCCATGATATAAGAGCCTTTTTCGGCGTTGGTAATCAGACCGAGATACCATTCCAGGTAGTCTTCACGGTTGGCGCAAGCCTCGGCGGGAATAAAAACCTGCCTCACGACGGAGCGGAAAGCCGGTATAGACAGGGACACCGCCTCTACGGATTCCTGCTGGATGGATTCCAACCAAGCCTGGAGGACCGTTTCAAAAGTGTAAACGTCATCCAGGGGACTGGTCCCCGTCTGGAGGATAGCCGTGCGCAAGACCCGCTTTTCGGCGGAGTCCAACAAGGCCACTTTCAGGGATGCATCCCCGACCTCAATACCTAGATAAATCTTCGTATCACTCATATACTCAACGACTTATGAAAATGTACACCCTAAAACTAATCAAAAATCACCCCCTGTAGGAGGCCTTCCAGTTTTTTCTTGCCGATTCCGGGTACTTTTTGCAAATCCTCAGGGCCTGAAAAGGGGCCGTTTTGGACGCGAAACGCCAAAATTTTCTCGGCAAGCTTGGGTCCAACCCCTTTCAGGGCACACAATTCCTCTACCCCGGCAGAATTGACATGTATGGGCAAATTCGGCTTTTTTTGCTTGTTTTTCGCGTTTTTTGGTTTTTTAGCCTTATGTTCGGGAGAATCAGTCATTGTTACTTTGTCTACAATTTCGTCGGATTTGGACCAGGACTTTTTCGTGAAATTTTCCCTTTCGGCGACATATTCCAAATTGGAGTATTCTTCCACCTGCCCGATGGCGGGTACGCCCCAGGGTAGATAGCGGAAAACCAGCCCAAGTACCAAAAAGACCAGGGCCATGCGGAGGATTTGTTTTTCGGGAGCGTTCATCAGGAGCACCTACGGACTACGCAGGGGCTCCTTAAATCGTCCGTCCAGCAGCCCCTGCTTTTTTGTTCATGTAGCAAGGCTTCGACGGCATTCGCGTCAGAAGGCACATCCACGGAGATGCTCTCATAGGGACTCTGGACCATACGGATAGGGCGCACACCCATAATCCGCATCTGCTCCAGGGAGCGCTCCAGTTCAAGCTTACTCTGGGACAAAGAAGTAAATTCATCGCGAGACTTGCGGGAATAGGCGTAGATTCCCTGGTGCTGGAACCACCGTCCAGCTTCGCCTGCAGGGATTTCCCGGCGAAAATCGACGGCAAAACCGTCCTTGACCAAGACCTTCACCACTGTCTTCAAGGGAACATCTTCCGGCTTAAGCGGGCAGGCCACTGTCACCCAGCAGTCCGGGTTTTCGGCAAGAGTCCGGGCGACATCCCACAAGACCGAAGGCTCTACCAAGGGTTCGTCCCCCTGCAGGTTCACCACCAGGTCAAGGTCCAAGGCACGGGCGGCCTCTGCCACCCGGTCAGAACCGGTAGCCGCCTCCCCTGTCAATAAAAATTCGAACCCGGCGCGGGAAACCACCTCGGCAATCTCGTCGCTGTCGGTTGCGCAGATAATTCGGTCAAAGCATTCCGCAAGGGCTGCCCGCTCCAGGGTGCGGACAATCATCTCCTTACCGCACAACCTGAAAAGCGGCTTCCCGGGAAACCGGGAAGACCCCATGCGGGCAGGAACAATACAGGAGACAGGAGGCATAATCCAGGCAAAGGAGGCTTCTAGCCGCCAATGACCTTGGGAATGGCGAAGTGGTCGTTTTCCACCGCCGGCGCATTTGCAAAAGCCTGCTCCAGGGTGAAACCCTGTACAGGTTCGTCTTCGCGAAGAACCGTCTCGCCGGTTTCGACGGCGGTCATAGGTTCTACATTGGAAAGGTCCAGGGCCTTCAACGCTTCCAGATGATTGAGCATCTTGTCCAGGTGGCCCTTGACGGCAGGAATTTCCTCTTCGGAAATGCTCAGGCGGGACAACTTGGCCAATTTCAGGACTTCATCATTTTCAAGCATAGGACTCTCCAATCTTTACGAGGAGTAATATAGAAAAATTTGGAATGAAAGGCAAATGAGTTGTGAGTGGTGAGTTATGAGTTATGAGTTATGAGTTATGAGTGGTGAGTTATGAGTTGTGAGTTATGGGTTGTGGGTTGTGAGGTATGAGGTGTGAGTCGTCATCCTCACGCAGGTGAGGATCCGCTTACTGCAATCTAGCAGATCCTCGCCTTCGCGAGGATGACACCTCTTGAGACCGGCTATCCTAACCACTAACCACTAACCCCTAGCCCCTAGCCCCTAGATCCTAACCCCTAAGCCCTAGCCACTACCCCACCACCTGCAGGGCGGCATATTTCAAGATGATGGTGCGCAGGTTCCCATCGCCAAAACGCACATCTACACGGGCGTTGTCCCCCTCTCCGTAGCAGCGGGTAACAGTCCCAACACCGTACTTGATGTGCCGCACCTTTGCTCCCGGATGGAAAGGATTCTCGCTATACTCGTCATAGACAATGCGAGGGCCCGACGTATCCACAGAACTAGTGGTCGGCGCCACCTTTATGGGATTGCGATAGACGATACGCCGGTCGTTCTTGCGAACCGAATCCGGAACGGAACTCCTGGAGCCACCGAACCGAGACCCGCCCGAAAATCCCGACGAGCCCGTGCTAGAAGCTCCGGAGCCAAAGCTCCGGTTGCGGACAAAAGACGGGGCGCTATTGTAACGGGGCTTTTCAGGAGCATCAGGCGTCCAGCCCGAAAAGGCGGGCCGTTCATCTATGCAGGGCGTAAATTCCACAACAGAAGGATCCAGTTCCTTCAAGAACCGGGACGGCGCAAAAGGGCGGATAGTTCCCTGGAAAAAGCGTCGTTCCGCATGGTACAGGTAAAGCTTCTTTTCGGCACGGGTACAGCCTACGTAGAACAGGCGACGTTCCTCTTCAAGCTGGTCATTGGCCTCCTTGACGCTCAGCATGGAACTTTCCCGAATCAGCGGGAAAATACCGTCGTCACAGCCGGCAATGTGTACCGTATTGAACTCCAGACCCTTCGCCATGTGAATGGTCATGAGAGTTACATGGCCCTTAGAATCGTCCACCTTCTTGTCGGCGTCGGTCAAGAGGGAAATGTCCTGCAAGAAGGCGTCCAGAGTCGCACCAGGATGTTCCTCGTCGAATTCACGGATGGCGTTGATCATTTCATCTACGTTGCCTATCCGTTCGTCTGCAGAAAGTTCGTCGTCCTTCCGCAAGAATTCCTTGTAGGCAACATCGTTTACAATTCGTTCTGCCAAAAGCGGGAGCGGAGTCTCTCCGGCGGCCACCAGTTCTTTCCAGGACTGGACCAAGTCCACAAAGCCTTTCAGCTTGGGAGCGGAACGGGACACACCGCTAGCCTCGGCCACAAGCATCTGCCAGAAGGTTCCTTCGCCGTTTCGAACGCGGGCAAGGACATTTTCTACTGAAGTCTTGCCGATGGCGCGGGGCGGCGTGTTGATGACCCGCAGGTGGGCGGCATCATCCCTTTCATTTGAAAGAAGACGCAAATACGAAAGAATATCCCGAACTTCCTTGCGGTCCCAGAACCGCGTACCACCAAAAATCACTGAAGGAATGCGGTTGTCATTCAAGGCTTTTTCTATCACGCGGGACTGGGCATTGGTGCGGTAAAACACCGCCGTCTTGGAGTAATTCGCCTCACCTGCCACGGCAATCAAATCCGCTATCTGCTGGGCTTCGCTGCGGTCGTCCATCGTGTGCCGTACCCGAATGGGGTCGCCGGCTTCTTCCTTGGAATACACCACTTTTTGCATTTCTAGCGGGCGCACGTTGTGGGCAATTACGGACCCCGCCCCCTTCACGATATTCGACGTAGAGCGGTAGTTCCGTTCCAATTTCACAATAGTCACCGGGGCAAAATCCCTATGGAAATTGCGGATAATCTTAATGTTCGCCCCACGCCAACCATAAATGCTCTGGTCGTCGTCGCCCACCACCGTCACGTTCTTTTGCTCGTTAATGAGCAACTTCAAAAGCTCATACTGCACGTCGTTGGTATCTTGATACTCATCTACCACCACGTACTTGTAGCGTTCCGCCAGCAGGTCTGCCAAATGGGGTACTTTCTGGAGCATGAGCACCGTATTGAACAGCAGGTCGTCAAAGTCCATGGCGTTGGATTCCTTGAGGCGCTTCTGATATTCCCCGTAAAGTCTTGCCATTCTCTCCTGGTCGGCAAATTCCGCGCGCATCATGGCAATTTCGGGAGTCTGCAAAACAGCTTCGCCGTTGGTATATAGAATGGTGTTCTTGTATCGAGAAATGGCTCCGTGAAGTTTTTTTACTTCGGACGCATCGTATTTTTCGCCCAGTTCTTCCTTGAGGATTTCTTTCAGAATCCGTTTCTGGTCATCGTCGTCATAGATGGAGAAATTGTTGTCGTACCAGGAGCCGCCCATGGCGTGAATCACGAAATCTTTGGTTAGGCAAAGCCTCAAAAGTTTCAGGCACACAGAATGGAACGTGCCCATCCAGTTGAAGGCCAGGCGAACCTGCAAAAGCTTCTGGATACGCTCCTTCATTTCGCGGGCAGCCTTGTTGGTAAACGTCACCGCCAAAATCCGGTCCGCCTCCACCCGATGGAACGAAACCAGATGGGCTATCTTGTAGGTGATGGCACGCGTCTTGCCCGAACCCGCCCCGGCCAAAATCAGCATAGGGCCGTCAATCTTTTTGGCAGCCGCCGCCTGTTCCGGGTTCAGTTCACGATTCAAGACAACATCATCAACCACGTTCGCCATCAAAAAACTCCTTGCACAAATGTACAATATAGCAAAAAAGGCTGAGCAACAGAAAAAGCCCGGCTAAGCCGGGCTTCTTAAGCATCAATCAACTTACTTTGACTTGGGCCGCTTGTAACCGAAAGACTTCAGCAGGTCTTCGGTGACCTTCTTGCTCTGGTTCATCTTGTTCACGTTGGTGGCATCATCAAAGGGCGGCAGGTCGCAACGCAAGGTGCTCTTCATGGTGAACTCCGTCTTGTAAACGTAAGCACCGGTTGCGTACAGGCGGCCATTGTCCGTATGCAGGTCGCCGTTCTCGTCGGGCTTCATTTCAAAGTACAGAGTCAGCACACCGGCATCGCTTGCGTAGCTCGGATCGTTCAAGTCCTGAGTAAAGCTGAAGTAATCCACGAACTGCCCAAGAGACGTGTAAATCCAAATCTTGGCACTCATCTTGGTATCGTAAATGTTCGCCTTACTGATGTCGCTACCCAGATCGCTCTTGAAGTCGGCGGAGCAATGCTCTTCCACGAATTCTTCCACGGTCACCTTCTTGCTGCCCACGGCATCGACGGCATCCAAAAGAATCAAACCGTCACTGCCAACCAGGTCATCGAGAGTGGCTAGGCCGCCAACAGAATTGATTACGGGAACCTTGGTCTCGATACCGAGAGTGGGGCCCAAGTGGTCGGTCAGGCCCGGATAGACTTCTTCGCCAGGCTTGGCGGCCTTGTTCTTGAAGCTTCCGCCAACCTGTGTCTCGATTTCCTTGTCAGCCTGGGGGTTGTAGATGGACACTGCGAAGGTCTGGCCCTCTTCGGGTTTCTTGCTGGCGTAGTACTTATCCACGTCTTCCTTGGTAATGTTCGTCACAGGCTTTTCTACAGTAATGTCCACATCCTTGGTATTCTTGGCCATCACATATACCACCGCAGAAGCCTCGTTACCGGCCTTGTCGCGGTAGAAGCGGACAATCTCGTTGATTTCACCGGGTTGCAGGCCTTCGACTGTCAGGCTATCCTGAATCTGGCAGCCGCGACCGTCGCCCAAATCCACGCACCACTGGACTTCGACCATGTTGGAATGCAGCACGGCCTGGTCTTCGGGAGAAAGGATCTTCACCGTAGGCGGAATCAGGTCAACCACAATGTAAACGGACTGGGTAGAAGAGTTGCCCATCTCGTTTACATAGGTGTAGCTTACCTCGTAGCCCACGTTGCCATCCTTGTCCTTGGTCACCTTGCCCTTTTGGTCAACGGTATAGCTCACCTGAACTTTAGTTTCGCCAATGCCCTTTGCCTTGGTGGCATAGTCGTAGGTCACCGAGAACAGGACTTCGCCTTCGGTCAGGGAGTAGGCATACACAGGAGCGGCATTGCCGATTTCAGAACCAGAACCGCCATTGGAACCGCTGTTCGTCCCGGCGTTAGAGCCACCGTTCGCACCACCGTTGGAACTACTATTCGTACCACCGTTGGAACCGCCATTAGAACTGCCAGGCTTTCCGCCGTTGGAGCCGCTGTTCGTGCCGGCATTGGAACCGCTGTTAGATGTGCCGGCGTTGGCCGTGCCCGTAGAGCCCGAATTAACCGTCGTGGTCTTGAGAGCCTGACCCGTGGCAGCATCGGCCATGTAAGACACGTTCACCGTCTTACCGCCCACGTTCACCTGGTAAGATACCGTAATGACTTCGATGGAATCAATCTTTCCATTGGCGCCAATCACCGGAATCTTTTCCACATTGCCGTTCTTGTCGGTTACATACGAAATCACCACATCTACGCCGGCAACCTTTTCTGTATAGGAAACCTTGACCTGGTCGCCATTGTACTGGGAGTAGGTCACCTCGGAAATGGGATTCTCGTTGAGCACCGGAGCAGCCTTCATCACATTGTTTATGGCTTCGTAGGTATTGGAGGGAATGGTCACCGGTTCCAGTTCAGCATTCACCGTAAAGGAACGGGTCTCGTAATTGCAGGAAGAATCCGTATAGGACTCGTCCAGCACGGGTTCCTTGACCGTAACCACGATGTCGTTGTTCTTCTTGTTCACATACACCGAGGTATCGCCCTCTGCCGGGGTTTCGACCAGGGTAAAGATGTTGCCACTGTTGTCATGCTCGGCAGCCGTTGTCACCGTCACTTCGGGAGTACGGGTGCTGACAAAGATACCCACCGTTTCGGTAACCCCGCTGTTCTTGGTGGGATCCTTGTAGGTAAGCGTCACCACGTTGAAACCTTCCTTGAGGCCTGTGACCAAGGTGTCGGGCATCTGCTTGCCATCGGCAGTCCACTGGATAAGCATGCTGTTCTCGTTGGTGTACAGGGTCCCAGTCGGGTTTGTCCAGTTCTGCGATCCGCTGCCAGTCTCTGCATAGGTCACCACAATCTTCGATGTTTCCTTGACATCGGAAATATTGATGGTAACAGTGGCCGTGTCGGCATTGCCATCGGGATCCTTTACCTGTACCACCAAGGTATATGTCTTCTGGGTTTCGTAGTCAAACACGTCGTTGGTCTTGATGACACCTGTATTGGCATCGATGGTGAACTTGGTCTTGTCGCCACCGATAGCGGTAAAGGTGTTCTTGCGGAAATTCTCGTTCTGGTCGGGGTCGTACAGTTCCAGAGTACCCACCGTAGTACCCTTGGGCTGGTTTTCGGCCACCGTCATGGTGGCGTCATCGATTTCAGCGCCCTCGTTGATATCCTTGATGGTGATTTTCACGAGGGTTTCGATACGATTGTGCCCATCGTTTACAAACACCTGGATTTCAAACGTCGTCTTGGTGAGAGCCTCGAAATCGATTTGCCTTGCCACCTTGACCTTGCCAGTCTTGGCATCAATGCTAAAGGCCTTGCCGTTGTTTCCGCTACCAAAGGAGAACGTGAGGGTGTCGCCTTCGGGATCGCTGCCCGTTACCGTACCCACAACGGAATCTACAGGAGCGTTTTCACGGATAGTGACCGTAAACCCGCTAGCCGTGGGCAATTCGTTGCCGTCGATAACGGTTATCGTTGAAGGAAGGTCAATGCAGCTGGGCGTATTGCCAGGTTTGCCGTTATCGCAAATGTGGATTGTCAAGTCATAAGAAGACTGCCTTTCGTAGTCGATGGCATAATCCTTCGCCACCAGGATATCACCAGTGGAGTTGATAGTGAACACGCCGGCCGTGTCTCCAGCAACAATGCTGTAGGTAAGAGCGGTACCAGCATCTTCATCAAATCCTTCTACGCAGTGGTAAAGAACATCGCCAACCACACAATCCACAGGGGTTCCAGCCTTGGAGTTTTCCTCGACGGTTCCATTTCGAACCGTTGCAGTCGGAGGTTCGTTAACATCGACGACACGCACAAGAGCCCAGGCCCTCACCGTATTGACATTGTTCTTGTCGGAAACATCAATGCCCAACAGATAGAGGTTGCCCTCCTCGTAGTTTGGAGCAGAAGTCACGGAAATTGCACCGGAGCCATTGATGGAGAACAGTGAACTACTGTTTCCTTCGGCAATGGTGTAAGTCATCGTGGTTCCTTCAGGATCGGTCGCAACAATAGAGCATCCCTTGGTCCAGGTCGTGGAATTCTCGACTATCTCGCAGGTGTCATTCTTTACTACAGGCGGTTCATCCTCGTTAGTAACCTTTATAATAGCCTGAGCGGTGGAATACTTCTTGTTTTCCTTATCCGACACTTTTACCGTCAAGGTATACTTGTAGCCCTGAGAGCTCAGCGACTCGTAGTCGATATTCTTTTTCGTATAGACCAGCGCAACGGTATCTCCCTGGACAACAACCTTCCTTATTTCGAACACGCCATCCGGATCACCCGAAGTAATCGTGTAAGTCAAGTACTTTCTACCATATTCAGGGTCATAGGCGTCTATTCTCCCTACATATTGTCCTATACCGCCATTTTCTACAATAGTGGTGTCAAATCCGGTCACATTTGGCTTTTCATTCACATCGGTGATAGTGACATTCACAGCAACATCCACGTAGGCATAAGGAGAGCCACTCTTTCTATCCCTCACCCGTACAATCAGGGGATAAACGGGATTCGCCAAAGCCTCATAATCAACAGTCTTCTTGAGGGTAATCGCACCAGTGGTAGTATCAATTTTGAAAACATCTCCCACGTTACCGTAAGTAATTGTATATGTCAAGTCCCAGTACTCACCCGATTTTTTTGTACCGGCATCCACATCAGATGCAGACACGGTACAAATCGATGTCCCTACCTGCGAATCCTCAGGGATAGAGACGTTGCACCCCGTTGCTGTAGGGGCATCGTTCACGGGAGTCACATTGATGGTCAAGGTATAATTGCCGGAAGCAGGTGCCGTCACACCTTCTGCCGGATCATTAATTTTGAACGAGATAGTCGTGTACGGAGAGCCGGACTGGTTAAGTGCAGGTACAAACGTCAGGTTCCCAAGATTACCGCTTGAAACAGACAAGCCTCCAGCCGGAAGCGACGTAACGTCCGAACCGTTCAGCTTGAGCGTTCCCTTACCCGGAAGACCCGTGATAAGCACGTTATAGGCGGTTCCGGTTCCATCGGAACAATGCGCCGGGAAAAAACCGTTAAGGTTAAGGACAGCGTCTTCCGGGACGGTCACGCTGTTATTGGCACCAACAATATTGCAAGGCTCCGTGTTGTCATTGTCGATAATCTGCATAGAAACGGGCCACTCACGGCTATTGTCGCTAAACACGCCCCCAGTCAAATTAAAGATTTGCAGCGTAAAAAATTCGCGGTTTTCTGCAACGCCATCGTCGTTTATCCAGATCTTGATAGGAGTTTCCGTTTTCAGCGAGTCTTTAGGGATGCGGGCAGATAGTGTATCCGTACCGCAAATGGGCAAGGAGATATAACCGGTACAACCAGTCTGACCACTGGTGGTGCAGACATCGTTGATGTTAGCAAGCGTGTTGCCTGAACCGGCAGGACCGTTAAATTCAAAACAGTACTTGAAGGTCACGTCAGTAGTAGGAGCTTTGGTGAGACTGATGTCCAGTGAGCTTCCGGTATATCCTCCAACGACATCGGCCTCAGACAATATCTGGTTCGCCGCCATGTTAAGTCCAATCTGAGGCGGGTTGAAGGGGACATACTTGAAGTCCTTTGCATCGAAATCGGCATTAATTCGAATGACTTTTCCAAGGAGCTGTCCGGCAAAATGAGTATGCTGCGAAATCGTAATCACGCCACTCGAGAGATATGAACCTTGCAATGTCTTATCCGCGGCTCCCATGCTAAGATCGTTGGGCGTGTAGAACAAAAGATTTCCCGCGTAATCGGAATTGGCGAGAGGAGTGTCCGAAAAGCCGACCCATGCGGAACCGTTCCAAGTAGCACCCTTGGCATACACCACAACGATTTCACCACTGGTAGAACCTATTCCAGTAATGCTCCCTTCTACATAAATCTTAGTCAACCGACCATTGGGGGGCATCACCACATGAAGTTTCGCGTTATTCTGTAAATGAATTGAAGGGATTACAATGTTGTAGGCACTAGAGTCCCCATCTGGATTGGCAGGAACATGGATATACACGGTTCCTCCATTTCCACTAATCGCATTTATTCGATGCATTAGTTCAGAGCTATAATCTGGGGTGGGTATATCCAAGTCCGAATCCACCGCATAGACCTGTTTTGTATCGGTGCAGAAGCCTGCATTACTTGTAGAAATAGAGCCATGAGCATTGGAAACGCCAGTGCTTGTATATCCATTATAACTAGAGGCACAGTTCTTGCCTGCAAAATAGTTGTTCCCTGCTCCATTATTGCTCGCATTAAAGGTTCCATTGAAGCGGGTAGGTCCAGTCAAGATAGAGTCCGTTCCCGTTTCATTGCTAAAGGAGCCGCCAAACATCAAGGGGCCACCAATGGAGTGGTTAGAGTTTCCACCCATCTTGAAGTTACCCGTCGCACTACCCACATAGCCCACACTGTCCGTTATATGGATATTTTGGCCCAAGAAATTAATACCTTCGCTACTAACACCCGTAGCGAACAGCTTGTATTTCATCAAGCGTTTCCACTTTTCTAACTGCTGGTGTTGCCAATCAGAATCCGTCTGTCCATTTGCCTTAGCATTGAACTTAAACGGCTTGACATCTATCTCGTAGGTAGGTTCGCTCGCATACGAGGCGCAGACGGCCCCGACCACCAGGGCCAGTCCTAGTAAATTTTTCTTTAACACCCACATACACAGTCTCCTGGGCAAGGCCCAAATCCGCAAGGTCCCCTCGACAATGCGGCACACACTATGTTAAATATAATTTATAAAAGTCCCATTTCAAAATGGAATGTTTCGGTTTGGATACATTTTGGTGATAAAAACACCGTTTTTTTGCACTTTTTTATAAAAAAACGCCCCGGAAGTAGGGTCCGGAGCGTGTGTGGAGCATTCCACCACAGGATTTGTCACTTCAGTTCGCAGGCCTTGGCTATGATTTCCGGAGACACCCCCTGGGACCGGAGAAATTCTATCACCTGGGCCCGCCCCTTTTCCATGCCCTTTTCAAGGCCCTTCTTCATGCCGGCCCTTCGACCGGAGCGTTCCGCAGCACGCCGGGCATCACCGGCACTCACAAAACCCATCCTCTGTCCTATGCTCTTGAAAGCCATCTGCAGTTCCTCCAAGTCCTCTTCCCCAATGAACTCTCCTAAATATAGGTTTATTTTTTCCAAAAAACAGTCTTTACCGAAATTTCCCAAAAGTTCCAGACGGCATCCGATAGCAGCAGCCATTTCCGACAACCCACGCCTGTCAAAGGCGTATTTCATCACCAGGGCCCCGACAGCGGCCTCCACGTTGACTTCCGAAAAACATCTCTCATCGTCGAGCTCGGACAAATTAACCAATGCAAATTCAAAGGGAAGGTCCTCGCCTTGAAATTTCGCACGATTTTTCCTTCTGAAATCGGCCAAGGGGTCCCATCCTCTTGTCCCGTTGTATATGACGATGGCCTTTGTCGGAAACCACCGAAAATCCGTATCATTCTTGTTCACCATTATATTGAAAGCGTACCGTCCTAGCTGATCCAAAATCTGTTTATCGGTATAGGACTTGTGTTCCAACAGGATTCCGACAAAGAGGTCGCCTCCTCCTGCAGATTTTGCCCTAAAAGCCAAATCCGACTCGCCCCTTTCCTGGACCTCGCTAAACAGGCCTGACAGCGGCGACAGGGTATCCAGTTCTACACCGTCAAGTATGGAATCCAGCTCCCGGTTGGATTCGCGCGCAAGGGAGAGTAGGGTTTTGGCGTTGGCGGGTTTTGAATAGACGTAGCGAAAGAAGCCATCATGTTTCTTATGTTTTACCTTTTTGTTTTCTTTTTTCATATTTACTCCGTTTTTGTGTGTACACCTATATAAACGGAGATGTCAGTCAAAAAAAGCCCAGAAAAAATTATTTTACAAGTTTGTAAGTACGAGGAATGTCATCCAGAGCGCGACAGCGCGAAGGATCTAGGGCCTAGGATCTAGGGGTTAGGGGTCAGGTTATAGGTTGTAGGTGTTAGGGCTGATGGTTTCAAGAAGTGTCATCCAGAGAGCGACAGCGACGATACCTGAAACTAGGCAGCTTGCTGCCGTAGTTGAATTAGGTCGAAGGAACCAAAAAAAAGAACCCCGGATATATGGTCCGGGGCGTGTGAAAAAGGGATTTTAGACTACCATCCTATTCCACATTTTAATCCAGATGGTGGATTGGCGTATAGTATAAACACATACGAGCTTTTTAGAGTCACGGGTACTTTAGTCCCTAGGTTATTCCAACTCCCTGATTGGATATCTTTTCCATTAAAGACTCCAATAATATCACTTGAAGCGCTTCCTGAAACGGTGCAACCGAACCCATTTCTAACTTCAGAACCTCCTATAGTAACTCTATAGATTCCTTCGCCAAAAGATTTATAAGTTGTTGAAACCGTATCAAGTATCGGTTCCTTATACTCCACATCAAATGTACAACTGCCATTTCCTATCTTATTGCTTAGTGCCAAAGTGTAATTTACCGTCTTTGCCGAAGATTCCCCTGCAATGGACAGCGATTCGCCATTGTACCCGCTAGAAGACGAGGCGATATTGCCGTCACTGGTTTTCTTAAGAACATATCCACACTTGTCGTTATCGTAATCGCAACCAGAAATGGACTTCGGCTTGACTGTAAGGGATGCGCCCGTAGCCCAAACCTTGCCGTCCACGCTACAAGTCGGTTTTGTTTCCGTAACATTGCGCACCGTGGCAGTCGAACAAGGAACACTTTTTGGTGTCGTAGAGCTTTCATCCACCACAGAAATCGATTCGCTATAGGTACCCGCCGATGAAAATTCCTTGGTAACTGTATAGACATCGCTTCCAGAAGCCGACACAGAACCGCTCCATGTAATGGAAGTCACGTCATAACACCCACCCTTGGTCAATGTCCACGTGTAAGAAACAGGATTGTTCTTGGTAAGGTTATTACTTGCGCTGTTCAACTTTCGCGAACAGGAGTAACTGTTATTGGTGTTACAATCCGCCTTAATGGTAACTGCATCGCATACAACATTTTTCCCGCCCATGGAGAATACCACCGATTTCTTATTACCCGCGGTAGAATATTTTATGTTATGAGTATATTGCGTCTGCGCTGAATTATAGGAGTACTTCTTGTATGTCTGGTCGGCACCATCACTTGGGCTATTGACAAACCACTCCACATTGTCGGGAGCTGAGCAGGTATTGTTCTTGTCCGGCTTAAACGTGTATGTAACCGTTTTATTTTTAATCTGCGGGTTCGGACTACCCGTACAAGATCCTGAAAGCGTCGTGTTTGCCGCACACATCGTTCCCGAATCACCGCCGCCTCCTCCGCCGCTATGCGAGGCTATGGAGCTACTGCTGGCCTGAACCACAGTCTGGGAGCTGGAACTCCTGGATACAGAACTTGCCACAATGTTTATTTTTGAACTACTCGAACCAACGTCGATATTGATCGAGGTGGAACTTGCCACCTTGACACTCGAAGAACTGACATTCAGAACGGATAAATCTATAGAACTGCTATT
Source organism: uncultured Fibrobacter sp. (assembly GCA_946414025.1). Classification (GTDB taxonomy): domain Bacteria; phylum Fibrobacterota; class Fibrobacteria; order Fibrobacterales; family Fibrobacteraceae; genus Fibrobacter. The sequence continues at coordinate 107,036 of CAMKMX010000004.1, forward strand.
TCCCGTATTCCTGGAACTGCTGCTGGTCGAGGCGTACTGCCTGGAACTTGTTCCAGAGCCAGAACCATTGCTATTTCCGGTGTAGTCGTCAACAAAGTCATCATCGTAACCAGCACCGCTGGCGCTGCTACGCTTGCTGGAGCTGCCCGAAGTGGCGGTACTTCCGCTGGTGGTCACGTCTTCTTCGCCGCCGCTTGCACTATTGGAAGAAAGCACGAAAACCGGCAGCTTTTTGCCATCCTTGTCGTAGATAAAGGTGGAATCGCCTTCCTGGTAAATAATGTTCCCCGAAGAATCCCTCAGGATGGTTGTGTAGTCGCCCTTGTAGATTTCCCCGGTTTTCTTCGCCTTTTCCCAGCATTCCTTGTCCTTTTCACAGGCTTTCACGATGCTGTCGAGCATGTCGTAGTTGATAGTGCTCGGGAAGCGGCTGATCATCATCATTTCGGTGTCGGTCAGCGAGTCCACGGAGCCGTCACCACAAGACCAGGCGAAAAAGCCCGCAACTGCAAAAAACAAGCCTATAGCACCTTTTTTCAGCATCAGTCCCTCCTATCCGCCGGTGGCGGTCGAAGCATAACATAAATATAACATTTTCGGGCTTATTCCGCAACGCAATGTAAAAAAAACTATGCAATTTATCACGGAATAATAGCAGACTACCCCTTGTCGTCTGACCAAAAACAAGCTAAATTGCGCAATCCCAGGCCCTGAACAATGATTATTTGCGGGCAATTCGCCAGGGCGAAAGCAGCAACGGACTTGCGAATCTTTATGTGTTCAGGTCGCCTGGGATTTTTTTTGCCATGATTCTCTGGACATTTCGACACACCAAGCCCTACAACCCGAACGACGTCTGTTACGGGCAGTTGGATTTTGACGTGTCTCCTACGTTCCCCGAAGAATCCTCAAGCGCCATCGGGGACTTTCTAAAGTCCGGCGCCAAGCCCACCAGGCTGTACAGCAGCCCGCTGCTCCGTTGCCTCCGTCTGGCCGAAGGGGTTTCCAAGGCCACAGGGCTTGCCATCGAAAAGGTTGATTCCCTCAAGGAAATCAACTTCGGGACATGGGAAGGCCAAAAGCTCACCGCCGTGCCCAGGGCCGAAATGACAAGCTGGATGCAGGACCTGCGAGGGTTCCAGTTCCCGCAGGGAGAGAGCTTCTACGACGTGGACAAGCGGGTCGAGGCCTTTCTAGACACCCTCCCCGACAGCGGCGAATTTTTGTGGGTGACCCACGCGGGCGTCATCGCCGCCCTGCAGCACTTCGCCTGCGGAGTCCCCGACCAGGACTTTGTAGAGGGCAAGTTCAGCTACACCATGGTGAACCGTTTCGAGTTTGCACGCAACGCCGAAGGCCACTACCGCGGAACTTTCACCAAGATCCATGACGGCATCCAGATGCCACCGCTCCCCCTATAGCAAATGTGAGATGTGTAATGTGAAATGTGAAATTGGTCATTACACATTACACATTGATTAAAAGTCCAGCGTCACCAGCGCCTGGGCGCCACCCGTAAGGTTCGGCAACAACGCCAGATGCACCGGGTTGTCAAAGTCGCTCAAGAGCGCATCTACCGCCGCATCGCCTATAGAGTACAGATAAATTAGCGCAATGCCCCAGATATACTGGTTCCTGTTCTTACGGTAATACGTGAGGCGCTCCGCCACCCGCTCGTAATCCTCGGATTCCGGACTTTCCCGTTCCATTACGTGCTTGCGTTCCACATAGTAGTTGACCATCTTTTGCGATGTCCAGATGCTGGTACTTGCGCCGATGAGTCCCATGTACAGTAGCCCTGCCTTGCCGAACTCCCCGTTGTACATCTGCCCGAAACCGGGAATCAAGCCCCAAAGAACGGCAGCCTTCATACTGCGGAGTTCTACGCTCCTGTAGTTGTTGTTCCACCATATTCCAAAGGCGTCGAACATTCCGTATAGGTGAAGTCCCAGTAGCCAGGCGTTCTCCGCAATGCGCAAGTCCTCCTGTTCCTTTTTCTTGTCACTCTTTTCGCGGACACGGTTCACGAACTCATTGCGTTTTTCCTGGTATGCAGGAATGCTGTCCCGCTCCGCAAAAGCCAACTTGCGAGTATAAACGGCCACGGAATCCTGAAAGGGCTTGGCCTGCTTCAACACACGGTCTTTCTGATAAGCCTTGTTATAATAGACTTCGTAAAAGAGGAACGCCTCGAATGCGGTAATGAACCCGCCCCGTATGTAATGTTCGGTGTAATAATGCCCGCCACCGGGGAATATGCTGAAAAGCATGGTCAAGGGGAGTGAATTGCGAGTAGTGGGAATATCCCATTCGTTCACTGTAAGGGTATCAATAGATTCAATGCCGGTCTTGCCCTTTTGGAGCGGGTCGCTCTGTGCACAGACCAGGGAGACACCCAGGCACAGAAGCAGGGCTATGTAGGCAAAGAATTTCATCGGGGGTAAATGTAGTAAATAGGGGTTAGGGGTTAGGATCTAGGGGCTAAGATTTGTATCTTTTGCGCTGTTGAAACAAAATTCAACAAAATCAGCTTATGTCATTTTTTGTCGTGAATAATTAGCTAGATTAAAGGACATGGAAGCAATGACTGCTACACAAGAAAACATCCAACAGCTGGTCGCCGAAATCCAGAAGGTGCTGCTTGCCCGAGGCGAAATGCTCGCTACCGCTGAATCCTGTACCGGCGGGCTCATCGCCTCCGAAATCGTGAACGTGGCGGGCAGTTCCGCCGTGTTCGCGGGCGGCATCGTCGCTTACCAGAATTCCGTCAAGCACGAGCTTTTGGGCGTGCCTGCCGAAATCCTCGAAAAGCACGGGGCCGTGAGCAAGGAGACGGTAGAGGCCATGGCCAAGGGAGCACGGGAAAAGTTCCATGCCGACTGGGCGGTGGCCACCTCGGGCATCGCGGGGCCAGGGGGCGCCGAACCCGGCAAACCTGTGGGTACGGTGTGGATGAGTGTCAACAGTTGTTTGCAAAATGAAGCCTTTTGTAAAATTTTCGCAGGAAATAGGCAAGAAATCCGCGAAAAAAGCGTCTATTACGTGTTGGGCAAGCTACTTTTTTTGTTAAATAACCAAAAAAGCACTTGCACAAACGAACACTAAAATGTATATTAAACTAGAAAACAAAAAAAATGGAGTCAATCATGGCTAAGAAAACGACAACACCCACAAGCAACCTTTCCAGCGAAAAAGCGAAGGCCGTCGAGGCGGCCATCGCACAGATCGAGAAGAACTACGGTAAAGGTTCCATCATGGCCCTCGGCAGCCAGCCTGTCGAAGAAATCCCCGTCATCCCGTCGGGCTGTATCCAGCTGGACATGGCCCTCGGCGTGGGAGGTTTCCCCCGGGGCCGCATCATCGAGATTTACGGACCTGAATCCTCCGGCAAGACTACCCTCACCCTCCACGCCATCGCCGAGGCCCAGAAGCTTGGCGGCGTGGCGGCCTTCATCGATGCCGAACACGCCTTCGACGCGGTCTATGCCCGCAAGCTGGGCGTCGATATCGAATCCCTGCTGGTGTCCCAGCCCGACACCGGCGAGCAGGCCCTGGACATCGCCGAGACCCTGGTGCGTTCCGGCGCTATCGACATCATCGTCATCGACTCCGTGGCAGCACTTGTCCCCCAGGCCGAAATCAACGGCGAAATGGGCGACAACCACGTAGGCCTCCAGGCCCGCCTCATGAGCCAGGCCCTCCGCAAGCTCACCGGCATCCTCTCCAAGTCCAACACCTGCATGCTGTTCATCAACCAGCTTCGCATGAAGATTGGCGTCATGTTCGGCAACCCCGAGACCACCACCGGCGGTAACGCCCTCAAGTTCTACGCCACCCAGCGTATCGACATCCGCCGCATCGCCGCCATCAAGGACGGCGAGGAGGTCATCGGCAACCGCACCCGCGTCAAGGTGGTCAAGAACAAGGTTGCCGCCCCCTTCACCCAGTGCGAGTTCGACATCCTGTACGGTTGCGGCATTTCCCGCGAAGCCTCCATCCTGGACCTGGCCTCCGAACTGGACATCATCCAGAAGAGCGGTTCCTGGTTCAGCTACAACAACGAGCGCATCGGCCAGGGCCGCGAGAACACCCGCCTCTTCCTCAAGGACAATCCGGAGCTCTGCAACGAAATCGAGCAGAAAATCCGCGAGAGCATGAAGGACGTGGAACTGTTCAAGCTGGGCGAGCAGGACGCCGTTTCCGCCGAAGACGAGGTCTCCCTCTCCGACACCGGATCGGAGGGCTAGTCCCAGCAGTTCAGCAAGAACCGAAAGCCAATTAAAAGAAAGGCGGGACTCCCCCGCTTAAGAACAGAAGACCCGAACCTTTTTAGCCATTGTACGGTTCGGGTCTTTTCGTTTGTTTTCTGTTTTTTTATATTATGGTGCGATTGTAGATTTTTCCAAAGGATTACGGTAATGTTCAAGATTCTTGGCTTTGTCCTTTTCATCGTTGCTACATTCGGTATCATTGCCTGCGGCGACAGTTCATCGACCAGCGGTCCGGACTCCAACAACATATCGTGCAAGTCCGTAGTTCTGGAAGACACCGTCATTACCACCCAGAAGAGCTCAAGCGGAAAGACCATCAAGACCCTAGCCATTGTCGGCGACTCCATTACCGAGGTTTCGCAAATCTTCTATTACGACGACGACATCAAGAAAATCTTCATCGACAACTGCGAGGAATCACCTCTCCAGAAATGCGGCAAGGACAACATTACCGTCTATTCTGCCGCCAAGCCCAGAGGCTCAAAAACGATAGATTCCCTTGCAATCGCAGAAAAAAAGGCCTGCAACGACTACCTGTCCGCCAAAATGGCCAAAAACTAGGTTGAGCCGGGCCGAGTTTTTGTCTATATTGTAGAGAAACACTCAATAAAGGAGATAATTATGAAACTTTGGAAATTCGGCATCGCCCTTTCCCTCACCGCAGTCTTCGGTCTTATGGCCTGCGATGACAGCTCCAGCGCCGACGAGAAAGATAAGATTGGCATCGACGACGAAACCTACGAAGCGGGAAAAGTCGCCTGCGTGGTGACTTCCCAAAAGAATCCTTTCGTCACCAAAACAAGAATGAATGACCTGAAGATCACGACGACCGCCACCTTTGAAAAGGAAGCCATGGTCACAGTGATGGAATACAACCAGGAAATGCCGAAAGACACCTGCGAGCACTACAAGCTCCAGAGCAATGTTGATGTAACATGCGCCGAAGACGGCAAGTCCATCAAGGTTATCGACAAGACCATCAAGACCGCCGCCGATTTCGAAGCAATGACGAGTCTCCTTGGCAGCGCTTGTGAAAAGGTCAACGGGAACGATATTCCTGACGTAAAGAAAGACGACATCGACCTTTCCAAGATTGAAAAGTGCACCGAAGAAAACAAGAACGACGAATTCATCGTTGAAGGAACCGGCGTTTCTCTGGTCTGCGACGGAGAATTCTGGGTTCCTGCCAAGGTGGAATGCTCCGACGAAGACGAAGTGAAGGAGTTCGGCACCATCGAACTTATCTGCAAGGACAAGAAGTGGACCTTCGAAACCAAGGAAGACTGCACTCAGGCCATGAAGAAGAGTGAAACTTTGCTCGACCTCGTGAAGGTCTCCGCCACCTGCGTTGACAGCGCATGGGTAATCGACCTCCCTAAGGCCGAAGAAGAATAATCGGGATACGACCTATTTTATCTGCTAAAGTCCCGCGGAAATCCGCGGGATTTTTTTGCTTTACCGGTGCATTTTAAAGGTCGGCGTAACGCACAAGTTTTCGTCCACTACCCAAGGCCGTCCGCAAGATATCGCGAACCTCCCCTTCCCTGGTCGGGAAATCTACCGGGTGCAGAGCTATTCGCGGGAGTCCGACGGGAATTTTCAAAAAAAGCTCGCCAAACTTGAAGGCCGGCTTGACCAAAAAATCAGGGATTCCCGCAAAACTGGTCACAAGAGATGCGTAGCGGTTCCCGCGCATTGTCGTAAGCGAAAAACGGTCCTCGAAAAGCATCCCCCGTTTACGAACTTGCCTGCACAGGAAATTGTTGCTGTACCAGGTCGGCGGGATGAACGCCACGGGCTTTTCCGCTGGTTCGCCAAAAAGTTCGTTCCATGCCACAAGTCCCGCCTGCAAAAGCCTGTCGGATTCATACTCGGAGAGCCCAGCAAATTCAGCCTCGCCGTTTGTCAGGTTCATGCCGATAAGCCCCATATAACTGCGGCCCTGGCTGAACTCCGCCTTGTGCTTGTAGCCGTGGAGAGCCAGTTCGAAGCCTTCGCCCTTGAGTCGGAGAAGCGTTTCGCGGAATCCCTGTACCGCCTCGGCCGATGCCTTCTCGGTGTCGGGAATGACCAACACGCTAAAGGGCGCACCCACCAAATCCTTCAGTTTCTCAAGAACCGGAGTCACCTTCAGGTAGTTCCAGACGCTGAAATCGTGAAAGCACAAGAGAAATTTGCGAGCCATGCTGTGGAAAATAGTAAAAGGTTGTGAGGTATGAGGCATGAGGTCGCTCGTAAACTCGCTTTGAGCTATAGTTTGGCGCCAAAGGCGCGATTATTGAAGCCTCAAAGGCACGAAGTGCCGTGCTCAAACCTCAGAGGGCGTAGCCCGAGCCCGTTACCTATTTACTACATTTACCTTACCATGATTGAATCCATCATCCTCGGCCTGTTGCAGGGCCTCGCCGAATTCCTCCCCATTTCCAGCTCCGGCCACCTCGTGCTGGGCCACGAACTCCTTGGCATGAACGAGGCGGGCATGTTCTTCGACATCATGCTCCACGCCGGAACGCTTCTTTCCATCTTCGTGGTGTTCCACAAGAAGATTACCGACATCATCGTGGGCTGCATCCGCCGTAATCCGGACCAGTTGCGCGAAGCAGGCTACATCATTCTAGCAAGCATCCCGACAGCGATGATCGGCCTCGGCTTCAAGGACTTGCTGGAAGGCCTTTTCGAGAACCCGCGTGCCGTGTGCGTGGCGGAACTCTTTACGGGCTTGCTCCTGTTTACCTCCCAGTGGGGCGCGACAGGCGCCAAGCATCCGGATAATGAAGGCGTCAAGATGAACTGGTGGCGTGCGTTGGTGACTGGCGTGGTACAGGGTATCGCCTGCATTCCGGGCATCAGCCGCAGCGGCTCCACCATCAGCGCCATGATGTTCATGGGCGTGAACCGCAAGTACGCCGGCGAATTCAGCTTCCTCATGAGTATCCCTGCCGTGGGTGGTGCAGCCCTCCTCGACGTCATCAAGTGGGCCAAATGCCAGAGCGCCGAGAAGGTCGCCCAGATGGCCCTCGAGAACCCGGAAAAGGCAGCCCAGTGCGCCGACGCCGGCAGCTTCACTCCCGAACTTTTGGTAGGCATGCTGGTGTCCTTCATCTTCGGCATCATCGCCCTCAAGTGGCTCATGACCTTCTTGCAGAAGGGCAAGTTCCAGCACTTCGCCTGGTACGTATGGGCGGTCGGCATCCTCGGACTGATTTTTATCTAAGTCTATATGATTGTCTGTAAAAAATGCGGCGAGAAATACGAAGACGATATGCCGCGCTGCCTTTGGTGCGACGCTCCGAATCCGGAGCACCCGCTGAATAAAGCCAAAGTGGTCGCACCTTCCGTAGTCGTCACCACACAAGCAACGCCCCCTATGCCTGCCGTAACTTGCCCGGGCGTCACCACCGAACAATCTGCTGACGAGCCTGCCTCGCCTGTGGCAACCGATGCCAGCAAAACCGTTGCGGTCATAGACCCAGAGCAGGACCTGGATACCGTCATCGAGCAGCAGTTCCATCAAAAGGGATTCCTGTGGAGCGTTATTTTTGCGGGTCCCTTCATATCATGGCTATGCCATTACAAGTACCTAAAGAAGGGCGACAAGTTCAGCACAAAGTTCTTTTTGCCCCTATTCGGCATTGAGTGCGTGTCCAAATCTTTATTCTATATGCTTTCAAAGGCTAATTATTCTGGATTAGCCTTCGGTCCCTTTTTACATGCCGTCATCACCATCATCGTCTGCCTGCTCTATTGGTTTTTCATCGGAAAGCTCGGTTTCGCTCTACTCAAGAAAGCTGTTCCCAACTATGACCCAGCAGCATTCAAAAAGCGGGAACGCGTCGGTATCGTCATAGGCATCCCCATTTTCGCCTTAGATTTTATCGCAGGATACCTTCATTACGGCACTACCGCTAGAATGTTGGGAGTTTGGCTAGGCAACGCCCTCCGGTAGTTTTCCCACCATTTTTGGCACGGTTCTTGCATTTACCTTGTCGAAAACAAGGCGTGGCCGCCATTTTGTTTCATTTTGAAACATTTTGGCAGTCGCAACCGCTTAAATTTTTAACATAAGGACGTAAAATGGCAACAGAGAAGATGGAATTCCAGACCGAAGTTCGTGACATGCTGAACTTGATGATCAACTCCCTTTACAGCAACAAGGAAATCTTCCTCCGCGAACTCGTTTCCAACGCGGCGGACGCACTGGACAAGCGACGTTTCCTCTCGCTTTCAAACGCCGACCTGCTCCCGCAGGGCACGCAGCTCCGCATCGACATCTCGGTGAACAAGGAAGGCAAGCGCATCGTTGTCGAAGACAACGGTATCGGCATGAACAAGGAAGACTTGATCAACTGCCTGGGTACCATCGCCCGTAGCGGCACCAAGAACTTCATCAAGAATTTGAAGGAAGGCGACAAGGGCAGCGTCGATCTCATCGGCCAGTTCGGTGTGGGTTTCTACTCCGTGTTCATGGTCGCGAAGAAGGTCGAAGTGTTGACCCTTAAGGCTGGCGAAACTCAGGGTTACCTGTGGAGCTCCGAAGGCACGGGCGAATTCGAGATTTCTGAAGCCCCGCGCGACAAGGTGGGTACCAAGATTACTTTGTACCTGAAGGACGACGAAGATGCGGGCGACTTTGCCAGCGAATGGAAAATCAAGGACATCGTCCAGAAGTACAGCG
>CAMKMX010000005.1 GCA_946414025.1 uncultured Fibrobacter sp.
GTTCCGAAAGGGCGCTGATGTCGCTCAAAATGTTCTGCGAAGACGCTCCAGAATATGCCGTTGCGGCGGCAGGAAGCCTGCTCGGAGTAGCCATCAACCGCGAGAAATACTCCTTCCCCGTCGGCAAGGTTCATGAACAGACGCTTTTCCCGCTAGACTTCGAGGAATTTCTCTGGGCATGCGGCGACGACGCCCTCGCCAAGACAATCCGCGAGCACTACACAACTTTCAATCCGCTAGAAGAACCCATCCACAACAAGGCCATTGAACGATACAAGCAGTATCTGATTCTCGGTGGAATGCCCGCTGTCGTGCAAAACTTCATCGACACGGGGAGCATCGTTCTCCCGACCGAAATTCAGAACCGCATCCTGAACGAATACTCTGCCGACATGGCGAAATACGCCTCGCCCGCCCAGGCCGTAAAAATCCGCGGGTGCTACAATTCAATACCCGTGCAACTAGCCAAGGAAAATCGAAAGTTCCAATACAAGCTGGTCCAGCGTGGCGGAACGGCGTCCATCTTCGGAGAATCCCTGGATTGGCTTACGTTCGCAGGGCTTATCGTCAAATGCGAACTCATCGACAACGGATTCATGCCGCTGGCCGCCTACGTGAACATGTCCGACTTCAAAATATACATGGGCGACATCGGGCTGCTCACCCTTAAATCCGGGATGGCGTCGCAAGTCATACTGTCCGAAAACGAACCCGACAACGGATTCATGGGCGGGCTAACCGAAAACTATGTAGCGCAGGCCCTTGCAACAAACGGGCACAGGCTTTTCTACTGGAAGAACAAGAACACAGCCGAGGTCGACTTCGTCTTGCAAATTCAGGACAAGATAATTCCCGTCGAGGTCAAGAAGGGACGCCACACAAAATCAACCAGCCTCACAATGTTTCGCAAGCAATTCAACTGCAAAAACTCCATCCGAATTTCCAAGAAGAATTTCGGAAACACCGACGGAATACTCTCTATTCCCTGCTATGCGGTTTTCTGCATTTGAGTTGGCAAGATACTTTGTTGCGAGCCGAACGCCTACTTCACCCACTTGTCGACTTCTTTTTCCGCCTTTATAACTTACTACACCGCCAAAAGTAAAATCTGTGTAAAGCGGCGTAAAGCCTTTGTAAAGTCCTAATAAAACCTTTGGAAAACTTCATTCCATCGCCTTGCGTATTGTCGCAAGGCTTTTTAGTTTGTCGCCTAGGAGATTTTATGACTACGTTTTATATCATCCTTGTGGCAATGCTGCTTCTGCTCGCCTTGACGGACTTGTTCGTGGGTGTCAGTAACGATGCCGTGAATTTCTTGAGTTCTGCTGTCGGGAGCAAAGCCTTTAAATACAAAACCTTGATAATCTTTGCTGCGATAGGAGTCTTTTGTGGAGCCACATTCAGTAGTGGCATGATGGATATCGCACGGCATGGCATTTATATGCCCCAGTATTACACCTTTGCAGAACTTATGTGCGTATATGCGGCGGTAATGTTTACCGATGTGATCCTCCTTGACATATTCAATTCCTACGGTATGCCGACATCAACTACGGTATCAATGGTCTTTGAACTTTTGGGCGCCTCTGTGGCTATCGCCAGTATCAAGATTCTTTCTGACGATACCCTGGAACTGGGAAACCTCATCAACACCTCTAAGGCTCTGACGGTGATTTTGGGCATTTTCCTTTCGGTGGCCATCGCTTTTGTAGTTGGCCTTGCGGTGCAGTATGTGACGCGCCTGGTTTTCTCCTTTGGCTACAAGAAGTATATTCGATACTTTATTGGTGTTTTTGGAAGCGTTTCCCTGACGTCCATATTTTATTTTATCCTTATCAAGGGTCTCAAAAATATGAGTTTCGTGGGGCCGGGCTACAAGGCGTTTCTCGCGGAAAATGAGACCGTTCTTGTGGCAGGCATGTTCGTCGCGTTTTTCATCCTTTGTCACCTGCTCCATGCAGTAAAAATAAACGTGCTCAAGGTAATCATTGCTTTTGGGACTTTTTCTCTGGCTCTAGCCTTTGCCGGAAACGACCTTGTAAATTTTGTGGGTGTGCCCCTCACCAGTCTTTCTTCGGTGCAGCACTTGATGGCTGCTGGAAGCAACCCTCAGGATTTCAATATGTCCTTCTTGCTGGAGTCGGAACCAGGACAGTGGTACTTGCTGATGGCTGCTGGGCTTACCATGGTATTTTCCCTTGTGTTTTCCAAGAAGGCCCGGAATGTGGTGAAGACTTCCGTATCCCTCGCGGCCCAAAATTCTTCTGAAGAAATCTTTGGTACAAATCCGGTCGCTCGCGCCTTAGTTCGCAGTTCTAATGGTGTCGTAAAATTTGTAACAGAATTTATTCCAAGGAAAATTTCGAATAAAATTAACACCCGCTTTAATACCAAGGAAATGATTCTGGAAGAGGATAGCGCCGCCTTTGATTTATTGCGGGCTTGCGTAAACCTAATGCTTGCAAGCTCCCTCATTGCGTTGGGCACGTCCCTGAAACTCCCCCTTTCCACGACCTACGTGACATTTATGGTGGCTATGGGCACTAGTCTTGCCGACAAGGCATGGAACCGTGAAACGGCCGTATACCGCATTACAGGGGTACTCTCGGTAATTGGCGGATGGTTCCTTACGGCCTTCGCCGCATTTGCTAGTGCTTCTGCTGTGGCGGCAGTGCTTTACTTTGGCGGTTTCCCTGCCATATTCGGTCTTTTTGCCGTGGTCATTTTCGTATTGATTCGTTCGAACCTGAAATACCGAGAAAACAAGAAGGGTAAGGCGGAGGAATTGTTTGATAACATCCTGACGGCTCCCCCCGAGACAAAGGTATACCCCCTTATACAGGAATACAGTCGTGGTGAGTGGAGCGAAATACTCCGTTGGTGCGCTGACTGCTACGAAAAGATAATTGTGGGACTTTTGCGAGAAAACTTGGGAAAACTACGCTCCGTGAACAAACAAATTAAAATTCTAAAAAAACATATTCAGAGGAACCGTCGCCATGGAACCTTATGTACGGAAAGACTTGCCCAGGAGGATATGGTGGTAAAGAATTTCTTTTTGTACCAGGCAAATGATTTTATGGGAGATGCATTGTTTAGTCTGGAACAGATTTCTTCGCCATGCAAGAACCACGTGGATAACGCTTTCAGTCCCTTGGACTACGAAAAAAGAAAAGAGCTTTTGCGTACAGTATCCCGTGTGAAGATACGGATTGAAAAGACGGCCTCGATGATAGAAACCATGGATTTCGGGAACTATAGCGAGGTCCGCGAACAATTGCGGGAAGAAGGGACGAGGATATTTGACGAGCGTAAAGCGGAAATGATGAAGGGGGTTTCCGAAAACATCCGCGCGGAGATCCTTTATTTAACTATTCTTTATGAGTCCTGGGCATTGTTGGATGCGGTCAGTTCTGTAGCCAAAGCCAGCAGAAAATTCCTAACTGTAAAACAATAATTTGTGTGTGGTCCTATGATTTATATTGTGGAAGACGATGTCGAAGTTCGGGAAATGGAAACTTATGCTTTAAAAAGCAGCGGTTTTGACGTGATGGCTTTCGAATGCGGTAAAGTTATGGACGAACAAGTTAAGACTAGGGTGCCAGACTTGTTTATTTTGGATATTATGCTCCCTGGCGAAGATGGTTTAAACATTCTCAAACGCTTGCGAGTGCAAGAAAATACAAAGGACATCCCCGTCATCATGCTTACGGCGAAAGGAACTGAACTTGACAAAGTGAAGGGACTTGACTTGGGAGCGGACGACTACATAGCAAAACCATTTGGCGTTCTAGAATTCATTTCACGCGTGCGAGCCGTGCTACGCCGTTCTGAACGAAGCTCATCCGAAAATGCGGAAGCGTTGAACTTGGCTCTAGGAGGAGTGACACTCGATGATCAGCGTCGTTCGGTAACTGTTGGCGGAATCGCTGTAGAACTCACTTTTAAGGAATATGAACTTTTGAAACTCCTGATGTCCCGACCGGGAACTGTTTTCTCTAGGCAACAGATTCTAGAAAAGATTTGGGGGGTGGATTTTGATATGGATACACGCACCGTGGATATGCACATAAAAACGCTTCGGCAGAAGTTAGGGGTACAAGGCTCTATCATACAGACCGTGCGAAACGTGGGGTACAAAGTTCAATGAAAAACAGTCTCCGTTTCAGCTTGATTTATGTCGGAGTTCTCGCCGCTCTCTTTGCAGTGTATTTTACGGCTCGCGTTTTTGAAAATGAAATGTCCGAACAGCAGAAGCGAGATTTGAGGGAAACAGCCTCCCTTATCAAAAATTTCTATGGACAGATTCCTTCTGAGAACTTCCGAAAAAATCTGGATTCCATTGCCAGCAAACGTTTGCGCGTAACTCTGGTGGACCGGGACGGAAAGGTCCTCTACGAAAGTGACGCGAAAGCTGGCAAAATGGAAAATCATAGGAGTCGTCCCGAAATCATGGACGCAAATTCCAAAGGAATAGGTGAAAACCTCCGCTATTCAGTGACTTTGAATGCCCAAGTGTTCTATGTTGCAGAACGACTGTCAGACGGCAAAATTCTCCGTTTAAGTCGTCGTCAAGCGAGTCTTCACGAATCCGTATCTAAGACCATGCCTTACCTATTAGCGCTGTTGACAGGTATTGTTGTTGTGGCTGTTCTGATAGCTTTTGGCTTGAGCCGCGCTTTTGTGCGACCGGTGCAGAAATTGGCTGAAAACTTGGGACAGCCAGAACTTATGGATGACGAAGGGATATACAAAGAAATTGCACCACTAGTCAAAACTATCCGTAAGCAGAATCGGGAACTTCAACTCACCATTGAACAACTTTCTGAAGAAAAAAAGAAAACGGCCAAGATGCGAGATGAGTTTACGGCTAACGCCTCCCATGAACTCAAAACGCCATTGACATCCATTTCTGGATATGCGGAACTCATCGAAAATGGTATGGCAAAACCCGAAGACGTAAAGCGCTTTGCTGGAAAAATTCACAAAGAAGCGGGCCGTCTGCTTTCTATCGCAAACGATATTATGACCCTTTCCAAACTTGACTCCTCGGGAGAATCTGCGATAGGACTGGACGAATCCGTGAATTTGTGGACGCTGGCTTCAAACTGTATTGACGAACTCTCCTTTAACGCCGAAAAGAAGGGTGTTCGTGTGGCGCTGGAAGGTTGTAAAACCGCAGAGGTTTACGGCAATCGTCGGCTCCTATTCGAGATGCTTTACAACTTGGTCGACAATTCCATTCGCTATACAGAAACGGGCGGTTCCGTGAGTATTCTAGTGCAACAAAAATCCATTGCTGTGAAGGATACAGGGATTGGCATTCCCGAAGAAAACCAGCCACGTATTTTTGAACGGTTTTACCGTGTGGACAAGAGTCGCTCCAAGGCTACAGGCGGCACGGGGCTAGGCCTCGCTATCGTGAAGCATATCGCCGAAGTGCACCATGCAGAGATTTCGTTACAATCCGCCATAGGCGTAGGCACGGAAATCACCGTGACCTTCTGCTAGAAATTTCTCTGATGACGTTCCGCCAGTAAGGCGCGAGCCTACTTCACCCACTTATCGACTTCTTTCTGGGCCTTGTCAAAAAGCTAGTTTATTCCAAGGAATGACGTTTGCTTCTGTCAGCGACATTTCCTTTGCCCCCGCATAAAGAACGGCCTTTTGCTCGTGGGGATATCCAGAAATTTTTCCCCAGAAATTCAGGTTGTCGAGGAACTCCCAGTTGAATGTTTCCGCCGACTTGATTTCGTAAGCGTAGGTTTTCCCATCCCGGTCCTGAATCAAGTCCACTTCATGACCGACGTTATCTCTCCAAAAAGAAAGCCTTGGTTCCTTACCCTGATTTAATGAACTTTTCATAAATTCATTGATGACCAGGTTTTCGAAAAGACTCCCCCGGGCAAAGTGCGATTTTAGTTGGCTCGCACTATCAATTTCAAGCAGCGAACACGCAAGACCGGTGTCGTAGAAATAAAGCTTGGGCGTCTTTACAACCCGCTTGTTGAAGTTACGGAAATCAGGTCTTAGGCGATAAAGTATGAAACTGGCCTCTAGCACCGAAAGCCATGAATTTATCGTTGGTGTAGAAACGCCGCACTCGTTTGCAAGCGACGACTCATTTAGCAGTTGCCCAATTCTTCCGGCACACAACTTCAAGAATTTTACGAATAAATTCAAGTTTCCCACATTCTTGAGTGTACGCAAATCGCGTTCCACATAAGTGCGCAGGTAACTCGGGTAAAAATCTGTAGGTGGAATTTCCTTATCAAAAATACGGGGGTAACCGCCGGTAAAAATTTCCTCGTCCAGTGAAGGCGGGAGCATGCCGGCCGCCTTTAGTTCCGAATGTGAAAAGGGCAGTAAATCGAGCAGGGCAACGCGACCGGCAAGGCTTTGTCCCAATTTTTCCATCAGCAAAAAATTTTGCGAACCGCTCAAGATATACATTCCAGTCCGTCCGACTTCGTCGGTGTGTGTCTGCAAGTACGAAAACAGTCCCGGAACGCGTTGAGCCTCGTCCAGGATAACCTTGTCCGGATGCATCCGGATGAACGCCCGCGGATCCCGTTCCGCAAGGTCCCGTTCGTCAAGATCTTCCAAAGACACGTAATCGTAATCTTTGAATATGTTTCGCAAAAGGGTCGATTTACCCGATTGCCTCGGCCCCGTCACCGCGACAAAGGGAAATTGGCTTGCCCTCTTTTTAATAATCTCTTGTAACTCGCGTGGAATCATACGCACACCACCCTCAGTTCGCTACTTTTTCTTACAAATATAAAATACAATTTTAAAATTGTAAAGTCTTTCTCCCGTTTTTTTTTGGGGGGGGGGAGCATAAAACTCCCGAATCCACTCGGATCCGGGAGTTTTCTTTTACAGAATTCAGTGTAGTCAGCCTACTTCACCCACTTATCGACTTCTTTCTGGGCCTTGTCGCGTTCGTTCTGGGCCTCGTGTCCGTAGATGGCGAGGCCGGGGGTCACGTTCGCGCCGGTCACCTTCTTGAGGCGGGCAACACCCGAGAGGCCGCTACCTTCGTGGGTCACGAACGGGTGAATCGTCTTGCCCTTCAGGTTATACTTCTCGAAGAAGGTGAACATGGGCATGGGCATTTCGCCCCACCACACCGGGTAACCGACGTAAATCTCGTCGAATTCTTCGGGGTTCACGTTCACCGGCTTGATGGCCGGGCGCGCGTCCTGCGCAAGTTCCTTCTTGGCCACGTTGATGCAGTCGTCGTAGCCCTTGGGGTATTCCTTCGCGGGTTCCACATGCAGGAGCGTGCCGCCCGTCTTTTTCGCAATCATCTCGGCAATGATTTCGGTATTGCCCTTGGAAATGTTCCCGACGGTGTAGTTTTCATCGGCACGGGAATAGTAAACGACGAGGATTTTCTTTTCTGCTGCCATAGAGACTCCTAGAAGAAGTGATAAAAGAATCAAGGTGATTTTTTTCATGGGATCCGCCTTTTTTGTAAAAAATTCCTTTGAACCGGTTGCCTTTAATATAAATAATTTCAGGACGGCCGCGTAATGCGTAATTTTTATGCCCAGTATGCGTGTAGCGCATAGTGAACAAACAGTCGGAGGCAATGAAGGTCTTTAGTCGCCGGGGTTCCAGTCCTTGAAATGCTGGATTTCGGCAAGGGTCGAGGTAAAGAAGCGCTTTTCCTTGTCGAGGCCGCGAATCTTTTTCATGTCATCTTCGGAAAGCTTGAAGTTATAGACCTCGATGTTTTCCTTGATGTAATCCGGGTTGCGGGCCCCCGGAATCGTGGAGAAGCCTTCCTGCACATGCCAGCGGAGGATAATCTGCGCGGGCGACTTCTTGTATTTCGCCGCCAATTCCTTGATGGTCTTGTCGCCAAAGAGGGTCGCGTTGCCGCCGGTGCCGCCCAGCGGGAACCAGCCTTCTACCGCGATGCCGAGCTTCTTGCACTTTTCGCGGAAGGACTTGCGCTGCGCATATGGGTGCAATTCAATCTGCACGATGGCGGGCCTGATTTTCGCCTTCGCGATGATTTCGTCGAAAGCACGCTCGTCCATGTCGAAGTTCGAAATCCCGATGGACTTAATCTTGCCCTGCTTCACCGCCTCTTCGAGGCCGCGCCAGCCCGCCATGTAGTCGCCCACAGGCTGGTGCAGGTAAACCAGGTCGATGTAATCCACGCCCAGGCGTTCCAGCATCTTGTCGATAGATTCAGCCGCATTGCCGTGGTCGTAATCCGTGGGCCAGAGCTTGGAGGTAATCCAGATTTCTTCGCGGGGGATTCCCGACTCCTTCACGGCAGCGCCAACGCCACGCTCGTTGCGGTAGGCGTGAGCCGTATCCACGTGCCTGTAGCCGAGCTTGAGCGCCACCGCCAGGGCGTCCTTCGCCTCGGCCACCGAAGAATTGTAAGTGCCGAGCCCGAACTGCGGAATGGCACGCCCGTCGTTCAACGGGATGGTGACAGGTTTCACCTTCGGGGTGGCTGTCCCCGCCGCAGCAGCCAGCGCCGCCGTCGAAAGCATCATAGCAACAGTCTTGTTCATTTTGGTTCTCCTTGCGGCATGCGCCGCGATTATGCGAATTTCTCCGGATTGAGCATGCGCACCACCTTGGCGGGGCAGCCCACGGCAACGGCGTAATCGGGAATGTCCTTCGTGACCACGGAACCTGCGCCTACCACGGCATGCTTACCGATGCACACGCCCTGAAGCGGAGCCGTGAGCATCGTCCCTTCGCCGATATTGTCGCCGAACAGTTCCTTGACCACCTTGCCGTATTCCTCGGTCATGGGCATGGTGTGGTTCAGCTTGAACAGAATCTGGGCGTTCTTTGAGCCGATTTCAAAGGCCTTGGGGTCCGGGATTCGGGAATCGACGATTTCTTCTTTGCAGTCCATAAGTGCTCCTTGCTTGCGCATTCTTGTTGTTTACACTTGAATTATAGGTTGTTTTGGCCCGAATTCAAATGGCAAGTTATGGGCTAGTGCAAAATAAGCGACAGATGTTCAAAAAGTGCAAATTATTTTGTATATTTTACGGCATGAATCCAGCCACCCACAAAGAAGACTTGCGCATCAGGCGCACCAAGGAATCCATCTACACGGCGTTCAAGCAGATGGTCTGCGAAATGCCCTACGAAAAGATTACCGTCAAGGCGCTCGCCGACCGCGCCATGATCAACCGCAACACGTTCTACTTGCACTACGAAAGTACCGACGACGTGCTCCGCGAAATCCAGGCGGGCTACATGGAGCGCTATATCGAACTCGTGAAGGACTACAACTACCTCGACAACCAGAAGGAAATCGTGCGCTCTTTTTTCGAGTTCATGGAATCGCAAGACGAGTTCTTCAAGAAAATCACCTGCGACAGTCGCCTGGACTACGTGCGCGAACCCATGCAGCGCAAGGTCTTGGCCCACACCCATTCCAAAACGACGCGACTCCACACCAAGCAAGTCTGCATCCAGAATATCGTGCGCGCGTTCAACAACACCACGCTCGCGCTATACCGCCAGTGGGTGCAAGACGGCCGCAAAATCCCGCTTAAACAAATGATTGACCTCGCCGCAACCCTCATGGAAGGCGGCATCAAGGCATTCGCGAACAGGGGGTAAAAAGCTCAACAAACCTAGACTCCAGCACGCTCTTCTTGTCCTTGCTCAAGGCAATCCTATGGAACAGCAGACTTTTCATCTGACGCTTGAGTTCCCTGACGCTCCAGTTCTCGTTTTCGCATTGCTTTGTGTAAAAACCAATTTCCAAGTCAGAGTTTGCCTTGATGATTTCTGTATAATGACTCCAACTCAATTTTCCAGACAGTGTCTGGATTTTTGGGAATTTTAGGTAAAATAGCCTCACTTGGAATAGGTTTGATCGGCTGAACCCTTTTCCAAATTGCGCGGTCAAGTCCTTAGCGAGGTTATCCAACAGTTCTGCCCCATATTGGGCTTTCGCATTGCCATCTTGTTCATATTCTACAATATGACGACCGATTTGCCAATAGGTATTTACGAGAGTGGTGTTCACTGCTTGAAACACCTGTTTACGGCTTTCAACCAGCAATGAGCTTATTTGCGTTACAAGATTCTTGTACCCATTGCTCTGGGTTTGGGCAATCTCTATTTCTTTTCCTGTCTTTTTCTTCATCTTTCGCTCCTGCCCGCAAACAAGCTTGAAATTGCGGGTCTTTTTTTTTGCTCACTGCGCAAATATACATTCTTGCAATGTCATATTCTGACATTAAAAAAATGTAAAACTATGCCTTCAAAGCATATCTTTTATGCGGAATAAGTATTTTGATTTGCGGCGGGATTTGGTTATTTTTAGGGCATGAGGTGGTTCAGTTTCTTGTTCGTTTTCCTGTTCATGGCGTGTTCGAGCGATGCTGCGTCGCAGGCAATGCCGAAGGTTTCGAACAAAGGAGATTCAAGCGTGCAGAATGGCAAAGGGGCGGCCCCAACGGTCAAGTTGAATTCGGGTTTCGATATGCCGGTTCTCGGGCTTGGCACTTGGACTTTGCGCGGCAAGGTAGCTGAAGACGCAGTCTATGTCGCCATCAAGAACGGGTATCGATTGATTGATACGGCGAAATACTACGACAACGAAGAAGCCGTAGGCAAGGGAATCCGCCGGGCGATTGACGATGGGCTTGTGAAGCGCGAAGATTTGTTCGTGACGTCGAAACTGGTGCCGTGGAGCAACTCCTTAGACGAAGACATCGACGACTCACTCGAAAAGCTGGGGCTCGAATATATCGACTTGATGCTGTTGCACCAGCACGGGAGCGACGCCGAGGACAAGGCGGTTTACAAGGCTATGGAACGTGCTGTGAAGGCGAAGAAGATCCGTTCCATCGGCATTTCGAACTACTACACCGAAAAGACGGCGAAGCGCTTTTTTGCCGATTTCGAAATCAAGCCTGCCGTGGTGCAAAACGAGAACCATGTGTTTTACCAGAACACGAAATTCAAGGATTACGCAAAACGCTATGGCGCTGTGGTGGAATCTTATTACCCGTTAGGCGGGCGCGGCCACACCGAAGATGTATTGGGGAACAAGGTTGTCGCAAAGATAGCGAAGGCTCACGGGAAATCGGCCGCACAGGTGGTGTTGCGCTGGCATGTGCAATCGGGCTACATTGCCATTCCGGGCTCCAAGAACCCTGACCACATCGCAGAAAACATCTCGATTTTCGATTTCGAGTTGACAGACGACGAAATGAAGCAAATCGCCGCCCTCGATACGGGCCACCGCTACGAAAACTGGTGAAAAAGAAATTATCATAGTACTTTACCCGCAAAAGCAAGCCCTTCTTTTTTTTCAAGTCCGTTTTTTTATTAAATTCTCCCTAAAACAACAGGATTTACTATGGACAAGAAAATTTTTTTCGTGGGAACCGGCAATATGGGAGGAGCAATCCTCCGCGGTCTCCTTTCTGCAGGTACAACGGCAAGCAATATCTTCTTTTTGGAGCCTAACGACAAAGCGGCCGAAACCTACACCGCTCTCGGCTGCGTCCGCAAGTCAAGTTTTGCCGACGGCGTGTCTGCCGCAGATGTGACATTCCTTTGCGTGAAGCCCCAAATTTTCAAGTTGGTTTCTGCCGAATGGAATTCGGCAATGTCGTCCATAAAAGCTGAAAAAACTTTCATCAGCATCATGGCAGGCGTCAAGCGGGAATCGCTCATCGCTGCTCTCGGGAGCAAGAACCAGGTGCTCCGCGTGATGCCGAACCTGCCGCTTACGGTGGGCAGGGGCACGGTGGCACTTGCCACCGACGGCGTCTCCGAAGACACCCTGAAGACCGCCGAAGAAATTTTTGGAACCATCGGAGTCACCTGCCGCGTCACCGAAAACTTGATGGACGCCGTCACCGGACTCTCCGGTAGTGCCCCCGCCTATGTCTTCGAATTCATCGAAGGACTCACCCGCGGAGGCGTCAAAGCTGGTCTCACCCGTGACGTGGCGCTGAAACTCACCCTCGGGACCATCGAAGGGGCCGTAGAACTGGTGAAGCAGTCCGGCAAAAGTCCAAGCGACCTCTGTGCCATGGTCTGCTCCCCTGGCGGCACAACCATCGCTGGCGTTGACGCTCTCGAAGAAGGCGCTTTCCGCAGCACCCTCATCAAAGCCATTGTGGCAGGCACTAAAAGAAGTAAGGAATTAGGATAATTTGTCCTCCATCCAGTTATTCTCCAACGAAACCGACACATCCGCCTTTATCCAGGATGTGCTTTCGTCCGTGAACTACGAACTGGAAACCTGGACCGCCTGGACCAAAGCAGAACAGGTCTCCTCCCCCATTGTCGTCTGGGACCTAGATTCCTTTACCCAGTGCAATGTGGAAGCCCTAACCGCCATCCGCCTTGAAAAGCCGGACACCATGATTCTCGTCTATGCCGAGGATCCCGAGAAATTTATCTCCATTCCCAACAACCTCTACGACATCATCCTGTCGGTGGAGTCTCTGAAGCTCCACCTGATGAGCAAAATCCTAAGACTCAAGGACATCTACAGCGCCAAGATGATTTTCAGGGAACGAATGAGCCACCTGGTTGGGAAAAGCCCAGCCATGGAGTCCCTGCGCAAAACCGTGGAACGGACCATTCTCCACACGGGTCCGGTCCTTATACAGGGCGAATCCGGTGTGGGAAAAGACCTGGTGGCCCGGGCCATTGCCTGCATGTACGAGCGGTTTGTCACCGTGAACTGCAGCGCCATTCCCGACGCCCTTTTCGAAAGCGAACTTTTCGGACACACCCGCGGAGCCTTTACCGGCGCCCAGAACGAACGCATCGGCCTTTTTGAAGAGGCCAACGGTGGCGCCATCTTCTTGGACGAAATCGGCGACATGCCGCTACATGCCCAAGTAAAACTCCTGCGGGTCATTCAAAATAGAGAAATCCGACCCATCGGGGCAAACAAGACCCGACATGTGGATGTTCGCATCATCGCCGCCACCAACCGGGACCTGAGCGAAGAAATCCGCAAGGGTCGATTCCGCGAAGATCTTTACTACCGCCTGAACGTGATTCCCATCCAGATTCTCCCCCTACGGAGCCGCAAGGAAGATATCGAAGACCTGGCGAACTATTTCATAAGGCAGTACGCTCCCCAGGGCGAGAATTTCATCTTGTCTCCTGAAGCCCTGAAAAAGCTGCAAGCCCACCAGTGGCCGGGAAACATCCGTGAACTGGAAAATGTTATCCAGCGGGCACTGTGCTTTGCAAACCCGGGGTTCTTGAAACCCGAAGACCTGCAAATCGACGAAGGGCTGTACCAGGAAAAGGCTCCGTCAGGAATCGCCTACTGCAACAGCTACGACGAATTCAAGGAATACCTGCAAGAACAGGAACGACAGTTCCTGACCGACTCCATCGCAAAAAATGGCGGCTCCGTAAGCCTCACGGCAGAGCGCTTAGGAATGCTCCGAACGGCCCTCTACAACAGGCTGAATCGGCTTGGAGTAAAAGTTCGAGGGTAAGTCCCGACTGCTAGCTCAGTTCACCTAAAATGGTCGGACATACATACCGTTAAGCAACTGGTTAGAGATAGTTCCAGCAGTTCTTCCTTCCTTTTTAGGAGAACAAGTTCCGAGATTATCACGGTTATCGCTATTTCTCTGCTCATCTTCAGACTCCTCACCATTTTCAAGTTTGAGAGAAGCAACTCCATTGGAACCATTCCCACAAGCGGAAAGAACACATAACAAGGCAGAAAAGATCAATGTCAAATTTTTCATAGAAAAAAACATACTGAAACTTTCAATAACCGATATATATAATGTAGGATCCTGTTCGTTACTGCACAAATTGTCACTCATTGACAAAAAATTTTGCTATATTTGAGGCACAAGGCGGACCGGAGCCGCGAGTCCGGGCATTTCCCGCAAGAAATCTCGCGAAATTTCTTAAAATTGGCGAAAAAAGGCACTTTTTTTAGTTTTGAAAAGGTAGATAATGGCTGTAAAGTACGACAAGGACAGCATCAAGACTCTAGATTGGTACGAACACATTAGGCTCCGCCCCGGTATGTACATCGGCAAGCTGGGCGACGGACAGAGCCCCGACGACGGCATCTACGTGCTCGCGAAGGAAGTTATCGACAACTCCATCGACGAGTTCGCCATGGGCGCGGGCAAGAAGATTGAAATCGACATGGAAGACCACAGCTGCCGCGTGCGCGACTACGGCCGCGGCATCCCGCTCGAAAAGGTCATCGACTGCGTGTCAAAGATGAATACGGGCGGCAAGTACGATTCCGAAGCCTTCCAGAAGTCGGTAGGCATGAACGGCGTGGGTACCAAGGCGGTGAACGCGCTCTCTACAAAGTTTATCGTACAAAGTTTCCGCGACGGCAAGGTCAAGCGCGCCGAGTTCAGCAAGGGCATTCTGGTGAAGGACTTCAAGATTACCTCCACCACCGAGAAAAACGGCACCGAAATCTACTTCGAGCCCGATAACGAGCTGTTCAAGAACTTCAGGTTCCTCCCCGCCTACATGGAAGAGAAAATCTGGAACTACGCCTACCTGAACAACGGGCTTACGCTTGTGATGAACGGGAAGGATTACAACAGCCCGAACGGACTCTTGGACCTGCTCCACAGCCGCACCGACGACACCATCCGCTACCCGGTCATCCACTGCAAGGGCAAGGATATCGAGTTCGCCATCACGCACTCGAACCAGGAAGGCGAACACTACTTCAGCTTTGTGAACGGTCAACACACCACCCAGGGCGGTACCCACCAGGCGGCATTCCGCGAGGGCTTGGTGAAGGGCGTGCGCGACCACTTCAAGAAGGAATACGACGCATCCGACGTGCGCAACTGCATTGTGGGAGCCGTTTCCGTGCGCATCCAGGAACCGGTTTTTGAATCCCAAACCAAGACGAAGCTCGGTTCCACCACCACGGCCCCGAACGGCCCCGCACTCCGTACCTGGATTGTGGACTTTGTGGCCCGCGAACTGGACAATTACCTCCACAAGAACGAGGATACGGCCAAGAAGCTCCTGGAACGCATCAACCAGAACGAAAAGTTGCGCAAGGAACTGGCCGGCGTCAAGAAACTCGCCAACGAGCGTGCCAAGAAGGCGAACCTCAACAACAAGAAGCTCCGTGACTGCAGCGTGCACCTCACCGACGCCAAGAACCCGCTCAAGAGCGAGACCATGATATTCATTACCGAGGGTAATTCCGCCTCCGGTACCATCACCACGGCCCGCAACCCCAAGACCCAGGCGGTGTTCAGCCTGCGCGGCAAGCCGAAGAACAGCTACGGCCTCTCCAAGAAAATCGTGTACGAGAACGAGGAATGGAACCTGCTCCAGGCCGCCCTCAACATCGAAAACGGCCTCGAGGACCTGCGCTACGACAAGGTGATTATCGCGACCGATGCCGACGTGGACGGCATGCACATCCGCCTCCTGGTGATGACGTTCTTCTTGCAGTACTTCCCGGAACTCGTGCAGGAGAAGCACCTCTACATATTGCAGGCTCCGCTTTTCCGCGTACGCAACCGCAAGGACAAGAAGAAGACCTTCTACTGCTACGACGAAGAGGAACGCGACAAGGCCGCGAAGGAAATCAACAAGAAAGATTTGGAAATCACGCGCTTCAAAGGCCTCGGCGAAATGGACTCCGAGGACTTCAAGCTGCTTATCGGCGAAAACATGCACCTGGAGACCGTCACCATGCCAAGCGACGCTTCGCTCGGCAAGCTGCTGGAATACTACATGGGCAAGAATACCCAGGCCCGCCAGGACTACATCGTCGAAAACCTGCGCACCGAGGCAGTAGAGGAATTGTAACAGGTATGGGCTACGAGCTATGAGCACTGGCCTTCGGCCCTTTGAGCAAAGTAAGGCGCCACAGGCGCGATTATCTAAGCTCAAAGCGAAGCGACCTCACACCTCAAAGCGAAGCGACCTCAAGGCTAAATTATGGATGAAGAACAGAAAACTTTAGGACTTTCGAACGTAAACCACCTGGAAAAGCTGTACAACGGCTGGTTCCTAGACTACGCGAGCTATACGATTCTCGACCGCGCCGTGCCCTACTTCGAGGACGGTTTAAAGCCGGTGCAGCGCCGCATTCTGCATACCATGTACGAGATGAACGACGGCAGCTTCCACAAGGTGGCGGGCATCGTGGGCGACACCATGCACTACCACCCCCACGGCGACGCCTCCATCTACACGGCCCTCGTGAACATGGGCCAGAAAAACCTGCTTATCGAGCCGCAGGGTAACTGGGGTAACCCGCTTACGGGCGACGAGGCGGCCGCCCCGCGTTACATCGAAGGCAAGCTCAGCGATTTTGCGCTGGACGTGATGTTCAACCCCGAGACTACGGAATGGATTCCGAACTACGACGGGCGTTCCAAGGAACCGGTGACGCTCCCCGCGAAGTTCCCGATTCTCCTGGCCCAAGGTGTGGACGGCATCGCGGTGGGCCTTTCCACCACCATCCTCCCCCACAACTTCAAGGAACTGTGCCAGGCGAGCATCGACTACCTGCGGGGCCGCAAGTTCACGCTGTACCCTGACTTCTACACGGGCGGCATCATCGACGTGAGCGAATACAACGACGGCCAGCGCGGCGGACGCCTCAAGGTCCGTGCGAAAATCGAGAAACTCGACAACAAGACGCTGGTTATCCGCGAAATTCCCTTCGGCACCACCACCGATAGCCTCATCGACTCCATCGTGGCGGCCAACGACAAGGGAAAAATCAAGATCAAGCAGATTGTGGACCACACCACCGAAAATGTGGAAATCCAGATCCACCTGCAGGCAGGTTCCGACCCGCAAGTCGTCATCGACGCGCTCTATGCGTTTACCGACTGCCAGACGACATTAGCCGCCAACAGCTGCGTGATTATCGACAAGAAGCCGAAATTCAGTAGCACCACGGAACTTCTGAAGCTCAGCACCGACCACACGGTACACCTGCTGGACTGGGAACTGGACAACGAGCTCAAGCACCTGCAGGATCAGTGGCACATGACGAGCCTCGAGAAGATTTTCATCGAGAAGGAAGTCTATGAGGTCATCAAGAAGGCAAAGACCCACGACGAGATGGTCCAGCTGATTGACGAAGGCCTGAAACCCTTCGTGAAAAAACTCCGTCGGGAAGTGACCCGCGAAGAAATCCTCAAGCTGGCCGAAATTCCGGTCCGCCGCATCAGCCGTTTTGACCGCAAGAAGGCCGACGAGTTCCTGGAAGAACTGGACAAGAAGATTGAAGAGGTGAACTACAACAAGGAACACCTCACCGACTACGCCGTGAACTACTTCAAAAACATCCTCAAGAAGTACGGCGAAGGTCGCGACCGCAAAACAGAAATCGGCGAATTCGGCCAGGTGAGCGCCGTACA
The DNA here is from genome assembly GCA_946414025.1 of uncultured Fibrobacter sp. Lineage (GTDB taxonomy): Bacteria > Fibrobacterota > Fibrobacteria > Fibrobacterales > Fibrobacteraceae > Fibrobacter. The sequence goes on from CAMKMX010000005.1 coordinate 17,376, forward strand.
TGTGGCCCTCGCGAACCAGAAGCTCTACGTGAACCGCAAGGAAGGCTTCCTCGGCACGGGCATGAAGAAGGAAGAATACCTCTTTGACGTGTCCGAATACGACGACCTCATCGTGTTCAAGGCCGACGGCAGCTTCAAGGTGGTGAAGGTCTCCGACAAGGATTTCGTGGGCAAGAACATCGTCCTCGTTGAAAAGTTCAACAAGGACGACGAGCGCCACATCTACAACGTCATCCACCAGGACGGCAAGGACGGCACCGCCTACATCAAGCGTTTCAACGTAGGCGGCGTGACCCGCGACAAGGACTACTACATGGGCAAGAACAAGCCCGGTAGCCGCCTCTTGTACATGTCCAGCAACCTGAACGGTGAAGCCGAAGTGGTAGAAGTGACCCTGAAGCCCCGCCCGCGTACCAAGCTGAACTTCGAAGTGGACTTCAGCTCCATCGAAGTGAAAGGACGCGGCGCCATGGGCAATATCGTCACCAAGTACCCAGTCAAGACAGTCAAGCGTATCCGTAAGGGTGTCAGCACTCTGGGGGCCCGCGTGCTGTATTTTGACGCCCTTTCCGGACTCATCAGCACCCAGAGAAGGGGCGACCGCATCGGCGAATTCGGCGAGAAGGACAAAATCCTCATCGTCAAGGAAAACGGCAGGGCCCGCGTCCATGACATGGCCGACCCGATTCTTGTGGGTACCGGTATCAAGTACATCCACAAGTTCGACCCCAGCCAGGTCTTTACCATCCTCTACTTCGAGGGCGGAAACTTCAACTACATGGTGAAGCGTTTCAACCTGGAAGGCTGTCCCATGACAACGGAATTCAATCTCATCAGTGATCACAAGGATTCCCAGATGATTGAATTCTTCGCCACAGACGACGCCCGCCAACTGATGGAATACCAGGTAGGCCGTGAAGTCCAGAAAGAAGAGCTGGACCTGACGGAAGTGGCCGATGTCAAGAGTTACAAGGCTCTGGGCAGCAAGTTCACCGCCAAGAAGGTCAAACGCACCAGCCGAATCAGCCCGGCCGACACCTTCGACGACGGCACGGACGATTCTGCCACCGGTACAGAAGTATCCGTCAAGGACGAAGACGACAACGACCTGTTTAAATAGGGAGAGCTACCCCCTCCTTCCCTAAAACCTCCTTGCAATAAGAAAGGCCCCCCTCGCGGGGGACCTTTCCTAAGAAGGAGAAAATATTGAGAAACTAAAAGTACTTAGGACTCATCAGGAGGGGAGCAATGATATAAATTGTCCTAAGATTTACCCATTAATATCCCAACGCTCATAATATACCAATTCTTTGGGGCTTTGGAACTTTTGTTTTTCTTATTTAAATTTCTATTTCTTTCTTACAAATACTTCTACTCTTCTCTAAATATAATCTTGCACTTAGGCACAAACCTGAACCCGCCACGACGGTGACGTTCAATTTCAAAGTACTTCTTGACACCTTCCGATACGTTACCATCCTTGTCGTCGGTGCCGTTAATATGGGCAATGACGCGGTTCAGGCGGCTTTCGAAGTTCGGGCGGAGCGGATCCATACAGATAGCCGGATCCCTCTTGAATTCGCGGTTCTCGTATTCTTCACGACCTGTTGCGGTGTATTCGCGGAGCAAGTTTCTAAGGATTCGGGCAGGCACGTTGCGCATCAAGTGCTTGCTGTTCACCGAAATGGAATCATCGCTCTTATAGTAAATGACCGTCACGGAGTCGTTTAAGCCTTCCAAAAGCTGCTCCTGAGCCTTCTGGATGGGCTTCCAGGAATCAAATTCCTGCTTGACCACGGCACTCATCAGCTTATTGAAGGGCTCCGGAGCCACCACATCGGCCTTGTAATCAAAAAATACGATTGCGGCAGGGGCACCATAGTAACAGCCCTTATGGATAAGGACTGCGCCAACCTTCTCATCCACCACGTCTTCGAGGGCTTTGACGCAGGTCATTTTCTTTTCGGCGTCAAATTCCCATTCTAGGCCATTTTCTTCGAGGCAGTCCCCGAAGGTCATATTCTTACCCACGGCACGACCGTTCACATAAACAAAGCCGTCATCCCGCATTTCAGCGGTAGCCCTGTTTTCCAAGGCTTCAATGAAAGAGGTCTGGGCAGCCTTAAATTCCATGTGTTCGTAGGGCGGAGTATCCAAAAGGATAGGGCCAATTTGTACTAAACCGTTGAACCACCGCATGGGGTTCGTCACCAACATGCCCGGAGAATCGAAACGGAACGAGAAATATTCCTTTCGGTTTCCATCAACAACTTCACGACGGAGGAACTTGGGATCGGTAAGCAGGGGGTAACGCTTGGGGATAATATCCAGGCAGAGCTGACGCACATCCTTGGTGGCATAGAACTGAGACACATAAGGAAGGTAAGAGCGCAGCACACTACGGGCAGGAACCCCTTCAAAAGCGGCGCAGCGGTCAATAATACGCTGCACAAAGGCATCGGGATTTTCGCCCCGCTCATAAAGCCAGTTCACCACCGTATTCATAATCAGACGGTGAACGCTCTCATCAACGAAGGAATCTTCAAAGTAAATGTCATTTAAAGTCTTTACCGTAAAGCGAGGGTCTTTTTTTACCAAAGTCAAGAGGTCCTTGACAGGGTAAGAAATCAGCAGCTCAATATGTGTAAACTGTAAAAACAGATTCGATAACACGATAACCTCACTCCGACAAGCCGCCTAGGATTGGCGTTAGTCTCTTGTAGCAATATAGTAAAAAAAACATAAAAAACAAAAAATGGCTATATTTTGGCCGTGGAATCCGCCAAAATACACATTTTGCCCGATGAAATCATCAATAAAATCGCCGCAGGCGAGGTAATTGAGCGACCTGCATCGGCAGTCAAGGAGCTTTTGGAGAACGCCATAGACGCTGGCGCAACCCGTATCCAGGTGCAAATCGAGCAGGGCGGCAAGCAAAAAATCGTAGTGTCCGACAACGGCAAGGGCATGGGACAAGCAGACCTGGACCTGTGCTACCTGCGGCACACCACCTCTAAGTTGAGCAGTGCCGACGATCTGTTCCACCTGCACACCAACGGGTTCCGCGGCGAAGCGGTAGCCTCAATCGCCGCCGTGTCTAAAATGACCATTACCAGCGCCACGGACCAGGGCGAAAGCAACCGCATTGTGCTTCATGGCGGAAACGTCATCGAAAGAGAAGGTGTGGCCGCCAGCCGAGGCACAACTTTCCTTATCGAAGACCTTTTTTACAACACCCCTGTCCGGAGGACATTTCTCGGAAGCGAGGTGGCAGAATCCTCCAAGATTCTAGACGTCGTCTTGAAAATTGCGCTGGCCCACCCCGAAATCCGTATCGACTACAAGGTAGGCGAAAAATCCGTATTTATCGGAGTCCCCGGAGAGCTCCGGACCCGCATCGCCGAAGCCATCGGGTCGGGCATCGCCAAAAAAATGCTCCCGGTGGACTACACCGAAGCTGGCGTCCACGTGACCGGCTTTATTTCGCCCACTACAGAACAAAACGGCAAGCGTTATCACCAGTACCTATACCTGCGGAACAGGCCCATCGAGAACAAGGCCATCGCCAAGGCCATCAGCCAGGCTTATGAGCCCTACGGCGTCAACTGCAAGCCTGTGACGGTCCTGTTCCTGGACATGCCGGACATGGAGTTCGACGTCAACGTGCACCCCGCCAAAAGGGAAGTCCGTTTTGCGAACCAGAACCTGGTATTCCTGGTAGTGACCCACGCCATTCGGGAAACTTTTAGAGAGGATTTAGAAAAGAATTCTCCCCTTATCGATTTAAGTTCAGAAATAGCAGACGGGATCGGAACAGAAGTCCCGACCAGTGACCAATCCCTCATTGCATCTCCGAAATTTCAGGAATTCAACGCCTCGGCTCCGCGGTTCAAGGACAGCGGAACCAGCCGTTACACTCCCGACAAAGACGAAGTCCAGGACCTGTTTTCACAGCCCGAATCGGGCAAGCTTATTTCTCTGGAAGATTCCCTGCAGGACCCCCTCTGGAACAAAGAAGCCCCCGAACCCGAAAACACCCCCTGGGCTCCCCCGGCGGTATTCCAGACGGCAAACACTTATATTGTAAGCGAAGATTCCGAAGGGCTTTTGGTCATTGACCAACATGCCGCCCATAGCCGAATTCTATACGAACAGGCTCTGGAGATTCTGAAGAACGGAGGCTCCATCGATAGTCAAGAGCTGTTGTTTCCGGAGCTCACCGAATTTTCCAGAATGGAACGGGAAATTTTCGACTTTGTAAAAGATTCCCTGAAAACCCTGGGATTTTATGTAGAGCCTTTCGGCGGTTCGGAATTCCAGATCAGGTCCATCCCCTGTAACCTGCCCATTTCCAGAGCAGCAAAGTCGGTCCACGAGTTCTTGGAAGACTGTATCGAGAACGGAGGGAAAGCAGACCTCGCCAAAGTTCAGGAGTCCATGGCCAAAGCCTGGGCCAAAACTAACGCGTTCCAGGCGGGCGACAAGCTGAAACCCGAAGAAATGTCCAGGCTAGTAAGCCAGCTGATGGCTACCGAAGACCCGTTAAAATCCCCCTACGGCACTCCAACACTTATGCGAATTTCTCTGGACGAACTGGCCAAGAAATTCAGCCGTTAAATAATTTATCCACAAAACAATCCGGAACAAAGCCTTTGCCGAGGCGCTCCGTCAAGGACACGGCCAACTGCCTTGATTTAGCAAGGTCTTGGTTGTGCATGGCCGCTAGAATCTGGGGAGCCATTTTTGTTGTGCTTCTACCTATAAATTCAGGAATCAACATTTTTTTCATTAAAATGTTGGGCATGGCGAAAGTTCTTGTTTTCACAAGCAATTTTCCCAAAGCATAGGTCAAAAAATCGGGCTTTGTGGCAACCACCAGAGGGGCTCCCGAAAGGGCAAGCTCAAGAGTCACCGTCCCCGGAGTGGCAAGGGCTATAGATGCCGACCCGAACAGCATGCGGCGCTCTTCGGAATCTTCGGGCGCCACCTGAACAGAAAACTGTTGGCGCTCCGCCTCCCCTATTTTTTGGAAATAACTTTCCAAAGGCGGTATAAGGGTTTCACGAGGGACAATCAACTTGACTTTTTTACCTGTAGCGGCCTGCGGTGAACGCATTTTTAGCCATGCCTCCGCCACTCTCAAGAACAAGTCCATGTTTCGTTTTGCCTGAGAAAGCCTGCTCCCCGGAAAAAGGAGCAAAGTTTCTTCGCTGAAATTCAACTGTTCCGAGTAGGGCAAAGTATGGTACAGGTTTTCGTGCAGCAGAAACGGATGGAGCAAGACGTCGGCATTAACGCCCTTTTGCCCATAGGCCTCTTTTTCAAACTGGAAAAGCACAGCGAGATTCACATCGCGGAGTTTCTGGGCGCGTCCCGGTTTCCAGGCCCAAATCTGGGGTGGAGCTACATAAAGTACCGGCTTCCCCATCTTTTTTGCGACCTGGCAAAGTTTCATGTTAAAACCGGGATAATCAATAGCGATAAACGCCTTGCATTCCTCGGAACAAAGCAGGTCTTTCAGCTTTCGATAAACTTTTTGGAGCCTAGCCGTCCGAGGCAAAACGTCCAGAAATCCAGAAACAGGAAGCTCGTTAAATTCTGCAATAGGAACAAGTCCCGCATTCTGCATGCGGCAGCCGCCCGTACCCACCGGGAGCATTCCCCGCTGGACTATGGACTGTACAAAGGCTTCCCCCAGAACGTCTCCGGAATCTTCCCCTGCACAGAAAAGGACAAACGGTTCTTGCACAGAAACTACCTGCGGGGTTTCCCGGAGACCCAGACCTTAGAGGCGCCCATGTCTTGCTTGAGCCAATTCAGTACATCTTGAGAATAGGACAGTTTGTATTTGTGAAGTGTCAGCCCATGTTCGTAACTTGATTCCGTCTCTATGTGCAGGACCAACTCGCTTCCTGGCTCCCCTTCGAACGCCTCGAACTGTTGCATTCCCATTTCCAGCTTCTGCAAGAATTCTTCTGAAAGCATAGAAGAATAGATGTTGGCGTGGATGTATTTGACCATACGCTCACGGACATAGTCCAGCTGGTAGGCTTCTTCTACCACCACCTGCATCTGCTCGGTAATATTCTTCTCTCTATCCCGCTGGTATTCCAGCGTTCCCTTCACCAAAATGCGGTCGTCTTCGGAAATCTTGTCCCGGAAACTTTCCCAAGTGTCTTTCTTGAAGAACAGTCCCACTTCGCCCTGGAAATCCTGCATTTCGCCAAAGCCGATGGTAGCCCCGCGCTTTGTTTCTATAGAACGCATCCGCGTGACGATTCCACCGACGGCCACCACGCAGCCCTCTTTACGGGCCAATTCTTCTTGGCTCAGGCTGCAGGTGGTAAAACCGATCAATTCGGGGCGGAATTCGTCTAGCGGGTGCCCAGAAAGGCAGAGCCCAAGAACTTCACGCTCCTTGTTGAGCATTTCTACGCTGCCCCATTCCTCGGCTTCTTCCAAGACTTCGGCAATGTTAGAAATAGAGGAATCAGCCCCGCCCATATCAAAGAGAGACATCTGTCCTTTGGACTTGTCTTCTTGATAGCGGGCAGCCACTTCTAGCGCCCTATCCACCGTAGCCATCAGCACGGCCCTACTCCCCGGCAGGCCATCCAAAGCGCCGGCCATAATCAGGCATTCCAAAGTCTTTTTGCTGAGGGGCGGGCGTTTTTCTTTCAAGGAGCCCTGGTATTCCGCCACACGCTTACAGAAATCAAAGATAGACTTGAAAGGGCCACCTTTTTCACGGGCCGCCACCACGTCTTCTACCACGCCGATTCCCACGTTGCGGATTCCCGCAAGACCAAAGAGAATCTGGTGCTTGGTATTGGCGGTAAAAATCCCTTGAGACGAATTGATATCCGGAGAAAGCACGGGGATGCCCAAGCGCTTGCATTCCTGGATGATGGTGACGATATCTTCGGTCTTGCCCATCTTCGACGTCATGGAAGCGGCCATGTATTCTGGGCCGTAATGGGCTTTTAGGTAAGCGGTCTGGTAAGCCACATAGGCGTAGGCGGCAGCATGGCTCTTGTTGAAGGCGTAACCGCAGAACGGAAGCACCGCGTCCCACACTTTTTGGATCAACGCATGGTCATAGCCATTGGCTTCACATTTCGTGAAAAACTCCGGTTTCAGTCTTTCCATCTTCTCAGGCATTTTCTTTGCCATGATACGACGGATATTGTCAGCACCACCCAGGGTGTATCCGCCCAGAATCTGGGCCAGTTTCATCACCTGTTCCTGGTAAACAATCACACCGTAGGTTTCGCCAAGCACCTGTTCCAAGTCAGGGTGGTAACAGTCAATTTCTTCTTTACCCTGCTTACGGGCAATAAAGTGGGGAATCTGTTCCAACGGCCCCGGACGGTACAGGGCGTTCATAGCGATAAGGTCAAAAATTCGGGTCGGCTTCAGTTCTCGCAGGTACTTTTGCATACCCGGAGATTCAAACTGGAACACCGTCGTGGTCATGCCCTTGCCCAGCAGGTCAAAGGTTTCCTTGTCATCCAGCGGGATATGGCCCATGTCCAGCTCGATGCCACGGTTCTTCTTGACCATGTTCACCGTGTCTTGAATGATGGACAAGTTGATAAGACCCAAGAAGTCCATCTTCAGAAGCCCGATATCTTCGGCGTAATGCTTGTCGTACATCACCACCGGCGTATCTTCGGGAGCGGCACGGTACAAAGGCGCAAGGTTATAAATCGGAGTCGGCGTAATCACCACACCACAGGCGTGCACGCCTGTCTGGCGAGGCAAATCCTCTAGCTTTTTGGCAATGTCCCACAGATTCTGGTAGCTGGCACGGCTATTGATCATGGCCTGCAGGGGTTCCGGGCTATAACCATCTTCCAGGTTGTTTCCCTTCTTGTCTTTACCCGTCCATGCCTGCTTCAAGCTGAAATTCAGGGTCCGCTGCGGGAATAACTTGGTAATCGCTTTCGCTTCTTGCGGCGGAATACCCAAAACGCGGGCCACGTCGGTAATCACCGCCTTGGACTTGAGCATGCCATAGGTGATAATCTGGCCCACGCACTCCTTGCCGTATTTTTCGGTCACATAGTCAATCACGCGACCGCGATCCCTATCCGAAAAGTCCGTATCGATATCGGGCATGGACACGCGTTCCGGATTCAGGAACCGTTCAAAAAGCAAATCAAAGGTCAGCGGGTCAATGTCGGTAATACCGATGATGTAGGTGACAAGAGATCCTGCAGCAGATCCACGGCCAGGCCCCACAGGAATTCCGTGTTCCCTGGACCAGTTGATAAAGTCCCACACAATCAAGAGGTAGCCCGCCACGTTCATGTTGCGGATACAGTTCAGTTCCTTGTACATGCGGGCTGCCACTTCGGTATCGTGGGCAGGGAACTTAAAATCTTCGTTGGGGAAACGCCATTTAAGACGCTGGTTACACAGATGCGTAATGTAGATATCGGCGTCACCACCCGGTTTACACCAGCGACGAATGTTTTTCTCCCAAGCATTGTTGTCGTCGTCGTCAAAAAATTCAGGCTGGGACAGGCGTTCAATTTCTGCCTTGTCTTCGTCGGTCAGGACATCTTCGGCAATTCCCTTTTCGGCACAATAAGATGCCGTCACCTTTTTCTTTTTATCCTCAATGACTCCCTTGAGTTCCCTTTCGCGAACAACAGGATACTCCGCATCGTATTCCGCCTTCATGATGGCCTTGATACTCTGGTATTCCTCAGAGGCCAAAAAATCTTCGGGAATCTTGAAACGGGGCCAGTATTCATCACCAATACCGGTTTTTACCGTAAAATTACAGCGTTCTGCAATCTTTACCGTGTTTTCGATAGCGCCAGGAATGTGGCCGAACAGTGCCTGCATTTCTTGTTCAGTTCTGAAATAGAACTGGTCCGTAGGGAACCGTTTGTCCGTGAAATCGTTCAGGGTTTCTTTAAGGGAAATGCAACGCAAAACCTTGTGGGCCTGGGCATCTTCTTGCTTAATATAATGGACATCGGCTACGGCCACCACTTCGCGGCCTAGCTCCCCCGCCAACTGCACATTGTAGTCATTCAGCAATTTCTGCTGGGGAATTCCGTTATCGCAAACCGAAAGGTAAAGATGGTCCCGGTCAAAAATTTTGTCCAGGGATTCTATGTATTCCCGAGCAACACTGTTACGGCCGGCAGCCACATTCTGACCGTAGCGGCTAAAGAAATCCCCTGCAATGGCGATAATGCCTTCTTTGTGTTCATTTACCACCGACAGCAGGACCGACGGGATTTCGGCCCAGCGGTCTCCATCTTCGTAGCGGAAACTCACTATGCGAAGCAGGTTGTAATACCCCACCTCGTTTTCTACCAGGAGGGTTAGTCGTTCATAAGTTGTCGGGTCTTTCTGGTTTGCACTTGGCGAATCCACATAGACATGACAGCCGTAGATGGTCTTGACTGGCGGGAGTCCCTGTTCCTTGCGCTTCTTGTTCAGGTCTTTTCCGCGGGTCTGGATTTCCAGGATGCCAAACATGGCACCGTGGTCGGTAAGGGCCACCGCAGGTGCATTTTCTGCAGCGGCAGCTTCCAATATGCCGTCGAGACGGGCCGATGATTTTAAAACGGAAAACTCGGAATGAACTTGCAGGTGAACAAAAGCCATAGCTGCAATTTAGTAAATAGTAGGCCGTCGATAGGACCGAAGGCCGTTTGTGGTCAGGGGATGTTATCTTAGAAGGTGTGCATCGACAGGCAAAAACCGGAGAGGTTCGAGTGGAGAGGGAGAATGGTAAAAAACACGCCACAGATACGGAATCTTATATAAACGGTTTATAAAAATTGTATCTTTCGCTGAAGGATAATTTTTGTATGTGCAATAACAACAAGAAGTTAAAAATCGCAATCGACGCCCGAATGGTCGCCAGGTCCGGTATTGGGACCTGCATTCAGCACTGGTTAAAAGATGTCGGTTACGCAATTGCTCTTGGTGACCCCAAGGACCTTGAACCATACAAAAACATACCTAAACATATTCCGTTTATCAGCGGTATTTATGGCTACAAGGAACAGCTAAAATTTCCATATCGGGCTCTCTACCGAGAAAAACCCGATGTATTGCACATTCCCCATTGCAATGTTCCCCTGTTCTACCGTGGCAAGATGATGGTGACGATACACGATCTCACCCACTTGATTTACCCAGAGTTTTTGCCCATGAAGTTGGCGCACATCTACTTCAAGTTCATCTTCTGGTTTGTAAGCAAGCGTGCCGACAAAATTATCGTAGTTTCTGAAAGCACAAAAAAAGACCTAATACGTTTCTACAAGACCGACGAATCCAAAATAACGGTCATCCCCTCTGGCGTCGGAAAAGAATTTGTCCGCAAGACACAAAAAGACTTCGGATACCTGTACGAAAAATACGGCATTCCTCGCGACAAGAAAATTTTGCTCTATGTCGGAAACCTGCTCCCTCACAAGAACCTAAACGGACTCCTGAAAGGGTTCGCCCAAATGAAGGGCAAAGAAAACTGTCGCCTGATTTTTGTGGGCAAGTCCTTTGACGGTCGCACCAAGGCCACACAAGAACGTAAATTGGGCATTGAAGACTTGACCATTCACGCGGGCATGGTCAGCCAAGAAGATCTTGTGAACTTCTATAACCTGGCAGACCTGTTTGTGCTCCCCTCCTTATACGAAGGATTTGGACTCCCCGTTCTTGAAGCATTTGCCTGCGGTACACCGGTCGCCTGTTCCAACACGTCGTCACTCCCCGAAGTCGGCGGCACAATTGCTAAATATTTTGACCCAAACGATCCAGCTAGTATCGCTGACACACTCGAAAAATCCCTTGACGACAAAGGAAAATACGATGCCGCAATGGAAGCCTGGGTTTCGAATTTTTCTTGGGAAGAAAGTTCCAGAAGAACAAAAGAAGTCGCAGAGAGCCTATTTCTTTAGTTTTGTCAAGAACCCGTACTGGAACGGAATAAAGCTGGAATGGCTCAACAAGCCCGGCATAAACTTCAGCTGTTTGCGAATACCCACAATTTTCTCGATTTCAAGGCCGTTCTCTTTGGCAAAGCGAACAAAGCTCTTTTTTGTCCAAAACGTTTTGTGGTTAATATCCAGGACGCCTAGCGCATGTTCACCTTCGTCCGGCTTAAAGTAGCGAAAATCGCGGGTGATGATTATTTTCAAGAGATTTTCAGCACAGCAGAAATTCGGAAGCGACACGAGGATGTGGCCCTCGGGATTGAGGTGATTCTTGCAGAAATTAATAAGATCTACCGGATCATTCACATGCTCCAGAACATCGCACATAACTACAAGGTCAAACTTTTTGTCTTCGGTGTACTGTTCATAAAACACATGATGGTATTCGTTGAAACCACCAGGAACCTTGTCGATTGTGTGGGTGTCGGTACGATTTTCCGGTTCAATGGCAACCTTGTAGGCATCCTGCGGGTAAATTACATAGTTCAATCCAGCACCAGCACCAATTTCCAGGACACTCTTAACATCTTTCGGCACCAACATGGCCACATCGTAACGCGCTTTATTCCGGTACATAAAAACCTCTTCTTCAAAATATAAAATTTTCTTGGCAAAAATGCTATTTTTATGGCCGATGACGGCAAGTAAGACAGCCACTGGTCTTTGGTTAAAACGGATTTTCCAGCTTCTTGTAAGCGTGGGCGGTTTCGCCTTCATCTTTTACAAAATTCCGCTTGCAAGTGTGGTCGAAAACTGGAACATCGGGATGGTTCCATGGGTTCTTGCCACCCTCGCTGCAGCAACACTAATCATGGTTATCCAGGCAAACCGTTGGAAAGGCCTTTCCGTTCAAGGACCAGATATTCCATTCAAGACCTATTACGCCTATACCGCCATGGGCTACTTTTTCAACAACCTACTCCCCACTGGCTTTGGTGGCGATGCTGTAAAATCTTTGGCATTCGGGAAAAAATTCAACCAAACCAGTCAATCTGTTTCGGCAGTCTTTCTTTCCCGCATTCAAGGACTTTTGGCCATGTTCCTATGTTTCTTTATTGCGCTACCCTTTGCCATGACAAAAATCAATGTGCCCACAATCTACACTCTTGTCATGTGCGCAGTACTGCTTATTTGTATTGTCATTATCCTCTGCTGTCTGTTTTCTGACAAGATTCCCTTCCCCGAATTTATCACGAACAAAATCAGCTTTATTCCAAAATTTCAGTACAGCCTTTCCATTTATAGGAAACACAAAAAACAACTATTACTGTCTTCATTGGATTCCCTCTGGCTGCAGTTGTTGTCTTTATTTACCAGTTTCGCCTACTTCAAAGCGGTAGGAGTCGATATCAACATCGGCATTCTGGTGGTCTTTACCAGCATCACCATCGTAGTCGCCATGCTTCCCGTTTCTCTTAACGGTATTGGCGTTCGCGAAGGAGTCCAAATAGCTCTTTTTTCCGGAATCCTCGGCATTCCTGCGGATCTAGTTCTTGCCGCTGGCTTGCTGGGTTACATTCCCTTGCTGTTCCAGGCCTTACAAGGTGCCGTGGTACTAGTCGGATGTAAGAAGGACTAGCCCCAGACTTCTTCCTTGAGTTCGCGACCCCACATGTCCTTGATGACATCGTCCACCTTCTTGCCTTCGAAAAGGAGGGCATGGACGGAGTTCACAATGGGCATTTCTACACCCAGCTTGTCGGCAAGGGCCTTGGTGCTCTTGCAGGTGGGCACGCCTTCGGCCACCATTTTCATGCCGGCAAGCACCTGCTCGATGGTTTCGCCCTTGCCAATGTGTTCCCCCACATAGCGGTTACGGCTGTGCTGGGAAAGGCAAGTCACAATCAAGTCGCCCATACCGGCAAGGCCAGCGAAAGTTTCGGACTTTGCCCCGAGGGCCTTGCCCAGGCGGCACATTTCTGCCTGACCGCGAGTCAAGAGGGCTGCACGGGTATTGTCTCCAATCTTGTACTTGCCGCTGGCTTCAAGACCGTAAAGCACGCCAGAGGCAATGGCGATAACGTTTTTCACGGAACCGCAAAGTTCAATGCCCACAATATCCGTAGAGCTGTACACACGCAGGTAGCTGCAGCTCATGACCTTCTGCACAAACTTTGCGGATTCTTCATTTACGCAGGCGGCCACAATGGCCGTAAGGATATGGCGGCTCACTTCTTCAGCATGGGAAGGCCCGCTAAAGGCCACCATCTTGTCTTCGGTAAGCCAGGGAACATTTTCCAATAGCACTTCGCTCATGAGCTGGTTCGTGCCCTCGAGAATGCCCTTTGTGGCACAGACCACCACAGGTTCCTTGCCCTTAGCCGGCGTCCACTTGCCAAGGTTCTTGGCCACACCGCCCATAAACTGAGAGGGCACTACGATAAGCACCATGTCGCAACCATCAAGGGCAGCGTTCATGTCGGTGGTGTACTTGAAATCTGCCGGGAAAATCACACCGGGCAATTTGTCCTTGTACTGGTGCTCCGTCGAGAGCAAATCCACTTCGGCCTGCGAGTTAGTCCAAAAGGAAACTTCGCACTTATTTTCATAAACCACCTGACCAAGGGTAAGTCCCCAGCCGCCAGTTCCAAGTACAGTTACTTTCATAATTTTGTTCCTAATAAGAAGCTGTGTGCGCGGTCGCCTTCGGCTCCCTTTGAGGTTTGAGGACGCTTCGCTTTGAGGTTTCATAATCGCGCCCTTGGCGCCAAACTATAACTCAAACCTCACAGGGCGAAGCCCGACCTCATAGCTCAAAGCACCGCAAGGTGCGACCCCTATAACAATCTACAATATTTACGCCTTCGGAGTCTTCCTTTTAGACCCAAATCCATTCTCCGTGCCGTTCAAAAGCCGCTTGATGTTGGATTTGTGCTTCACAATCACAAAAACCGCCACAATAAGGCAAGTAATCATGAGTCCCAGGTTGATGTTGTCCGGCGGGAACGGCAACTTCAAGTAGCCCATCACGGCAAAAGCCCCGAGAGCAATGCAAGCGCCGATGCTCCCAACCGAAACATACTTGGTAGAAACCGTAAGGACAATCCACACCCCAAAGGCCGCAAGGGCAGTAATTGGGCAAAGGGCCAAAAAGACACCGAGAGCGGCAAGCACGCCCTTGCCTCCACGGAATCCGGCAAAGCAAGTAAAACTATGGCCCAAAATCACCAGAAGGCCCGCCACCAGCGGCACCCAATGGGAATAATCCTCACCACCGGCTGCCACCTGAGAGGCACACATCTGTGCGGCAATCCAGGGTCCAAAGAAACCCTTGAGCAAATCCAGGAACACTACCGGAAGTGCCGGTTTCCAGCCCAGCACGCGGAACGTGTTGGTGAGACCTGCATTCTTGGAACCGTAGTCCCGAATGTCAAAGTCCTTACCTTTCGCGATTTTTGCGATCCAAATCGCGCTGGGGATCGACCCCAACAAGTACGCTATCGGAAGACTCAGCAAACTGTTCAAGTTCTTCGTCCTTTCTGAGGGTTAACTTCTGGTCAAAATTCAAGCGGAGGGGTGCCCCCTGTAGCTGGAATTCTTCGTAAAACTTTTTAAGCAGGTAACGCTTGTAAGATTCGTCCACCAATTCCGGTGTGCGGGTCTCGATGGCAATCACGGGAGGCTCCACCAGGATCTGGCAGGCTCGGGTCAAGGCCACCACACGGGCGTTGTGGCTGGGAGGCGCCTTTTCTTGCAAGAAATTCGCAAAACTTTCGGCCACTCGGTCACGGCCCAGCACGCGGCGGCAGTTGGCATATACCGTCTGGATAGACTGGATAACCCGATTTACGCGAAGGCCTTCCTTGGCGCTGATGGAAAGGATGGGCACGTATTCCAGCATGGGTTCCCGTTCTAGCATTTCCTTGACCATGCGGTCAAAGGACTTTTCCGTCTTGTCGGGCAGAATATCCCATTTGTTCAGCACAAGAACCAGGCCCTTCCCCGCCTTGCGGATTTCGGTAATGATTCTAAAGTCCTGAACCTGGAGCCCTCGGGTGCAGTCCACCAGAAGCACCGACAGGTCCGACCGGCGGATGCTTTCCATGGTGCGCATATTGCTGAAAATTTCCACCTCGTCTTCTACCTTCGCCTTTTTGCGAAGGCCCGCCGTATCGGTCACCACGAACTTGACGCCGTTTACGGTAAAGGTGCAATCGATGGAGTCGCGGGTGGTGCCAGGAATGTCCGAAACCACGGCACGTTCCTCGCCCATCAGGCGGTTCAGCAAGGTGCTCTTGCCTGCATTGGGGCGACCAAGGATGGCGAAACGGATGGGCCGTTCCTCTTTCCGTTCCCCACGCACAGGGGTCGGAAGCACTGCGACAATTTCATCCATCAAAGAAAGGCAGGCATAACCCGTCAAGGCACTGATAGTGCGGGGTTGTCCAAAGCCCAGTTTCAAGAACTCGTAACTTTCCTGACGGTCGCCCAGGTTCTCGCTCTTGTTGGCCACCAGAATCACCTTCTTGTCCAACTTGCGGATAAGCCTTGCAAACTGCTGGTCCAGCTTGGTAATGCCCACGCGGACATCCACCATAAAAAGGACCAGGTCCGATTCTTCGACGGCGTTAAAAATCTGGGTACGGACACTATCGGCCAGGACATCGATGGTATCGTCCGGCAAAAAACCGCCGGTATCTACCACCGTAAATTCGTGGCCCTTGTAATTTGCGTTCTGGTAATGCCTATCGCGAGTCACACCGTCACGGTCAGAAACCACGGCAGCCCTGCGGCCTAAAATCCGATTAAAAAGAGAGGACTTCCCGACATTGGGCCGTCCGATAATACACACCACAGGTAATTTCATCGCATACAAATATAGAAAAGAGATTTATTTTCGGGATTATGAAGCTTACGCCTTGACAAGATTATCCAACAGGTGTATATTTGTGCAGTATGGAAGATAAACGCGTCATTTCTCCCGGCAAAAACTCCATGGACGAGTCCGAAATGGAGCAAACCCTCCGGCCGCTCAGTCTGGAGCAGTTCACAGGCCAGGCCTCCATCAAGGAGAGCCTTTCTATCGCCATAGAGGCAGCCAAGCACCGGGGAGACGCCCTGGACCATTGCCTTTTTGCGGGGCCCCCTGGCCTCGGCAAGACGACGCTGGCGGGTATCATCGCCAAGGAGATGGGCGTGAACATCCACATCACCAGCGGGCCCGTGCTGGAAAAAGCCAGCGACCTGGCGGGGCTCCTTACGGGGCTTCAAGAAAACGACGTGCTGTTCATCGACGAGATTCACCGGCTGAACCGCACCGTCGAGGAATACCTCTACCCCGCCATGGAAGATTTCAGGCTGGACATCATGCTGGATTCCGGTCCTGCCGCCCGAAGCGTGAACCTGCCCCTCAAGCATTTTACCCTGGTGGGCGCCACCACACGCACAGGCCTGCTTACCGGCCCCCTGCGCGACCGCTTCGGGTTGTCCTACCGGCTGGAACTCTACGACGAAAAGGACCTGATGCAAATCCTGATGCGCAGTTCCAAGATTCTCGGGATTGAACTGACCCAAGACGCCGCCCAGATTCTGGGCGGGCGCTGCCGCGGCACCCCCCGTATCGCGAACCGCATCTTGCGCCGGTGCCGTGACGTGGCACAGGTCCGCGGTTCAGGCGTTATCGACCTGGAGGCGGCGGAACGCACACTGCAGATGCTGGGCATCGACAGCGAAGGCCTGGACCCCATGGACCGGAAAATCCTCTCCATGATGATTGACAAGTTCGACGGGGGCCCAGTAGGCCTGGGTACCATCGGGGCGGCCCTGGGCGAAGAGACCGACACCCTGGAAGAAGTTTACGAACCCTACCTGATCCAGAAGGGGCTGCTTTCCCGCACAAAGCAGGGGCGCGTCGCTACCAGCAACGCCTACAGGCTACTCCACAAGAGCATGCCCAGCCGCAAAGCCTCCGAACAGATGGAACTGCCGCTGTAAAACAATTCTCCGACGTTTCGTTATAATAAGGGCCAATAACAAAAAAGGCCTCCCGAAGCGATTGCTGCAGGAGGTTTGTCTATCACAAATTCGGTTTTTAGCCAGGATTAGTCCTTGACGCAACGGATAGAATTTCCTACTGTCTTTGACAGATTGCTAATACTTGCGCTATGACTGTTATGACTGATATTCATATTAGAGGAATTTTTTTCATCATATTCCGTTGCCGTCCAAAACCCAGCATAATTTCCAAGAAGGGTAAAATTGACTCCGCTTCCTAATCCCGAAGGCAGTACCGTAAAGCCATAAGCATCGGTTCCACTCCCTTCATTCCAACCGGTCCGCGACTTGAGATTCTTTCCTGCGTTGTTGTTACTTCCTTGTGTAGAGCCCGTATTATCTTTTAGCTCTTCCCATTCCGCAACAGTCGGCAAGTGCCATTTCGGGGGACAGACCTCATTTGACACCGACCATGCATAAAGGCGTCCGTACTTTTCGCAACTTTCAGATTTGTTGAGATAGCACCAGCTCTTGCCCTTAAGGTTTTCTGTTTCCGTAGAGTCCGCATATCTCAGGTTTTCAGCCATCCACCATTGATTTCCAATTTTCACGGTCTTGTAAACCTCAGCGTCTCGAGAATCTATCAGTTCTCCATACTCACAATCATCTTTATCTTCCTGTTTGCATGGAGATACTTTTCCACCTAATATCGATACAGATGATGACGATTCTATAGAATCAGCTGCAGTGTTTGAGCTACTAGACAAATCAACATCACCTTCACTTGAGCCGTGGACATCTTGAGAATCACTGCTTAGCTGTATTTTGGCATCGTCATCACCTGCACTCGAGCTATCATCACAGGCCAATAGACAGACCGCCAAAATCAATGATGAAATCCATAACAAACGTTTCATTTGATTACTCCTTTATGCAACGAACTAAAAATTAAAAAAACTACGAGAACTTGATTCTCGGGTCCACCAGCGTGTAGAGGATGTCGCTGAAGAGGCGGCCCACCATGGCCATGAGGCTGCTGAGGAAGATGATGCCCATGACCACGTTGTAGTCCCGGTTCACCATGGAATTGTAGTATAGCAGACCCATGCCGTCGATGTCGAAGACCTTCTCGATAAGGAGCGCCCCCGCAAACATGAGGGTGCAGATTTCGGAGAGGCGGGTGGCAATGGGAATAAGCGCATTGCGGAGCGCATGGCGCACCAGGGCCTGCTTGAAACTCATGCCTTTTGCAAGGGCCGTGCGCATGTAGTCCTTGCCCAGTTCCTCCAGGGCGGAGTTCTTCATGAGGAAGGTGAGGAAGGCGAACTCGCTAATCATGTAGCAGAAAATCGGTAAAATCAGGTGATGCCCCAGGTCCACGATTTTCCCGAAAAAGGAGAAATCCTCGAAATCGTCGCTGGTAAGGCCCCCCAGCGGAAAGATGTCCAGGTAGGACCCGCCCGCAAGGAAAATAATCAGGAGAATGCCTAAGGCATAACCCGGCATCACGTAACCCGAAAATATCAGGCCCGAGCTGAGGGAGTCCAGCTTGCTCCCGTGATGCACCGCCTTCCAGAGGCCAAGGGGAATGCAAATCAGGTAGCTCAAGAAGAACGAAGTGATTCCGAAAAACAGGGATATGGGGAACCGGCTCACAATCACGTCCCATACCGGGAGGCCGTAGGTGTAGCTTGCGCCCAAGTCCAGGTGCAGCACGTTCCAGAGCCAGGTCAGGTAGCGCTTCCAGGCGGGCTGGTCAAACCCGAAGTAGGCCTGGATTTGGGCTATCTGGTCTGGCGACAGGGCCTTGGACGCATCTACCCCGCCTTTCATGGCGGCGGCCTGCTGGGCCCTGGAAATCATCTCCTCCACGGGGCCGCCCGGCAACAGCTGGATGAGTATAAAGCACACCAGCGAAATCCCGATGAGAGTCGGGATCATGAGTAGCAGGCGTCGGAGGATGTAGGACCGCATCTTTAATTCGGAGTTCAGAATTCAGAGTTCGGAATGTGAAACTCGGACCTAAAACGGTTGCGGCAAAGCCGCCAAGCTAAATAATTCCGAAATCCGAATTCATAATTAATTAACGCATTTTTCCAGAACGCAAAACGTCCATCATGTTGAAGGGTTTGGCGGTTCCGTTTGCGAGGTGGCATGCGAGGAAGTTCACCGCATCTACGGTGCCTTCGGCGTAAATCTTGCGACCGCAAACGTTGTGCTGGAACTCGAAATGCACGGTGCCGTCAGCGCTGTCCAAGCTATAGGTGTGGAAGGCGTGACCGCCCAGGTATTCCTCGGGCACGTGCATCCGTTCCACCTGTTCTTTTTCGTTACGGACCTTCTCGATGTCGTCTACAGAGAAGTCGAATCCCATCTTCTGGAAGTCCCCCACCACGGCCTTGGCCGTGCCGCTGGTGTCCGCCTTGGTCTTCTGGTGGCTTTCCACCACGGAAAGTTTGTATCCGCTGAATGCCGTGGGGAATTCCTTGGCCAAAAATTCAATCATCATCTGGAAAGCCACAATCTGCTTGGCCATGTTGGGAGCAATGACGCTGGGGTGGTTGGCGTCTGCCACAAGCTTTGCAAGGGCTTCGCGGTCGCCACCGGTAGTGCCCATCACAAAGGGAATCTTGTGCTTCACGTAGAAGGCGGCGTTGTCGTTTACCGCCGTGGGGTGGGTATAGTCGATGCAAATCATTTTCGGGTACTTGGCCAGCACCTCGCCAATGCGCTCTTCGCGGTTGCTGGGTTTAAGGAGCTGGACGGTCTTGCCGGCCACCTCGGCCTCGTTTTCCACGATGATTTCGCCCGTCAAGGAATACGGGACCAGTTCCAAGCCACGGGCCACGCAGGTTTCGGCCACGATACGGCCCATGTTGCCCGGAATTCCATTTACCATTACTTGTACAGACACTGTTACTCCTGTTTTTTACTTCTAAACTTTTCGTTTCTGGTTGACGCTGACCCCGGCATCCCAGAACAAATCCGGGCAGGCTCGGAGCCTCCTGTAACCAGCAGCCCTAAAACCTAAAACCTACAACCTAACACCTACTACCTACTTCCCATAGTTTTCCTTCAGTTCCGTGAGGCGTTGCAGGGCCTGCAGTGGGGTCATCTCTTCGGGACGCAGGCGGCAGATTTCCTGTTTCAAGAGCGTCAGGGACTCGTCGGGGGCGGCGAACAGGTCCATCTGGGGCCTGTCCTTGATTTTCTTGTGAATCGCCTCGTCACTGGGGTCAATCTTCTGCTTTTCCAGACGGAGCAAAATCTTGCGTGCCCGGCGCACCACCGTAGAGGGGAGTCCCGCCATTTCCGCCACGTGAATACCGTAGCTGGAATCGCAAGCCCCGGCAAGAATCTTGTGCAAGAAGATGAGCTTGTCGCCTTTCTCCTGAACCGCCACCTGATAGTTCCCCGCATGTTCCAGAGAATCCACAAGGCCGGTGAGTTCGTGATAATGGGTGGCAAACAGCGTCAGCGCCATGCGGGAAGGCTCGCTGTGCAACGTCTCCACGATGGACCAGGCGATGGAAAGTCCGTCGAAAGTGCTGGTACCGCGGCCGATTTCGTCCAGCAGCACCAAACTGTGGGGCGTGGCATTCCGCAGAATGTTGGCGGTTTCAATCATCTCCACCATGAAGGTAGAAAGCCCGCGGCTCAGGCGGTCGCTGGCCCCCACGCGGGTGAAAATCCGGTCCACCACGCCTATGCGGGCCGATTCCGCCGGCACAAAACAGCCCATCTGGGCCATCAGCACAATCAGTCCCGTCTGCCTCAGGTAAGTAGATTTACCCGCCATGTTGGGGCCCGTAATGAGCATCAGGCGGGTGGCATCGGGAGAAAGTTCCACGTCGTTGGGAATAAAGTCCAAATCCGGATTCACCGCCACGATGACGGGGTGGAAACCGCCCCGAATCTCGATACCCGTGCCGGTATAGACCTCCGGACACACGTAGTTGTACTTGCGGGCGGCTCGGGCAAAACTGTAGAGCGTATCCACACGGGCGATGGCGTCGGCGATTTCCTGGAGTTCGCTACGCCAACTGTTCACCCGGTCCCTGAGCTGACAGAAAATGCGGTATTCCAGCTCGTGGATGTTCACCTCGGCGTTGCTGATGACGGACTCGCACTCCTTCATTTCGGGAGTGATGTAGCGCTCGGCGTTGACTGTAGTCTGCTTGCGGATGTATTCGTCGGGAATGGGCTTGGTGGCCTTGGCCATCTGGGCCCTTGTAATTTCGATGTAGTAGCCGAACACCCTGTTGTAGCCCACCTTAAGGCTCGGGATTTCCAGTCGTTCCCGCTCGCGGCTTTCCAGGGAGGCTATCCACTGGCGCTTATCCTTGATGTCGGCGTTCATGGCGTCCAACTCCACGTTGGCGCCTTCCCGAATCATGCCGCCTTCGCGAACCGTCAGGGGCAAGTCATCGTTGAAATTCTGCAGGAGTTCCTCTCCCCTGCCTTTGGCCAGTTCCAGCACCTGTCGGAACTGTTCGAACAAGGGGGAATGCAGTTCCGAAAGCACACGGGCAACTTTTGAGGCCTGGCACAGGGAGCGACCCATACCGGCCAGGTCACGGGCGTTGGCGCGACCGCTCCCCACCCGCCCCATCAGGCGTTCCATGTCCAGGATGGAGGTGAGGGATTCCTTCAGTTCGTCCAGGGCCATGGGGTTCCCTACCAGCTCGGTCACGGCCTCTTCGCGGGCCTTGATTTTTTCCACCGAAATCAGCGGGTGGCTCACCCAGTCCTTCAGCACGCGGCCGCCCATGGCGGTAACGGTAAAGTCCAGAACGGAACACAAGGTGCTGGAATAATCGTCGGCGTTCAGCGGGCGGACCAGTTCCAGATTGCGCAAGGTGCTGGGGTCCAGGGTCATGTAGTCGTCCAGATTCAAAATCTCGAGACCCGTAAAGTGGGAAAGCTCGGACTTTTTCTGGTCCATCAAATACTGCAAGAGGGCGCCCGTCACCGCCGTTTCACTGTCGCGACCGTCCAGGCCGAGGCCTACCAGGGATTCCACCTTGAAGTGGGAAAACAGCACGTCCCGACCGTGTTCCGCCCCGAACAGAAAAGCGGGAATCTCCGTAATCAAGATGTTTTCGGAGCGGATAATGTCCATGACGCCCGAGGGGATTTCACAACCTTCGGCCACCACCACTTCCTTGGGCATGCGGCGGCAGAACTCACACTCGAAAGCCTGCACCGAGCTCCTGCTTACCGCAAGGTAGCCCGTGGTCACGTCGGCAAAGGCGAACACCGACTCGTCTCCCGATTCCGCCGGCATGTAGGCGCAGAGGTAGTTGGCCTCCTTGGCGTTCAGGTTGGTCTCGTCCATGGCGGTTCCGGCGCTGATGATTTCCACCACGTCCCGCTTCACGATTCCCTTGGCAAGCTTGGGGTCTTCTACCTGTTCGCAAATGGCTATACGGTAACCTGCGGCCACCATCTTGGGCACGTATCGGTCCGCCGCATGGTGCGGAAACCCGCAAAGGGGAGTCTCCCCCGCCGCCCCGTTGTTTCGGCTGGTGAGGGTAAGCCCCAAAATCTTGGAAGCAATAACGGCATCTTCCTCGAACAGTTCGAAGAAATCCCCCATTCTAAAGAAAAGTATGCAGCCCGGATTCTGTTTCTTGATTTCGTAGTACTGCTGCATCAAGGGCGTAGCGGCCATCAGGTCTCTCCCATGGACAGCTCAATCTGGTCCGGAACTTCCTCGGGGGGCTTGGGTTCCTCCGGAGAACTTTCGGGAATCGAATACTGGGGCACCAGATTACCCGCCTCCAGAAGTTCGCTGAATTCCCGCAAGCGGGGCAGGTCTTCGGGAATACGGTTAATCCCGAAATACTTCATGAATTCCTGGGTGGTCACGTAGGTGTAAGGGTTTCCCACGGTCTCCGCACGGGCTCCCAGAGAAATAAATCCCTTGTCCAGCAGGTTACGGATCGGCCCATCGACAGAGGCCACGCCCCTGACCTGTTCAATGGCGGCCTTGGTGATGGGTTGCTGGTATGCAATTACGGCCAATGTTTCCAGGGCCGCCTGGGAAAGCCTGCGGGCGTTGGCTTCCGGGAACAGCTTGCGCACCCAGGGGTAATACTTGGCACGGGTCCTGAAGCGGTAACCGCCGGCCTGTTCCACAATTTCGAAAGGAGACTGTATCTTGTTCAGGGAATCGTTGGCGGCAATCAAGGCCTCGGCCACGGTACGGGCATCCAAGAAATCCCCCAGGATTTCCCGCAACTTTTTCAGGGTCACGATATCCGGAGACGCAAAGACCAGGGCCTGGATAATGCGCATCAGGTCTTCGCGGCTTTCCACTTTCGGAAGTTCCGCCGATTCCTCGGCGGCATCTTCTGCATTCGGTACATTCTCACTCATGTTTCCGAAAATAGAAATTTAACAGGAGAATCAAGGCGCAGTCCGCCAAAACAAAGCTCAAGAGCCAGGTAAACGTGCCGTTCTGGAAGCCGTAACTGTGAAGCCCCACGCCCAGAAGGTTGATTCCGAACCAACAGAGGAAGGTAACCACCACGTTGAAGGCGTTGAACAGCACAAAACCCCGGCCTGTCACCAGGCGCCCGGCCCGCAGGTGTAAACCCAGCATGGCCCAGAGGATTACAAAGAGGGCACCGCATTCCTTGGGGTCGAACCCCCAGAAACGCCCCCAAGCAAAGTCCGCCCACACCCCACCCAAAAGAGTGCCCACGATGGTCAGGACCGAACCGAAAACCAGGGTGCCGTAGAGCAGCGGCACGAGGGGCTCATCTCGGGGGATTTCCTTACCGCGGAAACGGAACAGGGCCACATGAGCCACGATTCCCGAAAGAATCATGCCTGCAAAACCCATGGCGATGGTAAACACGTGGAGTGTAAGGAACACCGAAGAATTCAAGATAGCGGGCAGCGCCCGGAAGGCATCGCCGGTTTCCAGCACGAACCTCGCAAAGAACAACAGCAGGGCCGCCACGAAGGCGACAGGCACCATCAGGGAGAACTGGCGACGGCGGCAACGGAAAAACGCCACCACCTCGAAGGACTCCAGCAGCAGGGCCACCCACAAGATAATTTCGTACAAATTTGCCATAGGCGGGTGGCCCGTCACTGCAAAGCGCACCGCAAGGGTCAAGACCAGAATCACCGTGGCCACAAGGCCCGCCCCGTTGGCGGCTCGGTCCAGAGCCGTCTTCTTGAAATTCAGGTTCAAAAGGGAAAGCAAGAACCCGACAAATGCCGCCACGAAGGCCCACAGCACAGGGTCCGCAAAGTAGTAGGCCAGTTCCAGATTGATCCGCCGAACCGTGGGGCCACTTTCGGCCAAGGCGGGTTCTGCCAGGGTGAAAAGTTCCTTCACCCGGGCGCTGTCCCCCAGGGTCTCGAACAGCTGGACATTTTCGTAGAGCCGTTTCATCTCCAGAGTGGCAGCATGACCGTCATTTCGGCTGGCGTAGAGTTCCAGCAGGTCCCGGGCGGGCTGCAGCTGGCCGTAACTCACATAACGTTCGCCTGGCGGCAGATGCAAGGCCTCCGAAACGTCGCTCCGCAAGACCTTGAAAAGTTTCCAGTCCCGACTTTGGGGGGCATTCTTCACAATTCCCAGGACCACCTCGGTAGCCTGCATCTTGCGTGGGCAACGTTCAGCTTCGCCGTCCTTGCACCGGTAGGACACTTTCCCCGAAAAATTGTCCAGCACATCCCGTGCAAAAGAGGCAAAGGGCCGGACCTCCCCCCGGTACACCACCGCCGTCGCCGAGCCCTGCAATTCTGTCCGCAGTTCCGACCGCTCAGAAGCCCATGCCGAGGGCAAGGCAACAAGCAGGAGCGCTACAAACAGCAGGGGCGCAATCAAAAAACGCGGGAACGGGCGCTGGAATAAAAAGCGCGGGAACAACAAATGCGGGAACTGTCCCGAAGAGAGCCGTTTCACGAGTCCCCCTTACGGGCGCGCACCACCACGACTACATAATGAAAAACAAGACTGACCAGCATCAGGCTCATGAAGGCGTAGGGCACAAAACGCATGGGGTCGTAGGTTACCGTATAGAGGTCGATGGAGGACTTGGGCGACATGGGAAAACGCCCGCGATATTCCACATGGTAGGTCCAGCCGGCCGTTTCCAGGGGAAACTGCACCGCGACGGTCCCGAGGCTGTCTCCTGCGGGGAACATGGTCAAGGTTCCGGACTTTTCCGGCACGCTTTCGGGCGCTACGTTCTTGTAACCGTTGTAGTCTTGCTGGAGGGCGCCGCCCACAAGGCTCCCCGCAAGCAGCACCAGCAGGGCGATATGGATTCCGTAAAGTCCAGCAAACTTTAGACCGCGGGGCATGCGAAAGATCATGGCGGCCACCAGGTTCACGCAGGCCAACACCGCCAAGCTTTTCATGGCAGGCACGGGAACCACGTCAAAAACCCAGACGAAATAGCTCCCGAAAAATCGTTCTACCGCAACAGACGCCGGCATTCCTGCCGCTTCGGCGTTTGCCTGTCCCAAGACGCCCCAGAATATGACCAGAAGGAACGCGACCAGCAAAAAGACGGTCACTTTAAGAGACGAAAGACGAGAGACGAGAGACGAGAGAGTTTTCAAACCGACGGTCCCTCCACCCACACGAACTTGCGGGCATCAAGGGTTTGCTCTCCGTCAAAGCGATAGGCCACCATACGACCATGCCCGAAAAAACTCCCGATGCTGTAATCCAGACAGCACACGTTTTTGCGAATAAGGGCAGGCTCGCCTTTAAGCCAGTAGTGCCCGAAAAACACGGGCCGTTCGCTTTCGCCGTAGAACTTTCGAGACCGAACGGACTCAGGAACGGGTTCGTCGGAAAAGACTACGCCGGGCTGGAGGGCAATGTCCTGGAGGGTGGCGTTCTTCGGGTCAATCCACCAGCGAAGCCGCATCTTCTTGCGCACCACGCCTTCGCCGTCCTGGAAGGTCCCGCCTGCAGGCAGCTCCATCTCGGGGCCCTTCAGCAAGATATCCAGAGGGTGGAACAGGGAATCCTCAAATTCATTGTGGCTGTCGCAGGCCCGGGCAATCAGTTCGTCAAAGTTCCCGTCGGCAAAGCTTGTAATGCCCGCATCCCGCAGGGCCTGTACGCATTGGGCGTCATAGCAGGCATGTTGCGCCCGGAACAAGTCCGTTTCCATATAGAACGGCAAGGTTTTCAGAAAGTCCAGCATTTCCTGGAATTCCTGCTGCCGCCCGCGGTAAGATTCTACCGTCCGTGCAAGGATGGCCACCTTGTTGAAGGAATGGTCCCGCAGGTAGCCGCCCGTAATAGTCTTCAGGAAATGCCCACCGCCAGCACCGTTCTGCTGCCAAAAACAGAGGGTGTTGAATTCGTGGTTTCCCATGAGGGCGGTAGCAGCTCCGGCGTCACGCATGGCGCGGACCAGGTCAATGGTCTCCCGGGATTCAGAGCCCCGGTCGATGTAGTCCCCGAGAAAAACCACCTTACGGACATTTCCCGGATAGGCGAAAACACCACCCCGTTCCACATAGCCCAACTTTTTTAGCAGGGCCCGCAGTTCGGTCGCGTGACCGTGAATGTCGCCGATAAAGTCTATCATAAATCTTTGTTGAATATAATAAAATAAAGGGTCGAGGCACGAGGCACGAGGTTCGTGGCTCAGGGAGTTCTTATTGCCGAAAACAGCACGGACACGGCACTGTAAAATCCTATATTTTCGCAATCGCGGACACTTGAACGGAAAGGCTTTTATGGAAATCGGCAAATACAATCGCGCCCGGGTCGAAAGCATCATGCCCCAGGGCTATTACCTGGAACTGGAAACCGGCGGCAGGGTGCTGCTCCCCGGAAACCGGGACGAATTCTCCCTGGAAGAAGGCGAAATCCTGGACGTGTTCGTCTATATGGACAGCGAGGACCGCCCTATCGCCACCCTCCAGAAGCCTTACGCCCAGGCCGGAGAATTCGCCGTGCTGGAAGTCAAGGACGTAAACCGCGTGGGAGCGTTCCTGGACTGGGGGCTGAACAAGGACCTGTTCTTGCCCTACAAGCAACAGCTGGGAGAACTCCAGCGGGGCGACCGCTGCGTAGTTTACGTCTTGCTAGACGACAAGAGCAACCGTCTGGTGGCTACCGAAAAAATCAAGAGCTTCATCGATACCGACACCTCCGAACTCCATGTGGGAGAGCGAGTGGAACTGGCCGCCTACGAAGTCTCGCCGGACTACGTGGACTTTCTGGTGAACTACCGCTATACCGGGCGCCTCATGGTCACGCCCGGCACAAAACGCATCTACATCGGCGACACCATGCCGGGCTACATCCAGCGGTTCACAAACGACGGTAAAATCACCCTGAACCTTTCGCCCGTAGGCTACAAGGGGCTCATGAAAAGCGACAGCCCGAACGCAGTGCTCCGGAAGCTCTCCGAAGCGGGCGGGTTCCTGCCCTACGGAGACCACACCGACCCGGAAACCATCCAGAGGGAATTCGGCATGTCCAAGAAGACCTTCAAGAAAATTCTAGGGACCCTCTACCGCGAAGGAAAAATCCTGATCCAGGACGACGGAATCCGCCTTTCCTAAAGCGTGACATTTTCAAAGAAACTACTTCAGGCGGGCCTTCAGGTCCGCTACTTCTTTTTGGGACAGTCCCAGCTTTTCCAGGTACTGTTCCGTGGCCTTGGCCAGGTCAACATTTTCGAAATCTTCGATATCCACACCCGCATCGGAGTAGGCCATTTTCATATTGCGGACAATCAGGGCCTGGAACCAGTCCAACTGCGACTCCGTAAGGCGCTGTTGCTTGCCATGCACCACATTGTAGTAGTTGTCGTAGGTCTTCACATAGTCCTTCTCCACCTCTTCGGCAGAAGCCCCCATCAGGGCTTCCAGCACGGCACTCACAAAGCCCGCACGGTCCTTGCCCATCTGGCAATGCACCAGATAGGGGGCTTCATTTTCTATCATGAATCGGAGTCCCTTTACCAGACCTTCCTTGAAAAGGTTGGTGGTGAACGACGCCGGCAAAGACAGGTAAACCACTTTTTGTGTAGCGTAGTAGGACTTGTCAAAACCCTCGTAGGCCTTGGCTCCCTTGTCCGTGTCCGTCAGGTTGATGAAGGTGGCCACCTTGGCCGCCTTGGCCAGGGAATCTGCGTATGTATTGCGGCCATCCACCGGGTCAATGGGGCTAGAGGAACGATAGAGCACCCCCTTCCCCATTCCCGTGGTAGCAATTTCCCTGAAGTTGGCAAAATCCGCCACGGACAGATCCGGATAGTTATCGATGACCAGTCCGTAGTTCTGGTATTCCAGCATTTCAAGGTTTTCCTTGAAGCCGCCCTTGTCCTTCAGAGCAACATTCACCTCGATGGGTAACTTGACGTCTTTCAGTCTGTAGGGGTATTCCGAACCTGCGGGGGCATTTTCTGCAATGCCAAGGGCAACGGCAAGTTGACCAAAGTTGATGCCCAGAGTCACGTGGGGCTTACCCGACACCACACGCAACAACAGTTCCCCGGGAGAAACGGCATCGTAGTCCGGCACAACGGGAACTTCCAGAGTGTCGTAACCGACCACCATCACCGTCACAATGTCCCCCAGTTCAAATACCGCAAGGAACGAATCCGCCGCCACGTCCAGATTCAGGCTACCAAAGCTCAGCATGTCGATACCGTCTTTCTTGACGGTGGTGCTAAGCAGCACCTGGTCTTCGTCACTAGAAGAACTGGAGGAATCGCTGCAGGCCCCAAGGAACAAGGCCATAGCGAAAGAAAGAAGAATTTTCAGTTTCTGGTTCATAGCATCCTCCTCTGATCGGCGACACCCGCCAAAATTTACACCTTCGGCATCCTTACCGTCTTATTGAATTCTTCGGGTGTAGTGAAGGTGGGTACAATGTGATGCAAGGCAGAAATGGCGGTCTTGTCGTCATTTTCCTGAGCCGCATTTTTCAATGTCCAAAGCTCATTGATAAAGGTATCGGCATCAATCTCAATCTGCTTTCCGATATAGATGAGCTTGTTCTTGGTCTTCTGCAGGCCCTCTTCATTCATCAGCAATTCCTCAAGCAGTTTTTCGCCAGGTCGCAGCCCCGTAAACTTGATTTCCACATCCTTGTAAGGCACCTTGCCATACATACGGATCAGGTTTTCGGCCAAGGTCACAATCTTCACGGGTTGGCCCATATCCAGCACAAAAATCTCGCCGCCGTGGGCAAAGCTCGCTGCCTCTAGCACCAGGTTCACCGCCTCGGGAATAGTCATGAAGTAGCGGATAACGTCGGGATGTGTCACCGTCACGGGCTTGCCCTGCTCTATCTGTCGCTTGAACAAGGGAATCACGGAGCCGTTGCTCCCCAACACGTTTCCAAAGCGGGTAGTCACAAATTCAGTCTTGCAGTCCTTTTGTTGTGCAAAGAACTGGACAATCATTTCGCAACAACGCTTGGACGCCCCCATCACGTTGGTGGGGTTCACCGCCTTGTCGGTGCTAATCATCACAAACTTTTTCACGTTATGCAGCAGGGAAAGGGTCGCCATGTTGAAAGTGCCCACCACGTTGTTCTTGATGGCTTCCATAGGATTATTTTCCATCAGGGGTACGTGCTTGTGGGCCGCCGCATGGAACACCACCTGGGGTTCGTACTTCTTGAAAATCTGGTTCATGCGGAAATAGTCGCGCACGCTGGCAATCAGAGTCACCAGGTTCAGGCGGTCGCCATACTCCATCACCAGTTCCTGCTGGATTTCGTAGGCATTGTTCTCGTAGATATCCACGATAATCACCTGTTTGGGCCTGTACTTTGCAATCTGGCGCACCAGTTCGCTACCGATACTGCCACCACCGCCGGTAACCATGCAGACTTTACCCTCAATGAACTCGCGAATTTCAGAATTGTTGAACTTGATGGGCTCGCGGCCAAGCAAGTCCTCCACCTTGATATCGCGGATTTGGCTTACAAAACTAGTAGCACCCGTACCCACCGCAGAGGTATCCAAAAGACTCCCGATAAAGGGCAACACCTTCACCGGAAGGCCCGTCTTGCTGCAAATATCCAAAATCGTCTGACGATCCGTAGGCGGGCAGCTAGGAATGGCAAATATAATCTGTTCTATCCGTAATTCGCGCACCACCTTGGGAATATCCGATGTAGTTCCTGCCACTAGCACTCCACTAACAGGCTTGCCAATCTTATAACGGTCGTCATCAATCAAACACACGGGATTGATATTCTTGGCAGCCCCGGTACTCTCTCCACGGCTAGCATCTGTCTGGTTATTGCGAATTTCATTTAGCAAAAGCTGAGCCGCATTCCCTGCACCGATAATCATGGTACGCTTGCGTTCGGCCTCGTGCATTCCCGTAGAAACCAAAGACACAAAGGTCCTACGGAACAGGTAACGGAACAGGGAGACGCCCACTACGGCAACAACAGCATGGAGCAAGGCAAATTCCCAAAACAAATCCTTATGGAACAGGTACACCAGGCCATATGCCACGGCAATTCCCACGACAATTCCCTTGACGCAGCTCAGGTAATCCCGCTTGCTGAAATAGCGCCACAACTTGTTGTAGGCTCCAAAGAACAGAAGACTCCCAAAACAGCAGATAATGCTGGTGACAATAATGACAAATAGGTCCGGGCGGCCTATACGGTCGGCGAAAAGAGGCAGAGGGTAATTGGCAATCAGGGCAGATACCGCCACCACAAAGGCATCAGCCAGGGCCAGCACCCGCTTACGCAAACGGAAGCTGTTCATCAGCGCCTTGAAGTGCACATTTTCCTTAATTTTCTCTTTAATATCAGCCATAAACTACCACATGAAAGAAATCCTGACGTCCGCAGTGTGGACATCACCCAAGGTCAACTCACCCGAAAAGCCTACAAACCGTCCGTTGTACCCGATGGCTGGAGCCACGGTATAAACAAGAGGCGCCCCATGGGCAAAACGCTTGCGCACCGTCTTGTAAGGGTCTTCGATGTTACTCCCGGCATCGGTGCCCTTCCACAGCCATTTCTGGTGTACGCCCGCAAACAACTGTCCAAGGGACCCAAGGGCCGCCTGGGCATATACCGTCCAGTCCACCGCCAAGCTGTTGGGGCCGTTGGGATTCCCTAGAGGAGCCCCCAGGTTCGCAAGCTGCGCATGGGCGGTATCGTAATGGCAATAGGTGTAGGGCTCCACACGGGCGATTTCGGCAATGGTACCCGCACTGAGTCGCTTTTGTCCCACGTAAAAGTCGTGGCCCGCCTGCAGGCCCAGCATGCCCGCCCAGCGGTTGTTGCTGTACTTGTTCTCGTAAACCGCATTGGGAGATTCCAAATCGTCCAAGAAGAATTCCCCGTAAAGGCGAACCGCGCTGAACAAGCGGTAGTTCAAGTCCAGGGCCAGAGCCCCGTTGTTTACCCGCTCGGTGTAGTTGCCCTTTTCAATAAAAAGCGGAGCGATGGGCACGAACAGCCAGGGCTTGTTCTCGTTGTACAGCACCTGGATTTCGCTCATGCCGATAGTCAAGTTTCCCAAGGCCAGTTCATAGCGGTGGGCATATAGATTCCGGTCGTTCAGGTTGTTCCTGCTGTAACTCCAGCTGTCCACCCGAAGGTCTGCATACACGCTGAATACCCGCAGGGGTCCAAAGGTCAGGTCCAGGGAGAGCATGTTATAGGGCAAGGCAAACTGGTTCAAGGAAAGGTTGTTGTAGTATCCCGGCCCCCAGTGGAGTACGTCACGGGCCAGCTGCAGCCTTGCCCAGGCATAGTTCAGGGCCATGTGTGCCCTGTAGCGGGAATAGCTCACGTAGTCAGCACCGGCGTTGCCTTCCTTGGTCTGCACGTCAAAGACCTCGCCGTCAAAACTCTTGGGCTTCTTGGCGGAATGTTCACCGGCATACATACGGGCATCCAGATCGAAATCCAGGGAGTCGGCATAGCCCCGCAGGTAAATGCCCCCGTCAAAGGAGGGCCACAGGGTATCGCCCAAAGATTCGCTGCCACGGTACTCCGCCCCGAACACAGGAGACGCCGCCACCCCAAAGCTGTGGTTCCTGCCAAAGAACTCCCCGGTAGTATCGGCCATGAACATCATGGCTCCGGATTCCGTGCGGGTAAAGTTCCGGATAAAGCCGTAGTCGCGCCTGGGGTAGGTAAAGAAGTGACGGTCCTCCCCCACGGTCTGCCGATGGTACTCCATGAGCATGGGAGAACGTTCCAGGCCCTGCAAATTTCGGGTACGTTCGGAACCCACCACAGGGGCAGCCCCCGAGGTTCCGCACATAACCCAAAAAACGCTCCAGAAGAGCAATATCCGGAGTTTCATTTGCATTTGTTAGAAATATAAAAACATTAACTCAAGACGTCATTCTAAGGGAGCGTAGCGACTGAAGAATCCAGACTCGCGGTACCTACCGTATTCCCCTAAAACTAGTTCAGGGTCAGAATGACAACTGGGGTGGGGTTAAAACTTGATGGGATACAACAAGAACCAGTGGAATTCAGGATAAACTTGCACAGCCGGTGCAGGCAATTTGAAGTAGTTCAGGCTCTTTATCAGGGTGCGGGCCATGCGGCTCTGGGGGCGGAATGCTTCCAGGTCGTAGTCCAGGGCAATGTAAACTTCTCGATGGGGTGTTCCCTCGTAATGCTTGATAAACACGCCTTCATCGATACTGAGGCCAGCCGCAATGGCAAGCCAGCTGGGGTAATAGGCGCGTGCCCCTGCAGGGAGCATGCGATATATCTTGAAAGACGCCCAGAAAGTCTGGTTGCAGTAATCGTCGGTAAACACCTTGGAATGCCCTTCCCCCTGCCGGTAATACGCCTTGGTGTTAATCCAGTAACTCCACTTAAGGTCCACGTACTTGAACAGCGGCACGTAACGCTCTGCCATAGGCAAAAAACCGCCCAAAGTCCCAGACAACACATCAAAAATACTGAACCCCCACTTGGGGGAATAGGCGTCTTTCACGTCGATGGCGATGTGGGTCATCATGGCGGAAAGCCCAGCAAACAGGTAGGACTGGAACTCCGTAGCACCGGCCCAGCGGTACCCCTCGTAAAAGAGTTCGCCCATGGCCACGCCCGAGGCGAAATGCCCGAACTTGTCCAAGTTCAGGGCGTAGTCAAAGTCGTTCTCGAAATGGAAATGATTGCCCTGTTCGTCCCACCAGCCCTTGTCAAAAACAAGCCAGTAGGCAGCCCCGTAGGCAATGAGCGTCAGGGAGGCGACACCACCCACCTTGAGCCAAGAGACTTCTCCTGCCAGGTCCGTAGAATCTTCGCTGCGGTAGTCCCAGGTAGAATCGCGCCAGGTGGGCGGATCGTAAGGAGCCGACAGCGAAGGCTGCACAAGGCACACCAGCGCAAGCACTAACACAGCGAGAATTTTTCGCATTGCAAAATTCACGCCAGCAAAGATAGAAAAATCTCAATTCAGAGTTCGGATTTCAGAATTCGGAATTATTTCTAGGCAATAAATTCCGAAATCCTAATTCCTAATTAAGATTAGTCGCGGGCAAGCAAAAGCACGCTGTTCTGGCCACCAAAGCCGAAGCCGTCGGACAGGGCGTACTTGAAGTCGTGACTGGTGTTCTTGTTTGCGCACACGTCCAGATGGATGCGTTCGTCCTGGTTGAACACGTTCCTCGTGGCATGAACCATCTGGTTCTGCAGGGACTTCACGGTAATAATAGCCTCGAGAGCACCGGCGGCACCCAGAGCATGCCCGATCATGCACTTGGAGGAGTTCACCTTCAGGCTGTCGCGGGCGCCGAACACCTTTTCCAGGGCAGAACATTCGGCCACGTCGCCAAGAGGAGTAGAGGTCCCGTGGGTGTTCACGTAGCCCACGTCGTTCGGAGAAATCCTTGCATCGCGGAGCGCCATCTCGATAGCGAGACGCACTCCTTCGCCGTCTTCGCGGGGAGCGGACATGTGGTGGGCATCGGCACTCATGCCAACGCCTGCGATACGGGCCAGAATGTTGGCGCCGCGCTTCTTGGCGTGAGAGAGGCTTTCAAGCACCAGAATGCCGGAACCTTCGCCCATCACAAAGCCATCGCGGTCCTTGTCGAAGGGGCGAGAGGCGGTGGACGGGTCGTCGTTACGCTTGCTCAGGGCATGCATGTTGGTAAAGCCAGCCAAGGCCAGCGGGTTCACCGTCTCGTCGGTACCGCCAGCCAGCATGATGTCGGCACGACCCAGACGGATGGCGTCGTAGGCGGCGGCGATGGAGTGGTTGGAGGTAGCGCAGGCGGAAACAACTGCAAAGCAGGGGCCCATCCAACCGGTACGGTTAGAAACTTCGCCGGCGGGCATGTTCACGATGGCCATGGGGATAAAGAAGGGGGACACACGGCTAGGGCCGCGGTTGGCTAGCGTCACGGCGCTATCCGAATACATGTTCATGCCGCCCACGCCGGCACCGATAATCACGCCGGAGCGGCTGGGGTCTTCGGCCTTGGGGTCAATTCCTGCATTGGCCAGGGCCTTGTAGGCGGAATAGACGGCATACTGGATGCACTTGGAAAAACGGGACTGGTCGCGATTGCTGAAATATTCGGAACCGTCGAATTCCTTCACGGCGGCGGCAATCTTGATGGGGCATGCGCTTACGTCAAAGCGGTCAATGGTGGCAATGCCGGACTTTCCCTGCAAAAGATTATCCCAAAGGATATCGGGGGTGTTGCCAAGGGCCGAAACGCAGCCCATACCAGTGATTACGACTTCTTCCATAATTGCTCCTATTGGTGTAACAAATTAACGCGGGCTAATATAGAAAATAAAAAACTTACATTAAATGGTTTTATTTATCATTTGGCGAAAGTTGGCGACAAAAAGACACCACCGGTAAAAAACGGACAGAAAAATGCGATGAAAAGATAACATTGGCACAGACTCATCTCTCAACTTTTTGAAAAAAACTAGATTTAGCACCGTTATGGCAAAGATTAAAAGCGCACCGAACCTGGTGTGGATGGACCTGGAAATGTCGGGGCTCTACCCCGAAAAAGACGTAATCCTCGAAGTGGCCACCATAGTCACCGACCCGAACCTGAACATTCTCGCCGAAGGCCCGGTGCTTGCCATCTACCAGACCGAAAACATCTTCAACGGCATGGACGAGTGGAACTCCAAGCACCACAAGCAGAGCGGGCTTATCGACCGTTGCCGCAAATCCCGCTTTTCCATTGCCGACGCCGACCAGATGACCCTGGACTTTATCAAGCCCTTCACCCAGGAAAAACTGAACGTGCTCTGCGGAAACTCCATCACGCAGGACCGCAGGTTCATGTACAAGTACATGCCCAAGGTAACAGGCTGGCTGAACTACAGGAACATCGACGTCAGCTCCATCAAGGAACTCACCTTCCGCTGGTACCCGAACCTGCCCGAATTCAAGAAGCAAGAGAAGCACCAGGCCCTGGACGACATCCGGGAAAGCATCGCCGAACTGGCCTACTACCGCAAGACCATCTTCAAGGAATCCCTTTAACAGATGCCCATTCAACCCCTGCCCTACGCCCAACGACTCCGCAACCGCATTATCGCCCTAGGGATATTCGCGACCCTATGTTTCATGATAGGCTCCTGCATTTTCGGAGGCGGCAAAAAAGAAGAAGTCGCAAAGCTCCCCGAAGCGCCGGAAGCACCCCTCGTTGCCGCCGACTCCGCGAGCGGCACCTCCAGTAATCCAGTCAACGACAGCGCCGCAAGCGATTCCGGAGCAAGGGACATTGAAACCGCCATGGCCGAAGGTTCGCCCCTGACTCCCGCCGAGCAGAAGGCCGAAGACATGGCCAACGCCCAGGCCGCCATCACCGCGGCGGTCACGCCCGAGGTTCCCCCCGAAATCGAGGTCATCGACTCCACCCACATCAAGGCCCAGAAAAACGTGTTCCTGGCCGAAAAAATCGACAACATGCTCCGCCGTTTCAAGCCCATGTACGGCGTCATCTTGGTGGTGGACGTGCAGACCAACGAGATTATCGCCTGGGGCGAACGCAAAGACGAAAAGGTCCAGAGCACGCCGGACTTTTTCGTGAAGAACACCTTCCCCGCAGCCTCCCTGGCAAAGACCATCACCATCGCCGCCGCCATGGACAGCAAGCGCTACTCCCTGAACACCCCCATCCCCATGATCGGCTCTTACCACACGCTTTACAAGAACCAGTTACGGGTCAAGGAAAACTACACGGGCCCAACCATCGAACTGCAAGACGCCTATGCCATGTCCGCAAACCCGCCCCTTGCCCTCATAGGCCTGAACGTTGGCGCAGGCAGGCTGAAAGAGGCCGCCAAGAAACTGGGCTACAACACCAACTTCCCAAGCGGCATCCCTGGCCGTTCCAGCTACACGCCACCCGACAGCGGCTACGGACTTGCCGAGGTAAGCTGCGGCTTTACGGAATCCACCACACTCACCCCGCTTTTGGCGGCGGCACAGGTCCGGGCGATTCTCGCAAAGAAACCTCTTGAAATCCCCTGGGCCGAAAACCTCGCGCCCTACGCTCCCAAGAACCGCATCGCCCTGAACGCAGGTTCCTTCAGCGAGAACACCTACTACGGGCTTAGGCAGGCCATGATCCGCTCCATCACCAACGGAACGGCCCGCAAGCAGATTTCCACCCGGAACATGGCCCGCAAGAACTACAACGCCCTGGACATCGGCGGAAAGACCGGCTCCCTGGACGGGCACGACCCCTACGGACGCTACGAATGGTTCAAGGGATTCGCCCAGTCCAAGGAAGACCCCAAGAAAGCCATCGTGGTGGTCATCTTGCAGATTCACGACTTGCAAAAGGTCCGCAGCCAGCCCGCCACCCAGGTAGCCGCCATGATCATGAACTACTGGGCGCACCAGAATTTGAACACCAAGAAAGGAAAGTAACATGGATTTGTCCTGGTGGAACCTGATTCCCACGTATTTTGACGGAACCGCATTCACGCTGGGGAGTTTCCCCGTGCGCTGGTACGGCATCATGTACATTTTCGCCTTCGTCACGGGCTACCTGACCCTGACCCATATCAACAAGAAAGAAAACCTGGGCTACACCAAGGAACAGTTCGACAGCCTTTTCACCTGGATTATCGCGGGCATCATCATCGGGGCGCGCCTGGGCTACGTGTTCTTCTACAAGGCGGACTACTACCTCGCCAACCCCACCGAAATCCTTATTCCCATGAGCAACGGGCATTTCGTGGGCATTTCGGGCATGAGCTACCACGGGGGGCTAATCCTTGGCACCGTGTTCACCATCATCGGCATCAAGCGCAACAAGATGGACCTGTGGAAAACCCTGAACCTCTGCTTTCTGCTGGCGCCCCTCGCCTACACCTGGGGCCGCTGGGGGAACTTCATCAACGGGGAACTCTTTGGCGAAGTGACCACCAGCCCCATCGGCATGTGGTTCCCGCTGGCAAAGGACAGCCTGGTGAGCCCGCCGGTGCTCCACCACCCGAGCCAGCTCTACGAAATGCTCTTCGAAGGCGTTCTTTTGTTCGTAGCGCTCTACAACCTGCGCCGCATTCCAGTCCTCCACGACAAGATGCCCTGCCTGTACCTGATAGGCTACGGCACCGCACGGTTCTTCATCGAGTTTTTCCGCATGCCCGATGCGCACCTGGGCCGTGTGGACCTGTTCGGCATGAGCCGCGGCCAGACGCTGTGCAGCCTCATGATTCTCACCGGACTTATTTGGCTGATCGTGCTAATCGTAAAGCAGAAGAAAGCCGCAAAGACTACCTAACACTTGTCATTGCGCAAGCGCAGTGAAGCAATCTCTACCCCTAATGTGGGGGAAGCCTCCCCCTCGTCAAAGCCTTGCTCCGTGTCATTCTGAGCGAAACGAAGTGGAGTCGAAGAATCTAGGGCAAGTCTTTGCCTACCCCCTCTCCTAGGGGCTTCGCCCCTAAAACCCCATCGCTCTTTCATTGTCATCCTCGCCCATTCGACCTTGCTCAGGGCAGGCTCCGGCGAGGAGCCGCTATCATTATGGTGGGTATGACCTTTAACAAATCTCTCCCTCGATGTGAGCCTTCCCTCGTTCACAGGGACTCATTTCATTCGACTGCTCTCTCGGGAAGCACACATCTCGGTCGAAAAATACAAGAACGGCTCTGGTTCACAAGTGCTTTGCGGTCAAGACCTTTTGGGGCTAAACCGTTTCTGCAGGCGGAAACTCTTGTGACTGTTAGTCCCTGCGAGTTTCCTCCAAGAAGTCTCCCCTGCTGTCATGCCGGGCTTCCCCTCTTGTCATACCCCGCTTGACGGGGCATCTCCCTTTCATCCCTTCGTAAAAAGATTCTTTACAAGGCTCTTTTCGGCCTACATCTCCGTCTTATACAGAGGACACCCTAAAAACGGAGGTATGATTAAATTTATTTATTGACAAATAAATAAATTTATTGTATTTTAATCTATGAAGTTTAAAGAAATATGCAACTACGCCAAAGAAAGAGGCTGGATACTCGGACGGATAAACGGAGACCACCACATCTTCGTAAAACAAGGCAAGCGCCCAGTTCCGATACAAAGGAATAAACACGAGATAGAAGGCGTCTATCTCAAGCGAATCTTGAAACAATTTGATCAATAGAGGCAAACCATGAATTACGCTGCAAGAATTGAGAAAGACAAAGACATGGGTTTCGTGGTTTCGTTCCCCGACTTGCCCAATGTAAACGCCTTCGGTGACACACAAGAAGAAGCGCTCAGGCAAGCGAAAGACGCCCTTGACGGCGCCATGGAATGCGACTTGGATCTCGGCAACACCATGATTTTACCCAAGACCATGCCCGATTCCGACAAGGGACTTTTTGCGGTCGAACTTTCCCCGCGAATCGAGATTGCATACAAACTTTTCGAGGCCCGCAGAGGTCAAAAGAAAAGCGATGTGGCAAGGCGGGCAAACATAACCCCGCAGGCCTATCAGCGTTTCGAAACACCCAAGGGATCACCGTCTGTAGAAACCCTCTACAAGCTAGCCCATGCCCTCGGCAAGCAACTCGTGGTCGAATTCGTGTAGCCTGCTACCGGTGTTCGTTGGAGACTTTCGTGAGGCCGCGGAAAAAGGCAAAGCCGTCAAGATGACACATCTTGTAACCAGCGACCCTAAGACCTAGCCTAAAAGTGCTTCCGCCCTTCAAAACTATCCCTCGGCCCTAGATCCTAGATCCTAACCCCTAGCCTTCGGCTTGCGCCCTAGTCCTTGAGACAACGAACAGAAAACCCGTAGCCCTTATCGCCGTCGTACAGGCGCGCGTAGCCGTCGTCGTAGTACAAACGCATGTCGTACGCGCTGACGCTATCGCCCTCGGCAGAACTCCAGAAGTACGCGCTGATACCCCTGTCGTAGTAACGCCCATTGTAGTACCTGTCGCCGGCAGGAAGCGCCGAAAACCCGAAGGCATTCGTTCCGTTCCAGCCTGTCACGGACTTGAGCTTGGTACCCGCCGTATTTGAAGACGTATATTCCGTAATGGAACCGTCAACGGCCACAATCAGGGCCTCCCATTCTGCCTTACTTGGCAAATGCCAGCCCTTGGGGCATGCACCACGAATATCTCCCGAGCCTAGGCCACACGTATGCTCGTAGCCGCACTCGTCCTCATCCCTGCCCACTGCAGCAGCCCAGGTATAAAGGCGCCCGTACTTGGCGCAGTTGTCCGATTCATCGTTGTAGCACCAGCTGTTATCCGTCACAAAGTTCAGGTTCTCGGCCATCCACACCTGGTCGCCGATTTTCACGGTTTTGTAGGTCTGTCCGTCGCGCAGGTCCGTCAGGGTGTTGGCCATGGCGTCGTAAACGCTGGAGTCGCTAGTGGAAGCGGTACAGCCTGCCCCCAGCGTTCCACCAAGCATACTCACACAAAACTCTGTCAATTGCGCAGCCTCGTCGCTTCCGACAGGGTATTCCATGCATTCACCCATGACGCCAGGGATGTCGCAAGAAACCATTTCTCCAGAGACGCTTGCGGATGAACCCTCCACGCCTTCGGAGCCGCTGGATTCCGG
This sequence comes from uncultured Fibrobacter sp., assembly GCA_946414025.1. Taxonomy (GTDB): domain Bacteria; phylum Fibrobacterota; class Fibrobacteria; order Fibrobacterales; family Fibrobacteraceae; genus Fibrobacter. The sequence continues at coordinate 57,265 of CAMKMX010000005.1, forward strand.
CTCTTCGGAAGCGCTGGACTTGCCTTCGTCAGTTTCGTCAGAGCTTGACGAGCTGTCGTAGTCTCCATTCGATTCCAAGGATGAGCTTGATACATCCGGCTTCCTGGCGGAACTGGATGATTCCTTGTCGTCATCATCTGAGGACTTCTTTTTCTTCCTGACCCATTCGCCGGTTTCCTCGTCCTCATCGTATCTGCAGGTGTAGGCAATGTCTTCATCCTCTACGTAATAGACCTTGCCGTCCTTCTTCTCGCTACACTTAGGCAGGTCATCGAAAAACTCAACCTCGCCGTCGTAGTCGTCGAACGATTCCGAAGAAGAATTCGAGCTTATTTCCAAAGGCTCGCTATTGGTTCCCGAACCGCTACTACAGGCAGCAAGTAGTGCCATGGCGGCAAGGGAAAGCCCCAAAAAAAGATTTTTCATAGCCAGCTCCTTTTGAGAAGGTTGTTTATATGCAATCTATATAAAATTCTCGGGAATATCAAATGAAGAAAGTGTGAAATGGGGGGAAAGAGGGGAGATCCCCGTGATTCTATCGCTGCGCTCCAGAATGACAGCGGGGATGACGAGAAAGGATGCGGGGAAGACATCTCGGGGGAAACTCGCAGGGACTAACAGTCACAAGAGTTTCCGTCTGTTGTAACTGCCCGGACCTATAGTAAATATCCTTACCCGAAAAAGCACTTGTATGCCAGAGCCAACGCTTGTTTTTGACCGAGATGTGTGCTTCCCGAGAGAGCAGTCGAACGAAGTGAATCTGCGAGCGAGGGAAGATACACATCGAGGGAAAGATTTGTTATAGGAGATCCCCGACCGAGATGATAGCGGATCCTCGCCTTCGCGAGGATGACAAGAGGGATCGCGAGGATGACAAGAGGGATCGCGAGGATGACAAGGAAGGTCGCGAGGATGACATAAGGTAGAGTTCGTGTAGCCCGCTACCGATGTTCGTTGGAGGCTTTCGTGAGGCCGCGGAAAAAGGCGAGACCGTCAAAGTCATTTTTCAGGAGGTCGATGACCTCCCCTATCATATACAAAGAGCCCGTCACCAGCGCGGGCCTTTTTACTTTATCCATAACACAGTCCAAGACATCGCGGGAAAGAGGACCCATAGAGGCGACTACCGCCCCCATCTTCTGCAAGATGCCAGCGATTTCCGACGGTTCGCGGAAACGTTCGTAAGGAGTCCGGACTAAGTGCCACTCCGAAACGTAGGGAGCAAGGAACCTTAGCATTTCTTCTACATCCTTGTCCTTGAGGGCTCCAAAGACGCAGGGGAACTTTTGGCCCGGATAGTAGCGGTCCAGAGTTTCGGCCAGGCGTCTTGCCGCATGGGAATTGTGGGTGCCGTCCAGAATAAAGCGAAGCGTTCCTTTGGCGTCAAAAAGCTGCTGCATGCGCCCTGGCCAGGAGCGGGTCTTCAAAGTCTCCAGGGCAAGGCCGTCGCTGTAGGGCCTTGCATTCGGAAAGTCCTCACCCGCCTGCCGCAAGAACAGTTCCGCCGCCGCTAGGGAGAGGCTTGCGTTTTCCACATAATGCCGTCCCAAGTTTGGCAGTTCAATGTCTTCGCGGATTTCGGGAACCAGAATTTTCGCCTCGACCGCGGCGGCGAAGTCTTTTGCCTCCTGCAGCAGTTCCAGAGAAAGGCCGCCCACGATGAAGGTCTTGGCCTGCGCAGTCCCATCAGGCCCTTGTGCCGTCCCTTGCGGCATCACCCCCATTTTCTCCCGCAGAATGGCGCTTTCGGTTGCACCCAGAACTTCGGTATGTTCCAACCCGATACTGGTGACAACGGCAATGTTCCCGCGGGCGACGGCGGTAGAATCAAGACGGCCGCCCATGCCTGCTTCCAACACGGCCACCTGCACGCCCTGCTCCCTGTAGTAGAGGAAGGCGGCCACAGTGACCACCTCGAAGAACGTAGGTTCTACGCGGGCGATTTCGGCGGCAGCCTTCACCTGCAAAAAGAGGCGGTCCAGATCGGCATCAGATACGGGCACATCGTTCACCCGAATCCGCTCCCGCAGGCTTATGAGATGCGGGCTGGTATAGAGCCCGGTCCTGATTCCGTGGGCCTGCAGCACTCCCGAAAGGTAATAACTGCAGGAGCCCTTGCCGTTGGTTCCTACCACATGGATAGTGCGGAAAGATTTTTGCGGATTCCCCAAGGCCTCACAAATCTTGAAGGTAGATTCCAGCCCGGGAACCATCCCGAACATCAGCCTCGACTCCAGATATTGCATACCTGCGGAATTCATGGGCACAAATGTAGTTTTTTTATTGCAAGGGGGCGTTGCGGGGGTGTCCCCCGCAGAAGGGGTGGCGAGCAATGTAATGCGAGCCAGGGGAAGGCTTTCCCCTACCAACCACTCAAGAATAGAGCACCGTTTGAACCTCGAGCCTGGATTCCTCCCCTGAAACAAGTTCAGGGTCGGAATGACGTGTTTTTATTATATTCGGATTGTACCTATGTTTTTTATTTCCATATTCCAAAAGGCGGCGCGGCACTTCCCTGTAATGCGGTTTGCCCTTGCGCTTACCGCTATTGCATTTTCCTTTTCCCTTGCCGCCGTAGACAAGGAGCCGCCTCCGCAGCACTACAACTACCGGGGCGCTGGCCAGCAGATGAAGCGGATTTACTACGGCGACCTGCAAGAGACCCTCTATTGCGGTTGCAAGTACAACGACAAGAAGAAGGTGGACTACAGCACCTGCAACTTCAGGCCCAGGGAAAATCCCCGGCGCAAGAGTTTCAAGCGTGCCGAGACCGTGGAATGGGAGCATATCGTGACCGCCCACAACATGGGGCACTTTATGCCCTGCTGGAGGGACGGCGGCCGCAAGAACTGCAGCGCAAACGATACTTTGTTCAAAATCCTGGAAGGGGACCTGCACAACCTCTACCCCGCCATCGGCGAAATCAACGGGGACCGGAGCAACTTCATGTATTCCCAGTGGACCAACAATCCGGAACCCATGTACGGGGAGTGCGAGACCATCGTGGATTTCAAGCTGAAAAAGGCCCAGCCCCGAAAAGAGGTCCGCGGGCTTATCGCTCGGGTGCATTTCTACATGGAAAAGACTTACGGCATCAAGCTCTCTGGCCAGGACCGCAAGCTGTTCGAGGCCTGGGACAAGATGTACCCCGTCACCGAAAGGGAATGCGAGCGGGACCGCCGTATTTTCAAGGTCCAGGGGGACCACAACCCCTTCGTGTACGAAAAGTGCGAAGACAAGCCCTAGAACAGGGGCATTTCAAGGCAAGCGTTTCCAAAAAACGCCCTTAAAAACTTAATTTTAGGGCGTATAACGAGGTTTTCATGTTTCGTGTTTTTTCGTTTTGTCTTGTCCTGATTTTAAGCGTGACCACCACGGCATTTTCCCAGGTGACGTTCCCTCTGGGTTCCAACGTCGTCGACGTGACCAAGGCCCCCTATAGCGCCAAGGCCGACGGAAAGACCGACGACACCGAGGCTATCCAGAAAGCGCTAAACGACCACCCCGATGGCGACTACATTATATACCTGCCCCATGGCATCTACAAGGTGACCAACACCCTGACCTGGCCCGCCAGCGAAAAGCCGGAACAGGCCTACAGCCGCACTATTTTGCAGGGGCAAAGCATTGGCGGCACCATTATCGCCCTGGCCGACGAATGCCAGGGGTTCACCAATCCCGATTTTCCGGCTCCGGTGCTGTTTACCGGCGAGGGTCCGGGACTCAAACCCAGGAACTCCATCCGCGACATTACCATCCGCACGGGTAAAAAGAACGCCGGTGCCGTAGGAATCCGCTTTAACGCCGCCCAGCAGGGCACCATCAAGAACGTGAAGGTGTATTCCGGCGACAGCCTGGGCATTTACGGCATTGACCTGGGGCACACCGAAAATATCGGTCCCCTCCTTCTCGAAAACGTAGAAATCCAGGGCTTTGAAACCGGCGTCTATGTTGCTGGCAAGACCAACAGCGTCACCCTGGAACACGTGACCCTGGGCGGCCAAAAGAAGTACGGCCTGGAAAACGACGGTCAGGTAGTGTCCAGCCGCGGGCTCCGCTTCAAGGGAGACGTGCCGGCAGTGTTCAACCACGGCGACGGAGCTTCCATGGTCCTGGTGGATGCCACCCTGGAATACAACCGTGTCAACAAGTCCAAGCCTGCGGCAGCCATCGAGAACGAAGGCATGCTGTTTGCCCGTTCTGTAAATACCAGCCGTTTCGAGGAAAAAATCAAGAGCACCCCCAAGGCCGTTACCGAAACCTACGTCGGAAACGAAATCGTGGAATTCGTGACCCAGGCTTCTCACCAGCTTTGCCACAGCCCCAAGCAGTCCATGAGGCTTCCGGTGGCGGAGACCCCGAACCTGAACGACCAGAAATCCGACTCCTGGATTACCATCGCCGGAGACTACGGCGGAAAGATGAACACCGGTTCCGACGATGCCAAGGCCATACAAGACGCTATCGACGACGGTGCCGAAACGATTTATTTCCCGCCGGGAGGTCGCTGGACCATCAACCGCGACATTTACCTGCGTAACCGTATCCGCCGGATTCTCGGTACCGAAGGCCGCATCGACGGTAAGGGCAAGTTCATCATCGAGGACGGAGCCTTCAACGAGATTACCATCGAGCGTTTCTCCGAATTTGGAAACGGAATCATCCACAAGAGCAAGCGCGCCGTGCTCCTCAAGAACATGATGTTCAAGTCTTTCGAGACCAACGAGCTAGGCGTAGGCGACATCTACATGGAAGACGTTGCGGTAGGTTCTATCCAGATCAACCAGCAACACCTCTGGGGCCGCCAGGTTTCCCTGTTCTCCGACACCAAGGGCGCAAAAATCCAGAACAACGGTGGCGACATCTGGATTCTGGGACTTACCTCCAAGGACGGTAACACCATCTTGCAAAACTTCAACGAAGGTTCCGCCGAACTCCTGGGCGTGCTGGTCATCGCAAGCGACAAGGCCAAGACCACCCCCATGTTCATCAACGACAACGGAAGCCTTTCCATCGAAGGCCTCAAGGAAGTCCTCACCCGCGGAAACCCCTACAAGAAGATTGTGGAAGAATCCCGCATGGGTTCTGCCATCTATGCCCTTACGGACGCCGATCTTGAAAAGAACAGCACCGGCGGCGTGAACATGGCCCTTTACACCGGTTACGCCCCTAAGCAGGGCCAGAACGAAGCCCCGAAGGTCTCCTTCGCCGACGAGATGATCGTGGTACAGCCCGGCAAGATCCATCTGGTAGGTACCGTCGAAGACGACGGTCGCGGTAACGGTCTCTGTAGGGACCCGGTCCTTTGGAAAAAGGGTGTAGGCCCTGGCAAGGTCATCTTCTCCGATACCGCCGAATACGAGACCGACGTTTCCTTTACCGGTAGCGGACGCTACAACCTGATTTTCAAGGCCGACGACGGTACCAAGACCGGCGCCGACACCGGCAAGGTCTATGTCTTCGACAAGAAGTACACCACCTTCGACAACACGGGTGACGGGGCCCCCAGCGGCAAGGGCGTAGACACCTGGATTTCGTCCTTCGACAACTTTACACCCCACAATACGGACGCCGCCCTCAGGGTGGCAAACGACACCAACGATGCCGGCAAGATTTACCTGAAGTTTGACCTGTCCGCCCTGCCGGGGCCCCTCTTTGACGCAGGCCTCAAGCTGGAATACAATGCGGATTCTCTCAAGAAGCCTGTTCAATTCAACATATTCGGCCTGAAGGAAACCTCCCGTGACATGAACTTCGGAGAAGGCAAGCTTGGTGTGGACTGGCGTGGCGACGAACTGACCTGGGAAAACGCACCTGCGAACCTTCCCCAGCCCGGTGGACACTTCAACATCCGCAAGAACTCCGGCGGCGGAGTCGATACCAAACACGCCGACTTCTTGGGACTTATCACACTGAACCCCAAGGCCCCGTTGGGAGCGTTCCTGCGCACTCCTACCCTGACGGAGTTCTTCAAGCGCAAGCACCCCTCCAACATGTACACCCTGATTCTTACCGCCGTTGACCCCGGGGAAACAATCATCCATTCCCACAACCAAAGTAAGGCTCTCGCTCCGGCACTTTATGTGGGCTACTTCGACAACACCCGCTCCGTGAGCGGCGACGTGATGGAAGGTGGCTACACGCTGACCAAGGTACACATCGATATCTACTCCCTGGAATGCGATTTCGATTTGACAGTAGGTTATCCGCAATTTGTACAGATTGAAATCGTCAACGAGTTCGGACGGCGCATGCTCATGGTTGCCGCCCGAGAACTTGCCGGCGAAAAAACGACACACTTCAAGTTCAAGGCTCACGAGTTCCCCACGGGCAAGTACACCTTGAAGGTGAATGGCGAAGCCTTTAGCGCAGAACAGAAGTTCTACATCTTGAACTAGGACGGCTCTACGATGAAAAGATTGTTCTTTACCCTGCTTTCCGCAACAGCCCTAACACTCCTCGCTTGCAGTGATTCGAGCCACACAAACACTTCGGACATAAACAGTGGCAACGGCGAGTACGCTGACAGCTCCTTTTATTCCAGTTCGGGTACAAGCAACCGCGCCGACATTGATTACGATGACAATGTCGTTATGGACGATACCACCAACATCTATATTCAACGGCCAGTAATTGATTCCAGCGGCAAGGCAGAATGCCCCGAAAAGACCCTTTGTATCGATTCCCTGACAAAGGAAATCAACCTGTTCCTTGGAAATTTGAAAAAAGGAGACCGCATAAGCATCTGGGCTGCCACTAGCGGCATGGCAAATGACACCATACGTGTGATGAGCGAGCTTGGGCAAACCATGCACCCCATGCTTCCCACCTGCGAAGCAGGCAATACGAGCAACTGCAAATTCGATGGTTTTGTAATTCCCGGCAACGGAGCCGAACTCATCAAGAATCAATTTGCCATTTTTGAAGATGGCTACTACTATGTAAACCTTCAGGCAGCCTTTAGCGACAAGGCCCACCTGCGTATGTATTCCCACTTAGATAACGGTTATTTCAAATATACCGGAGATTCCAGCACAATAAACATTTCCCTACAGGAAAACTTGAAGGGAATACTAAAAATAGGGAATTCCCCCGATAGCGTCCAGTTCAACTTTGCTGCAGCCATAGGACACAGCGTTACCATCAAAGCCGAAGGAGACTGGATTAACCAACTGAATCTACTGGAAGAAGACAAGTCCATTGTTTCAGAAAAGGACACCCTGAGCAACACAATGCTTACCGATGATTCCACCCACTGGAAACTTGTAATGGTTCCCGAAAAAATTTCCAACTATCAAACAGGCCCCTATGCGACCTTTACTCTACAGTTGAGCAACCGCAAGCTTTCACAGGGAGAATACTTCGCGCACCCCGACTCCCTCCCCAGTGCAGGAGAGTTCCTGAAAAAGACCCGCACAAAAATTGAAGCATTTGAACTGAGGCAGGACCAGTATGTCTGGATCGGCGATTACAAGAAGGGCGACACCCTGGTGGTAGAACACAGATTCAAGGGATACGGCAAGCGCGCCGCAAAACCGTTTACCGTTATCGACTACAGCGTTCTCGACAAGAGCGGCAAGATCCTCAAGACGCTTTCCGAGGAAAATTTGGGCTATAAAGTGGCAAACGACGGTCCTGTCTATTTCCATTTCAAAATGGAAAACAGCCAAAACACGCCAGACACCAAGGAATTGGAACTTTACACCCTGGTCAAGCGTCCGGGTTCGCTTACCAAGTTCAGTTTCTACGACGCCAAGGCCAAAAAAACGCTGGACACCCTGAAAGTAAGCGAGAACCAAGAACTGAAGTTGGACGACATTGCATTTGAATCTAGCCCCACAAGCACTAAAAACGGGGTGGTGAACTGGTTTATTCCCTGCGGGGACTGGATGGTTTTCGGCAATGTGGACTACACGAGCTGCGAAGGCAACATCAATAACAACCTGAAGGTGGAATCTACGGACAATACCGGCGACGCCAAGATTTTGACCATTATTGGAGGCTCCGGAAGTACCGCAAAACTCATCGCCGAAAGCCTTCTGGACCCCCAAAAGCGGGATACTTTGCACATCGTAGTGAAGTAGTCCCTTGAAATTACGGCCCCAAAATTCTATTATTGGGGCTCACTCTTGCAAGTCGCGCCAAGCTCTGCCAATTTGCAAGCATAACCAAAGAGCTTCCTCACGAGGTACAATATGTCGTCCTTCCGCGGACCAAAAGGTAAAGTCGCACGCTCTCTCGGCGTTGCCGTCTCCCAGAAAACTCAAAAGGCCCTTGACCGCCGTAACTTCGCTCCTGGCCAGCATGGTCAGAACCGCAAGAAGTCTGCTTCTGTGTACAAGCAGCAGTTGGTGGAAAAGCAGCGTCTCCGTTTCACCTACAACATTTCCGAAGCCCAGTTGGCCAAGGCTTACAAAGAAGCCAACCGTCGCGAAGGTTCTGCCGGTGACAACCTGATGATTCTTCTGGAAACCCGCCTTGACGCTCTCGTCTATCGCATGGGTTTTGCCCGCACCATTTTCGCCGCCCGTCAGTATGTGGCCCACGGCCACTTCTCCGTGAACGGCGTCCGTAGTTTCTCCCCCAGCCGCCTGGTCAAGGCCGGCGACGTGATCGCCGTGCGCGAACGTTCCAAGGAACACGTGCAGATCAAGGAAGCTATCGCCAACGCTCCTGCCGCCCCGGAATACCTTTCCGTTGATGCCGGCAAGATGGAAGGCACCCTGGTGAAGCTCCCCCTCCGCGACCAGATTCCCGTCCAGCTCGAAGAACAGCTGGTGGTGGAATACTACTCCAGATAGTGAGAGTTGCAAGTTTAAAACGTCCGGCGCAAGTCGGGCGTTTTTTTTACGCCGATTTTTCTAAATTAGCGGCATGACTCAGAGAAATTCCTTTGCACGCTTGTTGCTTTTTATCGTGCTCGGCCTGATTATCGGCGGAGTACTTGGTGAATGCCTGGGGCTCCTGTTCGGGGAACTGGGCGAACTGATGAACGCCGGCGGATACGACAATATTGTCCGCAACTTCTTCGTGGCCTCTTTCGACCTGAATTTCGGATTCTTGGGCGACAAGGCAAACCCGGTGGTCATCGACCTCTACATGGTAAAATTTGCGCTTGGCCTCGGCCTCAAGATTAACGTCGTGAGCATCGTAGGCATGGTTCTCGCCATCTATATTATGAAATGGTCCGGAGGAAACAGGTAATGGACACCATTCAAGATTTACAGGAACAGCTGAAAAGCGGGAAGACGACCGCCGAAGGACTGGTACAGTCCGCTCTCAGCAAGATTGACGCTACCAAGGACTTGAACGCCTATATTTCTGTTCTTAATGAACGGGCGCTGGCCCGTGCCAAGGAAAGCGACAAGCGCCGCGCCGAAGGCAAGACCCTGGGTGCGCTGGACGGGATTCCCGTAGCCGTGAAGGACAACATGTGCCTCGAAGGCACCCGCACTACGGCAGCCTCCAAGATTCTCGAAAACTTTGTAGCCCCCTACACCGCCACCGCCATCGAAAAGCTGGAGGCGGCAGGTGCCGTCATCGTGGGCAAGACCAATATGGACGAATTCGCCATGGGTTCCAGCAACGAGACCTCTTACTTCGGTCCTGTGAAGAACCCGCTGGACAGTTCCCGCGTACCGGGAGGTTCCTCCGGAGGCTCAGCCGTAGCCGTGGCCTCGGGCACGGTCCCCTGTGCTCTGGGCTCCGATACCGGCGGATCTATCCGTCAGCCTGCCGCCTGCACAGGGGTGGTGGGCCTTAAGCCCACCTACGGCCGCGTGTCCCGCTATGGACTTTTGGCTTACGCCAGCAGCCTGGACCAGATCGGCCCCTTCGGTGCCACCGTCGCCGACTGCGCAACACTGCTTTCGGCCATCTGCGGAATCGACCCTCACGACAACACCACCAGCGCAAGGCCTACCGAAGATTTCGGCGCAAAGCTTGACGCAGGCATCAAGGGCAAGGTCATCGGTGTTCCGAAGGAATACTTCGGCGAAGGCCTGGACAAGGACTGCAAGGCCGCCATCGAAGGCATGCTCAAGAAGATGGAAGCCGAAGGCGCCACCCTCAAGGAAGTGAGCCTCCCCCATATCAGCTACGCCGTGTCCAGCTACTACATCATCGCCACTGCCGAGGCCAGTTCCAACCTCTCCCGTTACGACGGCGTGCGCTACGGCTACCGGAGCAAGGATGCCCGCAAGCTGTTCGACCTTTACGCCAAGTCCAGAAGCGAAGGCTTCGGCAAAGAAGTCCAGCGCCGCATTCTGCTGGGCAGCTACGTGCTCAGCGCAGGCTTCTACGACGCCTACTACGTGCAGGCCCAGAAGGTCCGTAGGCTCATTACCGACGACTTCAACAAGGCCTTTGAAAGCTGCGACGTGATTGCAAGCCCCGCCATGCCTGGGCTTCCGCTGAAGTGCGGCATGAACGAATCCGACCCCATGGCCGTGTACCTCAGTGACATCTACACCGTGAGCCTGAACCTTGCAGGGCTTCCGGGCGTAACGGTCCCCTGCGGAATGGCAGGCGGGTTGCCCGTTGGTCTGCAATGGATTGGCAAGCCGTTTATGGAAACGGACCTGCTTTCCGTCGCCGCCGCAACGGAAAGCTTGAACAAGTAATCCGCTAAAAATATCGAAAAGAACTGTGCCGAACAAACGGTACAGTTTTTTTGCGCATTTACAGCACAAACAGCGCGACAGCCATGAACAGGAATACCGCACCGGAGAACCAGTTCAGGTTGCGGTTCGCCTTGGGGCTGTTCAGCATGAACTTCTTGACGGCACCCGCCAAAAGCGCAACAGTTCCGAACACGATGAAGGTCGCCACCACGAATTCCGACCCGAGAATCAACATCTGGACCGACGGGCTCAAGGGGCTGTCCATCTTTACCGCAGGCGGGATAAACGACAGCGCGAAAAGTATCGCCTTCGGGTTCGTGAGGTTCATGATGATGCCCCGCAAGTAGAGCCTGCGGGCCGACAACGATTGCGATTTATCTAATTCCGAACTCCGAACCCCAGATTCCGAATTCCGAACTCCGAATTCCGAATTAACAACTACCCCCGCCCGCACCTGAAAGCTCTTGTAGGCCAGATACACCAGGTAGGCAGCGCCCATGCACTGGATCACGAAAAACGCCACAGGGCTTGCGGCAATCAGGGCAGACACGCCCACCACCAAAAGTCCCGTCTGCACCAGGATTCCCGTACACAGTCCGCAAATAATGCAAAAGCCGGCCTTGGCACCGTGAGTAGCGCTCTGGGCCAGCACAAACAAATTATCCGGCCCGGGAGCAAGGGCGACAACGATGGCGGCAACGAAAAATTCCAGCATAAAAAACAGCGGTAAGAGGACTTGGGCTACAAGCTTTCCAGGAACTTTTCGGCGTCCATCTCGGCAAGGTCTTTCTGCAACTTTTCCAGAGCCTCGTCCGTAATGGCCACGGCCCTGCGGGCATCCCTGTCGCCGGCCGTTCCGCGGGCATCCCCGTCGCCAGCAACCCCGCGAGCATCCCCGCGACCATCGCCCCCACCGGACTGACCGACCCGCTCCTCCGCCAAGGCATTGGACACATCCACCATACGGCGCAGCGAATCCGCCACCTCCTTCACCGAGGCGTCGTTACTCACCACCACGTCCAGCACCTTGGAAAGCCGCTTGCGAAGCCCTGCAAACTCGTCCCTGTCCAGCTCGGCGGTTTCTCCCCCGTAGTACATCAGCGGGGTCTTGCACCTGACGCAAGAAAACACCATCATGCTGGAAGGTTCGCCCTTCACCATGACCTGGAAAGAAGACCCGCAATGGGGGCAGTTGATATGCAGTTCGCTCATGATCTATAATGTAGAAATTTTAGATAACCCAAGCCAACGCCACTACATTATTTTATTTTTCTCTTGTCTGATGATTCAACATAAGGGAGATGTCCGCCTTCGCGGACATGACAAACCAAACCTTTTCGACTCTAACCTCTAGTTCCTAGATCCTAGCCATTATCAACTACTATGCTCTGCCATTGGCTCTATCACATTACCAGCATTGACCTTTTCGACGGCCGTCTGTTCCGCGCAGGTGTCGCCGCCATGCTCTCCATCGTCTTAGTCATGTGCCTCATGCCGGTCTATATCCGCAAGCTCCAGCGCCTTGACGCCACCTCCGACTTCGACAAGGACGGAGCCAAGAGCCCTCCCATCATGGGCGGTCTCCTTCTGGTAATCGTCGTCGAGGTCGTCTCGCTCCTGGTCTGCAAGATGAACGGCTACAGCATTTCCACCCTGGTCATCCTAGCGGCATTCTCCGCCGTGGGCGCCATCGACGACATCGCGAAAGTCAAGGCCAAGCGCCTCATCAAGCTGGGCAAGCTCAAAGCCGCCGACTACATGGACAAGGCCGACGGCATCTCCAGCAGCCTCCGCCTGTTCCTCTACTTCCTCTTTAGCCTCGTTGTGGCCATCTTCTGCTACAAGTTCATTCCCGAACTCAAGGGCGACCTGACCATCCCCTTCCTCCCCATCGACGTGTTCCAGCTGCACCTGCCCAACTGGATTTTCGTCGCCTTCATGACATTTGTCATCGCGGCCAGCGCCAACGGCACCAACTTCACCGACGGCCTGGACAGCCTCGTTTCGGTGCCGATCCTCACCAGCATGGTGTTCGTAGGTCTCGTGGCCTACGTGAGCGGAAACTTCATCTTCAGCCAGTACCTGAGCGTGCCCTACCTGCCGGGCTGCGACGAACTGTTCCCCATCGCCACAGCCATTGCAGGCGCCCTGCTTGCCTACCTGTGGTTCAACAGCCCTCCCGCCGAAATCTACATGGGCGACGCGGGCTCCGTGGGCTTTGGTGCCGCCATCGGCATCATGTTCATCTTGGTGCAAGCGGGACTATTCCTGCCCATCGTGTGCATCATCATCATCGCCGAAGCCTGCTCCGTGCTGCTCCAAATTCTGTGGTTCAAGTTCACCCGCAAGACCACCGGCACCGGCAAGCGCCTGTTCCTCTGCGCGCCGCTGCACCACCACTACCAAAAGAAATGGGACGGCAAGTTCCCGAGCAAGCCCCTGATGAACTCCAAGATCGTGTGGCGCATGCACCTGGTGAGCATCTTCGCCCTCATCTTCAGCATGGTGGTGTTCTTCGGGATTAGGTAATTCGATATTACAAAGGGGGAAGCCTCCCCCTCGTCAAAGCCTTGCCCCTTCTGTCACTCTGAAACAAACAATGTGTCATTCTGAGCGAAGCCCATCGGGCGTAGTCGAAGGATCCAGGGCAAGTCTTTGCCTACCCCCTCTCCTAGGGGACACCCCTAAAACCCCGGAACCAGAATTTAAAATTCAAAAATTTCAAGAGTCTCAAATGAACAACATAGTCAGCAAGTTGAACGCAGCGGGGCAGCAAGAGTTGGCCGCCCGCCTTGAATCGTTGAGCGGCGAGGCCCGCGAACTTCTGGAGCGAGATGTTTTATCCCAGGACTGGGAAGAACTGAAGGCCCTGTACGCCGAAAAGTCCGCCGCCACCCTGGCAGACAACGTTTCCGCCGACCTCAAGCCCATGCCCTTCAAGATTGCCGCTGACGACCTGCGCTACGACTTCTGGAAAGAAACCGGAGAAATCCTGCTCCAGAAAGGACAGGTGGCCGCCTTCCTGGTGGCGGGCGGACAGGGATCCCGTCTCGGTTTCGACGGACCAAAGGGCATGTTCGACATCGGGCTCCCCAGCCACAAGAGTTTGTTCCAGCTGCAGGCGGAACGCCTGCAAAACCTGGCCGCACAGGTGGGCCACCCCATTCCCTGGTGCATCATGACCAGCCCCCTGAACCACGAGGCCACCGTCAACTTCTTTACCGAACACAAGTTCTTCGGTATGGACCGGGACAACATTCGCTTCTTTGAACAAGGCACCATCTGCGCCCTTGACCCGAATGGAAAAGCCGTCGTCGACGAGAACAACCGCCTGGCCCTTGTGCCCGACGGAAACGGCGGCTGCTTCCGCGCCCTGGCGCAGAGCGGAACTCTGGCCTGGCTTGTCGAAAAGGGCGTGCAGTACGTGTTCCTCTACAGCGTAGATAACGCGCTGTGCCGCATTTGCGACCCGGCATTCATCGGAGCACTTGCCAGCGAAGGCCGCAGCATGTCCGCCTCCAAGGTGGTCCACAAGGCCGGTCCAAACGAAAAGGTGGGCATATTCGCCCTGCAGAACGGCAAGCCCGGCGTGGTAGAATACAGCGACCTTCCCGAAAACTACCGCGACATGACCAATGCCGACGGCAGCCTCACCTTCGACGGCGGAAACATCGCCATCCACCTGTTCAAGCTGGCAGGGCTCCGCAAGCTGCAGACCAGCAGACTCCCGTGGCACACCGCCCGCAAAACCGTCTGCGGCATCGAGAAATGCTTCAAGTTCGAGCAGTTCCTCTTTGACGCCTTCCCGCTGCTGGGCTCCATGCTTCCCTTCGGTGTGGTCCGTGAAGAAGAGTTCAGCCCCGTCAAGAACGCCGACGGAAACGATTCGCCAAAGACCGCCCGCAATATGATCGGGCGCCTCCACAAGGAATGGCTGAAAAAGGCCCACGTCGAAGTCAAGGAAGACAAGCTCTACGAAATCTCGCCTACCATCAGCTACGCCGGCGAAGGACTTTCCCGCAGGCTGTTCGTGCGGGAATTCGGCAGAGGAATCTTGGAATTCGAAGAGAATTAAGAATTCGGATTTCGGAATTCGGAGTTATTTATCTAGAATAAAAATTCTCATTCCTACTTCCTAATTCCGAATTAATAAAGAATGTTCCGTCTCAAGGTCACTACATACAAGATAATCCTGTTCGTTCTGCTGCGGTTGCCGGACGCATTTTTTGCGCTGCTGTTCAAGATTGCGTTTCCTATCTACAAGGCTCTCCATACCAAGCGGGCCTACGGCCGCGTTGAACGGCTCCTGCAAGAAACAGGTTTCTACGGAAAGAACGCCACACGCAAGCACAAGGTCTCGCCCAAAGACGTGTTCGAAAGCATCTACTGGAACGGCATCGACAGCTACCGCTTGCTGGCCCGGATTCCCTCTGCCACGGCACGGGTCCGATTCGAGAACGAATTTATCATGCAAGATGCCGCCAAGGAGGGAACCGTGGTGGGCATGAGCATCCACCAGGGCGCCTTCGAGAACATGCACCGGATTCTCTGCCGCTACGGCAAACCGGTACACCTCATTACCGACTCTGCGGGGGATGCCGCCATGCGCAAGTGCCTAGAAGACCTGCGCAGCGACCCGAACCTCACCGAATACCACCCCGACAAGCTCCAGAGCCTTATCCGTAACCTGTTCAAGACCCAGGGAATCCTTGCCATGGTGGTGGACCAGGGCCGCAACACCAAGGGCAACACCGTCTCCCTTTTCGGGAAAAAGAACACCCTTTATTTGCGGCTTCCTGTCAAGGTAAACCAGATGGGGGCAAGCATCGTCACCTTCCGCACCTACAGCGAAACAGTTGTCAAGCAGGGCAAAAAAATTCGGGAGCACGTCATCCGGTTCGAGCACTACTACCCGCCCAAGATGGCCGCCACTCCCGAAGGCGAGGCGGAGTTGGTGAGCTCCATAGCCGCCGACGTGGAACGCTGGATCGAGGACCACCCCGAGCAGTGGACCTGGAACTACCACAAGAACTTCAAGGTATAAAATGGCTTTCAACGAAGAAGAACTTTTCCAGCTGGAGTGGATCAAGAACCACCACATGGAAGACAAGGACAAGGCCCTGGATGCCGATGCTTCGACAGGCTCAGCAACCGAGACAAATCGTCGCCTTTTCAAGGGGAAAAAGGTCCGGAATCCTGCCTCCTGGGGCACACCGCTACCCGAAGACGAGATCGACCTCCACGGTATGACCGCCGACGAGGCGGCGGAGGCGGTGGAACGCCGCATGTCCCAGATGAGCATCGCGGGCCTCAGCGTGCTCCGGGTCATCCACGGGGGCGGGAACCCCGCCTACGGCAACGTCAAGAAGATTATCGACCGCAAGGTCCGCTCCGAATGGCGAAACCGGGTGGTTTTCTACCGCACCGAAATCGAAAATGCCGGTTCCAGCATCCTGAAAATCGGAAAACCCGCCCCAAAAACGAAAAAATAACCGCATTGAGCCCTTAATGCGGAATAAACTCAGCCTGGTAGAGCGCTTGCTTCGGGAGCAAGAGGTCGTGAGTTCGACTACCGCGGAGCGGAACGAAGTGAAACGCGACGCGGGAGGCCTTGACCGTGCAAAGCACGGCAAGCCCGAAGGGCAAAACAGGAACAAAGTGACTGTTTTGGCACTGAATCGGCGATGAATGAAGTGAATACAGCCGATTCAGAGATTAAGCCGGAGGCTTAACCCGTAGGGCAAAAACCGTAACAAAGTTAGGTTTTTGTCTCATCTCGCTAAAAAATTTGCATTTGACCTTTAATTTTTCGTCTTTTTTAACTATCTTTGAGCCACAAAACCGGAATATAGCTCAGCCTGGTAGAGCGCTTGCTTCGGGAGCAAGAGGTCGTGAGTTCGAATCTCGCTATTCCGATACGAAAGGCACCCCCTGTGGGTGCCTTTTTCGTATCGGAATATTGTGCGAGATGAGAACTCACGAAGTGAGTTCGACTGAATCGGCAATGAACGAAGTGAATATAGCCGATTCAGAGATTAAGCCGCAGGCTTAACCCGAAGGGCAAAGCCTGAATGTAATGAAGGCTTTGTCTTATCTCGCTATTCCGATAAGGAAGCGCGAGAGATTCAGGACGAGCGACGTAGTCGTGAGTTCGACTGAATCGGCAATGAACGAAGTGAATATAGCCGATTCAGAGATTAAGCCGCAGGCTTAACCCGAAGGGCAAAGCCTGAATGTAATGAAGGCTTTGTCTTATCTCGCTATTCCGATAAGGAAGCGCGAGAGATTCAGGACGAGCGACGTAGTCGTGAGTTCGACTGAATCGGCAATGAACGAAGTGAATATAGCCGATTCAGAGATTAAGCCGCAGGCTTAACCCGAAGGGCAAAGCCTGAATGTAATGAAGGCTTTGTCTTATCTCGCTATTCCGGTAGAAAGGGCTTCGTCCATAACATTGCAATCCCTATGCTGGAGCCCTTTCGTATCGGAACGGGCGCGAGATGAGAACTCACGAAGTGAGTTCGACTACCGCGGAGCGGAACGAAGTGAAACGCGACGCGGGAGGCCTTGACCGTGCAAAGCACGGCAAGCCCGAAGGGCAAAACAGGAACAAAGTGACTGTTTTGGCAATCTCGCTATTCCAACCAGCAAGCAGATCCCCGCCTGCGCGGGGATGACAACGACAGGCGATGAACGAAGTGAATATAGCCGATTCAGAGATTAAGCCGAAGGCTTAACCCGTAGGGCAAAATACGAATGTAATGAGTATTTTGTCTAATCTCGCTATTTCGAACATCTCTGCTTTCGGGGGTCTTAGGGGGCGGAGCCTCCTAGGAGAGGGGGTAGCGAAAGCCGTGGCTGAAGCGAGGGGGAGACCTCCCCCTTATTTACCAAAAACACCTTCCAGGACCTTCAAAAACATTCCCGTTTTATGCATTTCTAGTAACTAGTAACTATTAACTAGTCCATAGGGCACAACTACATTTCTATCTTTGTGCCATGAATTTCAAGGACCGCATTATCCGCGCCACGGGCAAGAGAACGCCCTTCCGCCTGATTGTCGTCGATTTGACCGCGACGATGAACGAAATCGGCAAGAAGCACAACGCACAGGGTTTCGCCCTGAAACTTTTGGCCGAGAACTCCATCGCAAGCATTTTTTTGAGTGCCTCGCTGAAGTTTCCGGGAACCGTGTCGCTGACCACCCGTTTTGGCGGCGAAATCACGCTGGTGCAGTCGGACACGACGCCCCAGGGCCTGGTGCGTGCCATGATCCCGCAGCCGGAACTTGCCGCCGTGGGCGGTAACGAGCCCGCCCTGATTCCCCAGAGCATCCGCGTGGTCAAGCTGAACGAGCAGGGCAAGCGGGTCCACGAGAGCATCATCGAGGCACCCGCCGTTTCGATGGGCCAGAACCTGGCCACCTACCTGTTGCAGTCGGAACAGATCCGCTCCGCCGTTGGCATCGAGGCCGCTTTTAACGTCCAGGACCCGAGCAAGCTGGACTACGCCGCCGGTTTCTACATCGAGGCGTTCCCGGACCTGGAAGACAAGGACATCAACCTGATAGAGGTCATCGTGCAGAACCTGCCCAAGTTCTGCGACATGAACACCCCCGAAGGTTTTGACCTGGACGAACTCCTGGACCAGCTTCGCGGGCCCTACGAAATCGATATCGTGAAAGAAATCGACCCCAGGGCCTACTGCCCCTGCAGCCACGAACGCACGGTGGCAACGCTTGCAACGCTCCCTCTCCAGGACCTGCTGGACCTGGAAGCCGAAGGCAAGGACCTGGAAGTCATCTGCGATTTTTGCCGCACCCCGTACCAAATTACGATTGCAGACCTGAGAGAAATTATAAACGAGAGGAAAAAGTGATGAGTTGTCAGTTATGAGTTTTCAGTGTATAGATTGGCGCCAAGGGCGCGAATAATAAAACTCAAGACTCAGAGATGCGTAGCATCGACTCGATACTCATAACCCCTAACCCCTAGACCCTAAATCCTAACCCCTAAGCCCTATGTTCACCAAGCAATGTGTCGTTACCCTGGACCTGGAAGGAGTCCTCGCCCCCGAAATCTGGATTGCCGTCGCCGAAAAGACGGGCGTCGCTGACCTGCGCCTGACCACCCGCGACATCCCTAACTACGACGAGCTCATGAAGGGGCGCATCAAGATTCTCGACCGCGAAGGCATCAAGCTTTCGGACATCCAGAACGTCATTGCAAACCTGGGCCTGCTGGACGGCGCCCGCGCCTTCATGGACCAGCTTCGGGACGAGACCCAGGTGATTATCCTGTCGGACACATTCCAGGAATTCGCCTACCCCATCATGAAGAACCTCGCCTTCCCCACCATCTTCTGCCATAACCTGGAAATACAAAACGACCGCATCGTGGGCTACCACCTGCGCCTTACCGACCAGAAGACCAAGGTGGTAAAGCACCTGCAAGACCTGAACTTCAAGGTGTTCGCCTCGGGAGATTCCTTCAACGACACGGGCATGCTCCTGCAGGCCGACAAGGGCTGCTTCTTCTGCGCGCCGGACTCCATCGTGGCCCAGTTCCCGCAGCTGGAGGCCACCAAGACCTACGCCGAGCTGCTGGAAAAGTTCCACCAGTTCCAGGCGACGCTCTAAACGGCATGGAAACGACTCCCGTAAAGCCGAGGGAACTCTACGCCGAAGTCCTTAGAATCATCGCGGCGTTTTCCGTGGTGTTCCAGCATACCGTCACTTCCGCCTGGTACAACATTCCCGTGCGTACCGACGAGTGGATTACCCTGAACTTTTACAACAGCATCGCCCGCTTTGGCGTAGGCGTGTTCATCATGATCAGCGGGGCGTTCATGCTTTCGCCCCGATACGCCCACCCGCCGGAGAAAATCCTCGGCAAGAACCTCACCCGAATTTTGCTTTTGCTGGTGTTCTGGGTCGTCGTCTACGGAACGGTCAATACCTTCGTCGCCGGCGGATCATTCAAGGACATCTTCGCCACGCCATTTCTCCTTTTTACCAAGCCGCCCACCCACCTGTGGTTTCTCTACACCATCGCGGGGCTCTACATTCTGACGCCCCCCATGCGGGTCTTTACCGAACATGCAAGCCACCGGATGGTCCTCTACGTCATCGGCATCTTTTTCTGCTTCGGGCTGGTGCTCCCCATGGTGAATCACCTGCTGGAACGCCTCGCCGACTTTACGCTCTACAAGAACATCCGCATCCAGGGATGCACCACCTTCGCGGGCTTCTACCTCACCGGATTCTACATTTCCCACTACGGCCTGAAACCCCTGGCCCGAAAAATCCTGTACCTCTCGGCCGTTGCCTCCTGGGCCTTCGCCTTCGTCTCCTCCACCTACTTTTCCATTGACCGCTCCAAGCCCAACGAATATTTTCTGGGCAATTTCCAGCCAACCACCTTCCTGATTGCCGCCGCCATTTTCTGCTTTTTCTGTGAATGGTACCGGGGCGTGCTGACCACAAACCGCCGCCTCACCTTCGTTTCGGCCTGCATGCTGGGCGTGTACCTGATTCACCCGCTTTTCATCAAGCTTTTCTACGGACTCGAGCTGTCGCTCCTCACGCCACACCCCATCGTCGTGGTTCCTGTCGTGGCGGCGGCCGTTTTTGCCATTTCCCTGCTGGTGACAGCGCTTTTCAGGCCCATTTCCTTTTTTAAGAGGTTCTTTTAGAGGGTGCGTACCTATAAAACCGTCCCCAAAGGGCTTTTTATATGCCCCTCACCCCTTCAAGAACGCAAAAGAACCACACACAAACTAACAAAAGTACCTATAAAACACTCTAATTGATGAGATTTATATGTATTTTTGAGACCCAACGCTCCAAACCAACCACGAATAAATTAACAAAAGGCATATAAAAGCGCACCAAAAAGCACTTTTATAGGTACACCACTCCGAAAATAGACTTTTCAGCCGCCCATATGTCGCCCTGAAGCCGCCGATTTATATATTGTTGCCGTAGGCAAGAAAAAAGGAGGCCTCCATGCAGCTTTACAATACGGACTTTATCACCGGCAAAGAATTCGAGACCCTCCAGCTGGTGCGCGGCAGCGTGGTCTTCAGCAAGAACGTGGTCCGCGACGTCTTCGCAGGCCTCAAGACCATCATAGGCGGCGAAATCGCAGGCTACACCGAGATGCTCAACGACGCCCGCAACATCGCCATCGAGCGCATGGAAAAGCAGGCCCGGGGCATCGGGGCTGACGCCATCATAAACGTTCGTTTCGCCACCGCCTCCGTCATGGCAGGCTCCGCCGAAATCATCGTCTACGGCACCGCCGTCAAGTTCAAGTAAATTCCGCACAGTCCAAAATGCAGGAAAACCTCGAAAAGCGCATCAAGCGGCAAGTCCACGGGAAACTCCACCGTTTCACCGCTGTCGTGCCCCTTGGTTTCGAGGCGACCCTGGTCCAAGAGCTGCGGCAAATCGGGGTCGCCGCCAAAGACGACTCCTTCGAAACCGCCGACGGTAAAGTCTCCTTCGAAGCCAAACTGACCGAGGCCTGGAAAGCCGTAGCCCACAGCCGCATCGCCAACCGAGTGCTCATGGACATAACCTCCTTCAAGGCCGAAAACTTCCGCGAACTCGAAAAGAAAGCCGCCGAAATCCCCTGGGAGCTTTATTTAGACGAGAGAACGCTCGCAAGCTCGCTACAGACGAAAGACGAAAGAAATAATCCTAGTATCTCAGAACTAGTAACTAGTAACTCGTTGCACATTCACGTCACCTGCAAGCACTCCAGGCTCTACCACAGCGACGCCGTAGCGGAACGATTTTACAATGTCTTCAAGGGGGGAAGCCTCCCCCTCGTTCGCACTACGTCGCTCTCTACCCCCTCTGCGGGGACACCCCGCAACGCCCCACCGCAAGACAAGCCATCGTCGCAAAACATATTCGTCACTCTCATCGACGACCGATGCACAGTCTCCCTGGACCTTGCCGGGGAAGAACTCTACAAGCGGGGCCACCAGCGTTTTGTCAACGACGCCCCCCTCAAAGAGACCATCGCCGCAGCCATGCTCTTCGAGGCAATCCTTTGCTCAAAGGGCGAAGCCCGACCTCATACCTCAAAGCCCGACATGTCGGGCGAACTCATTACTCTCATAGACCCCATGGCAGGCAGTGGCACCTTCAGCCTGGAAGCCGCCTACATGGCAAGCGGACTCATTCCCGGAAAATGCCGGGATTTTGCCCTCAAGCACCAGCCCGCTTTCAAAGAAGCTACGTGGAACTATATTGTTAATTCAGAATTCGGAGTTCAGAATTCAGAATTAAGAACAATCATCACAAGCGACATTTCAGAACAGACCGTCGAAATCATCAGACATAATGTGGAGAGCAGTCCCCTCGCAAAAATCGAGCCGACTCCCATCGCACCGCAGCAGAAAGACTTTTTCAGCTACACGCCCGAAGAAATTTCAAACATCGGGCACGATACCTCAAACGGCAGCAGAAACGCCAGAGTGATCATCGTGCTGAACCCGCCCTACGGAAAACGCCTGGACGCAGACGCTCCAAAGCTTTACGCCGACATCGGAAAAAAACTCACGGAACTCGCACTGGGTGCGGAATCGCCACTGACAGTGGCCATTCTCGCCCCCAAAGGTGTCTGCAGCGACAACCTCCTAAAGAACTGTGCCGCCCTGGCTGCACCCGGAACAAAACAGATAAAAACCAGCCACGGCGGCATCTCGCTGAACTGCTTTGTCGGGAAGATTTTCTAGTCCTGGCGCTACTTCGTAGCGCAGGACAAGCGGCTCAGTCATGGCATTGTGCCAGCACAATGTCATGACTTTCGCCTTACTAGTCCTTGAGACAACGAACAGAAAACCCGAGGTTCTTGTAGTAGTAGTACAGGGTCGCACTGCCGTAGCCGTAGCTCAAATCCATGAGGTACGCGCTGCCACTGTCGTTCTCAGTAGAACTCCAGAAGTGCGCGTAATATCCCTCGTTGTCGTAACCCCCACCGCTGTACGTGCTGCCGGCAGGAAGCGCCGAGAACCCGAAGGTATCTGTTCCGTTGCCGCTACTACTCCAGCCTGTCGCGGACTTGAGCTTGGTGCCCGCCACATTGTCCTTTTCGTATTCAGTTATGGAACCGTCAACGGCCACAATCAGGGCGTCCCATTCAGCCCTACTTGGCAGGTGCCAGCCCTCGGGGCAGATGCCCC
The DNA here is from genome assembly GCA_946414025.1 of uncultured Fibrobacter sp. Classification (GTDB taxonomy): domain Bacteria; phylum Fibrobacterota; class Fibrobacteria; order Fibrobacterales; family Fibrobacteraceae; genus Fibrobacter. The sequence goes on from CAMKMX010000005.1 coordinate 80,082, forward strand.
GGACAGGGGACGTCACCGAGCATTCCTTGCCATAGCCGCAGCCCTTGCCATTTGTGCTCCACTCACCCACGCTGTCCATGGCCGCAGCCCAGGTGTACAGGCGACCGTACTTGGCGCAGTTGGCAGGGTCGGCGACGAAGCACCAGCTGTTATCCGTCTCGTAGTTCAAGTTCTCCGCCATCCACACCTGGTCGCCGATTTTCACGGTCCTGTAGGTCTGACCGTCGCGGGAGTCGGTAAGCGAACCGTATTCGCAATTGTCTTCCGTTTCGGTCTTGCACGGATTCGCCACAATCAACGAGCCGTCGTTATCAATATCGCCATTTGATTTTCTTTCGGTGGAATCTTCATCGTCCAAAGTCCAGTCGCCGCCTTCGCATGCGTAGGCGGCCTTTTCGTCCTTCACGTAGGCGATTGCACCTTCGCGATTTACGGTACAAACTGGCAGGTCATCGAAAGTCTCGGCAAACAGGTCTGCCCCTGAGGAGGAATTCGAACTAATTTCCAAAGGTTCGCTATTGGTTCCCGAACCACTACTGCAGGCAGACAGCAGCGCGGCGCACAGGGCTGCGAATGAAAGTTCAAGGAAAAGCTTTTTCATGTCTAAACTTTTTTGAGGAGGTTGTTTGTCTGTAATCTATATAAAATTCTCGGAAATGCCAAATGAAGGGGCTGTGAAATGCGGGGAATGAGGGGAGATCCCCGACCAAGTCGGGGATGACAAGAGGGATCGCGGGGATGACATGGAAGGAAGCGGGGAAGACATCTCGGGGGAAACTCGCAGGGACTAACAGTCACAAGAGTTTCCGCCTGTTGTAACAGGTCGGACCTATAGTAAATTTTCACACCTGCAAAAATTCGTAGTCCAAAGCCAACGCTTGTTTTTTGACCGAGATGTGTGCTTCCCGAGAGAACAGTCGAACAAAGTGAATCTGTTCTCAAGGGAAGATACACATCGAGGGAAAGATTTGTTAATTGAGGCGCACAATCAAGAAAAATCAGATCCTCGCCGGAGTTTACCCCGGACCTTGCCTGCACTGAGCGAAGCAGAAGTCGCTTGAGGCCGAAGGCCTCAAAAGGGGTTGTTGTCAATCAGACACCGCTTCGCGGCTGATTGCCAACCCTATCGGGCTCGATGCTCGCTCGCTTCGCATCAAGCTCAAAAATTGCCTATTTCATGGGCAACGTTGTGCCCACGGCAATTTTGTGACGTCTTCGACGTCCGCTCGGGCGGCTCGGCATAAAAAAATTCCTTTTTTCTGCTCTCGCCTTGGTCGCTACTGCCGAGCCCTCTTCTCGGGCTCGACCCCACCTTCTCAAAAAATATAATGGCCCAGCTTCGCCAGGCCATTATATTTTTCGAGCGGGAAAAGGGGTTCGAACCCTCGACATCGACCTTGGGAAGGTCGCGCTCTACCAACTGAGCTACTCCCGCGAGAGTTTTCCAAATTTAATAAAAAAACGCCTCCTGTAAAGGGATTCGCCCCGCCAAAGATATTTTTTCTATCATTGGGGCATGGTTATTTCCCGCTTTACACGGGCCGTTTTGCCCGCAACCCTACTCGCCCTCGGGCTTGCCTCCCTTTCCCATGCCGAAGAAAAATCCCTGTGGCAAAAGTTCAAGGACTTTTTCTCCCCCATGCCCACCATCGAGGGCGAAGGCCCGGAATACGACAAGCTCCGGGAGCTAGACAAGAGGATCAACACCCTAGAAGGCAAATACTCCCGCGAACGCAGGCCGAACAACAAAGCCAACATCAAGAAAGAACTGGATGCCCTCAAAGCCGAACGGGCCGCCCTAGAAGAACAAATCCGGAATAACCCGCCACAACTATCCAGTTCAGCGGCAGCACCACAGAGCGAAGTTCCAACCTGCAAGACCGATACCGTCTTTGTGCGGGATACCGTCCTCGTTCACGACACCCTCTATGTGATTGTGACCGACAAGAAAGCAGATGGCTCGGCACCTGTCACACCAGCCGTAGATTCTACGACCAGCGCGAAAGTTCAGGATTCGACGGCTGCACCTTCCGCACCCGCAGCAACAACGGACTCCGCCAGCGTTCAGCCCGGCACCAAGTAGTAATCCGGCCGCACGCCTAGGGCGGCTTCGTCTGCAGCAAGACTCTCTTCGGGCACGTTCCGCCCTACCACCAGGGCGGCATCAAAGCCTGCAATCTTTGCTCCGTAAACATCCGTCCCGATGGTATCGCCTATCATCAGCACCCGCGCACCCGCAGGGAGCGAACTGCGGACCTTTTCCCAGATGGCCGGGAAAGGCTTTCCCAAATAGCAGGTCCTACAGCCGGAGGCTACCCGCAAGCGTTCCGCCAGCGTACCAGACACGACGCTCCGGCTGCCGTCTATCTTGGGCGCCCAGGCGTCTGGGTTCAGCACCAGCAGCAAGCCATCGGGGCGGCGCAAGATTTCTACCGCATGCCGAAACATTTCCTCCGTAGCCGTATAAGACGATACCGCCACCACCGGGTCCACCGGATTTTCGGCGGCAGCCATTCCCGCCTGGGCAAGCACGTTCACGCCGGTGTCTCGACCGATGTAATAAACTTCGCGGACAGTCCGTTCCAGAGGCTCACCGATTTTCAGACCATCAGCCGGCCCGCGTTTCTGCCCAGAAAACCCCACTAAATCAAAAACACCCACGGGCTCACCCCGAGACAGGTCCGCAAGCAAGCCGCCCGAAGAAATAGTCTCTTCCGCCGTAAAATCAAAGCCCCGGGCCCCGGCGTCTGCCGCAAGGAACTCGTCGGTGTTGGAGGCCGCGTTGGTCACCAGGCGCAAGTGCTTGCCCGCCGCTCGCAAAGCGCGATACCACTCCATGGCACCGGGGTAAACGAAGCCCCCGCGGTTGTATAGCGTTCCGTAGCCATCGAAACAGAAGGCGTCATAGGCGTCCAGGATTTCGGACAAAGTAACTTGGCGCGGTTCCGCCCCTAACTTCAATTTTGGCAAATACGGCTCCATAAAGGTTTGGTACCCTTTATAGATTTTCGTCTCTTCCAAGTCCATGGGAAAAGCAGGCCCTAACGGCGGACCACCCCGAACACGTAGGATGCCGTGGCGTCCGAGCCGTTCCGGAACACGGCCTTGCCGTCGTACTCCACCAAGGCGGTCACGTTGGCGATATAGACGCCCGTAGAAACACGGCGACCGTGACTGTCCATAAAGTTCCAGCGGAGGGAGAGCTGCGTGGGTTTGCCGCCCAGGCGTTCGTCGTTTCCGGCGATATCGGCGCGAGTTCCCACCACATAGGCGCCCAGGTTCGTGTAGATGCGGATGTCGAAGCGGACCTTCAGTTTTGACAAACTAACAGGAGTCTTTTCGTCCATCTTCAAGATTTCGCGGAGGGCGTTCTCGAATTCTTCGCCCAGCACGTCCATATAGACGCCCCAGGCCGTATCCCGGGCTGATTCTACAGGCAGAGGCTGGAAATTCAACTGGAAAATCGGGAGCCCCGCACCTTCGGCACCTGCGCCATGCCTAGAGGCGCTATCTACCGCCATAGAGGGCACCACCACCTCGAAAGGAGAATAGCCTGTCAATGACGAGAACTGGGAGACCTTCGAAACCGCATTCCCGCTAGTATCTTCGACGCAGCCGTTCACCAGCCGCAAGGAATCCCGGAACGAAACCACATCGGCCGAAGCCTTCTTGTCCAGAACGAACACGGCGGAATTCATCCAGAAATTCCAACGGATTTCGTCTGTCTTGAGTTTGCGGACCTTGCCGTCTTTTGCGCTCTTGTATTCCAGCAGGGCCGGGCAGCCGGGAACCGTTCGGACAGTTTCCGAAAACAGCACCGTCAGGGAATCGTTGGACTTGCCCCGCATGTTTCTCAGGTAGGCCGACATGATGGCAGGCGCCATGGCGTCTTTCAGGGCCACGGGATACATGGAACCGTCCCGCAGGTACAAAAGCGCCGAACCGTAGATGGCGGCAGAAAACTCCATGGTAGAAAGGGCCGTCAGCAGGCGGAAACCATTCTGCATCGATTTCAGGTCAACTATGAGGCTGCGCTTGTTGGCCGGGTTCAGCAGGAACTTGCTTGCAGCCACGGTGTAGTGTTTGGCCGCTCCCGAAGAATCAATCCATTCAAAAGTGAGGCTGTCCAGCATAGAAGACACGTATTCCTTGGTCAAGTTTCCCAGGAAACGAATTTCCATCTGGTCCATGCGGCCGTCGCCGTCGGTATCCCGCACAAAGTTCTGCTGGGTGCTGGGCGGTATGGGGCTCTGGATAAAGGCTGCAAAGGCCCCGCCGAAAAGCAGGGACATTCCGAGCATTACCTTTGTCAAAAGCTTACGCATCACTCCTCAATATACCATAATCCCTGCCCTCTACGGGAATCACCAGCTGCATTTTGGACAGAGTTTCGATGTGTTTTTCGAAAACGGCCTTGAAATCCTCCCCCAAAACCTCTTCGTCGTCGTGGTCCAGGTTGTAAGAAATGTAGCTTCCGTCGGGGAAAATGGAGATACAGCAGTCCCAGGTGATGTCCCCTTCTTCCTCCTCCTGGTCGTCGTCCCGGTCCTTGCTTTCTAGCATGAGCATAGGGCGCGGGGCTGCGATGGGGTCGGCGTGTCCGTTCTCGTAGATAAAGTAATTGCGGCTAATCAGTTCGTGCTCCAGGGCCATGGTGCTGGGCACGCGCTCGAATTCACCACGGAGCCTGCGGATGTTCCCCAGGTCGTCTTCGTAGGGGTCCTGAAAATCCTGGGGCAGCACCACCTGGTGGTAGTCGAACTTCTTGCCGCTGGCGGCGTAGTTGTCCAGCCAGGACTGGGGCGGTTCCGGACGCAGGGTCAAAAAATCCTCGAAGGAATCCAGAATGTCCTGAAGACGGGACTCCCAGGGCTTGGTCTTTTCGGCCTGGACCAGTTCCATGAAATTTTTCAGACGTTCTTCCCCCGGAACCATGGAAAGTTCTGCACTGGGCACGTTGTTCATATCAAATTCCACTTCACACCTCACATTCCACATCAAACATTTATTCCTAGATCCTTCATTCCTAGATCCTTCGACTTCGAGGCTTCGCCTCTCCGCTCAGGATGACACGTTACCACATTTCCTCTGTTCTAACCGTAAGGCTCATGGCGATGTCCTTCTCGTAGTAGGCGGGTTCATTGATAAAGATGGGCCACACGCTCTCACGTCCGTCAGCCTCGCCCTGGTACAGAATGTCCTTGCCGTCGAAGGTGCGGAACAACTTATCGCCCTTTTTCAGCTCGCCAAAGTCACGACCCAACAAATCGGGATGAATCATGGCCTCGATGGGCGCTCCCGCCCAGGCCTTGGGGTAACCCAAGTCCCGAAGTTGCGTAAACACTTCTACCTGAATGGGAGCACGTTTCTGGAGTTCACCACGGTTCCATTCGTCTGCAAGTTCCAGGTAACGCCTCACAAGACTTTCCGATTCTTCGAACAGGCGGGCATCCAGGGTGCCGTGCTGCTGGGGGCCAATCTCGATGCACACGTCGGCATTGGCCACCGTCCCGAAATAGGGCGACATGCTCCGTTCTTCGGGCTGGTAATAAATCCACGCGTCCTTGAATTCCTGGGTCAGCACGGCGGAGGCTTTCATGGTGAAGGGGTCCCGTGCCGAAAGGATCAGGCACAGCCCCATGTTCGCTCCCGTATTGTGCACGTCCAGCAACAGGTCCGTCTTTGTGTCTGTTCCCTTGGGGCCGTAGATGCGGTTCAGTTCCCGGGCACGGCGGAACTCGTATTCCTCAGGTTCTGCGCCCATGTCCAGGCACACCTGCGAAAAAGCCCTGTTCAAATCGTGGTCGCGATACCGCCTGTTCAGCCGAACCGCCTCCGGGTTCGAAAGCACCAGTTCCACCTTGGCGCTTGGGCAACAGGAACTGTAGCATTCGGGGTGTTCCATCCACTTTTCCACCAGCCGGACACCTGTTCGCTCGTTTCCGTGGGTCCCGCCCGCTACGACAATGTTTTTAATCAGGCTCATGGTAAGCATTATAGAAAAATGGCTAGTGTTTGGCGGGCGAAATGAGCTGTGAGTTATGGGTTATGAGTTATGAGTTGTGGGTTGTGAGGCACTAGCCACTCGCATCTCATACCTCAAAGGGCCGCAGGCCCGACCTCACTCCTCAAAGCGAAGCGACCTCAAACCCCTAGATCCTAGCCCCTAATTACTATCTTTCCCCCCATGGACCTGGATTTCAACCGACGGCTTTCTATCGCCCCCATGCTGGACTGCACCGACCGTCACGAGCGGTATTTTTTGCGGTTGATTTCCAAGAACATCTTGCTCTACAGCGAGATGGTGGTGTCCACAGGACTTTTGCACTGCAAGGACCCGGAACTGTTCCTGGGCCACGAAGACTGCGAAATGCCCGCGGTGCTGCAGCTGGGCGGAAGCGACCCCACAGAGCTTGCAGCGGCAAGCAAGATGGTGGAACGCGCAGGCTTTGGCGAAGTGAACCTGAACTGCGGATGCCCTTCGGACCGGGTACAGAACGGAAACTTCGGTGCCTGCCTCATGAAGGACAAGAACCTGGTGGCGGACTGTTTCAAGGCCATGCAAGACGCCGTCTCCATCCCCGTCTCTATCAAGTGCCGCATCGGCGTAGACGAACTTGACAGTTGGGAATTTTTCCGGGACTTTGTCGGGACCATCGCCGATGCAGGCTGCCGCGTTTTCATTATACACGCCCGAAAGGCCTGGCTCAAGGGGCTCAGTCCCAAGGAGAACCGTGAAGTCCCGCCGTTGAAATATGAATTTGTCCACAATCTGAAAGCCGAATTGCCCAACCTGAACATTTCCATCAACGGCGGCATCAAGACCCTGGACCAGGTAGAAGAACAGCTGAAAGACCTGGACGGCGTGATGGTGGGCCGCGAAGCCTACGAGAATCCTTGGTTCCTGCGGGATGCCGACGAACGGATTTTTGGCAGCGCATCGTCGCCAGTCACCTCCCGTAAGGCAGTTCTCGAAGCCTACCTGCCCTATGTTGAAAAGGAATTTTCCAAAGGGACGCCTGCCACCATCCTCACCCGCCACCTCTACGGACTGTTCACCGGACTCCCCGGCGCCCGCAAGTTCCGTCAGGTCTTGAGCCAGGAAGCCCCCAAAACAAAAGACGCCGCCGGAATGCTCCGACGGGCCATGGACCTGGTTGTAGAAGAGTAGCTACTCTATTTCCACCTTCACATCTACCCCGGGGGCAAAGGCTTTGGGGTTGTTCACCACAGGCCCAAGCACGCTCCGCACGGCGTTCAGGTCCTGAGTTTTCAGGTAGAGCCTGCTCCAGTGCACGTTCTGCACCACAGGCACAAAGGCCTCCACAGGCCCAAGCATCGTCAGGGTCTTTTCCTTTTTGCACAGGGCCTCAAGCCTTGACAGTGCCCCGTTCAGGGCCGATTCGTCACGACTCCCGACGGAGACGGACACCAGCTTGCAGAAGGGCGGATAGAGCGCCGCCTTCCGGTTTAAAAGTTCACTCCGGGCAAAACCCGCATAGTCGTGGTTCAGGGCGAACTGCATTATGGGTTCCGCAGGATTCATGGTCTGAATCAAGACGCGGCCGCCGCCCTGGGCGCGGCCTGCACGGCCTGCCGTCTGGCTCAACAGCTGGAACAGCCGCTCCGTCCCGCGAAAGTCGGGAATGCCAAGCCCGCTGTCGGCCCCGACGATCCCAACAAGACGCACGCCCGGAAAGTCGTGGCCCTTGGCCACCATCTGGGTGCCCAGCAGAATGTTGTGTTCCCGGTTCCTGAAAGACTCCAGAATTTTTTCCACGGAACCTACGTTTTGGGTGGTGTCCCGGTCCATGCGGACCACGTTCGCCCCCGGAATCCACTGCACAATTTCTTCCTCCAGCTTTTCGATGGCGCCACCCACGTATTCGTAGGTCTCCGCCCCGCAGGAATGACAGCAAGTGTTTTCCGGATAGATGCTGTTGCAGTAGTGGCACAAGAGCCCGCGGTACTGCCGGTGGTAAACCAGGGGCACATGGCAATGCTTGCAGTAGAGCGTCTCGCCGCAGCTGCTGCACACCCGAATCTTAGAATAACCCCGGCGGTTCATAAGCACAATGGCCTGCTCCCCAGCCGTAACGCATTCCGTCAGGGCCTCCCGCAACTCCGGCGACATGAGGATGCCCTTCTGCTGCCGAACCTCCCCCATGTCAACAATCTTTACATCGGGCAGGGGCGCCGCCGTGGCCCGCTTTTTCAGGGAAAGCAGCTCCAGGTGGCCCTGGTTCGCGTTATAAAAAGTTTCTAGGGCCGGCGTGGCAGACCCGAGCACCACCAGGGCCCCGTACTTGTGGGCCAAGTGAAAGGCCAGTTCCCGCGTGTGGTAGCGGGGAGCCGGGTCCTGCTGCTTGAAGGAACTGTCGTGCTCCTCGTCCAGAACCACCACGTCAAAGTCGAAGGGCGCAAGGATGGCGCTCCGGGTCCCGAGAACCACACGGGCCTCCCCCTTCAGCACGGACACATAGGCGGAGCGCTTCTTTGGGGCCGAAAGGGCGGAATGCAGCACCTGCACGGGCACGCCCAGAAAACTCTCGAACCGCCCCGCCGTCTGGGGCGTTAGGCCTATTTCGGGCACGAGAATCAAGACCTTGAGCCCCCGGCTGAGAGCCACGCGGGCCAGTTCCTGATAGACGCGGGTCTTGCCGCTGCCGGTGACCCCGTGCAAAAGCGCCCCACGGAAACCGTTCCCTTCTAGGCGGGCCACCAGGGCGTTCAACGCCACCTGCTGCTCGTCTGTCAGGGGTGCGGCACTGTTTACGCCCGGGGCAACACCGCCCGAACCAGCCAAAGTTTCACCCGTACCAACCAGCGCAACTTCCGTGCCAACATCGGCAGCGACAGCGTCCAGGTACTTCCCGAAATCCGAGGGCCAGAACACGTCCAGGGCCTTCATGGGAGTACTTATATAGTAGCGTGCCACCCATTCCAGGGCGTCCATGTACCGCTCGTTAAAGACATAGCCCGAAGCATGGGGGTAAGCACACCGCACGTCAAAGGCGGGCCGTTCCCGGCTTACACGGGAAACCAGGGCCAGCAGGGGGTTCTTGCGGGTGGCAAACTGCACCCAGACCACGCTTCCCCGTTCAACTTTTGCGCCTTCGGGAACGCCGTAGGTATAGACCGACGGAGCCAGCGGGATATAGACCTCGCAAAAAAATTCCAGTTCCTGGGACTTCCGCTTGCGGCCAACCTCCAGAGGGGCCTCGGTCTTTGGTATGCGTTTTGCCACCTTGCTCCTTAAACTCGCTGCTTAAACATTCCGCGGCGTCCTACCTAAAAACGCCTTTTCAACAAAATAGAAAAGACCCGCTACAGAAGCGGGCCTTTTTATCGGGATGACTGAATTCGAATCAGCGACCTCTTGAACCCCATTCAAGCGCTCTACCAGGCTGAGCTACATCCCGAGACTCTTACGAGTGCACCAAAGTTAGTTAAAGTCTCCCCTTTTTTCAAGGCGAAATTGCGAAAAAACAGAATTTTTCGCGCTTTTTAGACCAGACTACTCCTTCCAGTAGCCCACAATCAGCACTTCGGGGGTGGCCTTGGGGTGCTTTTTACTCTTGAAGCCCACAATCTTGCGGATGCTCCTCTGCTTTAGCTCCAGACCTTCACGCAAAAGTCCCTTTGTGGTAAGAGTCACCTTGAGGCCCGGGACCTTGCCCCCTTCCTTGATCTGGTCCAACTTGTCCACGTTCAGCATCACGGGCTTGGACGTCATGGAAAACTCCCGCAGGGCGGCGGAGTCCAGAGCCAGGTCGGGCCTTTCCTTCTTGTCGGTCTCCCACACGTAGAACGTCCATGACCGCTTTTCGCCCTTGGCGTAGAATCCCGTATCAAAAAGCTTTTCGCCAAAGAAGATGGGGGCCTTCACAAAACCGTCCAGGGTTGCCGTGTAAGGCGTGCCGTCGGTGCTCACCATTACCACCACCGGGTTGATCTGGCCGTCCATGCCCGCAAAATCCATGTCGAACTCGATGGCAACCGCAGCACCTTTGGCAATCTTCTTGGGGAACTTGAAGTTGGACATGCCAACCCCCTGGCCCATGACGCTTTCCAGGTTGATTTCTTTTCCGGAGACATTGGCGCCCTTGAGCACCACATGCTTTACCTCCCCCTGGTCAGCCTGGCCAATGGGGTAAGGTTCGGGAACGAAGCGAATGTTGTCGTCGGCAAAGGCGACAGAAGAGGCCGCGGCAAATGTGATAGCCGCCACACACAGACACTTGGATAAATTCTTCATAGTGATAAATATAACATTTTCGACCTGTTTTCGCCCACTTTCGCACACAACACCCCAAAATAACTTATATTGAACGGGTAAACTAAGATCAGGAGAAACACCATGAAAAAGATTATCGCCCTTCTGGCATTCGCCCTGTTCATTGTCGGTTGCGCAGGCACCCCCCAGGAACAGTCCGCAAGTAAGATGATGAAAATGCAAAAAGAAAAACAGGAACTGCTCGACAAGGGCGTCGTGGCCGGTATCGGCATCGGCGAATCCAAGTCCGAACAACTGGCATACGACGAGGCCGACCTGAATGCCCGCACCGACGTGGCCCGTTCCCTGGAATCCAAGGTCGAAGCCATGATCCGCAACTACCAGGAAGAAGTAGGTGACGAACTCACCCAGCACAAGGAAGCGGTCAAGAAAAACGTCATTTCCGACATGCAGAACGGTGTCAGCGTGGTCAAGATGGACATGGAAGTCACCGAAGCGGGTAAGTTCAAGGTCTACGCCATTGCCGCCATGAACACCGAAGCCTTCAAGAAGGCCTTCGAAGCAGCCCTTGCCGCCCAAAAAGCCAACGTAGATCGCGCCCGCGCCATGAAGGGTTACACTGACCTGGACAAGGCCGCAGCCGCCCTTGACCAATACAAGGCCAGCCAGAAGTAGCCTACTCTAGACATTTTCCCCTGACCGCAGCACTTGGTGCCATGCGGTCTTTTTCATATACATAGGCTTTTGCCGACACCTCCACTCCTATATTTTTTTTATATTTGCCGCGCCTAAATAAGAAGAAGAGGGCGCCTCTAAAAGATGCTTTGGTAAAGAAAATTTGAGCGAAACCGAGCGCAGGCAGGAACGAAAAGTGGTGAATACTGGAGGTCTTTACCACTTTGAGTGACGAAACTGCGCGATGTGTTGCAGCCAAATTTTTGAAAATGAATTTTTAGAGGAGCCCTGAAAATAAAAGGAGTAAAAATATGGCTTCTGAAAATGCAATTATCGAACGTGCCGAAATGTACCTGCGCAAATTGTCTTGCGGCATCAACCCTCTTACCGACGAAATCCTCCCCGATGGGGACTCCTGCAAACAGGAACGAATCAGCAAGTGCCTTGCCTATGTGGCATCCCTGTTGCAGCAACAGCTGAACCACGAACAGCTTGCGCCCGTAACCGCCCCCCGCAAGCCCGCACCCAAGGCGCCCAAGGCCCCCAAGCAGCCCCTTTCCATTGCCCCAGAATCTATCAGCAAATACCGTTTCTTCGACTACCCCGTCTCCATTTCCCGGGTGGTCCGCAATATCAACGAACTTATCCCTGCTGGCATGAACATGAACCACCTGCTCTACGCCGACGTGGCCAACTTCTTGGTTCAGCAGGGCATCCTCGCCCGGCAGATGACCGAAAACGGAACCGAGGCGAACCTGCCCACGGAGCTCGGAGAATCTTACGGATTCGAAAAGGGCGAATCGGACCTGCGGGGCCACCACAACATCTATACCCAATGCTGGGAAAAGGCCCAACAGTACGTGTTGGACAACCTCCAGAAGTGTATCGACATCGCCAACGAGCGCTTTGCAAACCGTAGATCCAACCAAGCAGACGAAGACGATGCCGAAGAAGGGAACGTCCCTCGCAAGACCCGTGAAAAATTCCATATTTCGGCAGAAGAACTGAGCAACTACCCCGCCGACGAGACTCCCATACCAGTAAGCGAAATTGCACGGCGGCTCAACGCCCTGATTGGCCCCAACACGGAACGCATTTACTACAAAGTAATCCGCGATTGGTTCGTGTCCGAAGGCTACCTGGAATTCAAGGAATCTCCCGACGGCAAGGGAGCGTTCCTCCCCACCGAAAAAGGCTCCCTGGCAGGGCTTATGGTAGAATCCCGCACCGGCAAATTGGGCGAACTCTACGACGTGGTCATGTACGACTCCAAAGCCCAGCGTCTGTTCCTGGATAGTTTGGTTGCCAAGGGTTAGGGGCTAGGATTTAGGATCTAGGGGCTAGGATTGTCTCCTCGCTGTCATTCTGGAGCCACACAGTGGCGATAGAATCACGAGGATCTCCTATTCTCGCGTAAAAAAACGCTTACTTTTGCCTAAAAACACAAAAATGTAAGCGAAAACAGGCCAAAAAACGGTCCATTTTATTGACCTTCGTCACTCTAAACTCTTTTTTACAAGCCAATTTTGGCACTTTATTATATTTTTTAGACGGGTAATGGGTATAAAGAGAGGTACCATGAAATTTCCGTTCTTCAAATCAATGTTGGTTGCGGGTGCGCTCATGCTCGCCTGGAACTGCACCGACAACACCACTGTAAACCCGGCCAATCTCCTTCCGAACATGGCCGAAAATGTCCAAATTCTTGACCAAGACGGACAAAAATACTACATCACAGAAGATGGGAAAGTATTCGACGAACAGTGGAATGCCATTGGGCAATTTGCCGACGGAAAAATCACTAACGACTCTGGCGAAACCATTGTAGATAATATCGAAGATGGAAGCCTGTCAAATGGACAAGTCGTCACGACTGACAACGGAGACAAACTTGTGGTTGACGGCGACGGGAAAGTTACGGATACCGAAGGCAACGATGTAGGTAAAGTCGATGACAACGGCGACATCGTGAGCAACAACGGCGACGTCATTGCCGAGAACCCGAACAAACCCGCAAGCAACGCCAACCAGCAGACTACAACGAGCTCTGCCAGCAACGGAAACAACAACCAGAACAACAATACGACCAGTTCTGCAAGCAACCAGAATAATAACAACCAGAACAACAATAATCAAAACAGCTCTGCCTCTAACGGAAACAACAACCAGACGCAAAATTCTACAGCATCGACCAGTTGCGAAGGGAAATGCTATGATTCAGTTTCGGGCAAGTGTGTCGAATATTGGGCACAGGGCTTAACAGGAGCCCACGGCGAACAGTACTCTTATAATAGTGAATGCGTTTTGCAATGCTGGCACGACCCGAACGCAAAGGCCTGCGCGGACCTGGGCGTTGCATCGAATCCGAACCTGAACCAAAGTTCAAGTTCTCGCCAACAGACTCCTAGTTCAAATTCCCAGCAACAGACTCCTAGTTCAAACTCGCAGCAACAAACTCCAAGTTCTACAAGCCAGTACAGCGGTCCTGCCCAGCTCCCTAAGATTATAGACGGCAACAAGAAATATGGTTATGCTACCCGCTATTGGGACAGCTGCAAGCCCCATTGCGCCTGGAGCGGAAAGGGCGGCCCGATTGCCAGAACTTGCCAGACCAATGGTGTTTCCCGGGCTAGCGTCGATGACGCCAGCGTCTGCGACGGCGGCAATGCCGGCACATGCTTTGACCAGACTCCGCAAATCGTGAATGACACCATCGCCTACGCCTTTGCGGCAACTCCAGGTGGCGGGAACGACTGCGGTAAGTGCTATATGCTCACCTTTACTGGAACCGGAGCTTCCGCTACGAACACCCCCACAAACGACCACCACAGAAAAATCAAAGGCAAGCATCTGATTGTTATGGCAAACAACATCGGCTACGATGTGGGTCATAACCAGTTTGACCTGATGATTCCCGGCGGTGGCCCCGGCATATACAATGGTTGCGGCAAGATGGGTATTTCCTGTGCAGGAGCACAGTATGGCGGATTCCTTGCTGACTGTGGATATGACAACAAGGAATGCCTTATCAACATGTGCAACAAGGAATACGCCAACAATTCAAGTTTGAGAGACGGTTGCCTGTTCCTTGCAAACTGGATGGATGCGGCCAACAATCCCGAGATTGAATTTGTACAAGTGGAATGTCCTAGCGCACTCTCTGCCAAGTACTAACCCTTTTCATTTAACCTCCATAAAGCACCTGCCGCAAGGCGGGTGTTTTTTTCTTGCATTCGAGTTTCCCTCCCCCCTTTTTGCTACATTATTGCGCGGGACAAAGGGATGTTTTATTAAAATGGTGATCCCGGCACAAGGCCGGGATGACAGTAAAGGAAAAGGCATCCTAACAACTATAAGAGGATTATTATGCCGAAACTTCGTTCGCTCAAGACTATGGAAGGCCGTGAAATGGCCGGTGCACGCGCCCTTTGGCACGCAACAGGAACCAAGGTGGAAGACTTTGGCAAGCCGGTGATTTGCGTGGTGAACAGCTATACCCAGTTTGTTCCGGGCCACGTCCACCTGAAGGACTTGGGCCAGGTGGTCGCCCGCGCCATCGAAGCCGCCGGCGGTGTCGCGAAGGAAATGAACACCATCGCGGTCGATGACGGTATCGCCATGGGCCACGACGGCATGCTCTACAGCCTCCCGAGCCGCGACCTGATTGCCGACTCCACCGAATACATGGCAAACGCCCACCGCGCCGACGCCCTCGTGTGCATTTCTAACTGCGACAAGGTGACTCCGGGTATGCTCATGGCCGCCATGCGCCTCAACA